>JAKFEW010000018.1:0-66995 GCA_036675505.1 Candidatus Sericytochromatia bacterium
GCCCACGCCCGCGGGCTCGCCCGGCGCCTCGCCGGCGGCCAGCGCGTCGCCCGGCGGCACCGAGGTCGCGGCCAGCGCCGCACCCACGCCCACCCCGCGCCCGGACGGTAGCGCCAGCGCTTATCCAGGTAAGGAGATCGTCAGCGAGCCCGTGAACGTGCGCTCGAGCTACTCCGCGCTGATCGTCGACGCCAAGGGCCTCGGCGCGCAGCCCGCGCTGCTGCCCCAGGTGCGCGACAAGGACGCCAAGGCGATCGAGCTCGGCCACGGCGCCGTCAAGTTCCTGCGCGACGGCGCGGAGCTGGATCCGGCGTCGGGCCTCAACCCGCTGCGCGTGAAGGCGCTGCGCACGCACGGCACGCTGCGGGCCGACTTCGTGCTCGCGCCCGAGGCCAGCGAGCTGCTCAAGACGGCGCTGCGCGACAAGAAGATGGCGACAGGCTACGCCGTGCTGGTGGTGCTCTAGCGCCCCCGGCCGACCGGAAGCCGCCGCATGCCCACGCTGACTGACGGGAACGGCCGAAAGCGGATCGCCGTCGTCCCGCTCGACGACCGCCCGGTCAGCTACGACCTGCCCGCCCGCATCGGCGCGATCGCCGGCGCCACCGTGCTGCTGCCGCCGCGCGAGCTGCTCGGCAACTTGAAGCGGATCGCCGACCGGGCGGCCCTCGGCGCCTGGCTGCTCGACGTCGGCGCCGAGGCCGACGCCGTCGTGGTGGCGCTCGACACGCTGGGCTACGGCGGGCTGATCCCCTCGCGGCGCTCGCCCGACGACCTGGCCGCGATCATGGACGCGCTCGGGCCGCTCAGGCTGCTCAAGGAGCGCCGGCCGACCCTGCCGCTCTACGGCTTCAACGTGACCATGCGGCTCTCCGACTCCGACGTGAACGAGGAGGAAAAGGAGTACTGGGACCGCTACGGCAAGCTGATCTTCCGCTGGAGCTTCCACCAGCACCGCTTCAAGGCCAAGAGCGAGCCGCAGGACCGCGAAATCGCCCAGGAGGCCCGCAAGCAGATCCCGCCCGCGATCCTGGAAGACTACCTCGCCACGCGCGAGCGCAACTTCACGCTCAACCAGACGATGGTGAAGTGGGCGGGCGCCGGCTTCTTCGACGCGCTGCTGCTCACCCAGGACGACACCTCGACTTTCGGCCTGAACGTCGAGGAGCAGCAGCAGCTCGCCCAGATGGTCAACACCACCCAGATCGGGGAAAGCGCCCGCGGCACAGCGGCGATTGTATTGATCTACCCGGGCGCCGACGAGGTCGCGAGCGTGCTGGTGGCGCGCGCGCTCAACCGCCTGGCGGGCCGCACGCCCACCTTCGCGGCCACCTGGCACCCGCTCGACGGCAAGCGCGTCCAGGCTATGTACGAGGACCGGCCGCTCTGGCAGACCCTGCGCGGCCAGATCCGCGCGGCCGGCGCCAGGGAGGTCGCAGACCCCGCGCAGGCCGACCTCGAGATCGTGGTGAACACGCCGGCCGAGGGCCAGGGCGACCTCGCGCTCGGCATCCGCCTCGCGCTGCCCGATTCGCCCACGCGCAACCTCGAGCCCGTGCTGATGGCGCTCGACGACGCGCCGCGCCGCCCGCTGGCCTTCGCGGACGTGGCCTACGCCAACGGCGCGGACCCCAGGCTCCTGCCCGACCTCGTGAAGCGCGTCGATCCGTGGGCGCTCAAGGGCTTCGCGGCCTGGAACACGGCCGGCAACACCTTCGGCACGCTGGTGGCGGCGGCCTCGGCGGCGCTCATGCCGGGCGCCAGCCAGCCGGCCCTGGCGCGCTTCATCACCGAGCGCCTGGCCGAAGACTGGCTCTACCAGAGCATCATCCGCGCCGAGCTCAGGCGCGAGCAGGCGGCCGGCAAGGACCTGGCGGCGCTGAAAATCCAGCTCGACGCGCGCCTCGCCGCGCTCTGGGCCGAGCACTTCCCGGCGCGCCCCGCGCGCTTCCGCACCTACTTCCCCTGGGAGCGCCTCTTCGAGGCGGGCATCGTCTTGGAGGACGCATGATCACGCCTGAAGTCGCGGCCGAGGTCGAGGCGCTGATCACGCGCCTGCGCGGGCCGGAGACGATCACGGGCCTCGCCCGCGACCCCTACTGGCCGAAGTGGGACTCGCCCTGGTGGTGGCTGACGCTGCTCATGGAGCTGGGCGAGGTGCGCCGCATCCCGCGCGAGGCGATCGTGGCCTTCGCCACGGCCCTGCGCGGCCACTACCTGCCGCACTTCCCGGTCCACGCCCACGAGGTGCCGCCGGGCGTCGACACCTACCGCCACGTGGCCTGCCACTGCGCGCTGGGCACGGCCTACCGCGTGCTCGCGGCCTGGGGCGCGCCGGTCGACCTGCTGCTGCCGGGCGCGCGCGCCTGGTACGTGCGCTACCAGCTCGAAGACGGCGGGCTGAACTGCGACGAGGGCGCCTACACCCGCCCGGTGCGCCGCAGCTCGGTGGTCTCGACGCTGCCCGTGCTCGAGGCCCTGCTCGCGGCCCCCGGCCCGCTCTCGCCCGCCGAGGAAGCCGCGCTCGACGCCGGTGCGGCCTACCTGCTCGAGCGGCGGCTGTTCCGCTCGCTGAGCCGCGGCGGCGCAGCCATCGACCCGGCCTGGCTTTTGCCGATCTTCCCGCGCTTCTACGAGTACGACGTGCTGCGCGGCGCGCGGCTGGTCGTGCGCTGGGCGCTGCGGCGCGGCAAGCCGCTGCCGGAAGCGGCGATCGCCGAGGCGCTCGATGCCCTCACAGGTTGGGCCACCGCCGGCTGCCGCCCGCGGCGCTGGCACCCCACGGCGGGCTCGCTGGTGCACCAGGATGGGCTCGGCTGGGCCTACGTGCGGCCCGCGAGCACGTTCCCCTTGCTCGAAGCGGTCAGCGACCCGGACCGCCCGAACCCCTGGCTGCAGCGCGAGTGGGAGGGCTTGCGGGCGGACCTCGCCGCCTTGCGGGCGCAGGGGTTGCTCGAAGCCCGACCGTTGACTGTTTAATATAACTTCATCTATCCTGGCGTCCCGACCAGGAGGATCCGCCATGCATCTACCCGTCCCGCTTCGCCCCGTCATGCTGCTCGCCTTCGTCGCCGCCGGCTGCCAGGCGACCGCCAGCGGCCAGGTGAGCGTGAACCCCTCGCCTGGCCCCACGCCGAGCGTCACCGTCAGCGTCGGCCCGACCGGCGGCCTCGGCGCCCGCGTGGCCGGCGAGACCAAGACGCTCTTCGGCGCGAGCGTGAGCACCTACACGATCCCCGGCGCAGGCTTGCCGATCGCCGAGGTCGGCTTCGAGCTGCCGCTCGCGGCGGTCGAGGCCGCGCCCACCAGCGGCGACGTGCACGAGGCCGTCCGGCTGCGCTTCCCCGCGGACGCGGCGAAGTGGACCTTCATCGACCACCTCGACCTCGAATTCAACTCGGGCGGCCACCCGCCGCCGGGCGTCTACACGGTCCCGCACTTCGACATGCACTTCTACGGCATCGACGAGGCCACCCAGCTCGCGATCGACTGCACCGACAAGACGATGCCGGCCGCGAACCGCCTGCCGCCCGGCTACATGATCATCCCGCCCGCCGCGCCCATGTGCGAGGCGAAGATGGGCTACCACGCGCCGGACCTCGCCGCGCCGGAGCTTGCGCCAAGCCCTGGGCCCTTCACGCGCACGATGGTGCTCGGCTACTACGGCGGCAAGCTGAACTTCATCGAGCCGATGGCCACGCGCGCGTTCCTGCTGCAGAAGCAGGACTTCACGCTCGCGATCGGCCGCCCGGCCGAGCTCGGCCGCGCGACCTGGTACCCGAGCACGGCGAAGGGCACCTTCGACGCCGCGAAGAACGCCTGGGTGATCGCGCTTTCTGGCTTCGCCGAGATCACCCGGTAGCGGCCGCGGAGCTCAGTACGGGTTGGGGGTCGGCGTGATGCGCACGCCGGTCCCCGCCGCGAGGTTGCGGATCAGCGCCTCGGGCCAGGCCGGCTCGCCCTTCTTGGCCACGATGTCGTAGGTCGCGATCACGATCCCGCCGTTCTCCTCGAGCGTGCGGTCCTGCCGGAACTTGAGCGCCGGCGCGTCCTGCATGATCGCGAGCTCGCGCAGGAAGTCCGCGTCCTCGCAGGCCACCACCGTGACCTCGGTCTCGGTGGTGCGGATGCAGCCGATCGAGACCGGCACGTAGTCGTTTTCAGGCTCCACCCGCCAGAGGTACCAGAAGGCTTCCATTCAGGACCCGGACCTTTCTACCACCTGAGCTTGTCGAACGCGCCCGAGCTCGCGAGCACGTCCGCCAGCGAGAACTTGTGCGGCGCCTTGATCCACTGGCCATTGGTCTGGTCGAAGGCCCAGATGCCGAAGTGCTGGGTCTTCGGGTCGTACCACGACAGCTTCACGGGCGCGCCGTCAGGCAGGTGGCCGAAGTCGAGGTGGTCGAAGAGCTGCGGGTTGGCCTCGAGCAGCGCCTCGACCTTGAACATCTTGCGCGCACCGGCCGCGTCGCGGATCTGCACGTGGCCGTCGACGAAGCGCTCGAGCTTGCCGGCCATGTTCGTGCCGGGCACCCGCACGGGCTCGGCCAGCTTGGCCCAGTCCGCCACCCGCGCCACGCCTGCCGGCTTGACCGGCATGAAGCGCGGGTCGGCGGCGATGCGGCGGCCGAAGTCCGTGCCGGCGGACCAGGCGTCCTGCTCGATCAGGTTGTTGCGGTAGCCCTGGTAGTGGTCCTTGCCGGCCGAGCTGATCTGGTCCCAGGAGTCCTTGAACTGGCTCGCGAAGAAGTGGTCGGCGCTGGCCGGGTCGAGCACGCCGGCCTTGAACCGCTCGATCGCGTGCCACTGCCGGCCGTGGGCGGCCTCGTGGATCGCCGTGTCGAGCAGGTCGGCCGGGTTGCCGTTCAACAGATCGCGGCGGATCTCGATCGCGCCGGGCGGCCGATCGAAGGTGCCGGGACCGCGCCTGGCCGGGTTGAACTGGCCGCTGCGCCCATCGGGGAACGCGTCCACGATCTTGAACTCCGGCGCCGGGAAGCCGTTCTGGCGCGCGAACTCGTCGACGGCCTGCTTGAGCAGCTCGACCTTGCCCGCCTCGTCGAGGCCGGACCAGTTGCGCACGCCGTCGATGAACCTCTGGTTGGTCTTGAGCGTGTCGAAGACGGCGGCGTTGGCCTTCATGTGGCCGTCGTACCAGCGCTGGACGTTGTACATGTCCTGGCGCGAGCTGATCTTGAAGCCCGAGCCCTCGCCCACGCTGATGCCGATCTCGTCGTAAGGGATCACGCGCACGTCGGGGGTGATTTTCCTCATGGGGAGGTCCGTGAAGGGCCGCGCGTTGCGCATCACGTCATCGAGCGGCACGGTCCTGGCTGTGTAGATCCACTTGCCGTCCGGGCCCTGGGTGATCGTCTTGAAAGCCTGGGTCGCCACGTCGAAATCGCCGAGGGCGAGCTTGTAGCCGCTCCGCGAGGTGCCCCAGGGGTAGCCGTTGAGCATGAGCGGGTTGTGCTGGAAGACCTCGGCCGGCGTGAGCTCCTTGGCGACGCGGATCGGGTTCGGGCCGTCGATCTCGCTGTAGACCACCAGCTTGCCGTCGGAGCTGACGCCCTTGATCCTGCCGTCGAGCGCGCCGCGCGCGCCGCCCGCCTTGGTCGGCATCACGACGTCGCCGTCCAGGCGCAGGCCATGCCAGCCCGCCGTGCGCGGCTGCAGCGCGACGCCGCTCACGTGGGTGTCGGGGATCTCGACGTGCGGGCGCTGCCAGGCCTTCCGCGCCTCGAGCGCTTCGGCGAGCGCGGCGTTGTTCGGGTTCTCGATCAGGCGCTGCAGGCGGTCGTGCGGCAGGCGGTAGCCCTGGCCCGCGCCGTCGTAGACGTAGACGAACCGGTCGTCGACGAACGGGATCCGGGCGTCGGTGAGGCGGGTGACGCTGCCGTCGCCGCGCGGGATCTCGAGCGTCTTGAACTGCGCGTCGTGCACCGCCGTCAGCGCCTTGGGATCGGGCGTGCGCAGCGCATCGATCAGCTTGACGTTCTCGGGGTGGTAAAGCAGCCGGTCCACGCTCGTCTCGGAGACGTACTGCATGCCCTCCGGCGTCTTGAAGCGCACGTGGCCGTCGACGGACTCCAGCGTGACGTTCTTGTAGGTCTTGTAAGTGCCGTCCACCTGCGGCAGCGCGAGCTGTTCGAAGGTGCGGCCCTTGGCGTTCTCGAGATACTTCGGCGCGACGTATTGCGGCCGGGCGGCCGGCCCGAGCAGGTCGTCGGCGTGGGTGAGCGCGCCGGCCGGCGCGTGGGCCGGCGCGGCCACCGCCTTCTCCACCTTGCCGAGCTTGGCGGCGAGCTGCTCGGCGGCGGGCAGCTTGGCGAGCCGGCCGGCCAATTTGCCCGCGCCCGAGGCGCCGAGCTCGATCAGCTTGGCGTCGACCGTCACGACGCGGCCGAGCTGGGTGATCGCCTTGGCGCCGACCGCGCCCACGCGGCCGTACTTGCCGGCCCAGGCCGCCGCGCGCGCGGCGCCCGCGCCGCCGAGGAACAGCGAGCCCACGTCGCCCGTGACCCGGCCGAGCGCGCCCGCGTAGTTGCCGGCCTTGATGTCCTCGATCGCGCCCGCGAACATGGCCTTGCCGACCTCGAGCGTGCCACTCGCCGAGTCCTGCAAGCTTTCGAGCGGGCTCTTGCCGTGCACCGCCACGTCGTAGAGCATCTTGGGGCCGGGGATCAGGCCCGAGATGGTCCAGAGCATGCCGCCCAGGCCCTTGATCGTGTCGACCGGGTGGGTGACGGCGGTGACCAGGCCGTCGACGATGCCGACGACGGAGGCCGCGAGGCCGGTGGTGAAGCGCACCGCCTGGCCGAGGACCGGGATCTGGCCGAGGCTCGCGTCGATCGCGCTCTTGAGGCCGCCGAGCGCCTTGCCGATCGGCTCTTTGATGAAGTCGATGCCCTTGCCGAGCCAGCCGAGCGGCGCCGTGACGAACCGCGCGCCCTTCTCGAGCAGCGCGCCGCCCTGGTCGAGCAGGCCGCCGATGAAGCCGAAGAGGCCCTTGTTGCGCTTCTCGGGCGGCTTCGCAGCGGCCGGCGGCGGCGGTGGCGGTGCCGGCGAGGCCGCCACGGCCTGGCGGCCGACCTCGTCGAAGGCCCGGCGGGCGTCGAGGAAGGCGGCCTTGAGCCTGGGGTCCGAGGTCGCGGCCGCGGCCTGCTCGGCGAGCCGCTGGCCCTCGACGATCGCCTGGGCCAGGCCTGCGCCGTCGCCCTTCTGGAGGGCCTTCACGGCGTTGTCGCGCAAGCCCAGCAGCCGGGCCGAGGCCTCGCGCGGGTCGACACGCGGCTCGCCAGCCTGCGCGGCCTGGCTGAGCGCGGGCGCCGGGGCCGGGGCCGCCGGGGCGGGCGGCAGGACGGGGCTGGTGTGGCGGATCTGGACCATCGGAAACCTCGCCGGGCGCGCTGCGCGCCCGCTGATGCACGTCTAAGTCTTATGCACCGGGAACACGCCGTCTGACCGAATCCAACGCGGATTTCGCGAGGATTTAATCGTCTTTAACAATTCAGCCTTCGGCGGGCTCGGCCGGCATCGCGGCTGGCGCCTCGGCCGCCTCCACCGCCGCGATCAGCCGCTCGACCACGCCGGCCGGCTCGGCCTTGTCGTAACGCGCGAGCGGGTCGCCCAGCTGGCCGGCCTTCGGCGCGGGCCTGCGCGCGGGCTTGGGCTGGCCCGCGGCGAGCTTGAGCGTGCCGGTGCCGGCCTGCCGCTTGAGGCCCTGCGAGCCCGCGAGCTTGGCGGTGCCCGGCCGCGCCTGGCGCTTCGCCCGCCGCTCGGCGGCCTCGGCGGCGAGCTCGCCGAGGCGCGTGTCGGCGCGCGCGAGGGCGACGTCGAGGGCGTGGATCGCGCCCGCGAGCGCGTCCTGCTCGGCCTCGCTCATGAGGGCCTGGACGTCGGCGTCGGGGGGAACCGGGGCGAGGGACATGGGGACCTCCGAAGGCTGGCGGTCTTATTCCCACCCAGCGCGCCCCGCACTTGTAAATTGACGCTTTACTTGTAAATTGACAAGTGCTACCCTGGCAGGATGACCAACCCCGCCCTGCTCGACGCCCCGCACGTCGTCGCCCTGATCGAGGCCCGCGTCGACGCGCTGCGGGGCATCGCCGCGGAGCTGCCCGACCACCTCGCGCTGATCCACGCCGCGGCCGCCGACCAGCCGGTGGACCGCGAGGCCGTGCTGCGCGCCACCGGGCTGATCCTCGACAACCTCTACCGCGGCGTCCTGAGCCCGCGCGCGACCGTGCCGCGCGACTTCTGGGCCTCACCGATCGGCCTCGCGATCGCCCGCGCCCACACCCACGTCGTGCCCGACGAGGCGGTCATGAGCCAGGCCGAGGCGGCCGAGGAGCTCGGCGTCTCGCGCGAGTACGTCTCGCAGCTCGTGGAGGCCGGCCGGGCCCGCACGATCGTGCGCGAGGCCGCGGCGCCCCGCTCACCGCGGCGGCCGCGCGAGATGCTGTACCGCGACGGCCTCGACGAGCTGAGAGCGCGGCGTAAGCGGGAAACCAGCGCGGAGCTCGCCCGATGAGCCCGCGCCAACCCTACCCGCTCGCGGTTCGCGCGATGACCGCGGCCGACATCCCGGCCGTGGTCGCCCTGCAGGGCCTCGCCTTCCCGGGCATGCCGTCGTGGTCCGAGGCCCAGCTCGCGAGCCACATCCGCACCTTCGCGGCGGGCCAGCTCGTGGCCGAAGGCCCCGATGGCCGGCTGATCGGCTCCGCGAGCTCGCTCGTGATCCTCTGGGACGACTACGACGACCGGGCGTCCTGGAGCGTGATCACCGGCGGCGGCACCTTCACGACCCACAACCCGGACGGCTTCACCCTGTACGGCGCCGACATCGGCGTCGATCCGGCCGCGCACGGGCGCGGCGTCGGGCGCGCCCTGTACGAAGCGCGCAAGGGGCTCGTGCGCCAGCTGAACTTGCAGCGCATCATCACGGGCGGCCGCATCCCGGGCTACGCGGCCGAGGCGGGCCAGCTCTCGCCGGAGGGCTACATCGCCGAGGTGGTCGCCGGCCTGCGGCGCGACCCCGTGCTGTCCTTCCAGCTCGCCAACGGCTTCCAGGTGCACGGCCTGATCCCGGGCTACCTGGGCAGCGACGCGGCCTCACTGGGCAACGCCACCTTGCTGGTCTGGCTGAACCCGGCCTTCGCCGACCGGCGCGTGGTCGCCTGAGCGACCCCGGGCGGGGCGTCGGCGCGGCTCAGTGCCCGCGTGGGAGCTGGTGCTTGCCCGCAATCCCGCTCAGCGGGAGCTGCGCCGTCGAGCCCACCACCACCAGGCGGTAGGTGGCCCGCAGCAGGTGCCCGTGCGACCGGCGCGTGACGCGTGCCTCGAGCTTCTCGCCAGGCAGCGCGCGCAGCTGCACGAAGTCGACCAGCCCGCGCGAATCCGAGCGCGCGAGGCGCTTGCCGCGGCCGTCCAGGACCTCGAGGTCGAAGTCGTCGAGCTGCGCCTCGGGCACCACCACCATGGTCACGTACTGGCCCGCGGCCGAGGTCATCGGGTAGCGATCGGCCTCGTCGCCAGCGTCGATCGCGCCTTCGGCCATGAACGAGGTGTCGTTGTCGGCGAGCTGGGCCGCCGTGTCGCCAGGGTAACGCTCGACCAGCTCGTAACGCCGGGACGCCGCACCCCACTTCACTTCCACGCTGCGCTGCACGCGGCCGTCCTGGTCCACGTAACGGCCGAGGCCGTCGCGCTTGTAACCATGTGCGCCCAATGGCCCGAGCGGGCCGAGCGGGCCGAGGGCGCCGAGCGGGCCCACCGGGCCGAGCGCGGTCCACAGGCCGCCAGCCGCGAGGTGGGCCGCGAAGTCGCTGATCTTCGGCATGGTGGTCGTGTAGCTCGCGCCGAGCGGGCCGTCGGGCCCCAGCGGGCCGCGCTCGGAGAGCGGGCCGCCGCGCTGGGTCAGCTGTTTCGCCCAGCCCTCCCAGTTCCCCGCGAGGTCCATGTAACGGCTGGCGTTCCAGGCGTTCGAGCCGAGCGGCCCGAGCAGGCCGAGCGGCCCGTAGGCGCCGAGCGGGCCGGCGGCGCCCAGGCAGCTCGCCGCGGACAAGAGGCCCGCGGCCCCCGGCGGCGTGAGCACGGGCGGGCTCACCGCGTCCACGCGGCCGCGCAGCGCCTCGACGCTCGCCGCCGTGACCACCCAGCCGGCCTGCGCGGCCTGCATGGTCATGCCGCCAGGCTTGGCGACGGGGGCGAGGGCGGGCGCATGGGTGCAACCCGCGAGGGCTGTAACGAGGACGAGGGCGGTGAGCTTACGCATGCGTCTTGGCCTTCCGGGTGCGCTTCTTGGCGGGGGTCGCCTTGCCCCCCATCCGGTGGGCGGCGAAGAAGTCCCAGATCAGCCGGCTCGCGTCGGGACCCTTCGCGTCGGTGTACGAGCCCGCGGCGTCGCCGCCGGCCCAGGCGTGGGCCATGCCGTCCACCATCACCTGCTCGACGACCGTCTTGCCGGCCTTGTCCTGGAAAGCGAGGCGCGTGAACTTGCGGCCGTTCGGCGCCTGCTCGGTGGTGCGCGCGTCGGGCGTGCCGTCGATGTCGTCGTCGTCCTGGCCGTTGGCGGCGAGGTCGTTGGTCTGGGCCCACTGGCGGGCGACCTGGTCGGCGTTCTTGGCGGCGACCGTGTAGTCGGCCGTGCCGTGCACCACGATCGCGGGCAGCACGCGCGCGTTCGCGCCCATCGCCTCGTAGGCCTGGCGGCCGGCCGTGTCGGGGTTCGGGCCGCCCATGAACATGGCCATCTGGGCGGTCATCTGGCTCGAGGCCGCGCCGTACTCCAGGCCCGAGTGGATGCCCACGGCCGCGAAGACGTCCGGGTAGGCCGCGGCCAGCGTGCCCGCGTAGGCGCCGCCCGCCGAGATGCCGGCGACGTAGACGGCCTTGCGGTCGACCTTGTGGGCCTTCGCGACCTGCTCGATCATGCCGACGATCTGGCCGGCGAGGCCCTTGCCGCGCTGCCAGTGGGCCGGCTCGTACCAGGGCATGCAGGCCATCGGGTGGTCCTGGCGGGTCTGGCCGGGATACAGCACCAGGAAGCCTTCCTTCTCGGCGAGCTGGTTCATGCGCGTGCCCTTGGCGAAATCGTCGGGGTCCTGCGTGCAGCCGTGCAGCATCACCACCAGCGGCTGCGCGGCGGTGGCGCCGGCGGGCGCGTACAGCTTGTAACCGCGGCCGTCGAAGGTGCCGGCGGTGAAGCTGCCCTTCGCGCGGCTGGCCAGATCGCCGGCCTGGGCGAGCGGGGCCATGGTCGGGCGGGCGGTCGCGCCGCAACCGGCGACGAGCAGGGCGAGAGCGATGCAGGAGCAGGTAACGCGCAAGGAACAGGCCTCTGGGTGGATCGGGGAAGGGATGCCTCTGCGATCCTTTCGGTAAAGGCCCCACCATGCTGACGTTAATCTTAGTTTAAGGACCGGGTGGTTGTAACGGATTTGAAACGACATGAAAGGTTTAATCGACGTTAAGGAAGCACAAGGCTTCCGAGGCAGGTCGCGCGCGACGGTGCGCGCGCGCGAGGAGGACTCGATGACGAAGTTCGGCTACGGGTTGGTCGCAGCGCTGCTGCTCGCGGCGTGCGGTGGTGTGCAGCCCGTCCACCCGAAGGTCCTGGGCACGGGCGGCGCCCGCAGCCTGGCAGGCGGGCTCCAGCATGAGGCCTTCGGCGATCGCAGTTACAAGCTCTTCGTGCCGAAGTCGATCGCGCCCGGCAAGGCGGCCCCGCTGGTCGTCATGTTGCATGGCTGCACGCAGGACCCCGATCAGTTCGCGACCGGCACGCGCATGAACCTGCTCGCCGAGAAGGAAGGCTTCCTGGTGCTGTATCCCGACCAGCCGCGCAGCGCGCACGCCTTCAAGTGCTGGAACTGGTTCTCGCCGTCGAACCAGGTGCGCGGCAAGGGCGAGCCGGCGGCGATCGTCGGCATGGTCGAGCAGGTCGCGAAGAAGCACTTCGTCGACCGCGGCGCGGTCTTCGCCACCGGCATCTCGGCGGGCGGCGCGATGACCGCCGTGCTCGGCGCGGCCTACCCCGACGTCTTCGCGGCGATCGGCGTGGCGAGCGGCCTGGAGTACGGCGCGGCGTCGAGCGAGATGGAAGGCCGCAAGGCCATGAGCGCGGGCGGCCCGGATCCCGCGGTGGCGGGCCGCAAGGCCTTCGAGGCCGCCGGCGCCAACGCCCGCCTGGTGCCGACCATCGTGTTCCACGGCGCCGACGACCACATCGTGGCGCCGGTGAACGCCGACCAGGCGGTCGGCCAGTGGGCCCAGACCAACGACCTCGCCGCGGACGGCAAGGACGACGACAGCCTCGACGCCCTGCCGGACGGCAAGGAAGAGGGCCAGGCGCCGAACGGCAAGCGTTACACGCGCTGGTTCTTCAAGGACAAGGCCGGCCGCGTGATGCTCCAGAAGGTCGTGGTGAGCGGGATGGGCCACGCCTGGTCCGGCGGCGACGCCGCGGGCTCTTACACGGATCCGCAGGGCCCCGACGCCAGCGGGCTGACCTGGGAGTTCTTCAAGGCCAACCGCCGCGCGCCCAAGAAGCAGGCCTAGCATGCCCACCCGGCGTTTCGGCGCCGCCCTCGGGGTCGCGCTCGTCGCGGCCCTCGGCGTGACGGTCCCCGGCCGCGCCGCGCCCGGCGGGATGATCGTGGGGGCCCACGCGGGCCTCGCCTACAAGCTCCATGTGCCCGCGACGCGCCGGTCGCGGGCACCGCTGATCGTGATGCTGCACGGCTGCACGCAGGACGCCGACCAGTTCGCGACGAGCACGCGCATGAACGCGATCGCCGACCGCGAGGGCTTCCTGGTGCTCTACCCGACCCAGAGCGCGCTCGCCAACCCGCGGCGCTGCTGGAACTGGTTCATGACCGCGCACCAGGGCCGCGACCGCGGCGAGCCCGCGGCGATCGCCGGGCTGGTCGAGGCGATCGCCCGCCAGCACGACGTCGACGCGCGGCGGGTCTACGTGGCCGGTCTCTCGGCGGGCGGCGCGATGGCGACCGTGCTCGGCGCGGCCTACCCTGACGTGTTCGCGGCCGTCGGCGTCTGCGCGGGCCTGGCCTACGGGGCCGCGAAGGACGTCGACTCCGCGCTCGCCGCGATGGCGAAGGGCGCACAGGACCCGGCCGCGCTGCCGGGGCGGGTGAGCGGCGCGATGGGCGCGCGCAAGCGCGTGGTGCCCTTGCTCGTGATCCAGGGCACCCAGGACACCCGCGTGGTGCCGCTGAACGCCGACCAGCTGGCCAGCCAGTGGGCCGCCGCGTCCGGCCTGCCAGCCGAGCCCGCCGGGCGCGAGACCGTGGCCGCGCTGCCGGGCACGCGGCCGGTGGAGAAGGCGGTCTGGCGCGACCCGCTGGGGCGCTCGGTCGTCGAGCGCTGGCTGGTCACGGACCTCGGCCACGCCTGGCCGGGCGGGGACGCGGCGGGCACGCACGTGGACCCGGTCGGCCCTTCGGCCTCCGAGGCCTTCTGGACCTTCTTCCGCGACCGCCGGCTGTAGCCCGGGCGCTCTCCCGCCCCGCCGCGGGGAACCGGGTTACGGGCGGCCCACCAGCGAGGCCAGATCCGCCGGCGGCGGGGCGTCGAGCAGGTCCTTGAAGCGCTGCTCCACCAGCCGGTAATGCTGCAGCGCCCGGTGCGGCTCCTCCGCCTCCAGGTACCGCAGGATCAGCTCGCGGTTGAACTCCTCCGACACCGGGTCGATTTCGAGCGCCCGGCGCAAGAGCGCGACGCCCCGCTCCGCGTCCCGCCCGTCGTCGAGCGCCAGCAGCCGCCGCACCGCGCCCAGGGCCTGGTCCTGGAGCCCGTGGCGCAGCGCCACGATCCACTCATCGTCGGCGCCGGCCAGGAAGTCACCCACGTAGAGCGCGAGCGCGCGCTCGAGCAGGGCGCGCTCCTCGGCCGCGTCACAGGCCAGGCGCGCGGCCTTGAGCGCCTGCTCGAAGTCGCGCGTGTCGAGGGCGATCGGCACCTGGCGGTTGAAGAGGTAGCGCCCGTCGAGGCGCAGGATGAAGCGCGAGGGCTGGCCGCGGCCGAGGTGCGGCTCGAGCGCCTTGCGCAGGCGCATGAGGGTCATGTTCATGAGGTCGTTCGAGACGGCCTCGCGCGGGAAGACCGCCTCGAGCAGGTGGGCCTTGGTGGCGCCCTCCGGCGTGAACAGGAAGTAGGCGAAGAGCAAGCGGGCGCGGGCGGTCTGCCACTCGCGATCGCCCACCTCCACGCCGCCGCGTTCGACGCGCAGCCCGCCGAAGCAGCGCACGAGCAGCTCGGGCTCGGGCTCGGGCGCCGCCAGGAAGCCGCCGCGCGGGCCGGCGCCCGCCGCGACCTCGCTCGCGAGCTGCTCGGTCTCGCGCAGCAGGTGCTTGTAGCCGAGCCGGTGCGCGCGCTCGAGCAGCTGCTCGACCAGCGCCTCGGCCTCCTGGCGCCGGCCGGCCGCCAGGTGCGCCTTGGCGCGTACCTGCACGAAGTCAGGCACATGGTGGAAGGCCTCGGCGCCGCCGACCACCTGCTCCACCTCCCCGGACAAGCGGGCCGCGGCCTGCGCGTCGCCCTCGAGCACCGCGAGCTCGGCGCGGAAGTTCAGCGAATAGGCGAGCCCGAGCGCGTCGTTGGTGCGCCGCGCCTGCAGCTCGGCGGACTCGAAGCAGGCGGCCGCCTGCGTGAGCGCGCCACCTTTCAGGTGCGCGTAGCCCAGGATCCGCAAAGCGTAGCCCTCCTCGCGGCTCAGCCGGAAGCGGCGCACCAGCGCGAGCGCCGCCTCGGCCGCCTCGCGCGCCTCGTCGAGCCGGTCGAGCTGGGCGAGCACGAGCGCGCGGTTGATCGGCGTCATCCAGACCGCCGGCGTGCCGTCGGCCTGGGCCGGTCGCATCGCGGCGTCGTAGCAGTCGAGAGCGCCCGCGAACTCGCCGAGGCGGGTGTAACAGACGCCCAGGTTGTGGATCGCGCGGGCCTCGGCGTACGGGTCGCCGAGGCGCTTGCCGGCCTCGAGCGCGGCCTGGAAGTGGCCGATCGCCCCTTCGGTGTCGCCCGATAGCAGCGCCAGGCCGCCCTCCACGATCCGCGCGTCGACCCTGCAGCGCGGCGAGGCCTCCGCGGCCGGCCCCACCTCGGCGAGCCGCTCGCGCGCGAGCGCCACGTTGCCGCAGCTGGCCGCCACCTGGGCCTGGCGCAGCCGCGCGAGCGCGCGCCCGAGCGGCCCGGGCCCGGGGCCGAAGGCCGCCACGGCCTGCTCGAGCAGGGCGTCGGCGCGTGCGAAGTCGCCCCAGCGCCGGTGCAGCTCGCCCTGGACCATCAGCAGCTCGGGGCGATCGGCCTCCTCGCCCAGCGCGCCGAGCGTGCTCGCGAGCGCCTCCAGGCGGCCGTCCGCGAGCCAGGTCTCGGCGACGTCCACCAGCCGCTCGCCGGCCCAGGCCGCCTCGCCCGCGTCGATCCAGAAGCGCAGGGCCGTCGCGGCCTGGCCCGCGCGCCAGTAATGGTCGCCCACGCGCCGCAGGAGCGCCTGGCGCGCCGGCCGCTCGAGCTCGGCGTCGAGCCGCCGGCGCAGCATGGTGCGCAGCGCCGGGTGCAGCACGTACTGGTCGACGCCGTGCGGGAAGAGCAGCCGTTCGCGGCGCAGCGCGGCGACGAGCTCGGCGCCGAGCGGCACGCCGAGCACGTCCTCGCAGCGCGCCGGCTCGATCGCGTCGAGCAGCGCCAGGCGCTGGAGGCAGGCGCGCGTCTCGGCGGGCTGGCCGGCGAGCAGCTGCTCCTCGAGGTAGGCGTCGAGCAGGGCGGGGGTCATGCCCATCGCGGCGGGCCAGCCGCCGGTGGTGGCGAGCAGCTCGGCGAGCGCCCGGTCGTCGAGCTCGGGCCGCAGCGCCAGCAGTTCGTCGAGGTCGAAGGCGAGCGCCGGCTCGTCGAGCAGCAGCAGCTCGCGGCGTGCCTGGCGGGCGGCGAGCTCCACCTCGGGCGGCTTGCGCGCCGCGAGCACGAGCCGCACCCGCTCGGGCAGGTACTGCATGAGCCGCGCGACGAGCGCGTCGAGGGTGGGCGAGGCGGCCCGGTGGTAGTCGTCGAGCACGAGCAGCAGCGGACGGTCGCACTGCTCGTCGAGGTCGGCGATCAGCGAGGAGAGCGCGGCGATCGCGCCCTCGCGCTCGCGGGCGCGGCCGAGCATGCTGCGCGCCTCGGTCGCGAAGCCCGGCAGCGCCCGCTCGCACGCGGCGACGAGGTAGGCGAGGAAGGCGTCGAGGTCGGCGTCCTCGGCGTCGAGCGTCAGCCAGGCGCAGTCCTGGCGGCGCGCCCAGTCCGCGAGCAGCGAGGTCTTGCCGTAGCCCGTGCCCGCGCACAGCACGACGTGGCGGCCCTCGGCGAGGGCGGCGTCGAGGGTGGCCGCGAGGCGCGGACGGACGACCGCGCCGTCCCAGGGCGGCGGCGGCGTGAGCTTGCGTCGGAGGATCGGTCGGTTCATCGGGGCCTGGGCGCGGTGGGTCGTCAGCGGGATTATTCCCCGTGCGCGGCGGGGCCACGCGGTACCCGACGTGACGAGGCCGCCAGATCGGGGGATCCGGCGGCCTCCTGTCAGGCGGGACGATCAGCCGAGGTCGGCTTCGTCGTCGTCGTCGTCGTCTTTGTCGTCGGCGGCGTCGTCGTCGTCCTTGTCGTCGTCCTTGTCGTCGTCGTCCTCGGCACCGCTCGCGTCGTCGTCCGCGTCGGCCGCGTCGTCATCCGCGTCGTCATCGCCCTGGTCGTCGTCGCCATCGTCCTTGTCGTCGTCGCCATCGTCCTTGTCGTCGGCGTCCTTGTCGTCGGCGTCGTCTTCGTCGGCGTCGTCTTCGTCGGCGTCGTCCTCGTCTTCGTCTTCCTCGTCTTCGTCTTCCTCGTCGGCGTCGAGCGCGACGGTGGCGCTGCCGGCGTCACCCGCCTGCACCGTGGCCGTCGCCGAGTCGCTGGCCACGTCCGTCGCGAGCTGGATCGCGACGCCCGCGTCCTGGCCGGCGATGGTCTCGGTGCCGTCCTCGGTGCCCGAGGAGCTGAGCTTCACGACCGTGCCGTCCGCCCGCGTGAGCGTGCCGGTGGCGCTCAACGTGCCGTCGGGCGCGATGGTCTTCTCCCAGTGGATCGTGCGCGCCTGGCCGTCGAGCGTGATGCTCGCGTCGCTCACGATGCTGATCGCGCCGTCGGCGCCGATGGTGCGGACGCGCTGGGCCGAGAAGGTCGTGCCATTGGCGGTGCCGCTCAGGGTCTGGATCGACTGCACCAGCATGCCGGTCGCGTCGAACTTGCGCACCACCGTCACCGTGCGCGTGCCGCCATCGTTGGCGAGGGTGAAGGTGCTCGTCACGTCCTTGCCGCCGTCGGCGGCCGTCGCCACGTTGTCGGCGCCCTGCTTGGCGAACGCCTTCTTCTTCTGCTCCAGCTTGCCGGCCAGCTTCGCCAGCAGCTTCGCTTCGCGGCCCTCGAGCATCTTCTTGATCAGCTCGCGCGCTTCCTTCGGCAGGGCCTTCCAGGCCTCCTTCGCGTCCTTCTCGGCGCGCTTCTCGGCCTTCTCCAGGGCCTTTTCGGCGGCCTTCGCAGCCTCCTCGGCGGCCTTCTCGGCGGCCTCGCCGGCCTTGTCGTCGCCATCCTGGTCGGCGTCTTCGTCGCCTTCGTCGCCGTCCTCGTCGTCACCATCGGCGGCGCCGGAGGCCTCATCGTCCCCTTCGGCCTCGTCCTCGTCGTCCTCGGCCTCGTCGCCGTCGTTGTCCTCGTCGTCGCCTTCGCCCATCAGCGTGTACATGCCGGCACCCACGCCGGTCAGCACACCGCCGGCCAGCAGCTCGGCGTCGCGCATCGTCCGCTCGGCGCGCAGGCTGGCGCTCAGCTCGTTGCTGAGCGTGGCGGCCACCGCCTGCTTGGAGGGGTCCTTGATGGCGGCGAGCGCGCCGCTGAGCGCCGCGGCCGCCGTTCCCGGCTTCGCGGGCTGGATCGCGGTGCCCGGCTTGGTCGCCACGGGGGCGGCCGGCTTCGCCGGCTGGCTGGCGGCCGTCGGGGCGCCCGGCCGCGGGCCGATCGCACCGGGCGGCTGGACGCAGCCCGCCAGCAGCGAGAGGCTCAGGCTCGTGGCCAGCGTGATTTGGAGGATGGTGGGAGAGAGTGTCATGGATCCAGGGCTCCTTGTCAGGTCTATCGGGGGAATCGGGGAAGGGGGTAGCGGGGAAGGGGGTAGCGGGTCCAGAAGGTCGGTCAGCGCGCCGCGCGGTCGGGCGGCGCGGCGCCGGTGGGCTCGCCCGGCGGGCCATCCGGCAGGCAGCTGGCGCCGGTGGACCAGCAGAGACTCTCGGCCAGGTAAAGGCCGAAGAAGAACGCCGGCCGGGTGGGAAGGCTGAGCGACTCGTGCATGGCGGCGTCCTCGCGGGAGTGGGTGGGTGATGTGGGCAGGGTCCCCCGTTTGGAAGGGTTCGAGCTACAGGGAATCGGGACCCTGCCCACGTCATCACGGTACGGCGGGCGGACTAACGTGGGTCTAACAACCCCACGCGCGTGGCCCTACTCCCCTTCGTCGTCTCTTTCATCGTCGACCTCATCCTCGTCGTCTTCGTCGTCGTCGACGTCGCCCTCGTCGTCGTCCTCATCGTCGGCGTCGAGCTTGACCGTGGCGCTGCCGGCCTCGCCCGCCTCCACCGTGGCCGTCGCCGAGCCCGCGGCCACGTCGGCCGTCAGCTTGATCGTCACGCCCGCGTCCTGGCCGGCGATGGTCTCGGTGCCGTCCTCGGTGCCCGAGGAGCTGAGCTTCACGACCGTGCCGTCCGCCCGCGTGAGCGTGCCGGTGGCGCTCAGCGTGCCGTCGGGCGCGATGGTCTTCTCCCAGTGGATCGTGCGCGCCTGGCCGTCGAGCGTGATGCGCGTGTCGCTCACGATGCCGATGCTGCCGTCCGGGTTGATCGTGCGCGAGCGCTCGGCCGAGAAGGCCACGCCATCGGCGGTGCCGCCCAGGGTCTGGACCGACTGCACCAGCGTGCCGGTCGCGTCGAACTTGCGCACCACGGTCACCTTGCGCGTGCGCGCGGCGTTGCCGAGGGTGAAGCTGCTCGTCACGTCCTTGCCGCCGTCAGCCCCCGACACCACCGCGTCGGCGCCCTGCTTCGCGTACGCCTTCTTCTTCCGCTCCAGCTTCGCCGCGAGCTTCGCCAGCACCTTCGCCTCACGGCCTTCCAGCCTCTTCTCGATCAGGTTGCGCTCTTCGCTCGACAGCTGCTTCCAGGCTTCCTTCGCGGCCTCCTCGGCCTTTTCTTCTTCTGCGTCATGGTCGTCATCGTCGTCGTCATCGTCGTCGACGTCGGGCGTGCCGTCGGGCGCGGGCGTGCCCCGCGCGTCGTCATCCTCGTCCTGGCCGTCATCCGCCTCGCCGCTCCCGCTGGAGGGCGACGCCGACGGACGCGGCGTCTGGGTGGGCTCGTCACTCTCGCCTGGCTCGGGGATCGCCTCGCCGCCATCCTCCTCGTCGTCTTCCTCACCCAGCAGGCGGAAGGTGGCCCCATCCAGGCCGATCAGGCTACCGCCCGCGATCAGCTCGGCGTCGCGCATCGTGCGCTCCGCACGCAGGCCGACGGCGAGCTCGGTGCCGAGCGTCGCGGCCAGGGTCTTCTTGGCGGGGTCGGCGATCGCGTCGAGCGGCGCCATGTAGACGATGCCGCCGTCGTGGGCCAGCTTGGGTGCGGGCCTGGCCGGCGCCTGCCTCGGCGTGGCCGCGCGCGAAGCGCCGCTCTGCGACACGCCGACGGTCGAGGCGGAGGGCGCCTGGGGCGCGGGCGTCGCCTGGCAGGCGGACGCGACGAGGCAAGCGAGAAGGAGGACGAGGCGGGTTCGCGGCACGGGTACCTCGGGGCGCAGCAGGACGGGGAGCCGATCCTTATCTACCCGTCACGCGCTAACAAGGGTCTAACAGCGCGGTTGTGCCAACCGCCCATCGACCGGTCGGCGCCCCGTGTGTATGATGGTCCGCGCCGCGCCGGGCCGCGATCCGCGCCCGGCCTCATCGAGGAGTATCCCGCCATGCACCACCGCCTCGGCTCCGTCGCCCTCGCCCTCGCCATCCTCGCAGCCGCCGCCACGCCCGCGCAGGCTTCCAGCCTGCCGCGCGCCGACTTCGGCGCGCGCCCCTACCTCGGGCTCGGGCTCGGCAACGGCGTGAGCCTCTCGTTCGACGCGCCGCTGAACGCCGACATGTCGCTCGGCGCCTCGCTCGGCACCGGCTTCGTCCTCAGCAAGTCCAGCAGCGTCGACGTCCGGTTCCTGTACAAGCTCCTGCGCGGCGGCAGCCAGCGCCCCACGATCGACCTGCTGGTCGGCGCGCAGGGCGGCGGCACGGGCTTCACGCTGGGCGGCTTCGAGCCGATGGTGGGCGTCGCGCTGGCCTACGCCTTCACGCCGCAGCTCACGCTGCGCGGGAACATCGTGGCCGGCGTGACCAGCCGCGGGGTGATCGGGCCGTCGGGGCTCGAGCTGGGCTACAAGTTCTCGCCGCAGCTCGAGGGGACGTTCGGCGGCAACGGCCGCGGCGACGTCCTCGGCCTGAAGTTCGCGATCTAGCGATGCGGCCCGGGCTCGCCGGGCCGGCTAGCCCTCGACGTCCGGCAGGTTGCTCAGCAGGGTCTGGACCTCGTCGCGGTAGCCCTCGTAGTCCGAGATCGCGAGCGGCTCCTCGTCGCCCTCGTTCTGCGCACTCAGCTCATCCGGGTGCTCCTCGAAGTGCGCGATGTCCTCATCGATGTCCTCGAGGCGCTCCTCGAGCAGATCGCGGACGATCTCGAGCTGCCGTTCCGTCAGCTGCACCTGGTGCTTCATGGCTCCTCCTTCAAAGTGCCCGTATCGTAGCATGGCGTTTATGACCAAAGTGCGCGGCAGGCCCCGGCGTTCACGCCGGGGAAGGATAGCGCGCCGCGGGCGACGGCTCGATGCCGTCATCCGCGGCCGTTTCGGGCGGAGCCCAATCTTTGGAAAGGCGTATCGACCCAAGAAATCGCTTGACCCCAAACTCGAACAAATGTACGATGTCGCGATGATTCGGCGCAAAGCGTTTCGTTTCAGAATCGAGCCCACGGGCGAGCAACGCCGCGCGCTCGCGCAGTTCGCGGGTGCGCGCCGTTGGGTCTGGAACCATGCCCTCGCCGAGAACAAGCGGCGCCTCGAAGCCGGCGAGCGAACGGCCAGCTACGGCGAGATGTGCCGTTGGATCACGGCCTGGCGACACGACGAGACCACGCCCTGGCTGGCGGACATCCACGTCCACCCACTGCAGCAGGGCGTAAAGGACCTCCACCGGGCCTTCAAGGATTACTTCCGCAAGGCGGGTGATGCGGCCAAGAAGGCCTTTCCGCGGTTCAAGAAGAAGGGCGATGGCGATGGCTTCCGCTACCCGATGAGCGTCAAAGCCGAACTCTCGCCTGATGGCTGGGGAAGGGTCTGGCTGCCGAAGGTCGGCTGGCTGCGCTTCCGGGCCAGCCGTCCGATCGCGGGTACCATCGCCCAGGCCACCGTCGTACGGGAGGGCGAGCACTGGTTCGTGAGCATCCAGACCGAGCAGGAAGTCGTAGCACCAGCACCGTCCGATTTGCCTGCGGTGGGGCTGGACCTCGGGGTGGCGCGGTTCGCCACGCTCTCCGACGGCACGCCGGTCGAGCCAGTTCATGCCTTCGCCCGTGCCAGGCGGCGGGTGGCGCGGGCGCAGCGAGCGCTCGCCCGCAAGCAGAAGGGCTCGAAGAACCGGGCCAAGCAGCGGCGCCGGTTAGGGAAGCTACGGCGCCGAGAGCGGCGCGTCCGCCAGGACTTCCTGCACAAGGCCAGCACCACCATCGCCAGGCGCTTCGGCACCGTGGTGATGGAAGACCTGGCGGTCAAGCAGATGAGCGCGTCGGCGGCCGGCACGGTCGAGGCACCTGGCACGAACGTCAAGGCCAAGGCCGGACTCAATCGTGCGATCCTCGACCAGGGATGGCACCAGTTCAAGGTCTTGCTCGATTACAAGCTGGCCGAGCGAGGCGGGATGCTGGTGCTGGTGAATCCATCGTTCACGAGCCAGCGTTGTGCCGCATGCGGCCACACGGAGGCAGGCAACCGCAAAAGCCAAGCGGTGTTCGTCTGCCGGTCGTGCGGCCACACCGAGCATGCGGATCTCAATGCGGCGCGGAATATCCTGGCTATAGGCCAGGGTGGAAGTGTGACGGCAGGGCATGCCGTCCAAGCCTGTGGAGGGATAGGGCGCGAGCCTCCCGACGAAGCAGGAACCCATCGGGAGGCCGGCTGATGTCGGCCAGACCGGGAATCTCCGGCCAAGAGGCCGGAGAGGATGTCAACCCGCTGATCGCCCGCACCCGCATCGTGCTCATCGCCCCCTCCCTGCCCGACAACGTGGGCTCGGTCGCGCGCGCGATGGGCACCTTCGGCTTCAGCCGCCTGGTGCTCGCGGGCGGCGTGAGCCCCACCCACGAGCGCGCGCGCACGCTCGCGGCGGGCCACGACGCGATCCTCGAGGCCGCGACGGTGGTCGCCGACTTCGACGCGGCGATCGCCGGCGCCACGCTGGTGGTGGGCACCACGGCGCGCCGCCAGGCCAGCGTGGACCGGCGGGCGGTGGAGCCTGCGGCGGGGGCGGCGATCGCCGCCGCCCACGCGGGCGCAGGCGAAGTCGCGCTGGTGTTCGGCACCGAGAAGCGCGGTCTCTCGAACGCCGAGCTGCGCCGCTGCCACCAGCTCGTGACGATCGACGGCGAGCCCGACACCTGCCTCAACCTGGCCCAGGCCGCGGCCGTGCTGCTCTACGAGTGGCGCCGCGCGGCGGTCCCACAGGGGCTCGCGCCCACGGCGCTCGCCGCCGAGGCCGGCATCGCGGACCTCGCGGGCGTGCTCGCGGAGCACCTGGACGCCGCCGGGCTGCTCAAGCCCAGGGAGCGCGCGAGCAAGCTGCACACGCTGCGGCGCATGCTCTCGCGCGCGAGCCTGAGCGCGGACGAGGCGGCGCTCGTGCGCGGCTGGCTCGCCGCGCTGCGGTATGCCGGGCGTTGAAGGGCCTGTTGCGTCTGAGCCGCGCCGCGCGGTGATCGCGGCCGAAAAGTCGTTAGGCGCTCGTTATCAATATCGAGAACCGGACTCCCGATCATCACGTCAGGAATAGCGTGGGCCAACGGATGGCCCGCCTGATGAAGGAGGGATCCAATCATGTGTAGCGACATCGAGCGCCATCGCGTTTTCGTCTACGCCCGGGCGATCAGCGTCTTGCTGGCCCAGCTGACCGGCCTGTTCATCGAGAAGAACTGGAGCATCGTGGCGGCTGCGGTGGTGACCATGGTGCTCTTCATGGTGGTCATCCCGAGTGAGATGCCGCAGTTTCTGAGCCTGGTCATCACGGAGGACGGCCGGCACGCGGTCGGCCAGCGCATCTTCGGCGTGCCATCGGCGCAGTAGCCTCGCGCCCCCTCACCGCCCTTCGGGCCCCTCGCTCCCTAGACCGGCGCCAGCGGCCGATATGGCCCCGGCGGCAACGCCACCCGGATCGCATCCCCCGCCCGCACCTCGCCGCCCACGACCACGACCCCCATCACGCCGGCCTTGCGCACCAGGCCGCCTTGCGCGTCGCGGCCCAGCACCGCCTGCATGAGCCCCAGGGCGAGCCCGTCGAGCTGCGCACAGGGGTTCCTGAGGCCCGTCAGCTCGACCACCGCCGTGGCGCCCAGGTGCAGCCGCGCGCCGGCCGGCAGCCCCAGCAGATCGATCCCGCGGGTCGTGACGTTCTCGCCCATATTGCCGGCGCCCACCGCGAAGCCGGCGGCCTGCAGGGCCTCATGCAGCTCGGCGTGGATCAGGTGCACCTGCCGCAAGTTGGGCTGGCTCGGATCGCGCGCGACCCGCGAGCGGTGCTGCACGGTCGCGCCCGCATGCGCGTCGCCCGCCACGCCGAGCCCCGCCACCAGCACGATCGCAGCCACGCCCGGCTTGCCGAGCGCATGCGCCGCGTTGCGACTCACCGCCGTCACCACGCCCGCCATCGGCATGCCCTCCTCCGCCGAAAAACCGACGCCATCGCCGAGAAAAACGATCCCATGAGCGGGCCCGATCCTCAACCCGCGGCGCGCTCAGCTCCCTTCCGACTATTCCTTGACCCTGTCTTAACACCCAGTTAAGAAGCCCGGCCGGCCCGCCGCGCGATAACCGTCCTGGTCCCTCGTCCGCCGGAGCCCGCCATGCAGCGCGTCACGCCCCCGTCCCAGCCGCCCCGTGCCTCCCGCCGCCCCTGGGGCGGTCTCGGGCGCACGCAGCCAGCGCCGGGCCCCGCGCCGAAGGGGCCGGGCCGCGCGCGCGCCACCGACGGGCCGCCGCCCGCCGTCCGCGAGTTCCGCGGCGCCTGGCTCGCGACGGTCAAGAACATCGACTGGCCGAGCAAGCCAGGCATGACCAGCCAGCAGATGAAGGCCGAGCTCACGTCGATGCTCGACCGCGCCAAGCACCTCGGCCTCAACGCCGTGGTCATGCAGGTGCGCCCGGCCGGCGACGCGCTCTACAAGTCGCCCCACGAGCCCTGGAGCGAGTTCCTCACCGGCAAGATGGGCCAGGCGCCCGACGGCGAATTCGACCCGCTGGCCTTCGCGGTCGAAGAGGCCCACGCGCGTGGCATGGAGCTGCACGCCTGGTTCAACCCCTTCCGCGCGCGCCTGCTCGAGGCCGACGGTCAGGCCCCGCCCACGGCGCCCAACCACATCTCGAAGACCCACCCCGAGTGGGTGAAGAAGTATGGCGCCTACCAGTGGATGGATCCCGGCGAGCAGGGCGTGCAGGACCACGCGATCAAGGTGATGCGCGACGTGGTCAAGCGCTACGACATCGACGCCGTCCACATCGACGACTACTTCTACCCCTACCCCGTGAAGGACCCCAAGGGCAACGACGTGCCCTTCCCGGACGACGCGAGCTGGAAGAAGTACGTGGCGGCCGGCGGCACGCTCAACCGCGACGACTGGCGCCGCAACAACGTGGACCGCTTCGTCGAGCGCATGTACAAGGAAGTCCACGCCGAGAAGTTGCACGTAAAGGTGGGCGTGAGCCCCTTCGGCATCTGGAAGCCCGGCCACCCGGCCGGCATCACCGGCATGGACCCCACCGAGAAGCTCTACGCGGACGCCAAGCTGTGGCTGACAAAAGGCTGGCTCGACTACTTCGCCCCGCAGCTCTACTGGCCGATCGACAAGCCCGCCCAGAGCTTCCCCAAGCTCCTGCAGTGGTGGAACGAGCAGAACACGCTGGGCCGCCACATGTGGGCCGGCATGTTCACGAGCAAGGTGGCGGACGGCTCGGCCAGCGCCTGGAAGGCCGAGGAGATCAGCCGCCAGATCGCGATCAGCCGGCAGGCCCCGGGCACCTCGGGCCACGTCCACTACTCGCTCAAGCCGCTGCTCTCCGGCCGCGGCGGGCTCGCGGCCGACCTCGCCGCGACGACCTACCAGCAGCCCGCGTTGCCACCCGCGACGCCCTGGCTCGACGCCAACGGCAAGCCGCCCGAGGCCCCGACCGTGGCGGCGGGCCCCGTGACCCGCGCCGGCGGGCGCGTGGTGACCTGGACGCCACAGGGCGAGGAGGCCGCGCACCAGTGGGCGGTCTACACGCGCCGCGGCGCGGAATGGTCGCTCGAGGTGCTGCCGGCCGACAAGCGCTTCACCCTGATCGGCCCGGAGGTCGAGGCGATGGCGGTCGCCGCGCTGGACCGGGCGGGGCTCGAGGGGCCGCGCACGCCGCTCGCCGTCCTCGCCGAAGGGCCCGCCGGGGCCTGACGAGCCTGGCGCCGACCTCAGCCTCGGCGGAAGCCGAGGCCCGCGCCCTTGCGCAGCACGATGTTGAACAGGACGGCGAACACCAGGAAGCCCGCGAGCAGCTGAAGGAGCTGGATCAGCGACGCGAGCAGGTTCGCCTCGAAGGTGGGCGGCATGTCGCGCGTCGTGAGCGTCGCGGGCCCCTTGGCGCGCACGAAGGCGTCGAGGCGCCGGGCGGTCTCCTTGCGCCAGTCGAGCAGCGCCCCGATGCCGGCATCGGGCGACAGGCGCACGCGCCGGTCGGCCAGGACCAGCTCGATCGCGCCCGCCTCCCGATCACGTTGCTTCCCGCTCATCTCGATCGCGACCTCGACGGCGCGGACGTCCGCGATCGCGACGCGGTCGGTCGAACGGGTGAAGCCCACCTGACGCTCGATCACGCAGTCCCCGCCGCCCTGGGCGTCGCGCACGCAGGTGATGGTCGTGACCTGGAACATGAGGTGGTAGAGCATCCCCACGACGAGCGGCACCTGAAAGAAGATGAAGGTGCCGACCAAGATCGCGAGGTCCTTGCCGAGCGAGCGGGGCGGCGCGTCGGCGCGCTTGAAAAGCTTCATGACCACAGGAAAGCTCCGATTTCCGATCTAGTCGAACGGCGAGTCCGGCACGGCCGGCCGCTCGCCCACGCCCACCAGCCCGCGGATCATGCCGAGGTGCGGCAGCGCCTTGAGCACCCAGCTCGGGCGCTTCTGCACGAAGGTCTCGGTGGCGAGCGTCGTGGCCTTCTGCAGCACGAGCGGCGCGAGCCTCGCGAACTCGGTCACCACGATCGTCTCGGGCGCCGCGATCATCGCGCGCAAACGCGCTTCATCGGCCGGCGCGAGCGGCGTCTGGAAGTTGTGATCGTGCATGTACGAGTCCAGGAACGGGCACAGATCCTGGGCGAAGCGCGGCGAGCGCGAGACCAGCAGGCCGGCGATGGCATCCAGCAGATCAGGGTATTCGACGCCCATCTTCGTGAGGACGTCGTCCACCTCCTGCGGAGGCCAGCACTGGATCTCGAACGGATCGATATATAGAAATTGGGGAACGTCGATGAACGCGGCCACGCGGATCTTCCCGGAAAACGCCGTCCAGGGCTGTATTCCCCGGGCCGCCGCGAGCCAAACGGAGCGGATCCGGAGCGGGTGGAAATCTTCAAGTCCTTTTAAGATCGGCTTCACCAATCCCTAACCGAAATCGGCGTCGATCCGGCGACAACGGGATCAAGGCGCCGGGAGCGGCGCTGTGAGGAGAGTCGAGATGAGCCGCCTGCTGAACTACTACACGGCCCAGAACCCGTACGCCCGCCAGCCCGGCGGCTACGTGGCGCCCCAGCCCGCGTACGTTCCGCCGCAGCCGGCGTACCAACCGCAGACCCAGCAGCCGGCCTACTACCCGCCGCCGCAGGCGCCTGTGTACCAGCAGGACCAGTTCACAGCCACGATGTCCTCGCTGCGCACCAAGCTGCAGGCCATGGTCCAGAACGTCAGCCAGAGCGTCAGCCAGGCGGTGAGCCAGCCGCAGGTGGCCGCCTACCCGCAGCCGCAGTATTACCCGCAGCCCCAGCAGCCGGTGTACCAGCCGCAGCCGCAGTACTATCCGCCCCAGCCCGCGTACTATCCGCCGCAGCCCACCTACTACCCGAACGCGCAGGCCGCGCAGGTCCAGGCGCAGAGCCAGCAGCTCGCCAACCAGATCAACCAGACCACGAACCAGGTCGGCCAGACCGTCCAGCAGCTCGTGGGCCAGGTCCAGGGCATCGCCCAGTCTTTCCAGAACGCTTTCAGGGGCGGTCAGCAGCCCCAGTACCCCTACTACCGGTAACCGTCCGGTTCGTTCAGATCGTTGGGAGTTTCAGGTATGGGAGTCGAATTTCTGGGTTTCACCGGCGTCTCGCGCGCCGAGCTCGCCCACCGCATCATGCGCATCATCGCGGTCCGGCGCCTCGGCGCGGCCGACCTCGTCGCCGAGCTGGGCATGCCGCCCGATGCCGCGGAAGCCTTGGCGCGTGGCCGGGTGCACCAGTTCACGGCCGACCAGCTGCGAACCCACCTGAACGGCCTTTGCCAGCGCTCGCCGGAGCGTCGACGCTAGCCTGTTTGCCGGTCTCGGTGGCTGGGCATGTCACCCTAACGATGTCCATGCGCGAAGTCGAGCTCGTCCTTCAAGGCCAGGCCCTGATCGCCGCCGATCGCCTCGAAGAGGCGCTCGCGGTCTACAACGAGCTGCTCATGATCCAGCCGCTCATGCCGCTCGGCTTCACAGGCCGGGCGATGATCATGCGCGCGCTCGGCAACCACGCCGAGGCCGTCCTCGCGTACGAGCGCGGGATCGTGATGGCGCCCAACGATCCGAATCTCTCGCGCATGGACCTGGGCGCGCTCTGGTACGAGCTGGCCGACAGCCTGCTTGCGCTCGAGCGCCTGGAAGACGCGCTCCAGGCGTTCGACACGGCCCTCGCGTTCGACCCCGCGCTGGTGGACGCGCTGGGCGCGCGCGGCGTCACGCTGGCGCGGCTGGGCCGCTCGGAGGAGGCGATCGCCGCCTACGAGGAGACCTTGGCGCACGCGCCCGGCGAGCCGATCATCTGGTTCAACAAGGGCGAGATGGAGTTCCTGCTCGGTCGGCACGACGACGCGCAGAAATCCTATTACCGGTTCGCGGTGATCCTGAAAGCGAATGGGCCGGGCGAACTCACGGAGCTATTGCCGAAGGCGATCGCGCGGATGTCGGCGATCGTCGAGGCGCGCAAGAAGGCGCCCGAGGTGCAGCCGCCCACCCCGGCCCCGCCGCCGGCCGCCCGGCCCGCGCCCGCCGCCTGGCAGCGTTACGGCGCCGAGGCGCACGAGCACTACAAGGCCGGCCGTTTCGACGAGGCCGAGCGCCTGCTGCGCCAGGCCGTCGCCGAGGCGCCGGCCGGGCAGAAGGCCCAGCTGCTGCACAACCTCGGCCAGACGCTCGCGTACATGGGCAAGCTGAAAGAGGCAGCGACCTGCTACCTCGACGCGGTGGAGGCCGACGAGAACCAGTCGCACAGCTGGCTCCACCTGGGCGTGACGTTCATGAAGATGCAGCGGCCGACGCAGGCGCTCGAGGCGCTCAAGCACGCGGTCGCCCAGCAACCGGGCAAGGCCGACGGCTGGTTCTGGCAGAGCCAGGCGCTCGCGCAGGCGGGCCACGCCGCGGAGGCGCTGGCGGCGGGTGAGCGCGCGATGGCGCTGGCGCCGGCCGACGAGGCGATCCGCACGCACGTGGCGCGGCTGCTCGAGCACCTCCCGCGGGGCTGACCTCCACCACGGATTTCCGCGAAGTTGTTCAGTCCGCGCGCAGGCAGTCGATCGGCTTCAACTCCGCCGCCTGGCGGGCCGGGTACCAGCCGAACACCAGGCCCGTGCCCACGGCGGCGGTGAAGCCCAGCGCCATCTGCAAGGGCGCCAGCACGAACGGCCAGTAGCCCATCAGCTGCGTGAAAATCAGCGAGGCCAGCCAGGCCCCCAGGTTGCCCGCCAGGATCCCCAACACGCCGCCGATCGCCGCGAGCGCGCCGGCCTCGACCAGGAACTGGCGCTGGATCGAGCCCTTGGTCGCGCCCATCGAGCGCCGGATGCCGATCTCGCGGCGGCGCTGGGCCACCGTCACCATCAGGATGTTCATGATGTTGATGCCGCCCACGCCCAGGCACACGCCGGCGATCGCCAGCTCGAGCCCGATCATGATCAGCCCGATGATCTCGCCCTCGCGGGACTCCTTCGACGGATCGCGCACCTCGAAGTCCTTGGCGTCGCGGTGCCGGAGCCCCATCACCGCCTCGATCTTGCGCACGAGCAAGCCCGGGGCGTCGTCGAGCCCGGCCGCGGGCGGCAGCTTCACCACGATCTCATCGACCTTCTGGCTGGTCGCGAAGCGCTGGCGCCAGACCGGCTCGGGCACGAGCACGGAGGTGTCCCACTTCCAGTTGTTGCCCTTGTTCTGCGACGGCTTGGCCGCGAGCACGCCGACCACCGTGAAGCGGTGACCCTTGAGCTTGACCTGCTGGCCGAGCGGCGCGACGCCTGCCGGCAGCAGGTCCGCGACCGCCTGGCTGCCCAGCACCGCCACGCTCGACTGCGCCCAGACGTCGGCCTGGGCCAGGAAGCGGCCCTGCGCGACGGTCAGGCCGTACATCGCCTGCGAGTCGGGCAGCGAGCCCACCGCGAAGACGCGCTGGCCCCAGCGATCGCCGAAGTTCACGGCCTTCACGTAGCGCCCGAGCACGATCGCGCCTTCGGGCGCGGTCGCCCGCGCGAGCGCGCGCGCGTCGTAGCGGTCGATCTCGCGCATCGCGTCGGCGTCCGGGTCGTACTGCGGCACCACCGAGACGAGGTCCGAGCCCGAGGCGTGCTGCACGCCGTACTTCAAGAACTCCTCGGCGCCCGCCACCAGGCTCGAGAGGAACACCAGCGTGCCCACGCCGAGGATGATGCCGAGCAGCGTCAAGAAGGCGCGCACGCGCTGGGCGCCGAGGTCGGCGAGGGTCTCACGCAGCTCTTCGAAGTAGCGCAGCATCGTCTAATCCGCTCCCACGGTCATCGGCTAGTCCGCCCTCAGGCTGAGGATCGGGTCGAGCGCCGCGGCCTGCCTGGCCGGGTACCAGCCGAAGAAGACGCCCACGCAGGCTGCCGAGCCGACCGCCAGCACGACCGCCGGCAGCGAGACCACGCCGACCCAGTCGCGGTAGACCAGCGGCACGCCCCAGGCCAGCGCCTGCGCGAGCCCGCCGCCGAAGATCAGCCCGATCAGCGCGCCGAAGAGGCTGAGCACCACGGCCTCGACCAGGAACTGGGTCATCACGGCGCCGCGATCCGCGCCCACCGCCCGCCTGAGCCCGATCTCCTTCCGCCGCTCGGTCAGGGCCACCAGCATGATGTTCATGATGCCGACCCCGCCGATCACCAGGCTCATGCCGGAGATCACGCCGACCAGCACCAGCACGCCCGTGAAGACCGCGAAGAAGCCGGCCAGCATGTTGCCGAAGTCGAGGAACTGGAAGTCGTCGAGGCCGTTGTGGCGGTGCCTGAGCAGCGCGGTCGCGAGGTCCACCACGCGGCCGTTCTGGCCCTTGTCGGTGGTCACCAGCGCGACGATGTCCACGCGGCCGTCGGGGCGCGCGAGCGTGCCCGGCACGAGCGCGAAGTGGTTCCAGTCGAAGCCGAAGTTCATGCCGCCCTTGGCGGCGTGGGCGGTGCGGCCGACCACGCGGTAACGCGCGTCGTCGATCACGATCTCCTGGCCGACCGCCTCCTCGCCCGGGAAGGCCTCCTCGGCGAGCTTGTCGCCGAGCACCACCACGCGCTCGCGGCGCACCAGGTCCTCGGCGGTGAGGTTGCGCCCGGCCGCGATCGCGAGCGGCCAGGTGGGCGCGAAGGTCTCGTCGCCCTGCACGACGTCGGTGCCCTGGTCGGCCTGGCCGCGCCGGTGCCAGCGCGCGCGCGCGCCGCGCGAGAAGGCCGTCAGCCGCTCGATCGACGGCACGCGCTCGCGCATGGCGCTGGCGTCCTTGCGCGTGAGCCCGCGCAGGTAGTTGCCCTCCTTGCCGACCGCGGCCTTCGGGTCGTCCTGCCAGAGCAGCACGACGCGCGCGCCGCCCATCTCCTCGAGGCCGCGCACCAGCGTCGCGAGCCCGCTCTGCGCGAGGCTCGTGAGCAGGATCACCGCGCCCACGCCGATCGCGATCGCGAGCACCGTGAGGGCTGCGCGCAGGCGCTGGCCGCGGATCGTGGCGATCGCGAGCGCGACGTATTCGCCAAGCATGGCGGGTTCTCCTTCGCCCCTGGCCTAGGTCTTCGCCTTCGAGTCCGACGCCGGCGGCTTGATCAGCACCGACTGCCCGTCGGTCAGCCCCTCGAGGATCTCGATCTGGTGGTCGTTGGTGAGGCCGATGCGCACCTTCTGCTCGCGCGGCTCGCCGCCCTGGGCGGCCGGCGCGAGCGTCACCGTGCCCGCGTCGCCCTTGCCGCGCACCACCGCCTCGACCGGCAGGTAGAGCGCGCTGGCCTTCTTCGCCACGTGCACGTCGAGCTCGGCGCTCATGCCGGGCTTGAGGAAGCGCCCGTCGCCGCCCGCCGCGTTCAGGATCGTCTCGATCGGGAAGGTGCGGATGTCGTCCTTGCCCGCCTCCGCCGCCGGCGCGATCTTGAAGATGCGGCCGGGGAAGGCCTTGCCGGGCGCCGCGTCGACCCGCACGTCGACAGGCTGGCTGAGCGCCACCTTGCCGACGTCGATCTGGTTGAGCGAGCTCTTGATCACAAGCCTGTCGAGGTCCGCGATCGTGAGCATGCTGGTGCCCTGGGCGGTGGCGGACACGCCCGGCGAGACCATCTCGCCCACCTCGATGCCCTTCTTGATCACGGTGCCCGCCATCGGCGCCTTGATGCTCGCGTAGGCGACCTGGTCGGCCATCGCGGCGAGCGCCGCGGTGGCGCGCGCGAGCTGGGCGCGCGCCTCGGCGATCTCCTCGCGCCGGGCGCCGGCCAAAAGCATGCTGAGCGTGGCCTTGGCCTCGTCGAGCTGGGCCTGGGCCTGCAGGTGCGTGTTGCGCGCCTGGCCGGCCTCGACCGGCGTGATCGTCTGGGTGGCGAGCGCGGTCGTCGCGCGGCGGTCCTCGTCGCGGGCGCGGTCGTAGGCCGCGCGCGCGCGCGCGAGCTGGGCGCGCGCCTGGCCGATCTCCTCGCGCCTGGCGCCGGCCAAAAGCTTGGCGAGCCGGGCCTGGGCCATGTCGCGGTCGGCCACCGCCTGGGCGCGCTGGCGCTGCATCTCGGAGGTGTCGAGCTCGAGCAGCAGCTGGCCCTTCGCGACCTTCTGGCCGACGTCGACCAGGATCCGCGCGACCTGGCCCGCCACCTTGCTCTTCACCTCGACCTGGGTCATCGCCTCGATCCGCCCGGTCTCGGCGAGCACCACCTCGAGCGGGCCGCGCTGGGCCTTGGCGACGTCCTTGGGATCGGCGCCGCCCTTCTTCGCGAAGGCGAGCGCGCCGCCGCCCGCACCCAGCAGGGCGACGGCGGCGACGGCGATGATAAGCTTGGTGCGGCGGGTCATGGGGTTTCCTTCCGGTGCGGGCGGATGCGGGGCGGCGGCTGGGCGCGGGCGAGCGGCTCAGCGCCGGCCGCGGGCGAGGGTGAGCTCGGCCTTGGCGATCAAGAGGTCGTAGCGGGCCTCGACGTGCTGGCTGCGCGCGCGCCAGAGGGCGCGGCGGGCGTCGAGCACCTCGACCTGCGAGGCGTAGCCCTGGCTCCAGCGGGTCTCGGCGTAGGCCAGCGCGCGCCGGGCGAGCTGGGCCGCCGCGGCCGTCACCTGGGCGCGCTCGCCCAGGGCCTGGAGCTGGGCCTCGGCGAGCGTCAGATTCGTCGCGACCTCGCGGCGCGTGCGGTCGAGCTGGGCCTCGGCGAGCTGGCGCTCGTTCTCGGCGCGCTCGATCTGGCGGCCCACCTGGCCCATGTCGAAGAGGTTGTAGCTCAGGCCGAGCCGCACGTCCCAGGTGCCCGAGAGCGAGCCGTTCACGCCGCGCGCGCCGGACTGCGGGTTGTAGGGGTTGTTGCCGTGCTGGTAGGAGCTCACGAGCCCGACCTGCGGCCAGCGATCGCCCTGGGCCGCATCGACGCGCGCCTTGGCCGCCGCGAGCCTGGCCTCTTCGGCCGCCACGCGCGCATGGGCGGTCACAGGCACAGGCGCCGCACCCGCCGGTGGGTCCGCCGCGAGCTCGGCCGGCTCGGCGATCAGCACCTCGTCCGGCCGCACGCCGAGGAAGGCCGCGAGCCGGGCGCGCGCCTCGCGCGTGCGCGAGCCGAGCGTCAGGAAATCCCCTTTCGCGGTGAGCAGGTCGACCTCCGCGCGGTCGACGTCGAGCGGCGTCGCGCTGCCCTGCTTGAGCCGGGCGCGCACGAGCGCGAGCGCCTGGTCGGCCTGGGCGATCGCCATGGCCTGCTCGGTCTCGAGCTGCTCGCCCTTGCGCAGGCCCCAGAAGGCGCGCGTCACCTCGAAGGTGAGCTGGTCCACGCTCTGGCGCCGGCCGACGCTCGCGGCCTCCTTCTGGAACTCGGCGGCCTTCACGCCGTTGTCGATCTTGAAGCCCGTGAAGAGCGGCACGCGCAGCTCGATGTTGGTGTTGGCGGTGGCGAGCTGCATGTTGGAGGAGGTGGTGGTCGGGTCGAGGATGCCGCTCTGCGCGTGGCGGCCGAGCGAGGCGACCTCGGCCACCACCTGCAGGCGCTGGGCGTTGGCGTCGGCCACGCCGAGCTCGGCGTTGCGTGCGGCGACGTCGGCCGCGAGCATGTCCGGGTGGGCCTTGAGCGCACGCGCGATCGCATGATCGAGCGAGAGCGGCACAGGCGCGGGCGACTGCGCCGGCAGGGCGGCCGCCTGGGCCGGGGCGGGGAGAGCCAATGTGAGGGCGAACGCGAGGGCGATCGGCAGGTGGTTCATGGGGTCGGGGTCCTGGGGGCTCGGGCGGCAGGCGGGCGCGTCACGGCGTCACGGGGCGGGGGGCGGTGGGCTGGTCGGAATGGATCCTTCCGTCGCGGAAGCGCAGCACGCGGTGGGTGCGCGCCGCCACGTCGGGCTCGTGGGTGACCAGCACGACGGTCATGCCGTCGGCGTTGAGGCTCGCGAAGAGGTCCATGATCTCGTCGGTGGTGCGCGAGTCGAGCGCGCCGGTCGGCTCGTCGGCGAGCAGCAGGCCGGGCTGGTTCACGATCGCGCGGGCGATCGAGACGCGCTGCTGCTGGCCGCCCGAGAGCTGGTTCGGCCGGTGGTCGAGCCGCTTGCCGAGGCCCACGCGCTCGAGCGCCGTGCGGGCCCGCGCGAGGCGCTCCTTCGGCTTGATGCCCGCGTACATGAGCGGCATCGCCACGTTCTCGACGGCGGTCATGCGCGGCAGCAGGTGGAACTGCTGGAAGACGAAGCCCATCTTCTCGTTGCGCACGCGCGAGAGCGTGCGGTCGTCGTAGCTCGAGACGGGCAGGCCGTCGAGCTCGTAGAGGCCGCTGTCGGGGGTGTCGAGGCAGCCGAGGATGTTGAGCAGCGTCGACTTGCCGGAGCCCGAGGCGCCCATGATGGCCACGTACTCGCCGGCGACGATCTCGAGGCTGACGTCGTCGAGCGCGTGGATCGTCTCCTCGCCCATCACGTAGCGTTTTTCGAGGTTGCGAACGAGGATCATGGCGCCTTTCCGCGGGGACGCGGCCTGTGCGTCCCACGGATCCTATATAGGCGGCGGGTCGGTCAGGGTGAACGGTGCAAGCAAGCGGCGACGGTTAAGGATCGGGGGAAATAACGTTAAGATTCGTCTAATCACGGGGGACATGCTTCCATGGTCGGACAGGAGGAAACCGACCCATGTACCAGTCCTACGGCCTCAGCCACATCCAACTGACCGTCGCCGACCTCGAGCGCTCCTTCCGGTTCTACCAGGCGATGTTCGGGATGCAGGAGCTGTTCCGGGTGGGCGCGCATGTGGTCATGATCCAGACGCCCGGCTCGCACGAGGTCGTCACGCTCAACGCGAACCCGGCGCATGCCGACCAGCGAGGCCAGATGGGCGGCGTGGCCCACTTCGGCTTCCGGCTGCGCGAGCCCGCGGACATGGCGGCGTTGCTCGAAGCGGCCGCCCGGGCGGGCGGCACGCCGATCGAGCACGGCACGCGCGGCGCCGACAAGGAGGAGACCTGGGCCTTCATGACCGACCCCGACGGCTACGAGGTCGAGGTGTTCTGGGCGCCGTAGGTCCCCCGCCCCCGGGGGCGGGGCGACCTCTACTTCAGCCCCTGCAACGACTCCACTGCCGCCACGAAGCTCGCCTTCGCCTCTGTCAGCGTCGTCGTCTTGCTCTGCTCCACGGTCCCGCTCTTCAGCACCACCTCGCCGCCCGGCGCCTTCACCGTGTACGGCCCGGTCAACGTCATCGTGAGCGCCTGCGCCGCCTGGTCCACCGCCAGTTTCAAGGTCAGCTCCCCGCTCACCTGCGGCACGGTCTCGCTCGTGATCGCCACCTTGTACGGCAGCGTCACCACCCCGCTGCCGTCGCCCGCGGCGCTCGCACCCACCTGCCAGCTCACCTGCGTGCCGACCGTCCCCTCAGCGCCGAACCCGCTCGCGATCGCGCCCTTCATGAACGGCAGCGCCGCGTACTCCGTCTTGCCGAAGAGGTTCTTGCCGCCGAGCAGCACGAGGCCCTGTTTCTCGTCGATGTTCGAGCGGATCGTCTTCGCCGCCCGGTCGATCGTCACGCCGCGCGTCTCCGTGCTCAGGCCATGGAGCGGCTCGGTGCCGGTGCCGAGGTACTTCACCAGCGTCGCCGTCGCCGGCTCCGCCGCGGTCTTGGTCACCGCGGTCGTGGTGCCGAGCTTCGTGAGGTCGACCTGGAAGGTGCCGCGCACCTGGCCCTGGATCTTGGCCTGGATCTCCTCGGGCGTGCCGACGCGCTCCTTCAGCCGATCCCCCACCGCCAGCGTGGTGAACGGCGCCTCGGCCTTCGCGCCCTCGGCCGGCGGCCCGGTCATCACGGCCTCGGTGGTCGCGGCGAGGACGGCCACGTAGGCGGCCTCCTCGGCGGTCAGGGCGGCGCCGTTCGGGCTGATGATCTTGCCGCCGGCGTTGCCGACGATGTTGCCGCCGTTGTTGACGATCACGCCGTCGGGGCCGGGGCTGGGTTCGCCCGGGAGGCCGGGGCGGCCGGGGACGGCGCAACCGGCAAGGGTGAGGGCGAGGGCGGCGGTGAGTAGGGGGTGGTGGCGCATGGCGATCTCCTCCGTGAGCTCGGGGGCGGGGCGGGGGAGCAGGCGAGCTCGTTGGGGGTTTACCCCACGGGTGAAGGGATCGCTTGCTCGGTTCCGACGAATGAGAGCGTACGGGGGAAGTTTTTCAACTTTGCTTCGGTGTTTCGAAGAACCGCCAACATTCCGAACGGAGCCGGTCTGCGCGGAATCGGCATCAAAGCAGCTTCTTAGCACGCCTATTAATCGGAAAACTCGAGACGTCCACTACTTCCACGTCGGCGGTGGCACAAAGCCGCCGGTAAAGCTCCTTCAGCGACTGGTGCTTTTTGAACTGCCGTTCGAGCTCGGCTGAAAAAACCGGATTGTTGAGGCTGGTCTCCGAGCCAACAGCGATCAATTGGGCCTTCGTCGTGTAAAACGACTCGATCAGCTCATCGGTGCGCCGGATGAACAGGCACAAGAACGTGTCGTCCTGGGCCGAAATTGCATCCTGGACGACGCCGGCGAAGCGATTCTTGTCCTTCGCGCTTTTGACTTGAAAGTCGACGAAGACACGGTTCCCAGCATTATTCAGCAGCCTGATGACGCCATCGACTCCCTGGTCATCAACCAATGGGGTGTAGACATCGAACCCGATGTCGTTCAGAAGAGCGTAAATGATATGCTCTCCCGACTTACCAGCTCTTCCTCTATTTTTCTTTTTTTGCACCGGACTCGACATTCCCTGTCCTTTCGAAGGTCTCACCAACAATGTCGAAAACTTCACCGCAACCCTTGACAAGCGATATATGAATCCCTGCTTGAGCACAACGCGGCGCAAGCTGAGAGGCCGCCTTGAGGGTGCCTTCCGTAAAGGGAACAACTGCGACCTGTCGACCCGAAGTCTGTTTCCCCATCAGCAGCCCGACAGCTTCATGGAGCCCCTTGCGCAGCCGTGAGGTTTGGCCCGGGTGCCTGGTATTGATGACGCCGCCCTTACACTCCGCCAGGATGTGGAGTTCATCGGTTTCGACAAGCACGTCGCCTTTGCCGGATGTCGGGTTCACAACGATGGTCTTCCCTGCCAGATTTTCATAGGCTCCACCGTAAGAGGTGCTCCCTGCCTTGCTCACCTTGGAAAACCCGCGCTTCGCCAAGCAGTCCGCAAAGTCAAACCGCTTTCCATGCTCACCGTCGGGATGGATCGAGACGGAAGAAATCGGCTCTGTCTTGAGCAGGTGCAACGCATAGATGACCATCACGGCTCCCTCTGTCAGGTGTAGCTCATGAGGCCCGGAGCAATAGGGAAGGCGCTTTTCGGGAGGTTCTTTGGCGGTGATAAAGGTCTCGGGATTCATACTTATTGTCGCAGTTCTCACTACCTAGAGGCGTCATCCTAGTCAAGGGCCAGGGCTCATCCGCGGAAATCTTAGGTAGGCGCGGCGCCATTGGAGGCCCACGATCATGTTCAGGTCCCGGCCCTGCTCGCGTGCAGGCGCGTGGCCGCCACCAGCCGCTCCTGCGCCTCCGCGACGTGGCCGAGCGCCGCGAAGCCATGCGCGCAGCCGCGCGGCACGAGCTGGTCTTCGAAGTGCTGCGCCGCGATCCGGCAGTGCCTGGCGGCCGTCTCGAGCTCGGCCGCGGCCCGCTCGAAGTGGGCTTTCATGGTGGTGAGATCCGATTCGCTCATGCCGTCCCCCTCCTCACACGCTCGCGCGCTTCTTCCCCCGCCGCGACTGCCGCGCCTGGAAGAAGCGGATCAGCGGCTTGATGTAGCCCTGCTCGGTCGAGAGCTCCAGACAATCCAGCCCCAGCTTGCGGAACGCCTCGATGCGCTCCTCGCGCTGGAGCGCCGCCGCCTCGGCGTAGCGCTTGCGCACCCCGCTCGCGTGCGTGTCGATCACGACCGACTCGCCGGTCTCGGGGTCCTCCAGGCGCACCAGGCCGACGTCCGGCAGCGAGCGCTCGCGCGGGTCGCCGATCATCACGGGGATCACGTCGTGGCGGGTGTGCAACAGGCGCAGCGGGCGCTCGAAGCCTGTCGAGAGGAAGTCCGAGATGAAGAAGACCACGCTGCGCTGCTTGAGCAGGTGCATCAGGAACTTCTCGACGGCCTCGTAGTCCGTCAGGCGGCCGACAGGCGTGCAGGTCAGCACCTCGCGCACCAGCCGGTTCACGTGGCCGCGGCCCTTCTTGGGCCTGACGAAGCGCTCGACGCGGTCCGAGAAGAGCAGGAGCCCGACCTGGTCGTGGTTGTGCAGCGCGCTCATGGCGAGCGCGGCCGTGAGCTCGGCCGCGAGCTCGCGCTTGAGCGTGTTGCCGGAGCCGAAATCGCCCGACCCCGAGACGTCCACCACCAGCATGATCGAGAGCTCGCGCTCCTCCACGAACTTCTTCACGAAGAGCCGGTCCATGCGCGCCGTGACGTTCCAGTCGATCAGGCGGGGATCGTCGCCCTCCTGGTACTCGCGCACCTCGTCGAACTCGATGCCGCGGCCCTTGAAGACCGACTGGTACTCGCCGCCGAAGATCGTGTGGACGAGCCTGAGCGTCTTGATCTCGAGCCGCTTGATGCGCTTGTGGACCTCTGAGCGCGGCGCGCGCCGGATCACCTGGCGGGCCGGCTTCTTCGGCTTCCAGAGCCGCTTGAAGAACCCGAGCACGGGGTTGACCACGGGCTCAGGGCACCTTGATGCCGACGAGGATCTTCTTGATGATCTCCTCGACGCTGATCTCCTCGGCCTCGGCCTCGTAGGAGACCAGCACGCGGTGGCGCAGGACGTCGGGGGCGATCGCCTTCACGTCCTCGGGCATCACGTAGGCGCGCTTCTTGATGAAGGCGTGGGCCTTGGCGGCGAGCGTCATGTAGATGCTCGCGCGCGGGCTGGCGCCGAAGGCGATCAGCTCGGTCAGCTCGTTGAGGCCGTACTCGCGCGGGTTGCGGGTCGCGAAGACGATGTCGACCACGTACCGCTTGATCTTGTCCGAGACGTGGATCTCGCTCACGATCTTGCGCGCCTCCATGATCTGCTCGAGCGTGCCCACCTTGCGCACGATCGGCTTGAAGCCGCCGGTCATGCGGTCGATGATGTCGAGCTCCTCCTGCTTGGTGGGGTAGCCGACGCGCACCTTGAGCATGAAGCGGTCGAGCTGGGCCTCGGGCAGGGGATAGGTGCCCTCCTGCTCGATCGGGTTCTGGGTCGCGAGCACCAAGAAGGGCTCGGGCAAGGGCATGGTCTCGCCGCCGATCGTCACCTGGCGCTCCTGCATCGACTCGAGCAGCGCGCTCTGCACCTTGGCCGGCGCGCGGTTGATCTCGTCGGCCAGCAGCAAGTTGGCGAAGATCGGCCCGCGCTTGGTGGCGAAGCGGCCCTTCTTGGCGTCGTAGATGCTGGTGCCGAGGAGGTCGGCCGGTAACAAGTCGGGCGTGAACTGGATTCGGCTGAACTCGGCCGCGATGACCTCGGCGAGCGTGTTGATCGAGAGCGTTTTGGCGAGGCCGGGGACGCCCTCGAGCAGGATGTGGCCGTCGGCGAGCAGCGCGATCATGAGGCGCTCGAGCAGGTTGTTCTGCCCGACGATCACCTGGCGGACCTCGTTGAGCACCTCGTTGAGGCGCTCGGCCGAGACGCGCACGCGCTCGTTGGCTTCGAGGATCGAGTTCTCCATCGGGCTCGGCATGGCCGGGGTACCTGCTTTCCGGGGGCGGGGGTGGTTATTGTAACAGACGAGGCGGGGGGCGGCGATCGGCCGCCGGTGCGGCGCTTCACAAGTCTTTACGATCGATTTCTGTAAAGGCAGCAAGCGCCTGGCGATCCGGGAAATCGGCGCCGCAAGGTGGCCCAGGGCCTTGTTAAGGCGGCGAGCATGGGTCGCTATACCGCATCGTTACTAGGGTCTAGAATGATTTTGGCTTCGGAACACACTCTCAGGAGGCATTGATGGTCAGGATTGCGACGGCGGGTGACGTTCACTGTGGGGCCCACGACACGGGCCGGGTCCGCGAGCAGTTCGCGACCGTGCACGAAGAAGCGGACGTCCTGCTGCTGGCCGGCGACCTGACCAACCACGGCACGCCGGAAGAGATGCACGCGGTGGCCGAGGGCCTGCGCGAGGTCGCGGCCCGCATCCCGGTCTACGCGGTGTTCGGCAACCACGACGTGCACGCCGAGATGGAAGCCGAAGCGCGCGCGATCCTCCAGGCCGCCGGCATCACGCCGCTCGAGCACGAGGTCGCGACCCTCGACGTGAACGGCACCTCGCTCGGCATCGCCGGCGCCAAGGGCTTCTGCGGCGGCTTCCGCGGCGGCTGCGCCTCGCAGTTCGGCGAGCGCGAGATGCGCATGTTCTTGCAGCCGACGCTCGCCGCCGCGACCTTCTTCGCAGGCGCCCTGCGCGCGATGGACACCGACGTGCGGGTCGCGCTGATGCACTTCGCGCCGGTGCCGGACACGCTGCTCGGCGAGCGCTGGGAGCTCTTCCCGTTCCTCGGCGCGTACCAGCTGGGCGAGGCGATCGACGACGCGGGCGCTGATTTGGCGCTGCACGGCCACGCGCACCGCGGCACCGAGCTCGGCCAGACGCCGGGCGGCGTGCCGGTGCGGAACGTGGCGCAGGCGGTGCTCAAGCGGGCGTATGCCGTGTACGCGATCGAGGCGAAGTCGCTGACGCGGACGATCCCGGCGGCGGTGGCGGAGCCGGCGCTGGTGTGAATGTGACCAGCTGCGACCGCCTCGTCAGGGTCCGGCCGCCAGCGACAGGGTGAACCAGAAGGTGCTGCCTTCGCCGAGCGTGCTGCGGATGCCGAGCTGGCCGTGGTGGGCCTCGATCAGCTTCTTGCTGATGTTGAGCCCGAGGCCTGCGCCGACCCCGAGGCGGCGGCCGCCGTCCAGTTGCATGAAGCGCTCGAAAAGCAGGGGGATCTCCGATTTCGCGATCCCGATGCCGGAATCCTCCACTTCGCACAGCACCAGATCGCCGTTTAGCCTGGTCCGGATCCGAATCACGCCGCCGCGCGCCGAAAACTTGATGGCGTTGCCGATCAGGTTGAAGACCACCTGCTCGATGCGGCGGGGGTCCATCAGGACGGGGGGCAGGTGCGGCGCCAGCTCGAGATCGAGCTCGCAGTTCGCATCGCGGGCGGCAGGTGCCTCGCCCGTCACCACGTTGCGGATCACCGTATTGAGGTCCGCCATTTGGAGGTGCGGCGCGAAGGTGCCGGCTTCCAGCAGGCTGAAGTCCAGCAGGTCATCGACATGCTGCTTCAGGCGATCGACGCTCCGCTTGATCTCCCGCACGAAGGCGGCCTGCTCCGGCGTCAGCTCGCCCCCCAGGTTGTCTTCCAGGAACTCCGCATAGCCCTGGATGGTGGTGAGCGGGGCCCGCAGCTCGTGGGACACCGAATGGAGCAGCTCCGTCTTGCGTTGGTCCAGCTCGATCAGCGCCTGGTTCTGCCGCTTCAGCTCGTCTTCGAGGCGCAGGCGCTCCGAGCTCAGCTCGCTCTCATCACCCGCCGCGGCGCTCGGCTGCTCGGCATCGCAGAGGTCCGCCATCGCCTGCGTGCCTGTGAGCAGTTCCTGGGTCTTCAGCGCCAGACGCTTGGCGTTGGCATCGACCTGTTCGGCCAGCCCGGCGAGCTCCGTCGACCGTTTGGCGACCTTCCGCGAGCGCTTGGTCACCAGCAGGGACTCGGTGACCAGGGCCTCGGCATGCCTTTTCAGGTCTTTTTGCAGCTTGGTCACGCCGCGCGCGACCCCCTCGCCCGTGTGCTTCGCCTGGATCGCCTCCGCGTTGTCGGCCAGTCCTTCCGAGAGGCGGTCGATCGCATGCGCCAAATCGAGGTTGTCGGCCATGTCGCGCGTGTTGTCTGCGATCACCTCGCTCCGGCGGTGGACCTCCTCGGCGCGGCTGGCCAGCAGGCGGGTGTGTTGGTCGACGTCTTCCGTGTGCTCGACCAGATCCAGCGCTCGCTCCGCCACGCCCTGTAGGAGGCGGGCCTCCCGCTCCCGTTGCCCGTCCCCAGGCACCGCCTCGCCCGCCGGCCCGACCTTCGGGACGACCGCGTTCAACATCTCGGAATTGGTCCGATTTTGGCCAGGTGCGACGGGGTCGATCATGATGCCATCATTGCAAGTGCGCATGGCCCGGTCAATCCTGGCTCGAGGGCCTCGATACCGGTAATGTCGGCTTCAGCTATACGTTGAGCCGGAATTCTTTCTGACCAAGGAGCGCGGCAAGCCCTGGCGTTCAGGAAGCCATCCAGGGCCCGCCGGATCGCGACGTACGGCGTTCCCCGCTCGTATGGCCCGGGCGAGCCCATCACGACGACGCTCCTACCCGAGTTCGCGCTCGAGATTGGGCGGATCTTCGCGTAGCGTGCCCGTTGTGAGGCGCCACCCTCAGAGCAGGGCCCGGTCTCGCTCAATTCCCTCATGGATCAACATCTTTAGGTAAGTCTGGTACGGCAGACCCTTCTTGGCGGCGATCTGCTTCGCGAGGGCCAGGCCCCGCGCGGGGATGCGCAGCGACAAGGGTATCGAAGGCGCCAGTCTCGCGGCCTCCCGGGCGTGTTCCGCCGCCCGGTCCCAATCCTCAGGCGTCGACCTGGCGAGCGCCTCGTCGAGCCGATCACCCCGCGCAACCTCCGGCACGCCCGTAACGGCCTTATTCCGCCTCGTCATCGGAGAACCTCCTTCGGTACCTCATGGCCTCGTGCCGGCTCGCGGCGAAAGCGTTGACCACGCGGATGTAGTCTCCGCGCTATGTATAGACGACCCTGAGGATTCGTGCGGGCGTGGCAACCGTACGGCCGATGATGTCCCAGCGCGTCTCTCCACCTTCGCGATAGGGTCCCCGGCCCTTGATATGCGAATTCCTGAACACCTCGACGGCCTCTTCCGGCTCGACATCATGCCAGGCGAGCTTTTCGACGTTGCCCGCGTCCCAGTCGAACTCCACGAGAAGTCTCCTGTGTAGTTAATCGTATATACATTGCGCTACAAAATCAAGCACTTTGGTTGGATCCGTCGCAAAAGCTTGATTCGCTCGGGATATACGTATTGTCCCGCGCCGACTCGCCAACCAGGGCAGTTTCGACCGCTGTGAAGGGCCTGTAATCGTCGATCAAACGCTTCGGCGATCCTGATGGTCCAATGCCGCCCCCAAGCCGCACGGCGCCCGGTACAATCCCAATGTTCGCCCCCATACCCCCGTGCCGGTTCCGCCCCATGGACCACGCCACCCTCGCCAGGCTCCGCAAGCAGCACGCCGGCTGGCGCCGGCTCACCGCGGACTCGGCGCCGCTGGTCGTGAGCTTCCTGCACGACGCCTTCATCCGCCCGAATGCCCGCTCGATCCGCCAGGACGAGCTGGTGGAGGAGCGGCGGGACGGCGTGCAGGCGCTGCCAGCGCGACCTGGCGGAGTTCGACGCGGCGGAGCTGGCCGTGTACGAGGGGCTGCGCACGGACGCCTGGGGGCCACGCGTGCGGCTGGAGCAGGAGCGCCTGCCGTTCGGGTGGGTGGCGCGGGCGGTGGTTGCTGTCTGTCCCTCGACTTGAATGTAAATCTCGCTATACTAATATAGGAATTTATATCACTCCGGGCTGGAGGTTGCCATGGATCCTGCCGCGTTCAATGAAAGCCCGGCCGGCCAACTCATTCGCGTCAACGTGCCGCCGGAGCCCTATTGGGCATTCGTCCCGCACCCCTTGCCGCCCGGCTTCGCCTACGACCACCAGCTCGTGGGCAAGCTCTCGCGGGCAGACCGCGCACTCGCCGAGCTCGCCGGGCTCGGGCGGATCGTCACGAACCCCAACTTGTTGATCCGTCCGTTCATGAAGCGGGAGGCCGTGCTCTCCTCGCGCATCGAAGGCACCCAGGCCGAGATCGCCGATCTCTATGCCTATGAAGCCGGCCAGCTCTCGATCCCCGGCCTCAAGCCGCCGGCCCCGGAGGCTGACGTGCGCGAGGTCTTGAACTACGTCGAGGCGCTGGATTACGGGCTCGAGCGCCTGGCGGACTGGCCCATCAGCCTCCGCCTGATCAAGGAGATCCATGCGCAGCTCATGCGCGGCGTCCGGGGTGGCTACGCGATACCCGGCGAGTTCCGGCGCTCGCAGAACTGGATCGGCGCCCCCGGCTGCACGCTCCGGCTGGCGACCTACGTGCCGCCGCCGGTGCCGGAGATGAACGACGCGCTCGGCGCGCTGGAACTCTATATCCACCGTGACGAGGAGATCCCGCCGCTGCTGCGCCTCGCGTTCATCCACTATCAGTTCGAGGCGATCCACCCCTTCATCGACGGCAACGGACGGATGGGACGCCTGCTCATGATCCTCCTGCTGGTCCACTGGGGTCTTCTGCCCATGCCGCTGCTGTACCTCAGCGCCTACTTCGAGCGCCACCGCGACGCGTATTACGCCCACCTGCTCGCCGTGAGCCAGCAGGGCGCCTGGCGGGCCTGGTTGGCCTTCTTCCTTGACGGTGTCGCCGAGCAGGCTGCCGACGCGGTGGCGCGCGCCAAGGAGCTGAGCGCCTTGCAGCTGGACTGGCGCCGGCGCCTCGCCCAGGCGCGCGCCTCGGCGCTCACGCTCAGGCTCGCCGACGCGCTCTTCGAGACGCCGATCCTCTCGATCCCGCAGGCCGAGCGCCTGCTCGGCGCGACCTACCGTGGGGCCAAGCTGAACGTCGACAAACTCGTCGACTTCGGGATCCTCTCCCCGGCCGGGCCGTCACAAGGGGGCAAGCTGTTCATCGCCCGCGACATCTTGCGCATCACGCAGTGACCCGTCCCGGTCCCTGATGATACAAATCGGTCGATTTGTATACCGCCGGCCGGGACCATGATACATCAGTACACCGGCTGCTTCAGCACCCCGCCGGCTTCATCTCCCCGGCCCGCCGCCTGCCGGGCGAGGTCGCCGCGTCAGCGAACAAGAACTTCAAATCCGCTGCCGTGAGCTGCTTGCCGGCGCTGTCCGCGTCGAGCAGGTCGCGCACCAGGGCGCGCTTCTGCGCCTGCAAGGTCAGGAGCTTCTCCTCGATCGTGTCCTTCGCGATCAGCTTGTAGTTGAACACGTGGCGGGTCTGGCCGAGGCCACGCGCGCCTTGAGCGCGGCGCGTCCGGGCCGCTCAGCCGGCCTTCGACGGCGAGCGTGGGCAGGTACTCGCGCTCGAAGGCCTTCACGTCGGCGGCCGGCCTGCGGGCGTCACGTCCCCATGCTCACCTCGAGCTTGCGCCCCAGCGCGCGCGACACTTTCGCCATAGTCTTGATCGTGGGGTTCGCGCCCGCGCGTTCGAGGCGCTGAACGGCCTGATAGGTCATCCCAAGGCGGTTGGCGAGCTCCGTTTGGGTGATCTTCGCGTCTTCCCGCGCCCAACGCAAGACGAGGGGAGCCATCACCTCGGCGTCAGGGCCTACCATGTGAACGTGTTCGCCCTGCGCCGTGAATGGTCGTGGAATCACATGGCCCTGGTCCAACATGGTCTCGAGGACGCCGGTCAGCGCCGCCAGGCCCTGAACCCAAAAACCGCCGGTTTCGGCGGGCGTAAACCTCATCGGATACGCAATCTTCATCGAAGTCCCGCCTCCTTCAAGATGGCAGCAGCGAGGCCTTTGCCCAGCTCCTTCCCAATGAGCCTTGAGCAGCTCGAGCATCTCCCGGCCCGTCATTGATCCACCATGCAATATAAAAGTTGCATTGCCCAGGCCCTGGCGATCAGTTCCGAGCCCCGCGCGGGACCGGGCTGCGCATCGGAAGGACCTGCCTGCGCTAGAGGTCGATCCGGCGGATGCGCTGGTTGCCCAGGTCCGCCACGTACAGGTCGCCCGCGTCGTCGAAGGCGAGCCCGCGCGGCATCTTGAACTGCGCGTCCGCCCGCGGGCCGTCGGCGTAGCCCCAGACGCCCGTGCCCGCGAAGGTCGTGCGGATGCCGTCGTACCCGATCCGGTGGATCCGGCGGTCGATGTTGCCGCCGACGTAGACGCCGCCGTCGGGGCCGACCGCCACGGCCTCGGGGCGGTACAGGCCGGTGGCCTTGGTGAACACGCTGCCCGAGACCGAGATGGCGCGGAGGGCGTCGTTGTAGCCGTCCGCGACGTAGAGGAAGCCGTCAGGCCCGAGCGCACATTGGCGCGGCTGGCGGAAGCGGGCGGTGGCGCCGTGGCCGTCCACGTAGCCCGCGAAGCCGTTCAGGGCCCCGGCCACGGGCGTGACCTCGCCGCCGTCGGGCGCGACCTTGCGCACGCGGTTGTTGCCGTAGTCGACCACGAAGAGCGTGCCGTCCGGGGCGATCGCCACGCCGACCGGGCTGTTGAAGCGCGCCTGGCGGGCCGGCCCGTCCAGGTTGCCGGCCACCTGGCCCGTGCCCGCGTAGGTGGTCACCACGCCCAGCGGATCAACCTTGCGGATGCAGTGGTTGCCGCGGTCCGCGACGTAGAGGTCGCCGGTGCGGCGGTCGCGCGTGATGCCGGACGGGTAGCGGAAGCTGGCCGCGGCGCCGACGCCGTCCGCGTAGCCCTGGGCGCCGTTGCCGGCGAGCGTGCGCACGAAGCCGGTCTGCGCGTCGAGCTGCCGGATGGCGTGGTTCTGCGAGTCGGTCACGCTGAGCGTGCCGGCGCCGTCGCTCGTAAGGCCGTCGGGGCCGTTGAAGGTCGCGCTGCCGGCCTGGTCGAGGTCGTCGCGGAAGCCGATCGCGCCGGTGCCCGCGAGGGTCGCGACGTCGTCGAGGGCGAGCAGGCTGAAGCGCGGGGCGGCGAGCGGCGTGGCGACGGGCGCGAGCGCGGCGGGCAGCACGGTCGCGGCGGGGGCCTGGCAGCCGGTCGCGCCGAGCGCGAGGGTGGCTGTGAGCCAGGTGAGGGCGCGGCGGGTGAGCGGATTCGTCATGGGAGGTGTCCTTCCTTCTACGCGGAGCGCGGTCCTTGCGCTCTCGATAGGAAGGAGCTTAGGGCGTCGCTATAACCGGGCGCTCACGGATTGTTGTGGGATTGTTTCGTTAGGGGTCGGGTAAGCCGCCTGTATGCAGGCGCGCAAATTCTCGAACCACCTCGGCAACCTCTCGCTCGCGGCCGTCACGGCGGGCTTCCTCGCGCTCAAGCTGGTCGTGCCCGTCTGGGATCCGTTCTGGCACGAGGCCTGCGTGCGCTTCTTCGAGGCCGGCATGGTCGGCGGGCTCGCGGACTGGTTCGCGGTCACGGCGCTCTTCCGCCACCCGCTCGGCCTGCGCTTCATCCCGCACACCAACCTGCTTTTGAAGAACCGCGCCCAGATCGAGGCGAGCATCGGCAACCTCGTGCGCCACCTGCTGAGCCCCGCGCAGCTGCGCGAGTCGCTCGGGCGCGCCAGCCTCGGCGCCTTCTTCCAGGGCGTCCTGCGCGACGCGGGCTTCCGCGCCTACCTGCGCGACAAGCTGCGCGACGTCGCCGTGGTCGTCGCCCGCCAGGTCGCGGCCGGGCGCCTGCGCCGCGACCTGATCACGGACTTGCAGGCCTACCTCGAGACCGAGGTGAACTACGCCGATCACCTGGGCGCGCTGCTCCACGACGCGCACCAGCGCGGCATGATCGACGACATCGCCGAGTACGCCGCCGAGCAGCTCGCCGAGGCCGTGGATCGGCACGCGGACACGATCGTCGACTACGTCTACCGCAAGATCGACCCCGACTTCCTGATGCAGTTCTTCGTAAACAAGGACCGCCTGAAGGAGGGCCTGCCGAAGCTGCGCGGCGAGCTCGCGGCGATCGGCGCCGACGCCGCGCACCCCATGCGGGCCTACCTGCGCGACGCGGTCGTGAACTACGGGGTCTTCCTGCGCGGCCACCCCGAGACGCAGGCGCACGTGAAGGCCTGGGTGCTCGAGTTCCTCGCGAGCGTGCGGCTCGTCGAGCGGCTGGAGGGCATCTCCGACCACGCGACCGAGGCGCTGGTGGGCGACCTCGAGCAGCGCGACGGGCGCTTCATCGCGGCGATCGACGAGGGCGTGGAGCACTTCGTGCAGGCGCTCGACAACGAGGAGACGCGCGCGAGCTTCGACCAGCAGGTCAAGGCGGTGGTCTTCGCGCTGATCGACGAGCAGCTGGTGGGCAAGCTCGCGGACGTGGCGCAAGCGGCGATGAAGAAGATGGACGACCGCGAGTTCGTGCGCTTCGTGGAGGGCAAGGTCGCGGACGACCTGCAGTACATCCGGCTGAACGGCGCGCTCGTCGGCGGCCTGGTGGGGCTGGTGCTCTACCTGGTCGCGCTGGCGTCGCGCTGAGCGCGGGTCGTTACGCGGGGGCGGCCCAGTGCAGATCCGTTCGAGGCGGCCGGCGCTGACCGCCGGCCTCACGCCTCGGGCGTCGCCGCCGCGTACAACCGCCGCCACGTCGGCGCCACGCCGTGCACCACGGCCGCGGCGTCGAGCACGCCGGCGCGGGCGAGCAGGCGGTGGGCCTCCGGCAGCCGGTAGTGCGGGATCGAGGGGAACAGGTGGTGCTCCACGTGGTAGTGCACGTGGTGCGGGAACAGGAAGAAGTTGGCGATCGGGCCCGCCAGCGTCGTGCGGGCCGCCTGCAGCGGCGAGCCCGTGCCCGGCGGCGCGCCGTGCTCGTAGAGCGCGCGCAGCCGCAGCAAGACTTGGTAGATGGTCAGCAGCGGCAGCATCCAGAGGGCGTAGGCCAGCCACTGGCCGCTCGCCGCGGCAGCGGCCAGCATGGCGAGCTGGGCCGTAGCGACGATGAGCTGGTCCCGCTTGATTTCGGGCGAGCGCGCCGCGCGCGGCGTCGCCTCACCAGTCGGAGCCTGGCCCGCGACGCCGCCGTACAGGTAGCGCAGGTTCTTGAGGGTCGTGAGCCCGAGCAGGTCCTGGATCAGCTTGCGCAGCAGGTAGCCGCGCCCGCGCGGGTAGCCGGCCATCAGCGCCATGTCCGGGTCGCGCTCGGTGTAGAGAAACTGGTGGTGCTGGCCGTGGACCTGGCGGTAGGTGACGAGCGACAGCCCGATCGGGCAGGCGCACAGCCGGCCCACGAGGTCGTTGAGCCAGCGCCGCCCGAACAAGCGGTGGTGAGCCGCCTCGTGGCCGAGGATCGCGAGCGAGTGCTGCAGGGCCGCGAGCACGATCACGCCGGCCAGGCAGACCAGCGGGTGCGGGTCGTAGAGCACGGCCGCGAAGGTCGCCCCGATCAGGCCCCAGGTGCTCACGACCGACCAGGTCGCGCGCAGCGGCGAGAGCTCGGACAGGCGCCGCACCTCGGCGGGCGGGATCGCCTGCGCGAGCACGCGTTTCATGCGGACGGAGCGGGCCAGGCGTTGGTCTTCCATACCTTTATATTACCCCCGACGTGGGTGCTGGTCGGGGGCGGTGAGCTCGAGGCCCTTACGAGCACTTGCGACGTCCTCCCAGCCGCTTTGGCGCGCCCAGGGACGCGAGACGGACGTTGACCTCGCCGAGGTCGAAGGCAGTCGGGTCCCAGTCATCCGGCGGGCAAGCGCCGGCGCCTTCGAGGCAGACCGGTGGAGAGGCCGTGTCGAGAAGCCTTCGTCGAGGTCGAAAATCGTTCAGCAATGATGCCCCTGTCGAATATTATTCAGAAGCGAATCGGGTACGCGCCCGGCCCCGCGTCAGGACGGGGACGTTGGGCGCTCGCTCGAGAGGCGCATACGTCCCCTTATCGTTCGAGCTCATCGTGATCGCTCATGACAAAAGGAAGAAGTCGATCGACCACGTGATTCAGCGTCGCCAATTCCGGTTCGAAGCTGCCATCAGCGCGGTAAATGGGCCGCAAGCTCCAGGCGATCTCCGCTTCGAGCAACCGCCCCCGCAGGCCGCTCGGCATGCCGGTCATGAGGAGGTCGGCGACCCGGTAGTCCCCGCCGAACCGTTCAATCTGGGCCTGCACGAACCTGAGCGTGGCAGCATCGGGCAATACGGGGCGATTCTCCCGCGCGATGCCGGTCCACATGCGCTTCAGGAATACAGCGAACCGATCTTCGAGATCCTCGCCGCGCATCCTGCCAGAAGCGTCGAACCGCGTTTCTACCAGAAGCGTTTGGGATCCATTGGCGAGCTGCAACCACCGGCGAGATTGCCGTCCTCTCAACGTTTCATGGGGGTGGAACGCGAAGGTGAGCGGACCAGATTGCAAGGAAACAGGTCCCGCGACGAGGCCGGAACTCCGTGCCGCGGGTGCGCTTTGGATGAGCCGCTCGCGCGCGATCAGTCCTTCGGCGATCAGCCCCAAAAATGGAACGAAGAGGTCCGGCAGCGCCGGCGGAGCCGGCAACAAGCGCGGCTGGTGAACATCGACGATACGCAGCTTGCGCCGGCCGACTTTCAGGTCGACGTAGCGTGCGAACCCGCCGTCTACGGTTTCACACCCCAGGCAATACCGGGCTTCCAGCGGGCCCTCGCGGACGACGTATACGATGCTCATGAGTTCTATCCTCGTTCGCAGGCCGATCAGCCCTTTAAGATCTGCTGGAGCCGGTCCCCTCCGTCAAGGGCTCCGAGGCACCTGGCCGGCCTCCGGGAAGGCGATCGCCGGCGCCGGCGGCGGAGGCGGGGGCGCCGTGGGCGGGTGGAGGCTCGCGCTGGGGTCGGGCGTCGCGATCGGCCCGCGCGGCGACCACAGGTCGGCCCAGAGCCCCTGCCAGCCGGCCTCGTCGTGCGCGACCACGGGCGTGGTGAAGCCGCTCGCCCAGTGCGGGAAGTACGGCCCCGCGATCGGCCGGGTCGGCGGCGGGTCGGCCTGGATCGCGTGAAGCACGTAGCCCATGCGCTCGCCCGCCCGCACCTCGAGCACGAGCCCGCCCGGGGCGAGCGGGCGCAGCTGGTTGCCCACGAGCTCGGCCCGCGCGGCCGTGCGGGCCGCGAGCGACCACTGGAGCGGCTCGCCCACCCAGCCCGCAGGCAGGGCGAAGGGCTGTCCCACCGTCAGCACGCGGCCCTCGACGCCCGCGAAGGGGTCCGGCACGGGCAGGGTCAGCGGGCCTGTGGGGCAGCCGATGCGGTCCTCGCAGGTGTAGTCGACCACCGTCGTCGCCGGGAGCCGGGCCGTGCGGTACACGCGCAGGCTCGTCGACTCCGACGACGGCCCCGGCGCCCCGGACCACACCACCGGCCGCACGGCCACCACCCGGCCCGCGCCCGCGGGATCCACCTCGGCGAGCACCGGCGGGTGGCCGCCGGTCGAGGTCGCCGCGAGCAGCACGAGCGACTGCGTCTCCCAGTCCACGTCCGGGGCCGGGCGGGGCGAGGCCGCGGAATCGATGTAGCGATCTTGCTGCCGGCTGGCCTCCCAGTAGCGCGCCCACTCGACGGCCGAGCGGATCACGTAGACGCCGTCCAGCGGCCGCGGCCCCGCGACCCTGCGGCCCGGATAGCCCGGGTCCGGCGTGCCCGGTGCGGGCGTGGCGACGCCTACGAGCAGGACCTCGGCGTCCGCTGCCGCAGTGCTCGTGAAGAGCCGGATGGGGCCCGGGGCTGTCACGGCGACCGTGCAGCGGCCCTCCGCCTGGTCCACGATCCGCGCCCGGGCGGCCGAGGCCACGTCGAGCCGCCAGGTGGCCGCGCTGCCCACCGGCGTCCCATTCTCAGGCACGAGCGCCGTCAGCTGCACGGTCTGCCCGACGGGCACGCCGGGGTCGCGAACATAACCGACACCGAGGCGCCCGCGGGAGGAGGCCGTGGGCGTGGCGACGGGCGGGGCCGGGGACGCCGGGGGCGGACTCGTAGGGGGCGGCGTCGAGGCGGCGGGGGTGGCGGGCGCCGGCGGAAGGGACGTCGTCTGAGTCACCGGGGGCGTGGGCGCCTGGACCTGGCAGGCGGCGAGGAGCGCTACCCCGAGGAGGCCGCTGGCGAACGGGCGTGTCATCGTGTGGCTCCCTTCTCGTGGCGCCCTCGATGTTACCGGGTCGCTGCGCCCGCGGGCGTGCCTGCGGCGACGGACGCTGTGTGAGATTTTCCTGTTTGCCAATCCGGTTCGTGGACCATCGCGGCCGGGCTGCCCGCGGGTGCCGGACGCCGGGCGAGCGGGTATGGGGCCGAGCGATGGCCCCGAGTCTCTCGTTACCCGCCGTGCTCATGCCGGCGATCGCGCTCTCGATCCTCGCCGCGGGCGCGTGGACGTACTTTCACGAGCCCGCGGCCCGCTGGCGCGGCGAGCCCGCGCCAGCCGATCCGATTCAAACCACCGCGGACCTCCCCGGCCCTTTCGCGCATGAGGCCTTCACCATCACGCCGCTGGCCCGTTACACCACGACCGCCGTCGTGCTCGCGCGGGCCCGCTACCACATGGACCAGCAGGCGGCGCTGGCGCCGGTCGACCTCGCGCTGGGCTGGGGGCCGATGTCGGGGGCCGAGGTGATCAACGGGCTGTCGATCAGCCAGTCGGGGCGCTGGTACGAGTACCGCTGGGCGGACGAGCCGCCGATCGACCCGGGGGCGATCGCGACGCACTCGGCGAACACGCATTGCCTGCCGGCGCCGCGGGTGCGGAACAAGCTGCTCGGCGTGAGCCGGCACGACCTTGTCACCCTGGACGGCTACCTCGTGGAGGTGACGAGGCCGGACGGCTGGAGCTGGACGTCGTCGTTGAGCCGCGACGACACAGGGGGCGGGTCGTGCGAGGTGTTCTGGGTGACGCAGGTGAAGCACCGGCGGCCATGATGGTTACGCTGGCCGTTCCTCACGGCCCGGCTGTGCATACATCGTCCGCTTGGGAAACGGCTAAGTCACGCCCCACTACCCTCAACGAAGTAACCCGCCAGTTTGAGGATACGCTTGCGCGCATAGCCTTGGCGGGTGTTATTGCCCTCCAAGGTAACCCATGGAGAGGCCACAAGAAAGTCCTCTATCGAAAAAACGGTCGAGAGCATAGCTCAAAACAGGTGATCGTGGAGCGCCACAAGTGAGACAGCCGGCACGGCCTGGAACATGCAACTCGTGAGCGGACGACAAGCGCAGGTTCCCGCGGCGCTCGCCCGCAAGCGCCCGTCACCGCTGATGCCGGAACGGGTTCCGCCGGCTCTGCCTGGCGCTCTACCACCGGGCCTCCCGCCAACACGGGTAGAAAGCAAGCGGAGGTCCGCATGGCTATAACCACTTTGCTCATCGCCGCCGCAGTCGTATTCTTCCTGCTCGTACTCGTAGGGGGCGCCGCTGCGTTGATGCCCAGGCTGCGCAACGCCGAAGATCGAGACTCCAGCGGGGCTGTCGATTTTCTACTCGAGGCTAAACCTTACTTCTTTACACCGGCCGAGAACAAGTTCTACGGCGAGCTCGTCGCAACCGCCGACGACATGGGACTTCTGGTCTTCCCCAAGGTCGGCCTGAACGACTTCCTCAAGGACAAGCCAGGCGCGGCGAAGGGCCAATACAACCGCTACGCACAGCTGCACATCGACTTCCTGCTCGTGAGCAAGCAGGAATACCGCCCCGTCGCGGGCATCGAGCTCGACGGTGCCAGCCACCAGGGCACGCGACAACAGGCGCGCGACCAGAAGAAAAACGCCGCATTCAAGGCGGCGGGGCTCCCGCTGCTGCGGTTCATCAACCACACGACGATCACCCCGGCGCAGCTGCGCCAGAAGCTCGAAGACGGGACAGGGCTTCCGGCGGGAGTCGCCTAATCGGGGGCAGTCTCAGGCACTGCCGGTACCGCGCGTTGGGGCGCCGGCCCGGCTCGGTACGCGGTGATCTCGAGCGTCGCCGGATCATCCGGCGCGGGGGCGATGCGCACGCGATTGCCGCGCTGGGGCAGGTAGCCGCCCGCGCCGAACATGGCCTCGAGCTCCTGGGTGAGCAGGTTCGGTTCGCCAGCGCCGTCGTCGGGCCGCGCCTTGAGCACGTTGATCGCGATCTTGGCGAACTTCGCCCACAGCCGCTTGCCGTTCATGCGGACGGCCACCCAGCCCTGGCCGCGCGGGATGGGGGCTTGCTCGTCGGTGCCGAGCATGACGATGCCGCGGTCCTCGCCGCCGTTGATGACGTTGAAGACGTTGCGGCGCTCGAACCGCACCTCGAAGTACTCGGCCAGCCGGAACTCGGCCCGTTCCAGCATGGCGGCTTCGAGCAACGCCGGCTCGGACACCGGCGGGCCGCTGTAAGCGAGCGCGCCCGCGTCCTCGTCGAGGGTGAAGTACACCTGGCGCTCGCCCTTCGCTCCGGCGTTGGTCCAGGCCGCGAGCGGGTTCTTGAGCAGGTAGGTGCGCAGCTGTGCGTCGCTGACCTCGGCGATCGCCACGATCTCCGTCCGCTCCAGGTCTCGGGCGTGGCGCACCGATTCCAGGAAGTACGCCCGGAAAGCCGCGACGAGCGCATCCAGCGAGACCGGCGCGTTCAGGCCGCCGAGGCGCAGGAATGCGAGCAGCACCACCATCTTGTAGGACTTCGTCATGGGCGTCTTTTCGAGCTCGGCGAGCAACCCACCCGCCTCCGCCTCGAGCCGCTGCTCCTCGGGCGACAGGGCGCCCAGCCCTTCGCGGAAGCGGTTCCAGGAGCCGAACTCCTGCCGGTACAGCCGCACGTCGTAGCGGCCCCAGCGCTGCAGCTCGAGCATCGTCGGGCGGTGGCCGAGTTCCTCGACGACCTCCTCGTAGGCCGCCACCAGGCGAAGCCTACGCGGCTCGCCGCGCGCGGCCATCTCGCGGATGAGGTCGATCGCGCGCAGGTCGAAGTGGACCTCGACGCCCGGCGGCAGCGCGATGGCGCCCGCCGCGAACTCCGCGACCACCTTGCGCAGCGCGGCCGGATCGGGCTCGTCGTCAAGCCGGCCGAGGATCAGCGGCACCTTGTAGTGCGCGCGGCGGTAGTTGCCGATGAAGTCCAGCACGGTCAGGAATTCCTTGCCCGCAGCGAGCCTGAGGCCGCGGCCGAGCTGCTGGAGGAAGATGGTCACGGACTCGGTCGGGCGCAGGAAGAGCACCAGGTCGATCTCGGGGATGTCGACGCCCTCGTTGAAGAGGTCGACCGTGAAGAGCACGCGCAGCTCGCCGCGGCGGAAGCGGGCGATCGCCTCGGCCCGGTCCGGCGCGCCGGGGCCGGAGTGCACCGCGAGCGACGGGATGCCGCTGGCGGTGAAGTGCGCGGCCATGAACTCCGCGTGCGCGATCGAGACGCAGAAGCCGACCGCCGCGCGGGACGGGTGCTGCTGGTAGGCCGCCAGGGTCGCCTGGGCGCGCTCCTGCGTGCCGACCACCCGCGCCAGCGCCTCCGCGTCGTAGCGCCCATTGCGCCAGGGGATCGCGGCGTAGTCGGTCGCGTCGAAGATGCCGTGGTAGCGGAAGGGGCAGAGCCAGCCCAGCCCGATCGCCTCCATGAAGATCACACGGTACGCGACGTTGCCGTCGCAGATCGCGAAGACGTCGCGGTTGTCGCCGCGGTAGGGCGTGGCGGTGAGGCCGAGCAGGAAGCGCGGGGCGAAGTAGTGCAGCACGGCCAGGTAGCTGCGCGCCGCTGCATGGTGGAACTCGTCGACGACGATGTAGTCGAAGCGGTCGGGCGCGAAGCGCGCGAGGTGCTCGGGGCGGGCGAGGGTGCCGACGGAGGCGAATAGCACGTCGGCGTCCACGTCGTGGCGGCCGCCGCCGTAGTAGCCGAGGCGGGCGTCCGGGCGGACCTGGGCGAAGGTGCGGTGGGCCTGTTCGAGCAGCTCTTCGCGGTGGGCGAGGAAGAGCACGCGCGGGAAGGCCTGGGAGTCGAAGGCGGCGAGGAAGGTCTTACCGATGCCGGTGGCGGCGACCACCAGGGCCTTGCGCTCGCCCTGGGCACGCAGGGACTCGAGCTCGGCGATCGCCTCGCGCTGGGGCGCGTTGGGCGTCGGCGGGCCGGGGTGTGGTTCGGCGCGCTCGTCGGGCAGCGGGCGGGGCTGGCGGCGGACGCGGTAGGCGTCGATCTCGGCCTGGGTAACGGGACGCGAGAAGGGCGAGGTGAAGAGGGCGTCGAAGCGCCGCAGGAGGTCGGTGAGCGACCAGCCGTCGTCGGTCTCGCGGACCAGGTAGTTCCACTCGATGCCTGACTGGAGGGCCGAGTGCGAGAGATTGGAGGAGCCCACGAAGGCGACGTTGCGGCCGTCGGCGTGCTCGAAGATGTAGCACTTCGCGTGGAAGCTGCGGCCGGGCTCGTGGTAGAGGCGCAGGGCGAGGTCGCCTTGCAGGGCGAGCAGCTCTTCGAGGGCCTCGGGCTCGGTGATGTCGAGGTAGTCGGAGGTGAGGAGGCGGATCGAGGTGCCGGTTGCGAGGGCGGCGGAGATGGAGGCGCTGAGGAGCTCGACGCCGCTGCGCATGCCGAAGGAGACGGCGATGCTGGCGCGGCGGCAGGTGCGGAGGTGGCGATCGAGGGCGCCGAAGAGGGGGGGATCGCCGCCGCCGTAGACGCGGTGGAGGTCGGGGGGGAGGTCGCCTAGGAGGTAGTTTTGTTCGAAGGCGCCGCGGGCCTGGCGGCGTTGTTCGCGGGTGGTCTCGACGTCGGGCCAGGGGATGCCCGCGAGGTTGGCGGCGCGGCGCATGATTTCGAGGAGGTCGGCAAGCTCGGTGGTGACCAGCTCTTGGTCTTGCCCCTGCAAAGCCTCGTAGAGCTCGGCGGCCTCTTCGAGGACCTTCCTGCTGACGTAGGGTGCGACCTCCCCATCTGTTAGCGACCTGACATGCGGGGTTCGTCCGTCCCTCGCGATGATCTTCGGGATCAAATCTCTGACGAGTTTCTCGGCGTAGGGCTGGTCGTTCACGTCCAGTACTTCGCCTTCTCAGGGATCACATGTCGAACGCCGCCGCGGGGATCAGGCATGTCGCCGGCGTAGCGCGGGATTACGTGGATGTGGAGGTGCATGACAGTCTGCCCGGCCGCCTCACCTAAGTTGATGCCGATGTTGAAGCCCGCCGGTGCGCGCTCAATGGTCAGGCGGGCGCAAACCTCGTCGACAAGGTCCCAGAGAGCGCGTTTTTCGTCAGGTGAGGCATCGAGGTAGTTGGGGACGTGGCGACGGAGGACGATCAAGGTATGTCCTGGGGAAACGGGGTAGCCATCTGAAAGATAGGCGGCGAGATCATTGCCGGCTAGGTCACCTCCGTGGAACAGTCGACAAAAGGGACAACCCGATTCCAATGTAGTAGTCGTCATTTTCTTCCGCCACTTTGAATTCGCATGCCGCTCTGCCCGCAAGATTGTACCTCCTTCTTGCCTCTCCGGTGCAACGTTTAGTCACTCACGAATGTCCCACTCCTTGATCGTTCGTTCAAAAACTGGGACGCGCTTTGAGCACCACAGCGGCGAACGGCGCCGTCTATCGCGCGTCGGACAACTATTCACTAGGCGCGAAGGGATCTGCCTAATCGAGCCCCTCAGTCACGGTGTACGAGGCCTTTGGGACCAGCGCACGCCGCAGACGCCGCAACCGTTCATCGGCAAGCCTTCGAATTCGCGATTCCGCAGCTGGACCAAGCGCTATTCATGTTCGCGCGAGGCGTCGAACTGATTTCGAATATCGCGACCAACTCGCGGTGCTGCTGTCTTGGATGCGGGAAGCTCGCGCGGGGCGGTGGCGGAAAGGGTGGGTTGCGAGCATAAGTTTTTTTTCCTTCGGTACGCTGCAAGCCCCCTATCCCGCTTGGCGGGTGCGACGTCGCGTGAACGTGAATGCGGCGTCATTCCAATGATATGCGTATTAGCGTGGTGTCGATGCGGTCGAGGAAGCACGGGGTAGAAGCTACCAGTAGTTATCATGGTTGTGGTTCAGCAAGGCGAAGACTGGCGAGCGCCACCAGTCTTCGATATTTTCGTCTTGTTCACAGCGCCTCCTCTAGCAGCCTCAACTCGATTTCCCCCCCGCCAAGGTGTATACTCCGTGCGGTTAGCGCTACCCACGGTAATCACCTGGCTTACCACCGCGACTTCCGCTTGCTCACGTCACCTTCATCCCACCTGGTTACAATCGTGGTAACTAAATGTCGATACTTCAAGACCTTCTTAATCTGGGCCTCCTGGAGATCGGCTCCGATGATTCCCGCTTTGAAAAAATGCAGTCCGCAGCGTCTGTGCTTACGAAGCGGTTAAAAGAGGAGCCAGCACTCCTGATCCCCGCTACTTTCGTCACTCTCGACGAAAATGTTGATGAAGATGCTCCGATCTATATTCTGGTTGAGGACATCGTAATTGCAGAGTGGAAAACGCTCCGAAACACTCACACCAATCGTCCGAGACAATTGTTAAGGTCTATTCTTATTGAAGCCCTTGCATCAGCCTCCGATGGGAACGCCGAGGCCTCTGGCGTGGTTTGGAACACCGCGGCTGCTTTACTTCGGCACAAGCAGGTTCAGCCTGGGAAGGCGGGCAATGTTGTTGAAACCATTGTCAGGCAGGCGTGTAATACAGCGGAATTAGAAGCCATTAGTCGTGCTGGAATGGCTGAGCAGCCTTCTAAGAAGCGTAAGCAAGAGAAGGCTACGATAAATGAGTTAGTGCTTGAATTCGACAGTGAAATTGAAGAGGACGAGATCGTCGCCGATGTCGCTCGCTCCGCGGGCCCTCAATTTACCCCAGTCCCAGGTGATTTGGACGATCCCAACCCCCACTGGCCCACTTCAGCGCAGCCTTGGTCGAACGAATTCACGCCGAGAATGGCCGCGGCGCTTGTAAAGGCTGTGAACCTCGGAACTGCGCGATTGTCTGAGGGCCTAAGCGAAAACCTGACTGACTACATTGGGGCTCTTGAGAAGCGCCTGCTCGACCAACTTCGCGATGCTGAGAAACTCCAGAATGAGCTGATGCAGCAGCATCTATCGAGCCGGATGCGGCTGGAGGTTTTGTGGTGGTCGGAATCCCTCTATTCGCCAACGCTTCGTGGCGGTTACCGGGATTTCCCACTTCCCATTGCGGTTGTGGCGGCTGCAATTGATCTCTCTAAAATCGTCCCGGCACTTGCACCCGCAAGCGTGTGTTATGTCCTCGGTGAGACCGTTTTACATCTCTGTCGTGTCGTTGACGTCAAAAAGAAACAGCGCCTAATCAGTTATTTGCAGGGTCTCACTTCTTCCGCAAGACCGGAAATTGAGGTTTTGCTTCCTCGACCAATGCTCGACGGCGGGCGCTTGCCGTTGATCGATATTGTTGGCGAAGCTTGCACTGGTGCTGATATTACCGCAGAGGCGCTCCGCTCGCGGGCGGGAATCGACGCGATGCTTGAGCTTTCGCCTGCTGAGTTTGCAATGTGGATTTTCCGAGATCTCCAAGCCCGCCGGCTGATAGAGGAACTTCGTTGACTCACCGATGCACTCAAGACAGTTGCTTTGTTGACACCACGTGTGCTCTCGGTCATTTTGATCGTCTTGAATGTGAGCACTGGAAAGCGATTGACGAAGTCGACGAAGACAATTCGACGGGTGTTCCTGAATCCACTAGTGACGTGCCGTGGAATGGATATTCGCTTGGCACGAGTGATCTTGCGATTTTGGGCGGTCGGGGACAGCCGATCGTCGTCGGAATTGTTGGTCCACCAGACTCAGGCAAAACCTCACTTCTCGCATTTGTGTATATGTGGCTGTTGAAGTACGGAACCCTGGGCGAATGGCAATTTGCGGGGTCCTGGACGCTCGCGGGTTGGGAGTCAATAGTTCGACATTCTCGTTGGACAGGTGAACCACCGCCATCATTCCCCCCCCACACCACCAGCGCGGGTCGCCACCCAGGTGTCCTTCATGTCACGTTGCGTCATGCCGCAGATCTTGGTGTGTTGGATGTGTTGTTTACGGATGCGCCTGGAGAATGGTTCACGCAATGGTCCAAGGTTCCTGGTGACCCAGCAGTTGCGGGAGCTCGCTGGGTAATTGAGCACTCCGATGTCCTTCTCTTATTGATCGATTCCGCGGCACTAGCGGACGCTGACAAGCTTCCGAAAGCGCGCCAAGCGTCGCGTGATCTCATCGAGCGATTGGCAGCAAAAGGTCGATGTAATCTAGCGGTTGTTTGGACAAAGGATGATGTAATGGTGCCAACCGTGGCTAGGGAGTCTGTGCAGCGCGCCTGTACTGACTTTATCCCAGGCGCTCCTGTATTGAAAACCACAGTAGAATTGCCTGCGACCATCGAGGCTTGCTTTGTGCGTGCGCTGACAATAGCTCGGAGTACTACTGCGGCAGGTGAACCGATCGAACCTCAATTGTCGGATGATCCGTTTCTCGCCTTCAGGGGGATTAATGTCGACTCCTGAAATTCTAGTCCTTGGAGGATCCGGCGCTGGCAAGACGCATTACGCAGGGCAACTCCTTGGCCGGCTCCGTCATTGCCGGGGAGGTAGACTCCGAATTCGTCCTGGCGGTGTTGAGGACCTCAGCAAACTTGAAGAGGTACTTGCGTGCCTTGAGGAGGGTCGAGCCGCGGGGCACACGCCGGCTGAGACTTGGACTGGGGTAACCTGTGAACTCGAATCAGGCGATGGCGCAGTGGTCCAACTGGAATGGCCGGAATACGCTGGGGAGCGCCTATTCTCAATTGTCGAACGAAGGCTGCTCCCCAGTGAGTGGCGGACGTCGGTAAACAAGGCGACCGGTTGGCTTTTATTCATACGACCATCAACCCTTCGTTTGTTCGAAAGTCTTCTCGATCGCCCAACTGGACTTGCACGCAAGAAAAAGGCGTCCGCGAAATCTATTGTCGACGAAAGCGAATGGGATGATCGGGCTCGTTATGTCGAGCTGATACAAATGCTTATCTTCGCATCAGGTCAATCCACCTTCCGATTGATGCGTTCGCCAAGACTTGCAATTGTCTTGTCCTGCTGGGATGAACTCAACGAAGTGATTACTCCTGAGGAAATGTTTACGAGTCGCCTTCCACTCCTGAACGCTTTCGTTCGAAGCAATTGGGCCGAGGACGCTTGGTCGGTTTGGGGCTTATCGTCGCTGGGGCGGTCGCTCAGTCAAACTGAGCGGGACCTTGAGTTTGCTAGTCTGGGGCCTGAAAATTTCGGCTACGTGATACCACCTCAGAGCACTGCCCAAGACAAAGATCTCACGGCCCCGGTTGCATGGCTCCTGTGGGGGTGATGCATGGCGATTTTTGAGCGCGCTACCTTTGGCAATCGGGATGGCAGTCACCAACTTCTGACATCATCGATTCCAGCGAGTTCACCGGTTCTCGATACTCTTCGCTTCTTGGTTGACAGACCTGCGGGGCACATTGGCTCGGGCGTAAATTGGTCTCCCTATTGGGGGTGTCAAGGCCTTCAGGAGTGGTGGGTTCTGTGGCGAGGTGAGGAAGATCTAACAGCGCCACGAAAGAATATGGTCAGGGCGGAAGTCGTGCTCGTAGCCGCCAATCTATGTGGGCAGTTAGACGACCTCGAAGAGTTACTTGCCGCCGTCGGATTCGACGTAACTGGTCAGATCTCCGATGATTCCCGACGACTCGCCGGTGTCGTGGTAGAGCGCCTCAGCAAAGGGGGCGGGCCTGCGATCGTGCCGGACATATCGCTTGCACCAATGCTCCTCAGATCCATCTGGCCACGCCTGTGGGCGGGTGCCCGATCATCACTGTCTTTACGAACCCAATTTGGGGCCGATTCACTCGACTCGTCGTCGAGACCGAGCATCATCGTCTTTCCGGCCGAGTTAAGACCCCGTTGGCGCGCTGAACAGATTCTCCAATTAACGGCCGCACCTAATGGACCGACCGCAAGGTGGTTTGCTGGCGACCCTGCGCCGCAGTTAGAGCGGCTCCTTGCAGCAAATCTGGCTGTGTTGCCCGGTGACCTCACTGTTCTTGAGAGGGTCGAGCGAATAGAAGGTCGACTTGAGCGCCTTCACTCCGGCGAGGGCACCCTCGCCGACGCCCTTCTAGTAGTAAGGACCCTGGAGTCGTTCAAAGATGGCTTCAACCTGCCAACTGTGGATCTGGAAGTGGTTACAGCCGTTCTTGAAAGGCTGAAAGACGCTTCGTCAGTAGATGTTCGCACTGCCTCGTTAATGAGTCTGGCTGCAATACCGCTAGTTAGTGCGATCAAGTCGGCCCTATCCACATGGGTACAAGTGCATCTTCCGAGTCAAAACACTGAAGACGCCTTGTGGATACTTGAGCATCATACAAGTGAAACACACGCTACCTGGTGGCGGGAATCAATCGGCGAAGGCCTGGATTCAGGTTGCCAAACAAGAAGTTCAACCTGGTCGAGTGCTGTCTGGCGATGGTGGGGGGCACTTCCACATAGCATTTCATGGTTGACGATGCATTTCGACTCTTCGCACGAGGCCGAGAATTGGATTGTGAGCGGCATCCCTGTAAGCGTGAGCGACGATCTACTTGCGGTTGTCGGCCGCCTTTGTCGAGCGCGAGAATGGCCAACGCTTCTGGTGCGCACCCTGGGAATTGTTCGCCCGCTTCCAGATTGCATTAGGGCGTTGAGACAGTACCTGCGAAATCCGGAGTCTGGATTGGACACGTTGCTGGCAGAGCGGAGCGACGCTGAGGTCATAGACGCAGCGGCGGCAGAATCCTGGCCCCCATTGTTGGCTAAGGCTGTTGCCCTTTCAGTGGTGAAGCCGAATTTGATCGCCCGAGTCCGAAATACGAGCGGCTTTATTCCGCTCTTCAGGCTCCACCTAATCGAGGGGGGAGCATTTCCTTCAGAACTGGTGCGAGGAGACTTCCTTGGCGATGTGTTCAATGGGGTCATCCTAGGGGACAAGGATTTCCAGCAGGTCGCTAAGCATCTCGGCAGAGAAGCAGGCACATTTGCTCTCGACCACCCCGACTGCGACCAATTGCTCGCCCTCGTTAACTTCGGAGTGACCGCTGGCGCTGTAGATGAGTGGTGGAGACGCTTTCTGTCGGATGTTGACGTCGGGCGACCGCCGCCCGCGTTGTGCCTGGAGGTGCTGAATTCTGCACGCAACCGCGTCGCCGGCTTGTCGATCACGTTTATGATCAGACTCTTGTATCTCTTCCCCGAGATTTCCGAGGCGAGTTTTGAAGAATGGATGAAGCATACCGGCTTTGACTGGGCTGACGGCAATCATCAGCAACTCGCGGACCTTCTAGTGCAAAGAAATTGGAAGTCGGCAGCGTACTCGTTTCGTTGGTCGTGGAAGCGAGAACTTAAACTGGTTGCGTGGCATGCTAATGCTTTACTTACTTGGTCGAATCGAATCCTGTTCCATCCTGGCGGCGCTGGCCAAATTTCGACTGACACATCAAGCACCACTATTAAGGAAACGAAGATGGCTATCGATTTGGGAATCATCACGATGAAGGAAGAGGAATACGAAGCGCTCCTCGACAAATTTGCACCTACGGCCCCTCTTCGGGGAAACAATCGAGATTATGATGTGGCTACCATCGTTACCGAGAGAGGTGAGTGTCGCGTTGCCATCACACGATGTGTTCACCAGGGCAATGCGCACGCCCAGAGCACAGCGACCGAACTCCTAGGCGACCTGAGTCCGGGCTTTGTGCTTGTTGTCGGTATCGCAGGCGGCATCCCAACGACTGACTTCTGCCTAGGTGACGTAGTGGTTTCAGACTACATTCATGACCTCACCATTGAGGATACTGGTGCTGGCGGGAGCAGTCAGCGATACAACGCTCTTGGTGGACCACTTGACCCATCGGCGACGAGAATTGTTGAGCGTCTGCGAGCCGTAGAACGCACTTCGAGTGGCTGGAATGAATTGGATATGATTGCCGTGCCACGTCCGGCTCTGTCAGGAGCCTTCACCACTGACGACGCAGCATGGAACGCAGAGATTTCCACCGCGCTTGAGCGCCACGCCGTCAGAAACGCTCCCATTGCCACCGCTAGGAAAATTGCCTCAAGCGATCGCTTAATCAAAGACCCTGAGTTGCTGAGAACGTGGCGTACCGTCCTAAAGTCGGTCTCAGCCGTCGAGATGGAAAGTGCGGGCGTGTATTTGGCTTGCCAACGCAGCCGCATTCCGGTTTTGGCTATCCGCGGAATTAGTGACATCGTTGGTTGGAAGCGAGATGAAGCGTGGACGATTTACGCTTGTCACACCGCCGCTGCCTACACCAGAATGCTTGTCGGGGCGGGTGTATTCTGTCCACGTGCGCAGATGTAAATAGGCATTGGTGCAGCAAAGAGCGCCAATTGGGCTAGGCCCACAGAACGAGGCGATATCAGCAATCGACAAACCTGACTGTCCCTTCCCTGACCACAACTGCTACCGCTTTGTAATTTTGACTAAGTTTACGCCCAAAACGGAATATAAGGCATTACCGAGGAGCAAGACTTGAAACACTTGAACATTATAGCCTCAAAAGGGATGGTGTCAGTACCAAATGAACTAGCGCCTTTTCCCGATCAGGCATACGACCCACAGAAACAACTCTGGATTAACACTACCACGGGTGTCCCCCTGGTTTGCGGCCCCTCGATTTCCAATATTGATTCGTCCTCATTTGGCGAGACTGTCAGGACGAGTACCAAGGAAGGGACTGACCAGCCGGAGTCTTCCCTGATGTCAAACTTCGGCGAGACTGTTATTACGAAGACTCACGAAGGAACCGACCAGTCTGAGATCTCAATGAACACTAATTTCGGCGAAACCGTCATAACAGAAACAAAAGAGGGGATTGATGCATCCGAGTCGGCTTCTCTTGAAGAATTTGCCACTGACGGCGTGAGTACGTTTTGTGGCACGAATTTTGGTGAGTCAAGCCATACCGCAACGAGAGAGGGTGTCGACCAATCTGAAACAGTAGAACGAAGCGCATAGTATTGTGATACTTATCCTCACAAACAAGGATGACCTTGCCGCCGACTATATGATAGTCAAGCTTCGAGAACACGAGGTCCCTTATCTGCGGGTGAACGGATGCGACATTCTTTCAGCCGAAGAATGCATCAAGATTAAAAATTCGGGCGTTATTTCTAAATTCATCACTATAGATGGCCACGAAGTAGATCTCGGCGAAATTGAGGTAGTTTGGTACAGAAGGAGTATAGTCCCAGTCGTAGGAAATCAAATTAGTGAAGGACTTAGAGGATTTGCTCGGAATGAGCTTAAACACCTCTACGAAGGACTTTTTCAGTCGCTTTCAGCACGGTGGGTCAATCCTATGAGGTCCACCGAAATCGGGGAGAGAAAATTACTCCAGCTAACGTTGGCATCCCAACTTGGCCTCCAGATACCCATGACTATGGTAACTACAGATCCTAGGGAGATAATAGATTTCTCAAGATCGTTCGAATCGGGAGTTATCTGTAAACCAATTTCCAATGGGTTCGTTCGGAACAAGGGCGGTGACTTTGCTATTTACACAAGAAGTCTTCAAGACGATGAGCTTCACTTGATAAATTCAAAAAATGTTTTTCCCACGCTAGTTCAGGAAAGAGTCAGAAAGACATCCGACGCTAGAGTTACGGTTATTGGATCGGACATGTTTGCAGCGTCAATAGAGACTGCTGAAAACGCCCTCGATTGGCGTACTTGTAGAGTCGGCGTTACCTATTCAAAGATTGAAGTGCCAACTCCAATCGAAAGCGGGATTCGCCGAATAATGCAAAAGCTAGACCTTCTATACGGAGCTTTAGACTTTGGAATTGGTGAAAATGGAGATTGGACATTCTTCGAGATTAATCCAGTTGGTGAGTGGGCTTGGCTTGAAGAACAGGTGGGCTTCCCCCTCCGAGACGCGTTCATTAAACTGTTCACTGACAAAATGAACCTGAATTCATGCGTAAGGTAAATATCCATGAGTCCCGAAAGTAATCCCGACCTTGGAAGCGAGCGTGACAGGTATTTTGCGAAGCGACCGTCACCCTACCCTTTTTCATGGGAACGGCTGAAATCCGGTGTAAGGTTTTATATAGCAGTTTTCATTGAACGCATTAGGCATACCTATGCAATTTATGAGACAGAGCCAGTAGCGCCAACTGGAATAGGAAACATTGTCATCAGCGATGTGCAGCCACAAGATCTTGAAGTTTGCCGATTTATTTATGACAGCGTTGAAAGGCGCCAAGAAACTCTTGAGCAAAAAGGTACCGTACTGGTCTCAACAATTGCAATTCTCGCACCACTTCTCATCTCTGGTGTCGCATATGTCGCTCAGTACGACAGATTATCAGGTTTTACAAAATCGGCAGTAATGGCAATTGGATTAATCTCGACATTTTTCCTCTTGACAAGCCTTATAGCTGCTTTAAAGGTGAACTCCGTTCGGGGCCGACAAGCCTTGTATCTTCAATCTTTGGTTGATTTCGCCGAACACCGAGTGAGGCTTCGTGAGCACCAGTACCTCAGGCTCTTGATGTACAACATTGCTGTTAATTCTGCGATAAATGACCATGTTGCCGACTTCGTCCGTTCTTCGCAGCACTTTCTTGCAATAGCGGCGATATTAGCTTCCTTGTAAGCGTTCAGGGGTGACAATAACGATCGGGCGTGATCTAATGGCCCGATGGAACGGAAATCGGCGCTGGAACAGCGCCTTGCGACGATGGAAGCCCTCATCGAGAAGGGCACCAAGGCCTT
>JAKFEW010000051.1:0-16550 GCA_036675505.1 Candidatus Sericytochromatia bacterium
CGCGGCGGCGGGAGGCGCTGGCGGGGCGCCTGCGGACGCCGGCACGGGGTGAGCGTTGGGCCCGAGCGGGGGGATACCCGCCGCCAGGGCCGGCCGCGGCGACGCGACCGGGCCGGGTGGTTCCAGCGGTGCGGTGCCGTTGAAGAGCGGGAAGCGCACCCCGCCGTGACCGAAGCTCGTCCGGAGCGGTACCCCATGCACCTGCACCCCCGGTGGCGCGACGGCGGTGGCGGTCGGCGCGAGGGCCTGGTCGACGACGATCCAGGCGCCCGGCACGGTTGCGCCGATCGGCAGCAAATCGCCAGGCTCCCAGGGAGGCGTCGAGACGCTCCGACCGCCAGGCAGCGAATGCGCCCATGCGCGCATGAGCGGATCGGGCTCGAGCAACACCACGTGCGCCGGCGCGGGCGGAACGGCCGGCTCGAGCGGCCGGCCCGGCGACAGCGTGAGCGCCGGCCAGGGGGAGTCGTCCAGCGCCAGGGCCACGCCCGCCTCGCGTGCGGCGGCGAGCAGGGCCGCCGGCGCGCCGGCCGCCAGGCGATCCCCCTCGTTGCCGGGGGCGGGGCGACGGGCCAGGCGGACGCCGCTCGGGTCGCCCGCGATCACCAGCGTCCCGCCGGGCGAGAGCGAGTCTGCGAGGATCCCCACGGCCTGGTCGAGCATGCGGAGGAACGGCCCCGGCGACGCGAGGAGCGTGCCGCCGGTTTCGTCCATCGCCAGCCGAACGCCGGCGAGCGCGGCGGGGATCGCGCGGTGGGCGGCGATCGCCCCCAGCATCGCCACCAGCCCGATCGGCCGTGGCGGGCCGTCGTCTGCGAACGCAGCCTGCAGTTCGAGCTGCGCCAGGTGTTCGGCCATGATCGGCGCGAGCAGCCCGCGGACCGCGGGCTGCCGCTCACCGACGGCCAGGCAAGCCGCGATCCAGTGCCCGTGCTTGCCGTCGCACGCCCGCCCCGCGAGCCGACGGGCGCGGGCCCACAGCGCGTCGAGGCCCACCGGGTCCGCGGGCGCGACGGGGCCGTTGCGCACGAGCGCGGCCGCGGGCGGGGTGGTGAGGATGCCCGCGGGCTCCGCCTCCACCGCCGTGGCGAGGACCCCGACCTCCGGGCGGTCCACCCAGATCCAGGGCGCCGGGCCATCGGGGGCCGCGTCGCGCCAGGCGGCGATCACCACGGGGTCCGCGGGCAGCACGGCGCCGGCCGGCCGCACCATGGCGGCCAGACGCCGTAACTCGTCGGCGTCGCCCACGAGCGAAGGCGTGAACCCGTGGCCCTCCACCCAGGCGGCGAGCAGGTGCGGCACGAGGTCACCCGGGTGGACGATGACGAACGGCGCCGCGGCCGCGCCCCGGCCGCGCGCGCTCACCACGCGAACCTCGTGGCCGCGTTCAGCCCATGATCGGGCCGGGTCTCGAGCCAGTGGGCGACCTTGGCCTCGAGCGTCTCGAGGTCGAAGGGCTTCGCGACGTAGTCGTCGGCACCCCGGGCGTAAGCGGCCGTCACCACCTCGGCGTCGCGCTCCACCGAGAACATGACGATCGGCACGCGGTCGAGGTACGGGCGCCGGCGCAGGCGCTCCAGCGTCCGCAGCCCGTCCAGGCGCGGCATGTGGATGTCGAGCAGGATCACGTCGGGCACCAGGCTCGCCGTGATGTCCAGCGCCTCCAGGCCCGTCGCGGCCTCCTCGACGCGCAGCACGGCGTCGCCGAGGGCCTCGCGGACGAAGGCGCGGATCCGCGGCTCATCGTCGACGACCAGCACGACGCGGTGGTTCATGGGGCTCTCCTTTCGGCCGGCAACGCGAAGGCGAACGTGCTGCCTCGGCCGGGCTCGCTCTCGGCCCAGATCCGGCCGCCATGCGCCCGCACGATCGCCTCGGCGATCGCGAGCCCGAGCCCCGAGCCGCTGCCGGCGGCGCCGCGCGCCCGGTAGAACGGCTCGAACAGGCGGGCGAGGTCGTCGGGCGGGATGCCCGGGCCGCGGTCGATCACCGCGACGCGAACCTCGCCGGCGTGCGTCCGGGCCTCGAGCCGCACGGGGGCGTCGGCGTCGGCGTGGCGATCCGCGTTGTCGAGCAGGTTCAGGATCACCTCGGTCAGGCGGGCGTCGTCCGCCCAGGCCGGCAGCGTGGCGGGCACCTCCAGGTCCACCCGCCGCCCCGGGTGGAGCGGCCGGAACGCCGCCGACACCTGCCCGATCAATGCAGCGAGATCGATGGCCGCCGGCACCACCGTCAGCCGCCCGCCGGCGGACGCGGCGGCGTGGAGCCAGGCGTCGAGCACGGCCTGCTGGCGATCCACCTCGTCGAGCGCCCGGGCTACATACATTCGCTGGCGCTCATCGAGCACCGTGCGGGAACGCAAGAGGTCGAGGTAACCGCGGATCGAGACGAGCGGCGTCTTGGCCTCGTGCGAGAGCTCGGCGATCAGGCTGCGCCGACGCTCGGCGGCGGGATCGGCGGGGTTGGCTTCGCCGGCCGTCAACAACCACCAACCCTCGCCGAGCGGCCGCCAAACGAGGGCCACGAGCGGTCGCGCGCCGCCCCCCACGAGCAACTCGCCCACACGCGGCTCGGCCAGGAAGGCGGCCGCGGCGACCCGCACCTCCGGCCCGAGCGACGCGAACAGCGCGTCGGGCTCGCAGGTGGCGCCGCCCGGCGTCGAGGCGACGAGGAAGGCGCCGTCGCTCCACAGGGCGGCGGGGACGCCGAAGGTCGCGAGCAACCGGGCGAGCATCGCAGGTGGAGCAGGAATGGCGCGCGGCGGCGCGGAAACAGGCTGGTCGAGCACGGCGTCATGGACCTCCGGCTCCATCATCGGCCGTCCGCCTGTCAACGTCTTCCGGGTAATCCCCGGACGGCGCTCGGCCAATCCCCCGTTCGTGCGGTAAGATGGACGGGTCGCCCCCTTCCGAGCCTTCCCGATGCGTGATTTGAAAACCCTGTGCGTCTTCTGCGGCGCCTCCTCCCCCACCAACGCGCTCTACACGCAGGCGATGCACGCCCTGGCCGAAGAGATGCTGCGCCGCACGATCGGCCTGGTCTACGGCGGCGGCCGCGTCGGGCTGATGGGCGTCGTGGCCGAGCAGGTGCTCTTCGGCGGCGGCCACGTGCTCGGCGTGATCCCGCACCAGCTGCAGCGACGCGAGGTGGCGCACCTCGGCGTCTCGGAGCTGATCGTGGTCGACACCATGCATGAGCGCAAGGCGATCATGTATGAGCGCGCGGACGCGTTCATCATCATGCCGGGCGGCTTCGGCACGCTCGACGAGGCGATGGAGATCCTGACCTGGAAGCAGCTCGGCATCCACGACAAGCCGATCGTGTTCGTGAACGTGGCGGGTTACTACGACGGCATCAAGGCGTTCTTCCACCGCGCGGTCGAGGAAGGCCTGCTCAAGGCCGAGTACTTCCCGCTCTTCCACTTCGTGGACGACGTGGCCGGCCTCTTCACGTACCTCGATGGCTACGAGCCGAGCCAGAAGAGCATCACGCCCTGGGCGTAGCCCGGAAATTCAAGGTGCTTAACAATCCGGATCTGGGCTGTATGCTTGGACCCGCGCGTTCGCGCGTCGACGCGACCCGCACCTGACAAGCAACAGTTTGTTACAGCAATGTGAAGAATAAGGCGGCAAGCGGATTTCCAGGTTTTAGCCATGGTAATGTGCGGTATGGAGAGAATGACCTGAACCGCAGGGTCCCTTGCCAGGGACGGTGACCCGACACCTGCTGGAAGGCACACCCCCATGGACCACCACCCCTTGCCCACGCCCTTCCCCACCCTGACCGAGCGCGCCTCGGACGACGCCACAGGCCTCGCCCTGCGGCTCGCCCACGAGCGCCTGCGCGGGCTGGCCCACCCGCACCTGGCCCGCGCGCTGGACGCCGGCCAGGACGAAGCGGGCGGCTGGTGGGCGACGCGCGAGCGCCTCGTGCCGGTGGGCAGCAAGATCGACGCGACGGACCTCGCCGCCTGGCTGCCGGGCTGGCTCGCCGGGCTCGGCGCGCTGCACGCCGCGGGGCTCGTCCACGGCGCGCTCCGGCCCGACGCCTTCGGCCTCGACGCCGACGGCACGCCCCGGCTCGCGGACCTCGGCCGCGGCTGGCGCATCGGCCAGGTGGCCGACGGCGCGCTCTGCGCCGCCGCCCGACCCTTCGCGGCCCCCGAGGTGCTCGCCGAAGGGCGCGTCGACGCCCGTGCGGACCTCTATGCCGTCGGCGCGCTCTGCCACTGGTGGCTGGTCGGCGAGGCGCCCTCGGCCGACGCCGACCTGCTGGCCGACAAGCTCGAATCGCTGCCCGAGCCGTGGAGCGAGGTGATCGGCATGCTGATCCGCCCCTACCCCGCCCGTCGGCCGGCCGCGGTGGCCGACGCGCTGGCCCCGCTCGGCATCGAGACGGCGGCTTCCGGTCCCACCCGCCAGGTCGCGCCGCTGGTCGGCCGCCGCGCCGAGCTCGAGCGCCTGCTCGCGGCCGCCGACGACGTCGCCGAGGTGGGCGCCGGGCGCGTCGTCGCGATCGCCGGCCCCGAGGGCGCGGGCAAATCACGCCTGATGGCCGAGCTGCGTCACCGTCTGCTGGCGCGTGGCTGGAACGCGCTGGTCGGCCGCCCGGAGGGCCGCACGACGGGCGCCCCCTATGGCGCCTGGACCACCGTCGTCGCCCGGCTGCTCGAGCAGGCCGGCCCCGTGGCCGCCGAAGCCACCCCCGTGGTCGCGGCGATCCTGCCGGGCTCGCACGGCGCGCCCGCCACGGCGCTCGAGCCGCGCGCCGAGATGCTGCGCCTGTGCCGGGCGATCGCCTCGCTCGTCGAGGAGGCCGCCGCGAGCGCGCCGCTGATCCTTTGCCTCGAAGACTGGCACACGGCCGACCCCGCGAGCCGCGAGCTGCTGGCCTACCTCGATCGCGCGCTGCCCGCCGTGCCGTACCTGATCGTGGTCGCCACGCGAGCAGATGCCTCGGGCGCCGACGTGGGGCCCGTGAACGACGTGGTGCCGCTCGGTCCGCTCGGCGGCGGCGATGCCCGTACCTGCTGGCGCGGGGCCTTCGGGGGCGATCGCCCCGCCAGGTGGGACGCCGCGCTCGAAGAATCGGCGGGCAACCCCGGGATGCTGAACGCGCTGGCCGACGCCTGTGCGCCGCACATCGGCACCGGCCGCCGTGGCGGCCGGGCGGGCGCCGTGCTCGCCGAGCTCGCTCCTGCCCGCACGCTGCCCGCGCTGTGGACGCAGCGGCTCGCCGCCGCCTCGACCGCGGCCCGCATGCTCGCGGCCGCGGCCGCTGTGGCGGGTCCACGCGCGGGGCTCGGGCTGCTCGGCCAGATCGCGCAGCTCGACGGCGAAGGCGCGGACGGGCTGCTGGCCGCCGCCCAGGAGCTCATCACCCTCGGCGCGCTGGTGCCCGAGGCCGAGGGCCTCACGCTCGCAGCGCCCGCCGAAGCCGCGCTGGCGGACGTGGACGGCGCTCAGGTGCGTACCCACCACGCGGACGCGTTGGCCTACTGGCGCACCGCCGCGCAGCTCGGCGCCGAAGTCGCGCCGGCGCTGCTCGCGCGCCACGCGCTCGCCTCCGATGATGCGGCGGCCGGGCTGTGGTACGCCACGGCCGCCGCGCGCGCCGCCCTGGGAATCTACGCGCTCGACGAGGCCGAGGCCTGGCTCGATGGCGCGGCCGATCGCCTGGCGAACTTGCCCGCGACCCCGCCGACCTGGCGGCTGGACCTCGACGAGGCCCGCGGCGACCTGGCCCGCTTCCGCGCCCGCGGCGCTGAGGCCGAGGTCTTCTACCGCGCCGCCGTCGGCCTGGCCGAGGTCGCGGCGCCGGCCCGCGCGGCCCAGCTGCGCACGAGCCTGGGCATCGCGCTGAACCTGAGCACGCGCAGCGACGAAGCCGGCGGCCTGTTCCTCGAGGCCGCGGCCGACGCGCGCGCGCCTGAAGCCGCCCGCCTGCGCGCCGCCACCTACGCCGCCCGCCACGCCGTGCGCCACGGCCGGGCCGACGAGGCGATCGCGCTGGCCCGCGCCGTCGCCGAGCACGCCGACGCGCCCGCGCTGCTGCGCGGCGAGGCCCTCGGCCTGCTCGGCCTGATCCACGCCACGGTGCCCGGCCAGCGGATCCAGACCGGCCTCGCCTACCTCGACCGGGCCCGCTCGCTGGCCCGCGAGTCCGGCGATCGGCTCGCGATGCTCAACGCGAGCATGCTCAGCGGCAACGCCTTCTACGCCCTCGGCCGGCTGCGCCACGCGCGCACCAGCTTCGAGCGGTACGCGCTGCTCTGCCAGGAGCTCGGCCTGCCGGACGAGGCGGCCTGCGCCACGCTGAACCTGGCCCAGGTGGCCTTCGCGCAGGGCCGCTTCCAGGAAGCCTGGGACCGGGCGCGCTCGGGCGCGGTCGCCGCGGGCTCGATCGGCAACCGCGTCTACGAGGCCTTCGGCTGGGCCTACGCCGGCGTCGCCGGCTGCCACCTCGGCCAGATCGCCGAGGCGGAACGCGCGCTCGTCGAAGGCGAGGCGATCGCCCGCGACCTCGGTGGCTACATGCGCGCCCAGGTCGACATCGCGCGCCTCGAGGCGCTGATCTTCCTGGGCCGCTTCGGCCGCGCCGAGGAGCTCGGCCTCACGCTCGCGGGCGTGCCCGAGGTCGCCACCGGCGAGTTCCAGGGCGCCCACGCGCTGCTGATGGCCCAGCTCTACGAGCTCGCGGGCGAGGTGGACACCGCCGTCGAATACATGGGCAACGCGCGCAGGGTGGCTGAAGTCGCCGGCAACGCGACGCTGCTGGCCTCCGTGCACCTGGGCGCCGCGCAGGTCGCGCTGCGCGCTGGCCAGCTTGCGCTCGCCGAGGCCCGCGGCGCCGATGCGCTCACCGCCGCCGAGTCGGTCGGCGCGATGCTCAGCGCCCTGCGTGCTCATATGCTGCTCGCCCGCGTGCGCTGGTCGCTGGGGCGCCCCACCGAGGCCGGCGAACACCTCGCCACCGCCGGCTCGCTGGCGCGCGACCTCGGCAGCCCGCACTGGCAGGCGATGGTCTGGCAGACCGCCTCGCGCTACGCCGAAGACAGCGGCAGCCTCCGCCACAAGGCGGCCGCCTTCCTGCATTTCTACACCAACCAGCTGCCGCCGCTCGCGCGTCAGGAGTTCTTGCGCTGGCCGGAGCGCCGCGACGTGTTCACCGGGCGTGCCACCGGCGCGCTCGAGGCCATCGTCGCGTGCGCCCCCATCACACCGCTGCCCGGCAGGGAGGCTCGGGCCTGATCATGAAGCGTTTCGTCCTCACCGCCCTCATCGCGGCGCTCGTTTCCGGTTGCGGCCTGCCCGCCGCATCGCCCGTCGGCGCCAAGCTCCTGATCGGACAGGCACCCACGGCGCGCCCCGCGCTGGTCGCCGTGGCCGCACCCACCTCGCGCGTGCTGGCGGAAGGCGCCTTCACGCTGCCCGCGAGCCTGGTCAGCATCGGCACGGGTGGCCTGGTCAGCATCGGTTCGGGCGGGCTCGTGAGCATCGGCTCGGGAGGCCTGGTCAGCGTCGGCTCGGGCGGTTACAAGATGCTCGCAGTCCTTGACGGCGGGGCCGCCGCGCAGCCGCGGGAGGGGGCCCCCGACGTGGTCGCGGTCCCCGGCGCGCTCATCACGCTGGCGCGTCCGCGCGGCGAGGCGATCGACGCGGCCTTCGAGGTCGCCCCCGCTCAGTCCGACGCCGCGGGCGGTTACCGCCTGCATGGCCGCGCGCCGGCCGGCCTCTACCGCGTGGCCGCCACGATCGGCGGGCACACCTTCATGACCCTCGTGGCGCTGACCTCGGACGCGCCGGCCCAGGCCCCGGTCGACGCGGCGACGACGCTGGTCGCGGCCCGCGTGCTGGCGGACAACCCGACGGGCGACCTGTCGGTGCTGCCGATGCAGGCCTTCGGCCAGTCCGTGGCGGCCGTGCGGGTGGCGATCGCCGCAGGCGCCCTGCCCACCGGCTGGACGCCCGATCGCGCGGCCGCGACGATGGTCGAGCTCGAGCGCGGCTACCCGGCCGTCGCCAGCGCGATGAAGCAACTGCGCGAGCGCCGCGACGGCCTCGAGCAACGCGAAGACGCCTTCGGCTACCGCCTGCAGGAGCTCGCCGCATCGCTTGGCGTGACGCGCGAAGTCGTCGCCGGCGAGCTGCACGCGGTGCTGTCGGTCGCCCCCGAAGCCACCGACGCCGAGATCGACGCCGAGATCACCTCGGCGGTGCGCCGCCGCACGGCGCCCGCCGACGCGCCCACGCCCGCCCCCTCGGCGAGCGCGGCGCCCACCGAGGAGGCGGGCAAAGGCGAAGGCGCGCCTGCAGGCGCGCCGGCCACCACGCCCTCCGACGCGCCGTCCGCCTTGCCCACCGGCGACCCGTCCGGCGCGCCCGCAGGCTCGCCCGCAGGCGAGCCCTCCGGCGAGGAGCCCAGCACGGCGATCGAAGCCGCCCCCGCCGAAGGTGCGACCGAGGATGACGAGGCCATCGATCACGCGATGGCCAAGGAGGACCGCCGGTCCCAGGCCAAGTCGAAGCACAAGCCCGCCCAGCCGGAGAACCCATCGACCGAGCCGGGCGACACGCCTGTGGAAGAGGATGAAGCCGAGGGCGAGGACGAGGGTGAGCCTACGGACACGCCGTCCGAGGCGCCCGGCGAGCCGGCCGAGGATTCGTCCGGAGACGAAGAACCGGGCAACGGCGCGGGCAACGGCAATGCCGGTGGCAATGGCAACGGCAACAATGCCGGCGGCAACGGGAATGGCAACGCCAACGGCCAGAACGGCACCCAGGGCCAGGGCAACGGCGGCACGAACAACGGCAACGACGGCGCCACCAACGGCAACGGCACCGGGAACCCCTGATCCTGCCCTGGCTGAGGCTGGCTGAACCGCCGCACCCTTGCCCTCTCCCCCGGCGGGGGAGAGGGCAAGTCTGCTGGGGCGTGAAAAAATAATTTGATCTAAATTCGAGAAATTTTGCCTTAACACCTCACACAGCCCTTGGCAACTGAACGTGGAAAGCATATATTAATGAAAGATTAACCCACGTTTAAGGAGGGCTTGACGTGAACACGCTGACCAGGAGCGCCGCTGCGGCGATGATGATCGCCATGTTGGCAGGCTGTGGCACGCAGGGCGTTGCCAACGTCGCCGGCACGCGCGCTGAAGTGGATACGTTCGGTGCCATGAGCGCCTCTGGGTTGAAGAAAGCCTTCACCCGGGTCCACAAGGCCATCTTCAACAGCATGGACGCGGACAAGAACGGCTGGCTCGACGAGTACGAAGTCGGCAAGCACATGACCATGTCGGAGTTCCGCAAGGCCGACAAGAACACGGGCTGGGGCAGCTCGGGCAAGCTGTCGCGCACCGAGTTCGTCGACTACGCGACGCACACCTTCCTCTGGTTCAACCAGGACAAGGACAGCTTCGCGAACAGCTTCCGCCAGGCGCTGACCAAGGCGTTCAACCGCCTGGACACCAACGACGACGGCCTGCTCAAGAAGACCGAGCTGAGCCTGCGCGATCTCCAACGCCTGGGCCTCTCCTTCGACTACCCGCGGCTCCGCGTCAAGGTGAAGATCACCAAGGTCACCGCGGACCAGATCAAGGCCGCCGACAAGACCGGCGACGGCCAGCTGAGCCAGGCCGAGTTCGAAGACCTCTACATCGAGATGGTCGTCACGGCCCTCGGCGGCGACGCGCCGGCGCCCGCGCCGAACCCGCCGGCTCCGGATCCGGCGCCCCCGGCACCCGCGCCGCCCGCGCCGCCCGCGCCCCCGGCCCCGTAAGCCGGCCGCCAGCGCCAACCTCGGACCCGCCTTCCCGGCGGGTCCGTTGCGCTTCAGCATGACGCGCAAGCCTTTGACCTTTCGACCCGATAACCCCCCCCATGCGCACCATGCTGATTTCCCTGTCCGTCCTCCTCGCGGCCTGCACGCAGGCGCCGTCGACGGTGGCTGTGATCGCCCCCGAAGCGGCCAGCCTCCAGGCGCTGGCCGCCGCCCCGCGCGTCCGCGCCGAGGGCGTGGTGGGCGACATCCGTCTCCACAAGGGCGTGAAGTCCAAGCACCTGGCGCGCTCGCGCGACGTCTGGGTCTACCTGCCGCCCGGCTACGACCAGGCCGCCGAGGCCGAGCGCAAGGCCGGGCGGGGCGAGCCGCGGTACCCCGTGCTCTACATGCACGACGGCAACAACCTCTTCGATCCCGCGCTGGCCTTCATGGGCCGCGAGTGGCAGGTTGACGAGTCGATGGAGAAGCTGCTGGCCGCCAAGGACGTGCCGCCCATGATCGTCGTCGGCGTCGGCAACTCCGCCGACCGCCTCGCGGAATACACCTGGGTCGAAGGCGAGCACGACGGCAAGCGCATGGGCGGCGACGGCGCGAAGTACGCGCAGTTCCTCGTCGAGGAGCTCAAGCCGCTGATCGATCGCGCCTACCGCACCCGCACCGGACGCGCCGACACGGGCGTGATGGGCTCGTCGCTGGGCGGCCTGCAGAGCTTCTACCTGGGCCGCCACCACGGCGACACCTTCGGCAAGCTGGGCGTGATGTCGGCCTCCGTCTGGTGGGCCGAGCGCGCGGTGCTCGCGGAGCCCGCGAAGACGCCGCTCGGCCTGCGCATCTGGCTCGACTTCGGTCACCGCGAGGGCAACGACCCGGCGGCCGGGCTCCAGAACGCCCGCGACCTCAAGGCCGGCCTCGTCGCCCGCGGCTACAAGGACGGCGCGAACTTGAAATGGTGGGAAGACCGCGAGGGCGGCCACGACGAGCGCGCCTGGGCCTATCGGTTCCCGATCGCGGTCAAGTACCTGTTCGGCGCCGCCGACCGCCGGTGAGCCCGCGGATCACTCCGGCGACGCGTCGCTGAAGGCGAGCCGCGGCACCACCTTGCGGATGCGGTGGTTGTCGCGATCGGCGATGAAGATCTGGCCGATGCGATCCACCGCGATGCCGGCCGGCGCGTTGAAGCGCGCCTGATCGCCCGCGCCGTCGGCGAAGCCCGCGCCGCGCGAGGTGCCGGCCAGCGTGAAGCTCGTGGCGGTGCCGAAGGCGATCTTGCGGATCGCGTGGCCGCCCTCCTCCGTGACGTACAGGTCGCCGTCCGGCGAGAAGGCCAGGCCCATGGGCCGGTCGAAGCGCGCGGTGGATTGGCCACCCGCATCGCCGCGGCCCGCGCCGGCGCCGTCCGCGCCGCCCGGCTCGAGGCCGCTGCCCGTGAGCGTGAGCACCTCGCCCGCGGGCGAGATGCGGCGGACCGCGTTGTTGCCGGTATCGGCCACGTAGAGCGTGCCGCTGCCGTCGACGGCGATGCCGTGCGGGATGCGGAAGCGGGCCGGCCCGGCGGCGCCGCCCGCGCCGTCCGCGAAGCCCTCGGTGCTGCCGGCGACGGTCGAGACCGTGGCCTGGCCCTGCGCGTCGAAGGCGACCTTGCGGATGCGGTAGTTGCCGGAGTCGGCGACGAAGAGCGTGCCGTCCTTGCCGACCGCGAGGCCGCGCGGCACCCGGAAGCGGGCGGTGGCGCCAGGCCCGTCGGCGGCGCCATTGTCGAGGCCGCCCGCCACGAGCGCCGGCGCGCGGCCGGGCGCCACGCGCATGATGCGGCTGCCGGTGACGACGAAGAGGGTGTCGTCGGGCGCAAGCGCGAGCGCCGCGACCTCGTTGAGCACCAGGGGCCCGCCATCTGGGCCTTTCAGCGTGGCAACCTGCCCGTTCGGCGAGATCCTGCGGACGCGCCCGTTGTCGCGGTCCGCGACGTAGAGCGTGCCATCGGCCGCCGCGGCCATGCCCCAGGGGCTCGAGAAGCGGGCCTGACCCGCCGGGCCGTCGGCCTCGCCCTTCTCGGCGCCGCAGTGGGTCGTGACGCGCACGGTGGTGACGCCCTCGGGCGGGTAGTGCACCGCCGAGGCGTAGTCGGGGCGCGGCGTGGGCGTGGTGCCGGTCGGCGCCACGAGCACGCCCGAGGCCGCGCTCCAGTACAGCGCGCCGCGCTCGAAGCGTTGCCGGCGCCCGGTGAACGTCGGGCCGCCGGGCGTGAGGGCCTCCGCCACCTCGGCGTCGTCCTCGAGCGGCGCGCCCAGGCTCCAGCACTGGCCGGCCGAGACCCAGCTGTCGTAGAAGGCGTCGCGCACCAGCCGGGCGCCGGCCGGGCCGTCCACCACCACGCAGTGGGCCTGGCTCTCGGTGCCGCCGTAGAACCACTGGGTCGCCAGGCCGTGCCAGCGGTGGGGCGCGGCCCCCGCGCCCAGGTCCCAGGGCGCGCCGATGGCCCGGCCGGCCGCGTACGCGGTGATGCGCGCGGCCGCCTCCGCGAGGCCGGTGTCGGCCGGCGGGGGGGCGATCGCCTCCTCGCGGCCCTCGACGTCGTTGCCACGAAGCTTGCCCGCGGCCAGCGCCTGGTCCGCCGAGGTGCGTGCGGTGCTCACGGCGGCGGCGCTGCGCTCCGCGAGGTCCGGCGCCTTGGCGACGATCTGGTCGAAGGTCTGGGAGGCCGTGCTGCGGCTCGAGAGATCCACGCGCACGTCGCCTGCGGCGAGCGCCTTCTCCACCTCGCCGGTCAGCAGCGTGAAGGCGGCAGGCGGCACCACGCGCAGGGCGGCGGGCTTGTCGTCGAGCTGGGTGCGCAGGTGCTCGGTGACGATCGTGCTGGCGGGCGTGACGGCGACCGGCGCGTCGGTGCCCGCGGCGGCGATCGTGGTCAGCGCGAAGCCGGGCAGCTGGACCTCGACGATCCAGTTCGTGCCGGTCGGCACCTTGTCGAAGCTGAAGCCGCCCTGGGCGTCGGTCTTGACCGGCGTGACCCCGCGCGCGCGGTGGCGGAAGCCGTCCACCAGCACCGCGGTGGCATCGGCGACGGGCAGCAGCTCGGCGTCTTGCAGGGTGTACATGAACGGGAAGGCCAGCAGGCCGTAGCCCGCCGTGTTGTTGGCGATCAGCCCGCCGCTGTTGTTCGACACCAGCCCCACGCCGTTGTTCGAGAGCACGCCGCCGCTGTTGTTGGAGACCAGGCCGCTGGCGTTGTTGCCGATCAAGCTGCCGCCGTTGTTGTGGAGCAGCCGCGCCGGGCTGCGGGCCACGCCGGCGAGGGTCGCGAAGGATTTGGCGACAGCGTCGGCCTTGCCGCCCGTCTGGTCGGCGGTCTGGCGGACGCTGCGCGTCTTGGTGGCCGTGGGCGCCGGGCCGGCGCAGGCGGCCAGGGCGGCGAGGGCGGCGAGCACCGCCAGCGGCAGGGAGAGACGACGCATCGAAGGTCCTCCGACGCCGCTCGCGGCGGCCTGGGATTGTTATACCCCTGCTCGGCCACTTCGGGACAACGGCGGGTAGCAGCCGACGATCGGAGAGCTTGGCCAACGGAGAGTTGGGCCATCGGGGCGGGTAGGTAACCGGAGCGAACAGGCGAGGGAACTTTGCTCCTGCCGCACGTCGTCCGCCCTCATGCGCCCGCTCGCCGGAGGTACGCCATGAAGCCGATCCGCCCGCTCACGCTCCTCGTCGCGCTCGTGCCGCTTGCTGGCTGCCCCATCATCGATGACGTCTCGCCCCTGCCCACAGGCCCGGGCGTGGTGGGCGCGTCCGCCTCGCCGGGCGCGGCGGCGTCGCCCGCCGCCCGGCCGTCGGCTCGTCCCACGCGCCGCCCCTCCGCCGAGCCGACCGAGGAGCCCGGTGAGGATCCCACCGACGCTCCCTCGGACGACCCCGCCGACGACCCCTCCGACGATCCGAGCGGCGATCCCGCCACCGACCCGACCGCGGCCCCGGCGGGCGCCGTCGGCGTGGTGCCGGCGGGCCAGGCTGAGATCAGCGTCGTGGCAGGCGCGGCCTGCCTTGGCGATAGGTATGGCGAGCCCTGCTACGTCGACGGCCCGGCGGAGCGCGCCCGGTTCTCGTATCCCACGGGGGTCACGGCGGCGCCGGACGGCACGATCTTCGTCGCGGCGAACAACATGATCCGTGTCATCGCGCCGAGCGGCGCGGTCTCGACCCTCGGCGGCGCGAAAGGCGACGAGCTGTTCGCGAAGCCCACCGGCCTTGCGCTCGACGCGGCCGCCAACCTCGTCGTCCGCTCGAGCGGCGACAACGCGATCCGGCTGGTCACGGCCGCCGGCAAGGCGGGCATCCTGGCAGGCGGCGGCGAGGAAGCCGCCCTGATCCCCGGCGAGCCCAAGCAGGAACCGTTCAGCCGGTTCGAGGGCATCGCGCTCGCCGGCAGTGAGTTCATCTACACGGTCGAGCGCGAGAAGCACCGCATCGTCAGGTTCTCCCGTGACGGCCGGACGAGCGTGCTGGCCGGCGGCCCCGACGCCGGATTCGCCGACGGTGACGGCGCCTCGGCGCGCTTCTACGAGCCGGCCGGCATCGCGGTGGGCCCGGATGGCAACCTGTACCTCGCCGACCAGAACAACAACGCGGTCCGGCGGATCACGCCTGACGGCGAGGTCACCACCGTCGCCGGCGGGTCGGGCTCCGATGACCTGTACCATCCGCGCGGCATCGCCGTCGACGGCGCCGGCAACCTCATCGTGGCCGACGAGCGCACGTCGGTCACCAGCCTGATGCCCGGGCGCGTGCGGCGCATCGCCCCGGACGGCACGATCACGTCGATCGCCGAGTCAGGCTGGAAGGACGCCGCCGGCGACCCGTATCACTTCGAGGCGCTCGGCGTCTTCGTCGACGCGAGCGGCTCGGTGTTGGTCACGGACGTCCAGGAGAACCGCGTCCTGCGCCTCGACGTCCGCTGAAGCCGAGCCAGGCCCCTCGGCGAGCAAGGGTTGGGTATAATGGCGGCCCCGGCGTCTTGCCGGGGCCCATTTCCCTTGCACGACGAGAGGTACCTTCATGGCAGCACCGTTCAAGGCGTACGACGTCCGTGGCATCTACGGCGACGACGTCACCGAGGATCTGGCCTACAAGCTCGGCCGCGCCTACGTGCAGCTGACCGGTGCGAAGTCCGTCGTGGTCGGCCACGACATGCGGCCGCACTCGATCCCGCTCGAGAAGGAGCTGGTGCGCGGCCTGCGGGAAGCTGGCGCGAACGTGATCAAGATCGGGATGGCATCCACCGACATGATGTACTTCGCCGTCATCAACCTGGGCGTGGACGGCGGCGTGGCCGTGACGGCCTCGCACAACCCCGGCGAGTACAACGGCTTCAAGTTCGTGCGCGAGAAGGCGATCCCGATGGGCCTCGAGAGCGGCCTCGCGGACATCGAGGCGATCGTCAAGAAGAACGAGTTCCCGCCGCTCGACACCGCCCTCGGCGGCTACGAGGAGAAGCCGGTCCTCGACGCGTTCGTCGCCTGGATGAAGGAATTCGTCGACCCCCAGACGCTCAAGCCGCTCAAGGTGGTCATCGACGCCGGCAACGGCATGGGCGGCCCGATCATGGAGAAGATCTTCCAGGGCTCGCCGCTGCAGATCATCCCGCTCTTCTTCGAGCCGGACGGCACCTTCCCGAACCACGAGGCGAACCCGCTGCTCGAGGAGAACCGCGTCGACATGGTCGCCAAGGTCCGCGAGACCGGCGCGGACCTCGGCATCGGCCTCGACGGCGACTGCGACCGCGCCTTCTTCGTGGACGGCACCGGCCACTTCTGCGACGGCGATTTCATCCTCGGCCTGCTCGCGAAGCCCGTGCTCAAGCTCCACCCGGGCGCGACGATCGTCTACGACGTGCGCTGCAGCGACTACGTGCGCGACGTCGTGAAGCAGCACGGCGGCAAGTCCTACATGTGGAAAGTCGGCCACGCCTTCGCCAAGACGAAGATGCGCGAAATCGAGGCGGAGTTCGGCGGCGAGGTCAGCGGCCACTACTACTTCCGCCACAAGGACGCCTACTTCGACTCCGGCTGCCTGACGGCGCTGCTGCTGCTCAAGACGCTCTCGGACCAGAACCAGAGCCTCGTCGAGGCGATGGAAGAGACGAAGAAGTACTACATCTCGGGCGAGATCAACTCGCGCGTGGCGGATCCCGACAAGATCATGGCCGACATCAAGGCCAAGTACGCCGACCAGGGCAAGCTGGTCGAGATCGACGGTCTTTCCGTCATCAACGACACCTGGTGGTTCAACATCCGCAAGAGCAACACGGAGCCGCTGCTGCGCCTCAATTGCGAGGCGAAGACCAAAGAGCGGATGGAGCAGCTGCGCGACGAGCTCCTCGCCCAAATCCGCGGCTGATCGCCCCACCCTCTCCCCACCGGGAGAGGGCGTTTTTTTGTGCGGAACCATAACTTTCGTTAATTCGTCCCTTTCCCGGTACCGTAGCTCGCTCGCTCGCGGGTACAAAAGGCGGTGCCGGCCCCGCCGGAGATTTTGAGAGATTGGTTGGAGGATGAACCAAATGAACCAAACCCGTCGTCACCGCCCGGCAGCCGCGCTTCTCGCGGCCTGCCTCGCGACCTCGCTCACGCTGTCGGGCTGCCAGGTCCCGCTGAGCTCCGTCCAGAAGGGCACCGAGATCCTCAAGCGCGTGCTGCAGGCCCCCTCGGGCGGCTACGTGCTCGCCGGCAACATCGTGAGCGCGCTGCGCGGCAACGACCCGAAGGCCGCGCTGGTCGAGA
>JAKFEW010000026.1:0-16521 GCA_036675505.1 Candidatus Sericytochromatia bacterium
GGAAGGAGCGCAGCGACTGAAGAGGCGGCTGGAAGGAGCGCAGCGGAGGCCGAAGGCCCAAGCGAAGCGGGATCTGAGATCTCTCTCGTGGGGTGGGTGGGTGGGGCGGCTGGAAGGAGCGCAGCGACTGAAGGGGCGGCCGCCGGGCCAGGCTCTTCGGACATGCGGGCGTGGTGGGCTTGCGCGATCAGGCGTTGGGCCTTGTAGTCCGGCTCGTGGCGCGCGACGTGCGCCCAGAAGCGGGGCGAATGGTTCGCCTCGAAGAGGTGTGCGAGCTCGTGCAGCACCAGGTACCGCAACGCGCGCTCGGGCATGCCATCGATCGCAAAGCGCGAGAACGTCAACACGCCTGTGGCCGTGTTCGCCTGGGCCAGGCGCGATCGCCGCGCACTGCCGATCCGCACGCCGCGCAACGGAGCGCGCAGCGTCTCCTCGTTGACGCGCCGAACGTATCCGCCGAACTCGGCCTCGCCCCAGCGGCGGCCATCCCACTCCTCGAGCGGTGGCAGCGTCTCGGAAACCGCATGGTGACGCTCGGCCCAGCGCTCGAACTTCGCGATCGTCTGATCGCGATAGGCCGCAGGCCAATGCTGGGGCATGCGGATCCGTAACACGCCGTTGACCAGCTTGGCGCGCGCTGTGCGCGCAGTGACGAACTCGATCTGCTTTTCCAGCTGCCCCACCCACCTACCCCACTGAGGGAATTCAGATCCCGCTCCGCTCGACCAGGCCGATCGGCCGGAACATCCGGCCGGCCCCCAATCTTACCGGACAGCCCGGCGAGCAAGGGTGCGATTGATCACAATTTGCCCTTCACGGCTCGCGAAACGCGTCGAAACGGCCCGTCATCGGCAGGGCAAGGCCCGTTGTCGGCCGGAAAAGGGCCGTGGTACGATCGAGCGAGCCGACGAAGGGGTCGGCGAACCGACCCGCGATGCCGCGACCAGAGGTAAGACGATGCTGCTGACCGAACCCAAGGCCGAATCCCCACTCGCTGGCGCGCGCCAACAGCTCGCGAAGGTGATCGACATCATGGGGCTCGGCCAGAGCATGTTCAACCGCCTGGCCCACCCGGACCGGATCGTCACCGTCCACTCGCCGGTTCGCATGGACGACGGCAGCATCCGCGTCTTCGCCGGTTACCGCGTACAGCACAACAACGCGCTCGGCCCCTACAAGGGCGGCCTGCGGTTCCACCACCACGCCGAGATGGATGAGTTCACGGCCCTCGCGATGCTGATGACCTGGAAGTGCGCGCTGGTCGGCCTGCCGTTCGGCGGCGCCAAGGGCGGCATCACGGTCGACCCCCGCGACCTCTCGATCGGTGAGCTCGAGCGGCTGACCCGCCGTTTCACGTCCGACCTCATCCCGATCATCGATCCGAAGAAGGACATCCCGGCACCCGATGTGAACACCGGGCCGCGCGAGATGGCCTGGATCATGGACACCTACAGCGTGAACCAGGGTTTCGCCGTGCCCGGCGTCGTGACCGGCAAGCCGATTTGCATCGGTGGCTCGCTCGGCCGTTCCGAGGCGACCGGCCGCGGCGTCACGATCATCCTCGAGGAGACGCTCCGCCATGCCGGCCGCAAGATCCAGGGCACGACGGTCGCGATCCAGGGCTTCGGCAACGTGGGCGGCGTGACCGCGAATTTGTTGTATCAGATGGGCGCGAAGGTCGTCGCCGTGAGTGACTGGCGGGGAGGCATCGCCAACGCCGATGGCCTGAACGTGGCCGAGGTGATGGCGCACTACCGCGAGAAGGGCTCGTTCGAGGGCTACGCGGGCGCCGAAGCGATCTCGAACGCCGACCTGCTCACGATGCCTTGCGAGGTGCTGATCCCCGCGGCGCTCGAGAGCGTCATCACGCCTGAGAACGCCGACCGCATCAAGGCCCAGTTCATCATCGAGGCGGCCAACGCGCCCACCACGCCCGCGGGCGAAGCCATCCTCGAGAAGCGTGGCGTCACCATCGTGCCGGACATCCTCGCGAACGCCGGCGGCGTGGTCGTCAGCTATTTCGAGTGGGTTCAGGGCATGAGCCAGCTCTTTTGGACGGAAGAGGAGGTCAACGACCGCCTGCGCCGGGTATTGACCCGCGCTTTCGCCCAGGTCGCCCAGCATGTCGACAAGCAGCAACTCTCGTTCCGCATGGCGGCGTATTCGGTGGGCGTGGGCGCCGTGGCCGAGGCCACGCGTGTCCGCGGCCTCTACCCCTAACCCATGCTAACGGCCGCACTCAGCCTCGCCGCAGGCGTGCTCGCGACGCTCGCGGCGCTGGCTATGCGGCGGCCGCTGGTGGCTCGGCTCGGGCCGGGATACGCTGGCCGCTTCCTCGCGACCCAGGCGATCGCCATCAACCTCGCGCTCTTCTTCGTGGTCCAGGCCACGGCCGGTTGGCTCGGCCTGAGCGGCGGCGCCACCGACCAATGGCTGCCGGTGGCCTATGGCCTGCTGTTCTTCATGTACAGCATGTCGAACATCGACTGGACCGCGAGGAAATTTCATGACTTCGAGGGCTGAGCGCCTCGCGATCGCCGCGCTCGTCGCACCGGCCATCTTCGCGGCCGGTCCCGCCCTCGCCGGCCCGATCGGCATGCGCCCGCTCGGCGCGGACCACGACTCGGCCCGCACGGTCGGCAACAAGAATTGGGCCTTCGAGGCCGGAGGCTGGCTGCCGACCTTTCAGGGCCTGCCGACGACCGCCCGCTCGGAAGACGCCGAGGTCCTATCCCGGTGGCAGCAACTGCCCGCCTGGCCGAGCCTACGCGCCCAGTACGGCTGGGGCGACAACAACGAGCTGGTGGCGGCGCTCGGTCCTGAAGTCACGGCGGCCTACCGGAAGTTCTTCATCCGCGCGGACGCACCCTGGGGCGGCGAGTACCTCCAGGCGCTCATGCAGTTCGGCGGCGGCTACCACCTCGCTTCCCGCAAGCCGATGATGTACGTCAAGCTGCCCGCCATCTACGAGCGCGGCGACTGGACGTTCCATATCGCGGGTGGTGGCTACTACCTCTGGAACGACCAGCCGATCGTGGACGGCAACTTCGGCATGGAGTATCGGCCGATCCCGATGCTGCACCTCGGCGTTCACACCCACCTGCGCATGGACGCCAAGAAGGTGACGCCCATGGACGGCTCATGGTCCTTCGGCGGCGGCGTGCGCTTCCAGCCGCTTCCCTGGGCGTGTGCCCAGGTCGAGGTGGTGCAAGACGGCGGCCCACCTACGCCGAAGCCTGGTGAGGCGACCGGCGTCTCCGCGGCCCGCCCGAGCATCGAGATCCCGCACCAGGCGCTGCGGGCCTCGATCACGACCTACTGGTAGCTCACTGACCCGTGAGCGCCAGGTTGTTGCGGTTGAGGTAGAGTCGGTACTGGCGGTTCACCGACAGCGAGACCTGGCGGTGCCAGACCATGTAACGACCGGGCTCCTCGTAGACGCCGATCAGGTAGAAGTCACCCTCGGGCAGCGCCTGGAACTTGAATCGGCCGAACTTGTCGGACTCGATGCCGCTCACGATCTTGCCGGTCTTGATGAGGTTCCAGATGCGCGCACGGTGACGCTGCTTCGCGGCTTCGGATTGCGCCTTCGTCAGGGTCTGCGTGCCGGCCATCAAGGACGGCTCGAGCGGCTCGGCGGAAACGTAGAACTGAACACCGTGCAGGTACTGGATCTCACCGCTTTCGGAGCGGAAGTAGCTCACCAGGCCCACGATCGAAGCGGAACCGGTCTTGCCGATCGGCACGTTCACGGACGGCGTACGCGGCGTCGGCGTGGGCTTCACAGCAGGCTTCGGCGAGGGCTTCGGTGAGGGCTTCGGCGTCGGACGCGGCGTGGCCATCGGCGTCGGCGTGGGCTTCGGCGTCGGTTTGGGCGTCGGTTTGGGCGTGGGCTTCGGCGTGGGCTTGGGCGTCGGCTTCGGCGTGGGCTTCGGCGTGGGCTTCGGCGTCGGCGTGGGCGTCGCGGTCGGACGAGGTGTCGGCGTGGGCCTGGCAGTCGGCTGAGCGGTGGGCTTCGGTGTGGGCTTCGGTGTGGGCTTCGGCGTGGGCTTCGGTGTGGGCTTCGGCGTGGGCTTCGGCGTGGGCTTTGGCGTGGGCTTGGCGGTAGGCTTGGGCGTCGGCCTGGCCGTCGGCATCGGCGTCGGTTTGGCCGTGGGCTTGGGTGTCGGCCTGGCGGTGGGCTCCGCGGTCGGCGCGGTCGATGCCGCGACCGCGGGCGAGGCCGCTGGCGATGCTGTGGCCGCGAGGCCCGTGAGGGTCCGCAGTGCCGGGTAATACAGCACCTGCACCAGCGTGTCGCTCTTGGTGTCGAAAGTCAGGTCGTAGGCCCAGCGCGCGTAGATGTAGCGCTCCGTGCCGCCTTCCTCGGGGATCTTGTAATCCGGGTTGCCCAGCTTGCCGGTGACCTGGGCGCGCTTCATTTCCATGCGCACGCCGCCCGTCAGGGCCTCGGGGAACGAGGGCAGGAAGAGGACGGCCTCGACGCGGCCGCCACGATCCACGCCGATCAGCAGCGACTCACGCTGGTAGAACAGCCATTGGAGAGGCTTCTGGCCCGGCAGGTTGTAAATCGTCTGGAAATCGGTGGTTTGCTCTGGCGTGCCGAAGCGCTTCACCACGTCTGCGCGCTTCAGGCCAACCATGCCCATGACCTCGCGCGTCGGCCGGGCCGCGAGCAGCATGGGCGTGAGCGACGCCTCGGTCGTCGTGGCCGCGTCCGCCACGGGGGGCTCGGCCCAGGCCGGCGCCGCCAGAGGTCCCGCGGCGATCACGACGGCGATCGCCGCCACGAGCGCGGCGGCGCGGCCGGCGCTCGGCAAGCGGAGGGGGGCGAGGAGTCGGGATGCGTGGGCGGTCATAGCTGAAGTCTCCGCAGGCAAGACAACCCGATGCTATCATCCGCGGAAGCACCGTTCTGTGACCGATACCGCCCGTTCCGGAGAGCAGGGCCACTGTCTTAAGGTAAATTTGAGGTAAGGCCGTGATGAAGGTGGCTATAAAAATACCAGTCTTGACACCCCATTAAAGGGAGCCCAGCCGATGGCCCGAAACTCGTTCCGCACGCCCCGCGCCTTTGCAGCCGCTCTGATCGCCGGCCTCCTGGCCGTGAGCGGCTGTGGCAGCGGGCCGATCGCAAACGCGGCCGGCGCCCAGCCGATGGTCGTCGCAGACGCCGAGGCCCGCACGCGCACGCTCGAATCGTGGCGCGACGACGTGATCTACTTCGTGCTGACGGACCGCTTCCACAACGGCAACCGCAGCAACGACAAGGATGTGAAGCCGAACGACCCGCACGCCTACCATGGCGGCGACCTCGACGGCGTCATCCAGAAGCTGCCCTACATCAAGGAGCTTGGCGCAACCGCCATCTGGATCACCCCCGTCAACGACAACAAAGACGACGCGCTGGTCAACAAGTACTGGGGCTTCCACGGCTATTGGACCAAGGACTTCGACTCGGTCGACGAGCACCTCGGCGATGAGGCCAAGTTCAAGCAGCTCGTGCGCGAGGCCCATGCGATGGGCATCAAGGTCGTGCTCGACATCGTCATCAACCACGCCGGCTACGACTCGCCGATGGCGAAGGACCCGAAGTACCACGATTGGTTCCACCACAACGGCAACGTCCAGAACTGGGAGGACCAGGGCCAGCTGGAATACCACGACATCCATGGCCTGCCTGACTTCAACACCGAGAACCCGGAAGTCATCAAGTTCATGGAGGACACCTGGAGCGGCTGGATCAAGCGCGCGAACCTCGACGGCTTCCGCATCGACACCGTCAAGCACGTACCGATGAAGTTCTGGAGCAAGTTCAACGCGACCATCAAGCAGCGCGCCCCTGGCAACTTCCTGCTGCTCGGCGAGGTGTTGCACGGCGACGCGGGTTACGTCGGCGCCTACACCAAAGAAGGCAAGTTCGACTCGGTCTTCGACTTCCCGATGTACTTCACGATGGCCGACGTCTTCGCACGCGGCCAGTCGATGCGCAAGCTGGGCGATCGCCTGAAAAACGACGGCGCCTACGGCAACCCCGACCTGCTCGCGCCGTTCCTCGACAACCACGACGTGCCCCGCTTCCTGAGCACCGCCGGTGGCGACGAGCGTAAGCTGCGCCTCGCGCTCGCGTTCCTGCTGACGATGCGCGGCATCCCCACGATCTACTACGGCACCGAGAACGGCATGAAGGGCGCCGGGGAGCCGGAAAACCGCGAAGACATGAAGTTCGGCTCCAACCCTTCGCTCACGAACTACGTGCGCAAGCTCACCTCGTTGCGCCGCGAGCACGCGCCGCTGCGCCGCGGCCGCATGCTCGAGATGTGGCAGGACGACGAGGTCTACGGCTTCTCGCGCCTGGGCGCGAGTAAAGCCGACACCAGCGAGGAAGTCGTGGTCTTCCTGAACAACTCGGGCCGCGAGGAACGCCGCCACGTGCCACTGCGCGCCGAGAGCAAGCTCGCGGACGGCGCCGTGCTTGTGGATCAGCTGAACGGCAGCCGGGTGACGGTGGCGAACCGGCACCTGGACATCGTCCTGGGCCCGAAGGAAGCCAAGGTCTTCATTGTCGGCCAGGCACGCCAGACGACCAAGCCGCGTAAGCGCTAGAAGGGCCGCCAACCTGATATAATCACGGACCCGCGCGGGCTTCCCCGCGCGTCGGCCCCCACCCCCGTCGATCGAAGGAGACCGACCCGTGATCATCGGCGTGCCCACCGAAATCAAGAACAACGAGAACCGCGTGGCCCTGACCCCTGCGGGCGCCATGGCGCTGAAGCAGGCTGGGCACACGGTGCTGGTGCAGGCCGGCGCCGGCCTCGGCAGCGGGATGACCGACGACGAGTACGTTGCGGCGGGCGCCGAGATCGTGCCCGGCGCGGCCGACGCCTGGGGTCGTGCCGAGATGGTCGTGAAGGTCAAGGAGCCGATTGCGGTCGAGTATCAATACCTGCGCAAGGACCTCACGCTCTTCACCTACCTGCACCTCGCGGCGGACGCGGCGCTCACCGAAGCGCTGATCAAGAGCGGCATCACGGCGATCGCCTACGAGACCGTCCAGCTGGCCGACCGCTCGCTGCCCCTGCTCACGCCGATGAGCGAGATCGCGGGCCGCATGTCGGTACAAGCCGGCGCTTACTACCTCGAGAAGGCCCACGGCGGCCGCGGCGTGCTGCTCGGCGGCGTGCCCGGCGTGCCACCGGCGGACGTGGTCGTCATCGGCGGCGGCGTGAGCGGCACCCACGCTGCGAAGATGGCGCTCGGCCTGGGCGCCCAGGTGCAAATCCTCGACATCAACCTCGACCGCCTGCGGTACCTCGAGGACGTGCTCCACGGCCGCGTGATCACCCAGATGTCGAGCCCGCTGAACATCGCCCGCGCGGTGCGCGGCGCCGACCTCGTGATCGGCGCGGTCCTGATCCCGGGCGCCGCGGCGCCGTGCCTCGTGACCCACGAGATGGTCAGGACCATGAAGAAGGGCTCGGTCATCGTCGACATCGCGATCGACCAGGGCGGCTGCATCGAGACCATCAAGGCCACGACGCACGCGGACCCTGTCTTCGACGTCGACGGCGTGATCCACTACGGGGTCGCGAACATCCCGGGCGCGGTGCCCCGCACCAGCACGTTTGCGCTCAGCAACGCGACCCTGCCCTATATGCTTCAGCTCGCGAACAAGGGCGCGGAGCGGGCGATGGCCGAGAACGCGGCCCTCACGCTCGGCCTCAACGTCCAGGGCGGCAAGATCACCCACGACGCGGTCAAGGCGGCCCACAAGCAGCTCGCCACGGCGTAACACCCGAACCCCGACGCGGCCCGCCTCAAATAGGCGGGCCGCTCACTTCGAGGAGGTCATCTTTGTCCCGTCCTATCCTCCCCGTCCCCCTCATCCTAGCCGCCGTGCTGCTCGTCCCGGCCCCCGGCCTCGCGGCGCCCGCGGAGAAGCTGGTCAACGCCGCGAGCCGGATCGACGGCGTGACCGTTTACCCCGACCGCGCGCAGGTGCGCCGCGTCGCCCGCGTCGAGCTCGAAGCCGGCCTGTACCGGGTCCGCTTCCCACGCCTGGCGCGCACCTTGATGGCGGACTCCGTCCGCGTCGGCGGCGAGGGCACGGCGAACGTCGTGTTGCACGGCTTCGACCTACGCACGGATTACCTCGGCACCTCGCCCACCAAGGAAGTGGCGGATCTCGAGGCCCAGCTCGTGAAGCTCAACGACCGCGATCGCGCGCTCAACGACCAACGCAACGTGCACCAGCGCCAGCTCGACACGCTCGTCGAGACCGCCGAGAAAGCCGCGACGGGGCTTTCCGCCCAGCTCGCCGCCGGCAAGGCCAGCCTCAAGGTCTGGACCGAGCTGCTCGGCTACCTGAAAGCCCAGCGAGCCGCCGAGTCGAGCGCCATCCGTGGCATCGATCAGCTCAAGCGCACGCTGGCGACCGAGATCACGGGCGTGCGCACCAAGCTCAACAAGCTGCGGGGCTTCCGCCGGGAGGAGGTCTACCAGATCGACGTGACCGTCGAGGCCCAGCGGGCAGGCACCCTGGACCTCACGCTCGAATACGTGCAGCCGGGCGCGAGTTGGGCGCCCGCATACGACGCGCGGCTCGATCCCAAGGGCGAGCGGCTCGACTGGCGTTATTACGGCGTGGTGCGCCAGTCGACCGGCGAGGACTGGAAAAACGTCGCGTTGCGGCTCTCGACGGCCCGCCCCGCCTCGGGCAGCCACCCGCCGACCGTCGTTCCCTGGTTCCTCTCCCTCTGGCAGCCCGCGCCGCCGCCCGCGCCGTCGGCGCGGGGGATGGCCGCGGCCAGGCCCAGCCAGAACGTCTTCAACCAGCGTCGCAACCGCATGGCCAGGGACGAGGCCGAAGCCGATATGCCCGCGCCCGAGCCCGAAGAGGCGCGTGAGGCCGTGGCCGCCGTGGCCGACCAGGGCACCTCGGTGACGCTCGAGGTGCCGCGGCGCCTGGACATCCCGAGCGACGGCGAGCCGCACCAGACCCCGATCGGCGCGACGACCCTCAAGCCGAAGATAGCCTACCGCGTGGTGCCGCGCGTGACGCCCGAGGCGTTCCTCGAGGTCGAGGCCGTCCACCCGGGCCCCTGGCCGCTGCTCGCGGGCCCAGTGAAGGCCTTCGTCGGCAAGGACTATGTGGGCACCACGCCGCTGCGCGAGGACATCGTGCCGAACCAGCGCTTCAACATGCCGATGGGCGTCGATCGCTCGATGCAGGTGAAGCGCACGCGCCTCGCCAAGCAGGTGGGCGAGACCGGGCTGATCGGCAAGCGCGGGTTCGCCGAATACCGTTACGAAGTGACGGTGGCGAACTTCAAGAGCCAGCCCGCCGCGGTCACCGTGATCGAGCCGACCCCGCAGGTCACGGACGACGCGATCACCGTCGCCCTGACGCGCGCGACGCATGCCCCGGCCCAGGACGCGCCGCCGGGGCAGGTGCGCTGGAAACTGGACGTGAAGCCCGGCGAGAAGAAGGTGCTGCAGTGGGGCTACCGGGTGGAGTGGCCGCCCGGGCAGCAGCCGACGGGCCTGGAGTAGACGGGGGCCGACCGGCCCCCGGGCATTACCGTCAGCCAGGCTTGAAGGGGATCCCCATGGCGTCCTCGTCGTCGCCGCGCGGCAGCGCGCCGAGGGGCAGGCGGTCGCGCACGCCGTCGATCACGAGCACGACGCCCGAGTGGACCGCGAAGGTGATGGTCATCGGCTGGCCGACCGCCGTCGCGAGCCAACGGGCGGGCGTCACCTCGAAGCGACGCCCGGCGAGCACCAGCCAGAACCGACGCGGAGCGCCTCGCTCAGCCTTGCGCTGGTACCAAGGCTTGAGGGTCTCGTCGGCCTTGGCCTCGACCGTGCCGTTCACCTCTTCGGCCGCGCGATCAGCCAGGTCCTCGCCGAGCCGGCCGCGCAGGCGCAGGTCGCCGCGGCGAAGCTGCGGGGTGCGGGGCCCCTTGCCGCTGTAAGCGATCACGGCCCAGGTGAGCGCCGCGAGTATCGCCACGGCCAGCAGCAGCGCCACTTGATCGCCGCCGAGCCCCCGGCGCGGCCCGATCGCCGCGATGAGGAAGCCGAGCGGCAGCGCGGCGAGGCCGAGCGTGAGCAGCGCTCCCTGGAGGGCCGCGTCGAGACCGGCTTTGAGCAGCGATAGATATTCGCGTTCCTCGCTGGACAGCGGGCGGCTGGACACGGCGTTTCTCCGGGTGGACGGGCATGACCATTCTACCCCGCGGCCTCGGCGGTTGCGGACGGGCCCGCCGGGGCATAAAATCGGGACTGAGGATTCCACTTTGGATTACGCACCCCTGATTGCCGCGGACGCCCCCCTTGCGCCGGTGGATGCAGCCGTCGACATCAACCGGCTGTTCGCCGCTCGTGTGCCGCTCGAGGACGTGATCAACAACGTGGCGCGCGAGATCGCGGCGTGGTCACGCTCGGATTGCTTGCTCCTGCTGGCCGACGCGCCTGGCGGCCAGCTTCAGGTCCGTGGCGTGGCCGCGGCACCGGCCGGCTACGGCCTGGCGGGTGGGGCGGCCAGCTACGCCTCGCTCGACGCCCACCTGTTGGGCCTGGACCCCTCGACCACGAGCCTTGCCCCCTGGCGCGACGCGCGGCGCGGCGCCCCCACGATCACGGACGACTTCGAGGCCGACGACCTGGATGGCGTCTGGAAGGCCCTCGGCGTGGGGCACCTGATGGCGATGCCGTTGCGCAAGAGCCACGACATGCTCGGCTTGCTGATCGCCTGTCGCACTTCCGCCATGCCGACTTACGGGCCGACCGACGCCGCGATTTTCGGGGCGCTCGCGGCCGAAATCTCGCGTGGCCTGGCCACGGCCACGCTGCTCGCCGAGGAGCGCTGGCAGCGCCAGAAGGCCGAGCTCATGTTCCAGGCCTCGAAGGCCATCCACACCGAGCTGCAGTTCGACCAGGCGGTGCGCGAGATCGCGCTGTTGCTCAAACAGTCGATCAGAGCGCCCTGGGTGGGCTGGCTCGAATTGCGGCCCGAGCGTGACGAGCTCGTCTTGATCGGGTCCACGCTGGAGCCCGCCAAAGATTTGCGGCTGGCCGACGCGCCGGTGCCGCTCGCGGCCTGGCCCGAGGTGCGGGAGATCTTCGCGGCCGGCCGGGAGACCGCCGGCCCTGGAGGCGCCCCACCGCACCTCACGCGCGTGACGCTGCCCGCGCCGCTCGCGCAGGCCGCGCATCCGCCCGAAGGCGAAGGCTGGGCGGTGCCGCTCCTTCACAAGCGAGAGCCGCAAGGCTTGCTCGTCGTGACCTGCGCGCCTGGCCAAACGGGGTTCCGGCCCGAGTCCCAGGAGGTGGCGGTGGCGATCGCCGAGCTGATGGCGCTCGCGCTCTCGAACCACCACCTGATCGAGGAGGAAGCCCGCGCCCGCATGCAGATCATCCGCGCCCAGGCGGCCGCCCAGGAGCGCGAGGTGCTGCTGCGTCAGATCGTTCATGACCTCCGCAACGCCACCCAGGCCATGAGCCTCGTCGTCGAGGACATGGAGCTCGGTATCGGCCCGAACCCGCAGGTGCAGGCCGGTCTGGGCATCCTCAACAACCAGATCACCTTCATCTCGAACTTCCTCAAGGAAAAGCTCGCCTGGATGGCGCAGGGCGAACGCCCCGGCCCCGGCGAGGTCGCGCGCCTCACCCAGGTCTTTGCGGCGATGGAAGACCGCTACGGCCCGGCCGCGCGCGCCAAACACCAGCGCCTGATCGTCTCGGCGCCGGAGCCGGTGGAAATCGCGCTGTCGTCGGTCCAGCTCGAGCAGGTGCTCGGCAACCTGCTCGACAACGCGATCAAGTTCACGCAGGCGCACGGCGAGATCCGCGTGCGTGCTGATGTTTCCGATGGCTGGGTCACGATCTACGTCTCGGACACGGGGCCGGGCATCCCGGTCGAGGTGCGCCCGCACCTCGGCGAGGTCGGGCAGCGCGGGCACCACGCCATCGAGGGCGCGGGGCTCGGGCTGTCGAACGTGCGGCAGCTCGTCACGCGCGCCGGCGGCCTGTTCGGCTGCACGAGCTCGGAAAACATCGGCACGACGTTTCATGTGAGCCTGCCCAGCACCCTGTGGGGCCGGGTCATCAGCTAGTTGCAGGCGCTCAACGCCCCTCGCGCGGGTCCTCGGTAACGAATCCTTCCACCAGCCCGGTTTGCGGGTTGATCACCGCGCCGTCCTCCTCGACGTAGCGGATCGACTCGAGCTGCGGGCGGAGACTCTCTTTCACCGCTTCGATGTACTCGCGGCGCAACGACGCCTGCTCGCCTTTCTCGATGGCGGTCAGACCCTCTGGCGTCTTGGCCTTGCGGGCCAACGCGTTGATGCGTTCGAGCTTGTCAGGGGTGATCATCGGGCGCGCCCTCCGGCTCCATCTTAGCAGCCCCGGCTGGCCGCGTAAGCGGGCTGGCCATCCCGTAGGGGCCCTTCTCGGTACAGCGCGGCAGCCACTCGCAACCTGGGCAGACGGCCTGCATCAACGCTTCCCGTCGCGCGAGCACGGCCCAGTGGGCCGCCTCGAGATCGAGCTCATCGCCGGGCTGCCAGCCCATCGCCTCGAGCAGCGCGTCGTCCCGCCGCATGATCGAGGCCTGGAACTCGCAAGACCGGCCATCCGGTTGCAACGACGGACAGGCCCCGCAGATGCCATCGGCCTGGCTGGCCACGCGCACGCGGCTCGCGCCCCGCGATCGCACGTCCGCCATGAGGGCTGTGAAGTTGTCGGTGAAGCCGGCGGAATAGCCCGCGCCGCGGTAGTGCAGCGTGCAGAGGAAATGGTGGCCCCGAAGCTCCAGGTCGGACACAGGATCTAAATCTCCCCGTCGGCCATCTTGGTTACAACAAGTGACCCAGCTTGGCGGCCTTCGTGCCCAGGTAGTGGCGGTTGTGGACGTTGGCCTCGACCTGGATCGGCACGCGGTCGACCACCTCGAGACCATAGCCTTCGAGCCCGACGACCTTGCGCGGGTTGTTGGTGAGCAGCCGCATCGAGGTGATGCCCAGGTCGACCAGGATCTGCGCGCCCACGCCGTACTTGCGGAGATCAGGCGCGAAGCCGAGCTCCTTGTTCGCCTCGACGGTGTCGAGGCCTTCGTCCTGGAGCGCATAGGCCTGCAGCTTGTTGATCAGGCCGATGCCGCGGCCCTCCTGCTTGAGGTAGACGAAAACGCCACGGCCTTCGCGGCGGATGGCCTCGAGGGCGGCATCGCGCTGTTCCCCGCAATCGCAGCGGCGCGAGCCCAGCGCGTCGCCCGTGAGGCACTCCGAGTGCATCCGCACGAGCGTGCCCGGCAGGGACGGGTCGCCGAGCACCATGGCGACGTGCTCCGTGCTGTCGAGCGTATTCTCGTAGCCGTAGATCTCGAAATCGCCCCAGTGGCTCGGCAATTTGGCCCTCGCACGGCGCACCACGAAACGCTCGCTGGTCAGCCGGTACTCGATCAGGCGGGCGATCGACGTGAGCAGCAACCCATGTTCCTTGGCGAAGCTCGCGAGCTCCGGCAAGCGCGACATGGTGCCATCCGGGTTGAGCACCTCGCAGATCACGCCCGCAGGCGGGAGGCCCGCGAGGTTCGCGAGATCCACGGCGGCTTCGGTGTGGCCGGCGCGCTCGAGCACGCCGCCTGGGCGGGCCACGACGGGGAAGATGTGGCCAGGCCGGCGCAGGTCGGCGGGGCGCGCCTCGGGGTCGATCGTGACCTGCACGGTGCGCGCCCGGTCCGCGGCGCTGATGCCCGTCGTGGTGCCGTCGGTCGCGTCGACCGAGACCGTGAAGGCCGTGCTCTGGGGGTCGGTGTTCTGCGCGCTCATGGGCTCGAGTTTGAGGCGGTGGGCCTGCTCGGGCGGGATGGCGAGGCAGATCAGGCCGCGGCCGTGCGTGGCCATGAAGTTGATGATTTCCGCGTCGGTCGTGGCTGCTGCCGCGATGAGATCGCCCTCGTTCTCGCGGTCCTCGTCGTCGACCACCAACACCATGCGACCGGCCCGCAGCGCTTCGAGCACCTGCGGAATATCAGCGAACGCAAACTCGTCGTGTCCCTTGGTTTCCATAGATTAGAACCCCTGCCTAGCCAGCTCCTCGAGGGTCAACCCCGCGTCGCCCGCCCGGGAGCCGCCGAGCAAACGCTCGACGTACTTGCCCAGGATGTCGACCTCGATGTTGACACGATCTCCCGGCCGGCGGTCCTGGAGCGCGGTGCTCCGCCAGGTATGCGGGATGATCGTCAAATCGAAATGCCCCTCAGCGCCTGCGGCCAAGGGGTTGTGGCATGCCACGATCGTCAGGCTGACGCCGTCGACCGTGATCGAGCCCTTCGGCACCATGTATTTGGTCAAGGCCGGTGGCACGGTCACCGCGAGGTGCACGCCCTCGCGCTCGTGCATCGAGGCCACTTGCCCCACGCCGTCGACATGGCCCATCACCAGGTGCCCGCCGAGGCGCGTGCCGAGCGTGAGGGCCTGCTCGAGGTTGACCCGATCGCCGGTCCGTAGGTTCCCGATCGTCGTGATATCACGCGTCGTGGCGGAGTAATCCATCCAGACCACGTCGACATCCTTGCGCGCGACCGTCAGACAGACGCCGTTGGTCGCCACCGAGTCGCCGAGTGCGGCCGAGGCTGCGATGCGGGGAGCGCGGATCGCGAGCTCGCCCCGCTTGTGAACGGTGACGATCCCCAGTTCCTCGACGATCCCGGTGAACATCGGCTATTCCGGCTGCGTGTAAGCTTCCAGCAGGATGTCCGCGCCCATCGGCGTGCACGTCATGCGGTGGAGCTGAACGGCCTCCTCGAGCATCGTGACGCCGCTGCCCTCGACCATGGTCGGGGCGCCCACGCCGCCGATCAACTTCGGCGCGATGAAGGCATAGAGCTTGTCTACGATGGCGGCGTCGAGCGCGGCGGCATTCAACGTGCCGCCACCCTCGAGCAGGATGCTGGTGATCTCGCGCTTGCCGAGCACCGGCATCAGGCGCGCGAGATCGATGTGGGTGTCGACGCTGAACCCGGACTCGGGGCACACCAGGATCTCGGCGCCCACCTCGCGCAGCGCGCGCAGGCGGTCCTCCGGGGCCTTCGGGCTGACGCAGATCAGCGTGTTCGAGCGCAGCAAGTTGGTGCCCGGCTTGGTGAAGATGTTCGCGTTGATCGGCGTGCGCGCCATCGAGTCGATCACGACCTTGAGCGGCTGGCGGCCGCCGGGCAGGCGGCAGGTGAGGCGCGGGTTGTCCTGCACCACGGTGTTCACGCCGACCATGATCGCGTCGTAGGTGGCGCGTAGGATTTGCACGTAGCCCCGCGAGGTGTCGCTCGTGATCCACTGGCTCTCGCCCGAGGCGGTCGCGATCTTGCCGTCCAGGCTCATGCCCGTCTTGATCGCGACGAACGGGCGCTTGGTCTTGATGTACTTGAAGAAGCGCTCGTTGGCGATCGAGGCTTCCTTCTCGAGCACCCCGACCTCGACCTCGATGCCGGCGTCGCGCAGGGCCTGGATGCCACGGCCCGCCACCAGCGGGTTGGGATCTTCGACGGCGACGACGACCCGGCTGATGCCTGAGGAAAGCACTCGGTCGGAACAAGGCGGCGTGCGGCCGTGGTGCGAACAGGGCTCGAGCGTCACGTAGAGCGTGGCGCCCTCGGCCTCGGCGCCCGCGGCGTCGAGCGCGTAGATCTCGGCGTGTGACTTGCCGACGGCGGGGTGAAAACCTTCGCCCACGATCTGGCCGTCTTTGACGACCACGGCGCCCACCAGGGGGTTGGGGCTGGTCCAGCCCCGGCCCTGCCAGGCCAGCTCGAGCGCCCGCTCCATGAACTGGCGGTCGGCTTCGGTGGTGGGGCTTTCAGCGCGGGTCGGCGGCGTGCTCATCGTGGGAACGGTATCTCCGGCGCGGTCTTAACGTCGCTACAGTATAGCCCCTGCGCGGCGATTCCGGAAAGGGCGCCGCCGACACGCACGCCAAGCTTAGGACAAGTTTCAATAGATTTTAACCTGTCAATGGGCCGTTCAGCCCGATAAGCCCCCTTGGAGTTGGTTCGGCGGCCGGGAGTCCGCCGGGCCCGGATTTGGAGATTGGGGGGTCGTATGACCAACGCGTATCCGCCTGTTGGCGGAGTTTTCGGTACATCCACGTCACGGCTGCTGCCGAGCTTCATGCGGCAGGCCGCGCCGGCCGGAATTGTCGCTGTGCCCCAGGCCCAGCCGGGCTATGCGCCCGATATGTACACCGCGGGCCAGCCGTCCGTGGCGGCGTTGCCCTATTGGGGCCCCTTCCCGTCGCCCCAGCCCGTGCAGGCCCAGCCGAACGCCGCGGTGCTCGCCGAGATCCAGCGGCTCCAGGGCGAGCTCACGCGCATCAATGCGCTGATGACCCAGATCCTGGCGCAGACCAACGCCCCCGCGACACTGGTCGCCACGCCGGCCGCCCCACCGGTCCCGCTCGCCGCGCCTCCGGCTCCGCCTGTCGCCCCGCCGGCCCCGCCCGCGCCCCCGCCGCCCCCGCCTC
>JAKFEW010000068.1:0-16503 GCA_036675505.1 Candidatus Sericytochromatia bacterium
GGGCGCCGGCGCGCGCCGGGCGCGCGCGGCCGTGGCCGGGGCGGGCGACGCCGTGCGCGTGCTGGTGCAGGACGGCGCGGCCATGCGGCTCGTCGAGGTCGTGGACGGGGCGGAGCGGGCCTTGCACACCTTCTCGGCCGAAGACACCGCGAAGCTCGCCGGCGTGGCGGCCTGGGGCCGCGACACGCTGGGGCGGCTGGTGGTCGCGGGTGCCGTCGCGGATCGCCCGGCGCTGCTGCGCCTCGACCCGCCGGCGAGCCCGCTCACGGTCCTCGCCGAGGGCGACGGCAAGGGCCGCGTGCCGATCGTCGACCCGCTCGGCAACGCCTTCATCGTCGATCGCGCCGCGCGCACGATCGCGACCGCCGAGGCGCCGACCATGTCGCTCGTGAGCGACCTGCCGGCCGACCTCCCGGTGGGCCCCTATGATGGGCTCGCGCGCGGGCCGGACGGCGTCCTCTACGCGCGCAGCGGCGCGGCGGTCTACCAGCTCGGGGCCGACGCCATCCGCGTGGCCGGGCGCCCGGACAGCCAGCCGCGGCGGATCGAGGAGCTCTTCCCCAAGAAGCCGGCCGGCCTCGTGGTGCTGCCCGACGGCGCGCTGCTGCTCGTCGACGAGCTCGACAACCGCATCCTGCGCATCGAGCCCGACGGCACCGTCGCGACCTGGGCCGGACCGACCGGCAAGCCCGCCGAATCGCCGGACGGCACCCCGATCGGCGAGTCCGACGTCTGGCGGCCACGCGGGCTTGGCCGCGACGCGGCCGGCCGGCTCTACTACCTCGAGTTCCCCTTCCGCGAGGGCGGCCGCATCCGCATGATCGGCGCCGACGGCCTGCTCGCGACGCGCTTCCGCGCCGGCGCGGGGGTGGACATGAGCGAGCTCTTCGTGGCGCCCGACGGCACGATCTACTTCGACCACTTCGACCTCCTGGCGTCCGAGCTTTACGCGCTCGCACCGGGCGCCTCAGAGCCCACGCGGGTCTACCAGGCCACCGAGGGCGAGGCGAGCGGCGGGGGCTCGTACTACGCGCTGACCCTGGCCCCGGACGGCGCGCTCGTGTTCATGAACAACAACCGGCTGATGCGGCGCGAGCCCGACGGCACGATCACGACGCTCAAGCTGGACGCCTCCATGATCGCGATCAACGGCGGCCTGGCGATCGACGCGCGTGGCCGCTACCTGTACGCGAGCAGCGTCGACGCCCGCATCGACCGCTTCGACCCCGCGACCGGCGCGATCGAGGCGCTGGCCGGCCCGGGCGGCCGCTACCTCGCGGGCAACACCCCCGATACCAGCCTGAAGAACCCGAGCCAGCTGCAGTTCGACGCGGCCGGCAACCTCTTCGTGGTCGACCCCGGCAACCGGCAGGTCAAGCGTCTGCCGGCGGGCTGGCTGCGCTGAGGCGTCTTCGGCAGGCCGGGCCCGGTCCGGCTGGCGCTTGACCTGCCGCCCGCGAGCGCCTAGCCGACCGGGCCGAGGTAGCCGCGGTAGCTCGCGAGCTCGTCCGCGCGCGGGCGCACCTGCGCGACCAGCGCCGCGGCCTCGGCGGCCGAGAGCGGGTCTTTGGAGGCCGCGACCAGCTGCGCGACCTCGGCCGGGCTCGCGCAGCCCACGATCACGACGTCGACCGGCTGCGCGAAGGCGTAGCGCAGCAGCGTGGTGGCATCCAGGCCGGCCTGCACCAGCCGGCCGCCGCCCTGGCCCCCGTAACCGCCCGCGCCGCCCAGCGCCTTCATGCCGATCACGCCCAGGCCCTTCGCGCGCGCGGCCGCGAGCACCTCGGTGAGGAACCCGCCGAGCGCGCCTTCCATCGGGTTCACCGGCAGGAGCACCGTGTCGACCGGCAGCTCGCGCACGGCGCGCAGCAGCACGCGCGGGTCATGGTGGGCGGTCACGCCGATGTGGCGCACGTGGCCGAGCTCCTTCGCGCGCACGAAGGTGTCGAGCGCGCCGCCGGGGTGCAGCAGCTCGTCGAGCTCCTCGTCGCTGCGCAGGTCGTGGATCTGCCAGAGGTCGAGGTAGTCGGTCTCGAGCCGGTCGAGCGTCTCCTCGAGCTGCCGGCGCGCGCCGCCGCCGCCGCGCTCGGGCGACTTGCTGGTGAGGAAGATCCGCTCCCGCTCGGCCTTGCGGTGCGACCAGACCGCGCCGTGGTAGCGCTCGGAGTCCTCGTAGGCCCGCGCGGAGTCGAAGTAGGTGATGCCGGCCGCAAGCGCCGCCTCGATCAAGCCCTGGGCCTCGCGCTCCTGGCCGCGGGTGCGCAAGACGCCCTCGCCGCCCAGGCCGGCCCGCGTGACGCGGCGGTCGGTCTGGCCCAGGGTGGCCTCGGGCAGCGTTGAGCGGGTCTGGGTCATGGCTCCTCCTTCGGGCGGGCCTCATTTTAGCGCGGCCGGCCAGCCGGGTATATACCAGCGGAGGAAGCATTGCATGGGACACACGGAGCGGATCCAGGCGATCGCCCAGACCCTCTTCGGGGCCCAGAGCGCCCACCACCGGGAGTTCATGGCGGCGGGCTACCACCTCGCGCCCGAGATCCCTGACAAGAAGCTCGTGGGCGCGTGCGAGGCCTATGCCCGGCTCGATTTCCGCGAGGAAGCGCCGCTCTTGCTCATGGACGACACGGTCTTCGGCAGCGGCAAGCGCGGCTTCGTGATCACCACGCGCGCCTTCCACTTCAACATCACCAACCCGGTGGACGGCTACAGCGACCACCGCGGCAAGCTCGGCCTCGAGGTGATCCGCGAGTTCCGCCTGATCGGCGATGCGATCTACGTGAACGGCCAGAAGCTCGGCAGCTTCCACCATCCGCCCGAGGGCGTCGTGCGCGGCCTCGAGACGTTCTTCGAGCAGGTGCGCGGCGAGGCGGCCGCGCCACCGGCCCCGGCCGTAGACGCCGCCCGCGCCACGACCCGCGAGGAGGTCCTCGAGACGCTGCGCGGCCTCAAGGCGTTGGCGGAGGACGGCGTGATCACCGAGGCCGAGTTCGCGGCCAAGAAGCGCGACCTGCTCGACCGCCTATGACGCCCCGGCTCGTCGCTGCACGGCTCGCTGCGCAACAGCGGCTGGTACGTGGGCACCGACATCCCGCCCAAGAAGCAGGAACTGCTGCAACGCATCTGACCCGAGGCTTGAGATGCCCGCAGAACGGGAAGTAGGCCTGGTGGAGGGCTGTATGGTGGCGGTGAGCTGGCGCAAACGGCTGGTCGGTGACCTCTCGTGGCGACGCCTCGTCGTCTCGGGCCGCGCGCTGTACGAGACCGCGCGCGGGCCCAAGCGGCACCTGTGGGTCGCGGGCGCCGGCCACAACGACGTGCAGGACTACGCGGGGCCGGCCTGGGGCCGCACGATCGCCGAGTTCGCCGCGTCGATCGCCGGCAAGGGCCGCAGGTCGGGTAGATAGCCGCCATGAAGATGCAGCTCGCGCTCGCGCTCGCCCTGATCCCTGTTCTGCTCCTGGCCCCCGCGGCCGCGGCCAGGCCCGCGGCCTTCGCGCGCGAGAAGCCGCTCGGCGTGCCGGCGCTGGTCGTGCGCGTGGACCTGACCGACCCGCACACGCTGGTCGACCTGCTGCTCGCGAACGACGCCCCGCGCGCCAACTCGGCGGCCGAGAGCTTCGGCGACGAGGACTTCGGCCGCATGGTGAAGCGCGCGCGCGCGGCGGCGGTGCTGAACGGGACCTTTTTCTCCAAAGACGCGCAGAAGCGCGTGATGGGCAACATGGTGCGGGCTGGCGGGCTCGTGAAGTACAGCCAGTGGGAGAACGCCGGCACGACCTTCGGCCTCGGCCCCGGCAACCGGCCCGAGATGCTGACGGCGATGGTGGACGGCCGGCCTGACCAGCACCGCTACTGGACCTCGCTGACCGCCGGCCCGCGCCTCCTGCGCGCGGGCCAGCCCAGCCTCCAGCCAGCCCTCGAGAGCTTCCACGACCCGCACGTGCTGGGCGAGGCCGGCCGCAGCGCGCTCGGCTTCACGCGCGATCGCCGCACGCTGGTGCTCGCGAGCTTCGAGGTGAACCTGACGCTGGCGCACGAGGCCCAGGCCATGCGCGCGCTCGGCTGCTGGGAGGCCCTGAACCTCGATGGCGGCGCCTCGCGCGCGCTGGCGGTCGGCGGCAAGGTGGTCGCGCAGGCCGGCCGCAACCTCACCAACGTGATCGCGATCTACGACCAGCGCCACCCGGCGCCGACCGCCCGGCGGCGCTCGCTCGCGGCCTTCGGCCAGGCCGCACGCAGGCCTGGCGCGGCCCAGCCGCCACGCAGCGCGGTGGCCACGCGCGGCGAGCCTGCGCGCGCGCCTGTGGCCGACGCGGCCGGCCCTGCCGCCATGAAGGCGCTGACCGGCTTCGGCAGCTGGCTGCTCGAGCGCGCAGGCGAGCCCTGAGCAGGCGCGCCCCGACGCCCCTGAGCCCGCTGGTCTATCAGGCGCCGAGCTCGCGCGCCGCCGGGGCGCGGGGGATCCAGTAGGTGATCGGCCACTCGCCCGTGGCGGCCTGGGAACTCGCCAGTGGATGCTCGGCGACCGGGGCCTGGACCTGCGCGAAGCCGCGCAGGCCGAGCCGCATGCGCGCGTCCCAGAAGCGCTCCAGCCAGCCGCGCCCGGCGGCCCAGAAGGCCGCCTCGTCGGCGATGTCGACGTCGAAGCCGGCGTGCGCGCGCAGCAGCGCGAGCGCGCCCTCGTCGGCGAAGCCCTCGCCCGCGAGGTAGCTGCGCAGGCGCTTGGGGCCGTTGCCCTTGGCGGCCGTCTCGGCGCGCAAGCCCGCGAGGTCCGCGACGCCCGCGCGCGCGAGCAGGGAGCCCAGGCCCCGCTTCACGGCGTGCGGGCCGTGGCGCATCTCGGCGCCCTCCCAGACCGCGAGCTCGGCCGCGAGCAGCAGCGCGACCCGCTCGACCTGGTGGCCATGGCCGTCCATCGGCAGCGCGAGCAGCTCGCGCCCCACCGGCATGCGGTAGTGCGGCAGCTCGCAGGCCTGGAGCCAGGCGCCGGCCTGGGCCACGACGCGCCCGGCGCGCCTGGCGGCCTCCCAGTCCTGCTCGCTCGCGAGCGGGCGCAGCGTGTCGCCCGCCTCATGGACGAAGAAGCGCCAGACCGGCTCTTCCGCGCCACCCTCGAGCCCGATCCGGCGCTCGGCGAGCGCGGCGAGCCGGCGCAGGTGCTCGCGCACGGTCGAGGGGTGGTAGCCGCCGCCCGCGAGCCGCACGAAGCCGAGGCGGGCGAGCGCCTCGCCGAGGTCGTAGACCACGCCCGCACCGCCCGGAGCGTGGCGGTCGACCAGGTCCACGAGGTCGAGGTGGGCCTTGAGCAGCCCGGCGCCGGCGGGCGCCGGGGGCGCGGTCGGCCGCGCCGGCTGGGCGGGTGCCGGCGCGAAGCTCATCTTCACCCGCACGCGGCGCAGGCGGCCAGCTGCGCGCACGCGCACGGTCTCCTCGCTGGGCGCGACCACCAGCAGGCCGCGGCGCAGCGCGCCATGGATCGGGTGGGTCGGCATCGCGAAGGTGCCGGTGAGCGCCGCGGCGATCCGGTTGCCGGGCCTGGCGCGCCGCGCGGTGCGCCTGGCGACCTGGACGGGCGCGCTGGCGAGCGGGGTGGTGAGGGGGGCGTGCCGGTGGTCGGCGGGGGCAGGGACCGACATGCGGGACCTCCAGGATGAGCGGGGGGTGGATCCAGCATAGCACCCCGCCCCGCGGGCCGGGGCCGTGCGCGCAGTCCTTGCGGGCTGGGCCGCTCCGCAGGAGCGGTGGGGGCCCCCGGCTCGTGCGGCCGCCGGGCGAGGCTCAGCCGGCCGCCCGCGGCGGGAAGACGATCGCCCCCACGTCCGAGACGTGGATGCGCCCCGCCTCGATCCGCGCCGCGAGCGCGATCTCGAGCTGGCCGAGCGCCATGCGGTAAGGCAGCACGGCGGGCGGGGGAGCCCCCTCCCCGGCTGCGCCGGGGCCCCACCCGCAAGGACTACCGGCGCGGCGCAGCGCGCGCACGAGGCCCGTGAGCAGGTAGCGCGCCACGCGCTCGGCGTCGAGCGTGACGCCCGCGTCCGCGGCGCCCGACTCGCAGAAGGCCCACAGCCCGCCGTCGAACGTCACGGGCACGAGCAGGCCGAGCGGCCGCGCGAGCGGGGTGACCTCTCTCGCAGGGGCCATCGGCGGCAGGGCGGGCATCTCGGACATCGGCGGGCCTCCTCTCGCGGGCGGGTCGGCGGAGCGCCGACGCCAAGCAAGAGGTTAGAACATTTGTTCCAGCAAGGCAAGGGGGGCCGGCCGGATCTGCTATAAAAGAGATCGCCATGGCGAAAAAAGGCACGATCCCTGCTCCCTGCGTCAACCGCTGCGACCAGCACGCGCGGTTCCCCTGGTGCGCGACCTGCCGGCGCACGCCGCCCGAGATCCGCGACTGGGAACGCCTGGACGACCCGGCCCGCCGCAAGACGCTCGAGCGCTGCCGCGCGCGCGTGCGCCAGGAAGCCGCCGAGCAGCCGCCGGTTTGATCGGCAGGCTACGGAGGCAACCGAGCGCATATTCGGGTATAACGGCCACGGTTCCCGAATTCGACTACGTGCAGGAGCAGACCATGAACCTTCGTCCCCTCGCCCAGGCCCTCCTCGCGGCCGCCTTCATCGTCGGCACGCCGCTCGCGGCCTCGGCCACCAAGCCCGCCGCCCCCGCCGCCAAGGGCCCCGACCTCGCCAAGGCGGCCGCCACCTTCAAGGCCAACTGCGCGGCCTGCCACGGCCTGGGCAAGGCCGACGGCAAGAAGATGGGCCCGAGCTTCGCGGCCGTGGCCGACAAGTACAGCGCCAAGGACGTCGACAAGCTCGCCAAGAAGATCCGCGCGGGCGGCGCCGGCTCCTTCGGCAGCATCCCGATGCCGCCGATGGCGCAGATCCCTGAGGCCGAGGCCAAGGCGCTCGCCCACTACGCGCTCTCCTTCAAGGGCAAATAGCCGCCCGCCTGATCGGGGTCGGGTACGGACAGGCCAGCGGATCGCGCATGTTAAGCTATGACGCGCAAGACATAGCCGCGAGTCTCCATGCCTGACCCGAGCCCCCCCCGCAAACGCCGCCCCGTGCTGATCGCCACGCTCGTCGTCGCCGTCGCCGGGGCTGTCGCCTTGGCCGTCTTCAAGCCCTGGCGCAGCGAGACGCCCACGATCGCCGTCGAGCGCCGCACGCTGCGCGAGGTGGTCGAGGTCTCGGGCGCCGTCGAGGCGGCCCGCGCGGTCACGATCAAGGCCGAGACCACCGGTGCCGTGAAGCACCTGATCGTGGCCGAGAACCAGCCGGCCCGGGCCGGCTCGCGGCTGCTCGCGCTCGACGCCGCGCAAGCGCAGCTGCAGCTCGCGCAGACGCGGGCCAACACGGAAGCGGCGATCGCCCAGGCGCGCACCCAGCTCGCCAACGCGCGCGCCTCGCAGGCCGAGGCGACCCGGCGCCAGCGCGTCAGCCTCACCAACTTGCGCAACCGCGTGGACAAGGCCCGCAGCGCGCTGGCCTTCCTCGCGCGCGAGGTGGCGCGCAACGAGGCCCTGCTCAGCGAAGGCGCGATCAGCGGCCAGGCCGCCGAGAGCCAGCGCCAGCAGCTCGCCCAGGCCCGCATCGACCTCGCGCTCGCGCGCGACGAGCTCGCCCGCACCGCGAGCGGGGCCGAGCTCGTGGCCGCGGCCAACGCGGTCGCCCAGGCGCGCACGGCGCTCGCCACCGCCGAGCGGCAGGGCAAGACGGCGCTCGCGCTGGCGACCGAGGCCGTCGCCGACACCACGATCCTGGCGCCCTTTACGGGCACGGTCACGGACTGGCTCATCGATCCGGGCGCCTGGGTCACGCCGGGCACGCCGCTCGCCCAGTTCCAGGACCTCGCGAACTTGAAGCTCGTGCTGCCGGTCGACGAGCTCGATCTGCCCAAGCTGGCCCCCGGCGGCGCCGTCGCGATCACCTTCGACGCCTACCCCGACGAGACCATGACCGGGGCGATCGCGCGCGTCAGCCGCGCGAGCGTGACGGGCACCGGCAACGTGCAGGTCTTCCCGGTCGAGGTGCGCTTCCGCGACCCGCACGATCGCGTGCGCCCGGGCATGAGCGCCGACGCGCGCATCATCGTGCGCGAGCTGCCGAACGTGCTCGCGCTGCCGGTCGGCGCGATCAAGCGGCACATGGCGGAGTTCCAGGTGCGGGTCGTGAAAGACGGCAAGGCCGAGACCCGCCCGATCACGCCAGGCGTGACCACGCTCGAGTACGTCGAGGTGAAAGCCGGCCTGGCGGAAGGCGAGCGCGTCGAATATGCGCTCGCCGCCAGCCCGCAACCCAAATGATGAGCGGAAGGGCGGCCGTGGCGCGCGGCTCAGGCGCCGCGGCGGGTGGCGACCAGCAAGCGCCGGTGCGGCGCGTGCGGCTCGAGGGCGCGCACGTCGAAGCCCACCTCGCTGAGCGCCTGGATCATCCCTTCGAGCGTGTAGAAGCTGAAGTCCTTGGTGGCCGTGCGGCGCAGGTGCAGCGACATCGGGTCGTCGGGCCCGACCCACTCGACGATCGCATGCCGGCTCGCGGCCCGGCTCGCGAGGCCCGCCACCTGCGCGAGGCTGGCGTTGCCCGTGAAGACCAGGTGGTGGATCAAGGCGAGCATGAGCGCGAGATCGCCGCGCAAGCGCGTGAGCGCGTCGGGGCGCTGCTCGGCACACCAGCCCGAGGCCGGCGTGGGCGCGGCCAGGTCCATCACGAGCGGCAGCACGGCGAGCTGCTCGGCGCTCACCTCGCGCCAGAGCCGGTCCATGCTGGCGGCGTCCTGGTCGAGGGCCACGACGCGGCAGCCCTTCCTGGCCGCGAGCTTGGCGTAGCGCCCCGTGTTGGCGCCCAGATCCAAGACGGTGGTCGGCCTGAGCTCATCGAAGAGCCCCTCCATCAGGGCCTGCTTCGCGGCCTCCTCACCGGCCTGCATGCTCGGGCAGCTCGCGTAGTAGTCGACCCAGCCGGAGTCGCCGGCGAAGCGCAGGCCGTCGAGCTCGCGCGCGAGCCCGCCGAAGTAGCCGGGCCGGATGCGCTTGAGCAGCCCGGCGTCGACCGGTCGGCCGGCCTGGGCGGCCCGGCCCTTGGGGCCCGTGGTCGCGGCCTCGGCGGCGCGGTGGGCGAGCAAGGCGAGCGTGAGCTTGGGCCTGGCCAGGCGGTAGGCCGTCGGCAGCGTCTTGAGCAGCAGGCCGGGGCTCACGCCGAGCGCGAGGTCGGCCAGCCGGCCGCGCGCGAGCTCGCCGAGGCCGGCCGCCCAGAGGTGCAGCGGGTAGCGCGCGAGGCGGTCGTATTGGGCCTGGGCCGGCCAGAGCAGCGCGCCCTCGGCCGGCACCAGCGAGCCGACGTCGATGAAGACCGGCCGCGGGCCGTCGAAGAGCACGTTCCAGGGGTGGCCGTCCGCGAGCATGTGGTCGGCTTCGGCCGCGCGGCGCGCGACCTCGAGGATCAGGCGGGCGGCCTCGCGCAACATCGCGGGCGGCCACTCGACCGGGTAGGAGAGCGGCCAGATCGTCTGGTGGCCCAGCACGAGGCCGTCGGGGCCGTCCTCGGCGATCGCCGTGCCGACGAGCTTGCCCTCCTTCATCAAGCCGGCGAAGGCCGGCTCGGCGAGCAGCGCCCGCACGTAATCGGCCTTTTCCGGGTAGATGCGCCGCAGGACTTGTCCATCGCGCCAGAAGACGTAGCCGTTGGGGTCGGTGTAGGAAGCAGGGTCGCGGCGCGTCTGGGTCATGTAAGCGTTCAGGTCTCCTGGTCGGGGGTCGCCTCGGGCGCCTTGCCGGCGAACTTCGCCTTCACGCCGCGCACGAAGGCCGCGACCTTGTGGGGCACGGCGGCGACGAACAGCACGGCCGAGGCCATGATGATGTACATCGACTGCAAGAAGGCGCCGGCGGCGGTCGGGTCGATGTACGCCATGGCGGGCTCGGCGGCGGCCGACCAAGCAGTGGTGGCGGCCAGCGCGGCGCAGGCCAGGTGCGAGATACGGGGGGTCGGTCGCATGGCGCTTCCTCCAGACGGGGGTGAGGTTGACGGATCACTCATCGGCGCGCCGGCGCGTCGACTTGAAAGGCGAGGCCGCGAGGCCCGAGGGTTTCATACCCGCCGGGTGAAAAAGCTATGAGCCCGCCCGCCCCCCCGCACGAGCCGCTCATCCGGCTCGCGCACATCGACAAGATCTACGGCGGCGCGGTGCCCTACCATGCGCTCCACAGCATCGATCTCACGATCATGCCAGGCGAGATGGTGGCGCTGATGGGCGCTTCGGGCTCGGGCAAATCGACGCTCATGAACCTCATCGGCTGCCTCGACCGGCCCACCAGCGGCGATTACTGGCTGAACGGACGCCACCTCACCGACCACAGCGACAACCAGCTCGCCGACGTGCGCAACTGCGACATCGGTTTCGTGTTCCAGAGCTTCAACTTGTTGCCGCGCTACAGCGCGCAGAAGAACGTCGAGCTGCCGCTGCTGTATGCCGACGTGGGCCCGCGCGAGCGCGCCGAGCGCGCCACGGCGGCGCTCGCGCGCGTGGGGCTCGCCGACAAGCTCGCCAACCGGCCGAACGAGATGTCGGGCGGCCAGAAGCAGCGCGTGGCGATCGCCCGCGCCGTGGTCAACCGGCCCGCGCTGCTGCTCGCCGACGAGCCGACCGGCGCGCTCGACACCAAGACCGGCGTCGAGATCATGCGGCTCTTCCAGGCGCTCAACCACGAGGGCATGACCGTCGTGGTCGTGACCCACGAGCCCGACATCGCGCTGTTCTGTAGGAGGATGTTGCGCATGCAGGACGGCCGCATGGTCGAGGATCGGCCGATCACGGACGGCCACCCGTCATGACAGGATCGGTTTCATGAGGTCCGAGACGTACTTCTCGATCGCGTTCGAAGCCCTGGCCCTGAACAAGGTGCGCTCGGCGCTCACCATGCTGGGCATCATCATCGGCGTCTTCTCCGTGATCGTCATGATCGGCCTGGGACAGGGCTCGCAGGCCTACATCACCGACCAGGTGAAGGGCCTCGGCGCGGGCGTGTTGATCGTGACGCCGGGCAACCCGAAGACCCAGAGCGGCTTCGGCCCGCCGATCGGCCAGGCCCAGTCGCTGCGGATCCCGGACGCGCTGGCGCTCGAGACGATCCCGGGCGTGACCTTCGTGAGCCCGCAGAACTTCGCCCAGACCATCGTCGAGGTCGGCAAGAACGCGATCGGCGGCCAGATCGTCGGCACGAGCCCCAACGTGCAGGGCGTGCGCGGCATCAAGGTCACCGACGGGCGCTTCTTCAGCGATCAGGAGTGGCGCACCGGCGCGCGCGTGATCGTGCTCGGCGCCCGGCTCAGCCGCGAGCTCTTCAAGAACACGCTCACCCAGCCGCTCGGCGCCAAGGTGAAGATCGGCGAGCAGCGCTTCCGCGTGATCGGCCTGCTGGCGGGCTCGAGCGGCGCGGCGCTGGGCTCGACCGACGACCAGGGCTACATCCCCACGCGCGCCATGCAGAGCATCATCGACACCGGCGATCGGCTGGTCTCGATCATGATCAAGGTCGACAACGAGGCGCTCCTGCCGGTGGTCGAGGACCAGGCCAAGCGCATCCTGCGCACGCGCCACGGCATCCGCCCGGACGAGGACGACGATTTCAAGGTGCAGACCCAGGCCGACGTCTTGCAGACCGTCTCGATGGTCACGAACGCCTTCACCGTGCTCTTGGCCGGCATCGCCGCGATCTCGCTGCTGGTGGGCGGCATCGGGATCATGAACATCATGCTGGTGTCGGTGACCGAGCGGACCCGCGAGATCGGCATCCGCAAGGCCGTGGGCGCGAAGACCGGCGCGATCTTGCGGCAGTTCCTGATCGAGTCGGCCACGCTCAGCCTGGCAGGCGGCACGATCGGCATCTTGCTCGGCCTGGGCGCCACCTGGGCGATCACGCGCTTCGCGGCGCTGCCCTTCGTCCTCTCGCCCGCGGCGCTCTTCGGCGCCTTCGTCTTCTCCGCCGCCGTGGGCGTCTTCTTCGGCGCCTACCCAGCGGCGAAGGCCGCCCGGCTCGACCCGGTCGAGGCGCTGCGCTACGAGTGACCCCGGCCTGCTCACCCGCCCGCCTCGCGCGTAGCGCGCTCGCCAACCGGGTAAGCTTGGTGCAGGAGCGCAGCCCATGTCCCACGCCGACGTCCGCCGAATGATCGCCCTGGCCGCCCTGGGCGTCACGCTCGCCGCCTGCCAGGCCGCGCCGGGGCCGCAATCAGCGGCCGTCAAGCCGCGCGCGAGCAAGGCGCAGCCCCAGATCGGTGGCAGCGCCGAGCCCGGCCCGGCCGCGAGCCAGGCGTCGAGCAAGCGAACGCCCGCGAGCCCGGCCGCCCCGGCCGCGGACAGCGCCCCCGCGGCGCTGCTCAAGCCCGCCACGCCCTCGCGCACGCTGGCCGGCGTCGTGCGCATCGACGCGGCCTACGCCTTCGCGACGACCGGCGCGCGGATCATCACGAACAACGGCGCCACGGCGATCCAGGCGGCCGGCCAGGTGCTCTCGAACAACACAGGCAACCTGATCGCGAACAACAGCGGCAGCTTGATCGCGAACAACAGCGGCAGCCTGGTCGGCAACAACGGCAGCGCCTACAGCCTCGCCGAGCTGCCGGCGCCACCCGCGCTCGGCACGATCCTGCCCGCGGCCGGGCTCGTGCTCACCGCGCGCTCGCTGCGCACCGGCGAGCCGGTCAGCCTGGGCGTGGATGCCGCGGGCGAGCCCGTCACCGCCGTGTTGACGAACTCGGCGGGCACCTTCGAGCTCTACGTGCCGCAGGCCGTCGAGCGGCTGGTCTTCGAGGCGCGCTTCCCGGGCGAGGCGGCCAGCGACCGGCGCCTGGCCTACGACCTCCTGCCCGCAGGCGCGGGCGCCTCGCTGGTGATCGACGAGGACACGGCCCAGGTCACGCGCTACATGCGCGAGGCCCTGCGCGGCACGATCGCGAAGTTCGTGCTCACCGACGACGTCGAGACCACCGTGGCCGACGTCGTGGACGACGCCGCCGAGGGCCTGATCGCCCCGCTCACGGCGCTGATCCGCGAGTTCCGCGGCGTGTCGGGCGAGGTCGGCCTCGACAGGGCCCCGCCAGCCGAGGTGCAGCGCGTGGCCACCCGCATGACCGATGTGCTCCTCGCGCACCTGGACCTCGAGGCCGTGAAGCTTACCCAGGCCTACTGGCCCGACTGGAAGGGCCCCGAGGAGCCCGCGATCCCGGCCCTGATCGACATCATGCGGCGCGTGCGCGAGGCCTCGACCGCCAAGCTCACGGCCGACGCGGCCTTCTTCGAGCGCCAGCCCTACCTGGCCGCCGCCAACGCCGCGCTCCCCGCGGGCCGGCCGCCTTTCGCGATCCGCAAGCCGGCCGACCTGAACGAGTTCCTCGTGCAGGCCCTCGTGATCCCGAACAAGCACCACGACGAGACCGAGGCGATCTTCACCAGCATCGGCGTCGCGACCTACCAGTCCGAGCGGCTCTACGCGGCGGTGAACAACTACATCGGCGTGATGACGCTGTTGCTGATCGCCGATACCGAAGGCGCGAAGACCGACGCGCTCGCCGTCCTGCGCGCCTTCGAGCCGGACGCATCGCCCTAGCGCGCGCGGCACGCCGAGGCGGGCGGGGTGGTCCGCCACCCCGCCCGCCAGGCTCACCCGCAACCCGCCCGCTAGGGGTTGTTGGTGATCACGTTGAGGTTGCCTGACCCGATGTTCATGTACGGGATCAGGAAGCTGAACCCGGGCAGCACCCACGGCCCGTTGGCATCTTGCTCGAAGGAGACCTGGTCGACGCCCCACGCGGGCGGCTGGTTGTCCTTGTAGACCGCCCGGAACGTGCCCGCCGGGGTGAAAGGACCGGTCTGGAACTGGCCCTTGCGGGAGAGCGCACCGGTGACGGTCGCGCGGCCTCGGCCGCCGTTCGGCGTGCCCTGGTCGAAGATCGCCGTGTCGACCTTGCCGTTCCAGCGGATCGGCGGCGAAGTGCCATGGTCCTGGAAGCTCGCGCTGCCCGCCAGGCCGCCGGCGTCCCAGTGCCGCTTGAGCACGTTGACCTCGCCGGTCCAGCGCTGGTAGCCGTCCAGCGGGTTGAAGAGCGAGAAGTTGCCCGCGACCGCGTCGGCCGGGAAGCCGCAGAAGTCGATCTCGCGGAACAGCGTGTTCGCAAGCTGGAACGCGTTGTCGTCGGTGGCCGTGATGCGGACCCTGTCGACCACGCGGCCGTAGAGCGCCGGGTTGGTGACCTTGATGTTCTGCGAGACCCACTGGAGGCCGCCGTTCACCGCGATCGGCGCGCCGGTCGCGATCCAGGCGCCCGTGAGGGCGTCGCGCAGCTCGACCAGCGCCGTGAACGACATAGCGAACGGCGCCACGTTCGGGTTCGGGCCGACCAGGAAGCTGAACCACTTGACGTTGGCGGCCGGCTCGACCAGGTTGAAGGTCGCGCGGGCCGACAGATCGGCCGTGTCGACGGCCGTGGGCGCCCAGTAGGTGTCCAGGTTGTTGTCGATCCAGTTGGGCGCTGCGGCGTCGTCCGAGCTCGTGTTCACGTTCTGGACCGCGAGCGGGTCGCAGGGCTCGGGCTCACCGGGCTGCGGCGGGTAGACCGCCTGGGCCGGCACGCCGTTCAGCTGGACGTCGGCGAAGAGGGTGTTGGCGAGGTCGACGCCGCTGCCGGTCGACGGATCGATCGCCGTGATGCGCACGGCGTTGATGTCGAGCGCCGCGATCGCCGGGTTCGAGACGACGTAGTTCTTGTTGATCGTCTGCACGCCGCCCGTCACCCAGTCCTGGCTCGCGAGCACCCAGGTGTTGTCGGACGTCCGCCGGACGGCGACGCGCAGCAAGAAGGTCACGTCGGTGAGCACGTTCAGGTTCGGCCGCAGGCCGATGCGCAACGAGCGCAGCCGCGAATAGGCCGCGAGCTCGAAGCGCGCGCGCACCCGGTCGTCGTCCTCGGCGTCGACCAGCGTGCCGGCCCAGTAGGTGAAGAAGCGGTTGAGCGCCGTGTCGACCAGGTTGGGCGCCGCCGCCTGGTCCGAGGAGGTGACCACGTTCGCGATCGCGAGCGGGTCGCCCGGCTGGTTCGGCTGGACCACGCCGATCGGGTCGGTCTCGTAGACCAGCGTATTGGCGAGGCGGTTGGCGTTCGCGTCGTTGAACACGATCCGCACGGCTGCGACGTCCTCGAGCACGAACGGCGCTGTGGCGTTGCTCGTCTGGAAGTCGATGTCGAAGGTCTGCTTGGTGGCCGTGTTGATCGCGTAGCCGGTCACGACGTCCACGAAGCCCGTGGTGCCGCTGCGCCGCACCTGGACCGTGACTGTGCAGTCGACGTTGGTGATCGACGCGTGCGGGCCGACGGTGAGCCGGACGCCCTGCACGTGGTTGCGGTTCGCGTTGAGGTTCAGGCGCACGAAAGCTGTGCCATCGACGGCGCCCGCGCCGGTCTCGGCCCAGTAGGTGTTGGCGTCGCCGTCGTTCGCCCGGAAGCCGAAGGCGTCGTCCGACGACACGGCCTGGACGGTGGCGCCGAGCTCATTGGCCGGGTTCAGCGCCTGCAGGCTGTACGTCAGCGGCGGACCAGGCGGCAGGGGCTCCTCGGGGGCGTTCTCATCGGCGACCCCGGCCAACGCGGCACCCGCCGACGCGGCGTCCGGCGCCACGGCGAGCTCCCCACCGACGGCGGGTGCGCCCTCGCCCTCGATGGCGCCCTGGGGCGGCGCGGCGGAGTTCGTGCCGCAGCCCGCGGCGACCAGCGCGGCCGCCAGAGCGCCCGTGATGAGGCGATTCCTCATTTGACCCTCCTCGATGTCGATCTGGTGACGCCTCTGCGTCACGGGGTCATCATGGCGAGGCCCGGGCCGAACTCGAAAGAGGTGATCGAGCCTCCCGCGGCAGGTTCGTCAATTCAGTCCATGGCGGACATTGGTATGGTGACGATGTTACAGCGATGACCCGAGCAGGGCGTTTCCGGACCGGAAAACAGCCCGCCGCGCGCGTTGACCACCTAATGCGGCGGGTGGGTCTCGCCGATGAAGAGCTTGCGCGTGGCCCCGGCCTGCGGCGCGAGCTCGATGCGGTAGCGCAGGCCCTGCTCGAGCAAGAAGACCGCGTGGCGCGCGATCCCGCCGCACCGCGTGACCCCTCGGCCGTCCTCGAGGCTGAACATGACCGCCTCGGCCGGGTCCAGCACGAGGAAGAAGTGGTCGGCGTCGAGGAAGATCGACCACTCGCCCGTGCGCGGCACGCTGAGGGCCAGGTGCGTGCGCGCCGGGCCGAGCGCCACGTCGTAGCGCCTGCCGATGGCGAGCGCGGCGGCGGCGGCAGGCTCGCTGGGCGGCGTGATCGGCAGGCCTGGCGCGGCGAAGGCTGCGCAGGCGGCCTGCTCGACGGCGAGCGTGTCGTGGCCCGCGCCGGCAGACGCGCTGGCCACGGGCACAGCCGTGCTCGCCGCGGGGCTCGGCGGCGGGCCAGCTGTGGCCGGCGCGCCGGCGACC
>JAKFEW010000020.1:0-66124 GCA_036675505.1 Candidatus Sericytochromatia bacterium
GCCGAGCTTGCCCAGGCCGCGCGCATAGCGCCCGAAACCCTGGCGCGCGCGCGCGCCGACCACCGCCTGCAAGGCGGGCTCGCGGGCCTCACGGCCGCCGACCGACGCTGGTTCTCGCTCAAGCGCCTCGTCGCCGGCCTGCCGGGCACGCTCGTGCCGCGCCCGGCCCGCGAGCCGGCCAGCGACCGGCTCGCGGCGCACGTGCTCGCAGGCGAGGCCGCCACGGCGCGCAAGGCGGGGGCTGCGCGCCTCGCGATCTGGCTCGCGCACCGCGCGCTCGCGCGCGACCCGAGCTGCTACAAGGCCTGGCACGAGCTCGGGCGTGCGCTCGAGTCCCTCGAGCGCCCGGAGGAGGCCTGCGACGCCTACAGGCTCGCGATCGCGCACGGCCTCGCCGAGCCCGTCGCGAACGACCCCTTCGCGCTGTCGGGGGCGCTGAACAACCTCGCGATCCTGGTCGAGGGCGCGGTGGGCGACGACGTGGCGGAGGCGATGTACCTCAAGGCCTGGGAGGTGCGGCCGACCAACGGCGTCGCCGCCTACAACCTGGCGCTGCTCTACAAGGCGCGCGGGCGCTTCGACGAGGCGCTCGCCTGGCTCGCGCGGGCGCAGGCGCTCAGGCCTGACGACGCGGACGTGGCGCGCGAGATCGGCATCGCGCAGGCCGCGCTGGGCCTGGATACGTAGGCCGATGCCCGGCGCAGCCTATTCGGAAGGAACCCATGAAGCCTGTACTTTTCAGCTTGATCGCAGCCATCCTGCTGCCGCACGCCGCGGCGGCGGCCACCGCCGCGCGGGCCTCCGCCGTCCCGCTCATGGTGGACGGCGCCCCGCTCCAGGCCGTCGTCGGCCACCCGACCGGCCGCGCGCGGGCGCCGGCCGTCGTGATCGCGCCCGGCCAGGGCTATCACATGGACCTGCCGCTCACGCGCGGCCTCTTCGACGGGGCGGTCGCGGCGGGCTTCGTGGCCGCGCGCTTCAACTGGCGCTATTACGCGAGCCAGGGCGAGCCGTCCGAAGACCTCGCCGCCGAGGTCGCCGACATGCAGGCCGTGCTCGACCAGCTGAAGCGCGACCCGCGCGTGGACCCCCAGCGGATCTTCGTCGCCGGCAAGTCGCTCGGCACGCTGGTCGCGTACCGCGTGCTGCGCCAGAACCCGGACCTGCGCGGCGCGCTCCTGCTCACGCCGCTCTTCCGCGAGAAGGCCTCGCACGCGCGTGACTACCCGGGGCTCGCGGGCCTCGATCGCCCGGTGGTCTTCCTGGCCGGCGACCAGGACCAGGGCCTCTGCCAGCTGCCGCTCATGTACGCGGCGCTCGCCGGCGTGAAGGCGCCGCTCGCGAAGGCCGTGGTGGTCGCGGGCAACCACAGCCTCGAGATCGCGCCACGCGGGGACGCGGCGAACGGGCCGAACCTGGCTGTGGCAATGGCGATCGCCGTCCACTGGCTGGGCGTGCTGGCCGGCCGCTAGCGTAGCGCTAGCCTGGCGTAGCGCTTCCCGGCCGGCGCGCGGGTGCTTCGCACGGAGGGGCCCCCAGGCAGTGCCTGGGGGCCCCGATTTTTCAGGTAGCGCTGCTGTGTCCTTGCGGACTACATCATGCCGCCCATGCCGCCCATGTCGCCCATGCCCTGGTTGCCGCCGCCGCCCTGGTTCCGGGCGGGCTTCTCGACGACCAGCGCTTCGGTCGTGAGCAACATGCTCGCGATCGACGCGGCGTTCTGCAGCGCGGAGCGCGTGACCTTCGCGGGGTCGACGATGCCGGCCTCGATCATGTTCACGAACTCGTTGGTGAGCGCGTTGAAGCCGATGCCGTCGGGCTTGTTGCGGACCTGCTCGAGGATCACGGCGCCCTCGATGCCGGCGTTCTCGGCGATCTGGCGCAGCGGCGCTTCGAGCGCGCGACGCACGATCTCGACGCCGGTCCGCTCGTCGCCCTTGCAGCTCGCGAGGACCGGGTCGAGCGCCTTCACGAGGTTGACCAGCGTGGTGCCGCCGCCCGCCACGATGCCTTCCTCGACGGCCGCCTTGGTGGCCGAGAGGGCGTCTTCGATGCGCAGCTTGCGGTCCTTGAGCTCGGTCTCGGTGGCAGCGCCGACCTGGATCACGGCCACGCCGCCAGCCAGCTTCGCGAGGCGCTCCTGGAGCTTCTCACGGTCGAACTCGCTGTCGGTGTCCTCGATCTGGGCGCGGATCTGGGCGACGCGCGCCTCGACCTTGGCCTTGTTGTCGGTGCCGGCCACGATCGTGGTCTTCTCGCGGCCCACGCGCACCTGGCGCGCCTTGCCGAGGAACTGCTCCGAGATGCTCTCGAGCTTGAGGCCCTTCTCTTCCGAGATGACCTCGCCGCCGGTCAGCACCGCGACGTCCTCGAGCATCGCCTTGCGGCGATCGCCGAAGCCGGGGGCCTTGACCGCGACGGCGGTCAGGATGCCGCGCAGCTTGTTCACGACCAGGGTCGAAAGCGCTTCGCCCTCGACGTCCTCGGCGATGATCAGCAGGCCGCGGCCCGAGCGCGCCACCTTCTCGAGGATCGGGATCAGGTCCGCGACCGAGGTGATCTTGCGGTCGGTCAAGAGGATGAAGGGCTCGTCGAGGATGGCTTCCATCCGCTCGGTGTCCGTCACCATGTAGGCCGAGATGTAGCCCTTGTCGAACTGCATGCCTTCGACGACTTCGAGGGTGGTGCCCATCGACTTCGACTCTTCGACGGTGATGACGCCGTCCTTGCCGACCTTCTCCATGGCGTCCGCGATCAGGCCGCCGATGTACTCATCGTTGCCCGCCGAGATAGTCGCGACCTGGGCGATCGCGTTGCGGTTCTCGACCGGCTTGGCGAGGCGCTTGATCTCCTCGACGGCGGCCTGGACGGCCTTGTCGATGCCGTGGCGGATGATCATCGGGTTGGCGCCGGCCGCGACGTTCTTGAGGCCTTCGCGGGTCATCGCCTGGGCCAGCACGGTGGCGGTGGTGGTGCCGTCGCCGGCGACGTCGTTGGTCTTCGTCGCGACTTCGATCACGAGCTGGGCGCCGGTGTTCTCGACCGGATCCTCGAGCTGGATCTCCTTGGCGATCGTGACGCCGTCGTTGACGATCTGCGGCGCGCCGAACTTCTTCTCGAGCACGACGTTGCGGCCCTTCGGGCCGAGGGTGACCTTCACGGCGTCGGCGACGGCGTTGACGCCCCGCTCGAGCGCGCGGCGGGCCTGCTCGTCGAACAGAATCTGCTTGGGCATAGGGAAAATTACCTCTTCTTCAAATCGAAGCTAGCTGGCGAAACGTGGGACGTGGGGAAGTCGGGCTTACGCGACGACGCCGAGGATGTCCTTCTCGGCGATCAGCAGGTAGGTCTCGCCTTCGAGCTTGACCTCGGTGCCGGAGTACTTCGCGAACAGGATCTTGTCGCCGACCTTGACGTCGACGGTCGTGCGCGAGCCGTTGTCGAGCACCTTGCCGGGGCCGACCGACAGCACTTCGCCGGTCTGGGGCTTCTCCTGCGCGGTGTCGGGCAGGACGAGACCGCCGGCGGTCTTCTCTTCCTTCACGACCTTCACGACGACGCGGTCACCGAGCGGGCGGATCTTCGTGGCGGTAACGGTCATTGGGTCTATCCTCCTGAGGGGGTGATGAATCTCAACTGTTAGCACTCGCCAGTGGTGAGTGCTAACACCCCGATTTATACTGACCTGAGTGCCTGGTTGTCAAGCATGGCCGCTGAAAAACGATCCACCCCCACCCGAATTCGGGCAGGGGTGGGCGGGGCGGCAGTGAGCTTTCGAGCGCCTTTCAGCGGGGCTCTTCGAGGGCCTTTTAGAGCTCTTTCATCAAGGCCAGGTAGGCGTCGGCGGCCTGGCGCAGCAGCAGCGCCTGCTTGTGCGCGTCCGAGCCCTCGCCCACCTGGGCGCGGGCCTGGGCGAGCTGCTCGGTGATGGCCACGATGTCCTGCACCGGCGCGCGGCGCACGGCGGCGCGCTGCAGCTCCGCGTAGAGGTTGGCGAGCGTGCCCTGCACCTCGTCGAGGCTGGCGTTCAGCGCGCCGACCACCTGGGTGAGTTGCTGGCCGATGCCGCGGCGATCGTCGGCGGTGCGCAGCGCGACCTCCTGGCCGGTCAGCGCGGCCAGCGCGGCCGGGTCGATCGGGGCCGTGACGGCCGCGACAGGGGCTGCGATCGTGTTGAAGCGCAGCGTCTGCTCGGGATCCGCGCTGGGCTTGACGGCGATCGGCTCGATCACCGGCGCGACGGCGGCCGGCTGGCTCACCACCGGCGCCTCGGCCGTACTCGGCTCGAAGGCCTGGCTCGGTGGCGCGGCGTCGAAGGCGGGCATGCTGGCCGAGGGCGCTGCCTCGATCGTGTCGTCGAACGCGGCGAAGACCGGAGCGCCGGGCAAGGGCGCGAAGGGGTCCTCCTCGGCGGGTGGCGCCTGCTCGGCCGGCGGGGCGGCCGCCTCGGCCGGGAAGGCGTCGAAGACCGGACCACCGGGCAAAGGCGCGAAAGGGTCGTCCTCGGCCGCTGGCGCGGCATCGAACGCCGGGAAGCCCGCGTCGGCAGGAGTCGCGTCGAAGGCCGGGAACGCGTCGGCAGCGGGGGCGGCCGCCTCGGCCGGGAAGGCGTCGAAGACTGGACCGCCGGGCAAGGGCGCGAAGGGATCGTCCTCGGCCGCCGCGTCGAAGGCCGGGAAGGCCTCGGCTGCAGGCGTGGCGTCGAAAGCCGGGAAGCCCTCGTCGGCAGGAGCCGCGTCGAAGGCCGGGAACGCGTCGGCAGCGGGGGCGGCCGCCTCGGCCGGGAAGGCGTCGAAGACCGGACCGCCGGGCAAGGGCGCGAAGGGGTCGTCCTCGGCCGGGGCCATGGGTGCGGCAGGTGCCCCGCCGGGGCCCGCGGCTTCGGGACCCGCAGCCGGGAAGGCGTCGAAGACCGGACCACCGGGCAAGGGCGCGAAGGGGTCGTCTTCGCCCGCCGCGTCGAAGGCCGGGAAGCCCGCGTCGGCGGGACCCGCGTCGAAGGCCGCGAACTCGGGGCCACCCGGCAAGGGCGCGAACGGATCGTCGGCCGGCGGGGCGGCGGGCACGGCCGACTCGGCGACCGGCATGTCGCCGGTGGGCGCCCACGAGAAAGCGTCGTCGATCGCCGCGTCGAGGCCCGTGGACGCCTCGGCCGGCGGGAAGGCCGGCACGTTCGGATCGAACGCCGGCGCCGAATCGAAGGCCGGGCCGCCCGCGTCGAAGGCCGGGAAGCCTTCGTCGGCGGGGGCCGCGTCGAAGGCCGGGAAGCCCCCGTCGGCCGGGCCGGCGTCGAAGGCCGGGAAACCGCCTGCGCCCGCGTCGAAGGCGCCGAACGCGTCGGCGGGCGGCGCCGAGAAATCGGGCGCGCCGGCGGCCGCGAAGTCGGGGAAAGGCTGGTCGGTCGCCGGGTCGCCGAAGCCACCGCCTGCGGCTCCAAAGTCTGGAAAGGTCGGGTAGCTCTCGGGCTCGCCCATGGGCGCGAAGGGCGCGGCACCGGGCTCGGTGGGCGTCTGGTAGAGCGCGAGCAGGTCGTCGAGGCTCGTGTCGTCGGCCCCGCTGCCGGCGAGCGGCGGCGGCTGCTGCGGGTTGAAGCCCCAGAAATCGTCGGTGGCGGCCCCGGTGCCCTTGTCCGGGGCTTGATTGAACGGGAACTCCAAGCCTGGCCTCCGATGAACGACTTCCCCGAATAGACGGCCTACTCGTGGTGACGGCGGGCGAACCCTCGCCCGCTCGTCATACTTGGGTGAATTCTAATGGGTCAGCCGCCTGGCGTTATGTGACGGGCGTCAATCTCCGCCGATTCGCAGAACCGCCCTGAAGGCTTCTTGCGGCACTTCGACGCAGCCGACCTGTTTCATCCTCTTTTTTACCCAGGAGCGCCGCAAAGCCCCCACCTTCCGCTGTGGGATATGGGGCCGTCAGTCTTCGCCGATGCGCAACACGGCCATGAAGGCTTCCTGCGGCACTTCGACGCGCCCGACCTGCTTCATCCGCTTCTTGCCTTCCTTCTGCTTCTCCAACAGCTTGCGTTTCCGCGAGATGTCGCCGCCGTAGCACTTCGCGAGCACGTTCTTGCGCAGCGCGCTGATCGTCTCGCGCGCGATGATCTTCGCGCCGATGGCGGCCTGGATCGGCACGTCGAATTGCTGGCGCGGGATCAGCTCGCGCAGCTTCTCGGTGAGCAGGCGGCCGACGTAGGTCGCCTTGTCCTTGTGGATGATCGTGCACAGCGCGTCGACCGGCTCGCCGGCGAGCAGGATGTCGAGCTTCACGAGGCTCGAGGGCCTGAGGCCGATCAGCTCGTAGTCCAGGCTCGCGTAGCCGCGCGTGCGGCTCTTGAGCTGGTCGAAGTAGTCGGTGATCAGCTCGGCGAGCGGCAGCTCGTAGGTGAGCAGCGAGCGCTTCTTGTCGAGGTACTCCATGTTCTTGAACGTGCCGCGCCGGCCCTGCGTGAGCTCCATGATCGTGCCCACGTACTCCGCCGGCGTGATCACGGTCAGCTTCACGTACGGCTCCTCGGTGGTCTGGATCTGGCTCGTGTTGGCCGGCCACTTCACGGGGCTGTCGACCATGATCACCTCGCCGTCGGTCTTGGTCACCTTGTACTCGACCGAGGGCGCCGTGGTGATCAGCGAGATGTCGTACTCGCGCTCGAGCCGCTCCTGGATGATCTCCATGTGCAGCAGGCCCAAGAAGCCGCAGCGGAAGCCGAAGCCGAGCGCGACCGACGTCTCGGGCTCCCAGTGCAAGCTGGCGTCGTTCAGCGAGAGCTTCTCGAGCGCCTCGCGCATCTCGGGGTAGTCGTCGGCGGAGGTCGGATACAGGCCGCAGAAGACCATCGGAATGGCCTGCTTGTAGCCCGGCCAGGCCTCGCTGGCGGGCCGCTCGACCAGCGTGATCGTGTCGCCCACGCGCGCGTCGGCCATGCTCTTGATGCTGGCCGCCAGGTAGCCGGTCTCGCCGATCGAGAGCTCGGCGACCGGGGTCTGCTTGGGGCGCATCACGCCGAGCTCGGTGATCTCGTAGTCCTTGCCGGTGTTCATGAAGCGCACCTTGTCGCCGACCTTGATCGTGCCGTTCATGACCCTGAAAAAGATCATGACGCCGCGGTAGCTGTCGTAATACGAGTCGAAGATCAGCGCCTGCAAGGGTGCGTCGGCGTCGCCCTTGGGCGGCGGCACGTACTCGACGATCGCCTCGAGGATGTCCGCGATGCCGATGCCTTCTTTCGCCGAGGCCAGCACGCACGAGTCGGGGTCGAGCCCGATCACCTCGGCGATCTCCTCCCGCACGCGCTCGGGCTCGGCGGAGGGCAGGTCGATCTTGTTGATCACGGGCACGATCTCGAGGTTCGAGTCGACCGCCAGGTAGACGTTCGCGAGCGTCTGGGCCTCGACGCCCTGGGTCGCGTCGACCACCAGCAGCGCGCCCTCGCAGGCCGCCAGGCTGCGGCTGACCTCGTAGCCGAAGTCCACGTGGCCCGGCGTGTCGATCAGGTTCAGGACGTAGTTCTTGCCGTCCTTCGCCTGGTAGTCCAGGCGCACGGCCTGGGCCTTGATCGTGATGCCGCGCTCGCGCTCGATGTCCATCGAGTCGAGCAGCTGGGCTTCCATGTCGCGCTTGGCGACGGTGCCGGTGTACTCGAGCAGGCGGTCGGCCAGGGTCGATTTGCCATGGTCGATGTGCGCGATGATCGAGAAGTTGCGGATGCGGTCGGGAGAAACGTTGGGCATGAAGGGCTTCCGGTCGCGGCGGGTGGGAAGCCCTCATTATACACGCCGGATCGTGGCTCAGCGGTTGGCCGCCGCCTGGCGCGTGGCCTTGATCGCCTCGAGCAGCAGGCGCTTGCGCGCCACATTCTCGCTGAACGAGTTCCAGCCGATCTGCGCATACTCGCCCGTGAGCGCGTCGGCGACGGCGTCTTGGCCGGTCTTCGAGGCCGCGTCCATGACCAGCCGCTTGATCGCACCGGCCTGGCCGAAGCCGCTCCAGCTGAGCGCCTTGTACTCGTTGAGCAACAGCGCGGCTGCCTCTTCGCCGCCCAGCGCGCCCAGGCTCGCGAGCAGCTGCTTTTTGATCTCGACAGGGCGGGCCGAGCCGTTCCAGGAGAGCGAGCGGTACTCGCGGGCGAGCGGCGCCACGGCGCGCGCGTCGCCCAGCGTGCCGATCGCGATCAGGAGCTCGCGCTTGGTGGCGATCGCCGCCTCCGAACCGTTCCAGCTCAGGGCCTGGTATTCGGCCCACAGGGCATCGAGCGGGCCGGGCGAGACGCCCTGTGCGCATTCCAGCGCAGGGCCGCGCAGGGGTGCAGCCACGCGCGGGCGCGTGGGCGCTTGCGGCGGCGGCGCCGCGAAGACGGCGGCGCGCGAGCGCGTGGGGCGGACCGGAACGATCGGACGAATGGCCATGAGCAACCTCGTGTCTGCCGGTTATGTCGGCGAGGTGGGCCACGACCGCGGTAAACGGACCAATAAATCGAAGCTAAAAATTAGTTAAGGGACGAGGGCTTCCGGCGGGCTCGCGGGGGCGGGGCAGGCGGCCGCGACCGGCAGCGTGAACCAGAAGGCGCTGCCCGTGCCCACCACGCTCTCGACGCCGACCTCGCCGCCCATCGCGGTGACCATCTCGTCGACGATCGAGAGCCCGAGGCCGGTGCCGCCGTACTCGCGCGTGAGGCTCGCATCGACCTGGAAGAAGGGCTCGAAGACGCGGCCGAGCTGGTCGGCCGGGATGCCGATGCCTGTGTCGATCACGCGCACGCGCACGCAGCAGGCCGGCGCTTCGGGCGTGTCGGCCTCGATGCGCACGGTGCCGCCGGCCGGCGTGAACTTGATCGCGTTGCCGATCAGGTTTTGCAGGACCTGCGTGACGCGCACGGCATCGCCCTCGGCGATCGGCAGCGTGGGCGCGGGCTGGGCCTGCAGGCGCACGCCCTTGCGGTCGGCCACCGCGCGCAGCATCTCGACGGCCTCGCGCACGCGGTCGGCGACGTCGACGGCCTCGCGCCGCATCGCGAGCGCGCCCTGCTGCAGGCGCATCGAGTCGAGGATCGTGTCGACCAGGCCCGCGAGGTGGCCGGCGCTCTGGCGCATGTTCTCGACGTAGTCCTGCTGGACCGGGGCGAGCTGGCCGCCCACGCCGTCTTCGAGCAGCTCGAGGTAGCCCACGATGCTGGTGAGCGGCGTGCGCAGCTCGTGGCTCACGGTGCTCACGAAGTGGCTCTTGAGCTGGTCGACCTCGCGCAGGCGATCGTTCTGGGCGCGCAGCCGGGCCGAGGCCTCCTCGAGCAAGTAGATGATCATGCTCGAGCCCACCAGCATGTGCAACAGGCCCGAGAGCCAGAAGCCGACCCAGTCGACGCCGATCCGCTGGAACAGCGGGTAGGTGAGCGGCACGATCCCGAGCAGCGCGACCGACGCGCCGAGAAAACGCCGCGTGCCGGGCTGGTAGCCAGGGTCGAGGTGGCGCATGATCGCCCAGCCCACGTACACGAGCGCGGCCGAGAAGGCGAAGATCGCGGGCGTCAGGGCGATCGGGAAGGGCTGGCCCGTGGCCAGGATCACGCCACTCAGCGCGGTCGAGGCGCCGATGGCCATGACGCCCATCTTCAGGCCCGCAGGCCGGCCTAGCAGCGCGCGGCCGGACTCGAAGAAGGTCCAGGCCGAGGCCGTCATCAAGGCGACTTCGGCCAGCGCGAGCGGCCAGGGCCTGACGGTCAGGCCCGCGACCAGCTCGACCGCCATGAGAAAGGCGCCGATCCCGTAGGCGAACACCCAGCGGGTGAAAAACGGCCGCGGGTGCCGACTCGCAACCCACGACGAGATCATGAGCACGACGAGGACGGCGGATACGTTGAAAAGACTGGCGACTTGCGCGACCGTCACGGGCGGGGCTCCCTCTCGGTGGTCATAGTAGCCGAAGCGGTGCGCCTGTACAAGTTATGTCACCTCGTTGCAATCATTCGTTCATCTTCGCGTAATGTCGGTGGAAAACAGCGTGGGTACGGAATCAACAGAGGACAGGCAAGGGTGAGGCAGTGAAGGGACGGACGCATGCGCAGAACGAGCGACCTGAATGACGTATTGATGAGCGTGATCGGCGAGGGCGCCCGGCACGGGCTCATGCATGTGACGCTGGACGACGCACCGCTCAGCGGACGCGATGTGCCGATCGACGGGCAAAGGCTCGTCAACTTCGCCAGCTGCAGCTACATGGGGCTCGAGACCGACCCGCGCCTGATCGAGGGCGCGATCGAGGCGACGCGTCGCTACGGCACCCAGCTCTCGGCCTCCAGGCTCTTCATGTCGGCAGCGCCCTATGCCGAGCTCGAGGGCCTGCTCGACCGGCTCGCGGGCGGCCCTGTGCTCGTCACGCCCACCACTTCGCTCGGCCACCTCGCGGCCTTGCCCGTGCTGATCGAGGAAGAAGACGCGGTGATCTACGACCAGCGCCTGCACCACAGCGTGCAGGTGGTGCTCAGGCTGTTGCCCGGCACCGGCACGCACGTGGAGATGGTCAAGCACAACCGGCTCGACGAGCTCGAGGCGAAGATCAAGAGCTTGCGCGGGAAGCACCGCCGCATCTGGTACGTGGCGGACGGCATCTACTCGATCTTCGGCGATCGCGCGCCGCTCGCCCCGATCAAGGAGCTGCTCGACCGCTACGAGCAGCTCCACGCCTACTTCGACGATGCCCACGGCACGGGCTGGCTCGGGCCGTGTGGCCGCGGCCATGTGCTCGGCGAGCTGGGCGGCCACCCGCGCGTGGTCGTCGCGCTCTCGCTCAACAAGTCGTTCGCGGGCGCGGGCGGCTGCCTGGTCTTCCCGAATGAAGCGCTGCGCGACAAGGTGCGCGTCTGCGGCGGACCTATGAACTTCTCGGGCCCGATCCAGCCGCCCATGCTGGGCGCGCTGCTCGCGTCCGCCAAGGCCCACCTCGCACCCGACTGGGCCGGTGCACAGGACGAGCTCGCCAGCTTGATCACCCATGCGCAGAGGCGGCTCGGCCAGGGCCAGCTGCCGCTCGCCTCGCCCGGCGAGTCGCCGATCTTCTTCGTGGGCATGGGCCTGCCGCGCGCGGCCCACCTGATGGGCGTGGCGCTGCGCGAGGCCGGCTACTTCGCGACCGCCGCGACCTTCCCGGGCGTGCCGGTGCGCCAGTCGGGCATCCGGCTCTCGCTCACGCGCCACCTCACGGCGGCCGACATCGATGGGCTCGCGGCCGCGATGGAAGCGGCCCTGCCGGGCGTGCTCGCGGCGACCGGCGCGACCCTCGAGTCGATCCGCGAGGCCTTCAACCTGCCCACGCCCGTGACCACCGCGCCGGTCGCCCCCCCCACCATCGAGCTGCGGGTGCGAGCGGCGGGGCCCGGCCTCACGCTCCAGCATGCCCGCTCGATCCGCGCGCTCGACGCGATCGAGTGGGATGAGCTGCTCGGCGCGAACGGCACCTACACCGCCGCGGGCCTCGCCTTGCTCGAGGACGCCTTCGGCATGGAACGGACGCGCCCGGAGGACGCCTGGCAGTTCCATTACTACGTCGTGCGCAACGAGGCCGGTAAGCCCGTGCTCGCGACCTTCTTCACCGAAGCGCTCTGGAAAGACGACATGATCGCGCGCAAGGAGGTCTCGGCGGCCGTCGAGGCCGAGCGGACGCGCCGCCAGGATCCGTACTACCTCACGACCCGCACCTTCGGGATGGGCTCGCTGCTGAGCGAGGGGGAGCACCTCTGGCTCGACCGGCAGGGCCCCTGGCGCGCCGCGCTCGATCTCGTGCTGCGCGCCGCGGAGGCCGAGCAGGCGCGCTGTGGCGCCAACGCCCTCGCGCTGCGCGACTTCGAGCCCGGCGACGCCGAGCTGGATGCCTATTTCCAGGGAAAGGGCTTCTTGCGCTTCCAGATGCCCGAGTCCTTCACGCTGGACCACGGCAGCGCGGCCGAGGACAGCCAGCTCGCCCAGCTCTCGCGGCGCGCGCGGCGGGTGCACCGCCAGAGCGTGGCGGCCCACCAGGACCTCTACGACTTCGAGGTGATCCGGCCCGGCGGCCGGGCGATCAGCGCGGCTGAAGCCGCGCATTTCCACGCGCTCTACCTGCAGGTGAAGGAGCGCAACCTGGGCTTCAACACCTTCGCGCTGCCTGACGATTTCTTCTTGCATGTCACGGGCCGCGCGCCGTGGGAAATCCTGATCGCGCGGGTGAATGAGCTCGTGGTGGGCGTCGGCGCCTGCTTCGCGGGCCCCGGCAGCTACACTCCGCTCGCGCTCGGCCTCGACTACCGCTACGTCTACAGCCACGGTCTCTACCGCACCATGCTCTGGAAGGCCGCCGAGCTGGCGCGCACGCATGGCGCGCAGCGCGTGTTCCTCGGCGTGGGCGCGCCGCTCGAGAAGCAACGGGTGGGTGCCCGCATGGTGCCGCAGGTGGCCTACTTGCAGGCGACCAACCATGACAACCTCGACGAGCTGATCCAGTACATGGAGAACGTGCGCCGGCCGGGCTAGGCGCCCGTGACCCGCTGGCCAATGGCCGCTCGACGCGTTACGATACGGTCGGGCGGTCACAGGTCATCGGTCGCTGGTGAGGCGGCCTTCGAGGCAGCATGGTAGGCTCGAACGTCTTTCTCGCGGCCCTGTTCAACGCGACCGGCGTCGCGGTCGTCGTCGCGGTCTCGCTCTACGTGCAGCACCGCTTCCCGCGCATCTGGTTCAAGTACTGGACCTGGGGCTTCGCGACCGGCCTGGTGTCGCTGTCGATCGAGGCGATCGCCCTCGGCATGGGCCGCACGCTCGCGATGTCGGTCATCGAGATCGCGGCGATCGCGCTGAACCTCGTGTTCCAGTGGCAGACGATCCAGGCCTTCCGCGGCCAGCTGATCCCCCAGCGCCTCGCGGGCGGCCTCGCGGCGCTGATGGCCGCCACCGGCATCGGCGCCCTGCTCGCGGGCGTGCCGCTGCTCACGATCCTCACGCTGCCGATGTTGACGTTCTCGCTCAACTTCATCCTGCTCGCCGTGGTCATGATCCGCAGCAACGCGCCGACGCCGGTCCAGACCTGGCTCGGCGGGCCGCTCATCGCGATCGGTCTATTGCCCGTCACCTATCCGTTCAACGTCGGCACGCCGTACCTCTGGCTCGGCTATTACGCCGGCGGCGTGCTCAACTTGATCGTGGGCATCGGCATGGTGGTCGCCGCGATGGAGCTCTCGGCCCTCGAGCTGCGCGGCGCGAACGAGCGGCTCAAGCAGCATGACCGGCTCAAAACGCACATCTTCAACAACGTGAGCCACGAGATCCGCACGCCCCTGACCGCGATCCGCGCGGCCGCCGTCGCGATGGAGCGCGGCGGGCTCAAAGGCGGCGATTTCTCGGCGCTGATCGGCGATCAGGTCGTGCGGCTCGACCGCATGCTGAGCGACATCCTCGACGTGGCCCAGCTCGAGGCGGGCACGCTGACCTATGCCTTCGACGACTGCGACGTGGCCGAGGTGGTCGAGGCCGGCTGCCGCATGTTCCAGCCGCTCTTCGCCGAGGCCGGCCTCACGCTGCTATGCGACGTGCCCGACGACGTGCTCGACGTCCATTGCGACCGCGACCGCCTCATGCAGGTGGTCGCGAACCTGCTCGAGAACGCGCGCAAGTTCATGTCGCCAGGCGGCCGGGTCACGGCGAGCGCCGCGGCCCGGCCGGGCGCCGTGCGCATCACCATCACCGACAACGGCCCGGGCGTGCCTGACGAGCTGCGCGAGGCGATCTTCGACAAGTTCTTCCAGGCCGACGGCGGCCCGACCCGCAAGGTCGGCGGCGCCGGCCTCGGGCTCGCGATTTGCCGGGCGATCGTGGAGGACGGGCATGGCGGCCGCATCTGGGTCGAGCCCGGCGCGGGCGGTGGCGCGGCCTTCGTGGTCGAGCTCGCGCTCGCACCGCGCGGCCTGGCGCGCCCCCCGCTCAAGACGGCGCTGCCGCTGAGCGCCTAGCCGCCTCGGCCGGTCAGGACTTCGAGCGCACCAGCTGGCCCTGGCGCACCGTGTAGATCTCGGCCTGCTCGAGCCAGGCCGCCGAAAAGTCGTTCAGGTGGGTGCTGGTCACGAAGGCCTGCACGTCGTCGCCGATCGAGGCGAGCAGGGCGTTCTGGCGGCGCACGTCGAGCTCGGCGAGCACGTCGTCGAGCAGCAGCAAGGGGGCCTCGTCGGTCTCGGCGCGCACATGCTCGAGCTCGGCGAGCTTGAGCGCCAGGACCACCGTGCGCTGCTGGCCTTGCGAGCCGAAGTTCTTGGCCGGCCGGCCGTCGATCAGCAGCTCGAGGTCGTCGCGGTGCGGGCCGACCAGCGTCTGACCGCGGCCGATCTCCTTGCGGCGCTGCTCGGCGAGGGCCGCGCGGATCCGGGGCTCCCAGTCCGACTCGGGCCCTTCCAGCGGCACCGAGGGCAGGTAGCGCAGCCCGATCGCCTCGCGGCCCTCGGCGATCGCGGCGTGCCGCTCGGCGACGCGCGGGCCGAGGGCCGCGATCAGCTTCACGCGCCGGCGCCAGATCGCGATCGCCATCGCCACGAGCTGCTCGTCGAAGACCTCGAGCAGGTCGAGCCGCCCGCTGCCCTCGCTGATCGCGCGCAGCTGGTGGTTGCGCTGCGTGACCACGCGCTGGTAGTCGTGCAGCTGCTGGTAGTGCGTGCCCGAGAGCTGCACGAGCATCGTGTCGAGGTAATCGCGCCGCTCGGCCGGCCCGCCTTTCACGAGCAGCAGGTCCTCCGAGCGGAAGAGCACGGCGAGCACCTTGCCGAGCACGTCGGCCAGGCGGCGCTGGGCGAGGCCGTTCACGCGCACGGCGCGCCGACCGCTCGTGCGCACCAGCATGTCGACGGCGGTCTCGCCGAGCTCGCGGTTCACGCGCGCGCGGATGATCGCCTGATCACAGCCCCAGCGCACGAGGTCCGCGTCTTTCGAGGCGACCGGGCTCTTGCCGGTGGCGAGCAGGCCGATCGCCTCGAGCACGTTGGTCTTGCCCTGGGCGTTGTCGCCGAGCAGGATCACCTTGTGGGCCGCGAAATCGATCGCGAGCTCGCTGTAGTTGCGGTAGTCCGTCAGCTCGAGCCGGTGGAGGAACATCGGCGCTAGCCCTGGCTAGACGCGGTTGACCGGCATCAGCAGGCAGATCTGGTCGTCGGAGTCGAGCGGGCGCACGAGCGCCGGCGTGAGCGGCCCGTTCATGCCGACGCGCACCGTCTCGGCGTCCACGTTCTTGAGCGCGTCGGCCAGGAAGTTCGCGTTGAAGCTGATCGTGAGCGGCTCGCCGCTGTACTCGATCGCGATCACCTCGTCCGAGTCGCCGAGCTCGCTCGAGCCGGCCGAGAGCTTGAGCTCGCCCGCCTGGAACTCGAGCTTGATCGTGTGGGCCTCGCGGTCGAAGGTCATGATGCTCACGCGCTCGACGGCCGCAAGCAGGCTCTGGCGGTCGAGCACGGCCTCGCGCTCGAAGCCGGTCGGGATGATCTGGCGGTAGTTCGGGTAGGTGCCGTCGACCAGGCGGGTGGTCATGTAGCGGTCGCCGATCTGGAAGGCGACCTGGTTGTGCGCCGTGCGGATGTCCACGCGCGCGGCGCCGGCGCTGACGAGCTGGCGCGCGAGCTCGTCCATCGCGCGCTTCGGCACGACCACCGAGAGCTTGCCTGTGACCCCCTCGACGCTCGCGCGCCGCCAGGCCAGCCGGAAGCCGTCGGTCGCGGCCAGCTCGAGGCTGCCGTCGGCGAGCTCGGTGAGCAGGCCCGAGATCACGGCCTTGTCTTCGCCCGCCGCGGCGTAGAGGGTCTGCTTGATGCCCTTCGCGAGCTCGGCCGCGTCGAGCGAGACCGGCGTGGCGTCGTCGCCAGGCTCGGGCAGCTCGGGGAACTCGGAGGCGGTCAGGCCGCGCAGCGTGAACTTCGAGCGCTGGCAGCGGATCGTGACCTCGGTGGTGCCGCCGGCCTGGGTCAGCTCGACGTCGGCGTTGGGCAGCTTGGCGACGATCTCGCCGAAGGTCTTGGCTTGCAGCGCCAGGGCGCCCGCCTCGCGCACCTCGGCCGGCACGCGGACCTCGAGGCCGATCTCGAGGTCGGTCGCCGTGAGCACGAGGGCGCCGAGGGCGCCGTCCTCGCGCACAGCATCGGGGTCTGCGACCAGCTTGACGTGCGTCAGGATCGGCAACGGGCCGCGGGACGAGACCGCCCGGGCGACGGCCTGAATGCCCTTGGCGAGCGCTTCTTTCGAGACGACGACGTGCATGACGGACCTTTCGGCGGAGCTGGCAGAGACTGTTTGTGTCGAGCCGGCATCATACCACCCGCGATGCTGGCCGTAAATCCGCTTCCGGACAGGCTCACAGCCATTCGCCGGCTGGCCGTCCGCGCGCCCGGGGCGCGGACGGCCGGCGACCGTCCCCAGGTTGTCCCCATGGTTCTCCACAGGAGTTACGCACTTATCCACATAGTTATCCACATGGGTGGTGGATAACTGCGCGAATTTCGCATGACATAACGCCAGAGAACGGGATCGCCAGGGGCTTTCAGGTCCGCATGTCATGCCGGTTGTACGGCTGTGGAAATGTGGATAACTTGTCCACATCTCCACCGCGGGGATCGCGATCCCGCAATTCAAGCTTTTTCGCGCCCAGCGTGAGCAGGGCGAAACTCGCTTCGCGCATGCGGACCTGGGGGCCTGCCCGCATGCATGCGCCTGCGCGCAAAAAAAAACCGTTCCTTGGAGAAGCTATTATCCCCATGAGATCTCTTATTAGTAGTAGTAGGGGCGGTGGAAACGGTGGATAACCGGCTTCGATCAGCATGCAACGTCGCGTTGGGCCCTGGGACAACCGGTGGATAAAACGGCCGGTTATCCACAGGCCCAATCGGACCCGCGATCATCCACCGACTTATCCCCCATCTGCCCCCAGGTTGTCGGCGAGTTATCCACCGAGTTATCCACAGGTTTTGGCCTCATGCATGATCGATGAGTGTACGACTGACTTGCGAAGGCCGCGCCAGGCAGATCTTGACGATTTGTGACATTTGCACGAATGGCCTTGGAATGGTGGAAAACTTTTCCACCATTCCACAAAATGCTTCCACAACCGCTCGCAATCTTCAGCGGCGCGCGAGCATTCCCTCCCACTTCCAGCCGAGCGCTGATGGCGGCCTCGGTCCCGGGCCTTGATCCTGTTCTTCTGTGCGCAGCGTTACTTCGTCGAAGGTGTCGCGCGCAGCGGCATGACGAATTGAGGGGCTCCGCAGTTTGCCCGGATTGACCCGGCGCCCGCGTGCTTGCTACAATGGGGTGGCTTTATTGAGAATAATTCTCAATAAAAAAGTAGCTCACGGACGAAGTAGGCGGTGACGATGTCTCGGTTGGAGGAGCTCGCTGAGAAGCGTGCGTGTTACGAAGCCTTGAAGGCGAATATCATCTTCCACGGCGAGATGGTCCTGTCGTGCGGTTGCTGGCACTACGACCTCTACGGGCTCGGCAAGCTCGAGGGCCAGCTCGGCCACATGCAGCTCCTCGCGGAGCGCATGCGCGAGGTCTTGCAAGGCATCCAGCAACTCGAGCGGGAGATCTTGGCGCCTTAGGCGCCGGCGCTCACCCCACCAGGCCCAGCGTGCGCGGAATCGCGAGAATCGCCTCGAGCTCCCGCCGCACCCGGTCGCGCACCGACGGGTCGGACTCCGCCCGCACGTGCACCGACTCCAGGAACGCCCGCGCACCGGGCACCGCGAGGTAGGCCCTGTCGCCTTCCAGCGCGAGCTCCATCGGACGGTCGGCTTCGAGCACCAGCGCGAGCAGCGCCGAGCGGCGCGCGGGCGTGAGCCAGCGGCGGGCCAGCGCCGGGTCGCTCGCGTGCACGGCGTAGACGGCGTCGAAGGCCAGGTCGTCGAGCCGCACGGGCACGCCCGCGAAGCTCCGCTCGGAGGCGCCCGCCCGCGGCACGGCCACCAGCCGGCCCTCGATCGCCTCGGTCAGGGCGATCGCGTAGAACAGGCCCTGGAAGACCGGCACGAAGTTCGGCAGGCCGCTCGGCTTGCCGGCCGCGGTGGGCCTGGGCTCGGCGTCGCGCCGGGCCACGCGCAGCTTGGAGAGCCGCACGTCGCAGCCCGCGAGCATGCCCTCGATCAGGTGCGAGCCTGCATACACGTCGTACTCGCCGTGCGAGAGCCCGCTGCCGATGTAGACCGACTCGGCCACGTAGGCGCGCGGCGAGTAGCAGAGCGGCAGGCCGAGCTCGCGCACGACCTCGCCGATGTCGGTCACCTCGATCGCCGGCATGAACGCGCGCAGCTGCGGCGCGGCGTAGAGCAGCCAGCCCGCGAGCACGGGCCCCGCGGCGATCAGCGCCGTGCCGCCCGAGGTGACCAGCGCGGTCGTGCCCAGGGCGCAGACCGCGCCGCCCCCGGTCAGGGCAATGCGCCAGGCCGCGGCCCGCTGGGGGTTGCGCTGGATGATGGCCATGGAAACGAACCTTCCTCGCTCGTCTCCTACATACCCCGCTCGGCAGGTTGGATGTCAGGCCTGCGCAGGGGATCCCGGTCCAAGCCAGGTGCGCGGTCCAGGCCAGGCGCTCACTCGATCACGCGCACCGTGCGCTCGAGCCGCGCCCGGTCGATGCCGTAGGGCACCGCGAGGCGGTAGGTGCCCGCCGCCGTGGGCGTGAAGGTCACCGGCACGACCTCCTCGCGCACGGTGTCGCCGCAAGGCCCCGCGCCGTCTTGCAGCGCGCTGCCCTGCAGCGTGACCGTGCGCGCGGCGCCGTCCATCAGCGCGCGCGCTGCGCCGACGCGCGCGCAAGCGCCGTAGAGCCTGGCTGTGAGCTTGACCGTGACCGGCTGGCCTGCGCGGGCGTCGCTGGGGGCATCGACGCCGACGATCTCGAGCGGCCTGCCGCCGTCGCCGGGGGCGAGCGGGAGGTGGGCGGGCAGGCAGCCCGCGAGGGTGAGGACCAGGGCGGCCGCGAGGCCGAGGCGGGAGGCGTTCGTCATATTCCGCTAGACGGCGGGGCGGGCGGCCGGGTTCCCCGGCTTCCCCCGCCCCGCCCCTGGCGAGGGAGGCCGGGGGCGGCCGGGGTCAGCGGGGCAGCTCGACCTCGACGGCCACGGGGATGGTGGCTTCTTGCCAGTCGGCGCTGGGGGTCCGCCGGTCCGGCCCGAGCGGCAGGCCCTGCTCGTCGACCAGCACGCTGTCCCAGCGGGCGACGGCCAGCACGCACGCGAGGGCGGTGAGGTGGGCCAGGGCGGTGAGGGCGATCGCCGTGGTCATCGGCCGGGCCCCTAGGACGCGTCCGCCGGGTCGGCGGGCTCGCGGGCGTCGAGGGCGGCGAGGAACAGGGCGCGCTCGAGGGCGGGGTCCAGGATCGGCAGGGGGGCGGTGGGCATCGGGGAGCTCCTTTCGTCCGGGGGAACAGGGGTGGGACCGGGGGGTGCGGTCCTTGCGGTTCGTGAGGTCATCTTAGGCGGGGCTGTGACCATGGACGTTGGGCATGCTGCCCAAAGGAACCGACCTTCACTTTCAGTTACAAACCCTCGCACGGGTGGCTGAATCCCTGATGACAAGGCTTTCAAGCTAGGTTAAGAAAATTGTTCGTAATAATTGTTTACAAATCCGCGTGCGCGCCGAGGCCGCCGAGCGCTTCCGCCTGGCCGTCGCGACCTTCGACCCCGGGCCCGTCGGCGCGGGCCCGGGCGTGTGATCCAGGCACTTCTCCACCGGCCTTCCGCCGTTTCTACACAGGCTGGCCCGCGAGTTATCCACAGGTTGTCCCCACCCCGCCGGCCCGCCTGGCTGACGCCTGGCCGAGGGCCGAAAGGATCGCACAGGGTCGATCTGGCCAGATCACAGCGGATGCGCCCAGGCGGGCCCGACCTCCCGGCCGCTCGTGATTCCCGGACTTATCCACCAGGTTATCCACCGCCGGGGGATAGTCTTCCACCGAGTTATCCACAGGTTGTCCACAGCTGGTGGAAAACTTGTTCGAGAAGCGTGGGTAGCACGCGTCACCGCGGACGCCTGGCCAGGCGGCTATGCTGGGAGGAGGAGAAGCCATATGGGACGCATCCAGCTCAAGGTCGATGAAGTCTTCGCGGACCTGCCCACGCTCGAGAGCGAGCGGTTGGTCATGCAGAAGATGACCGAGGCCGACACCGACGACATGTACGCGTACACCTCGGACGCCGATTTGCTGCAGCACCTGCCGCTCAACGTCACGCCGACGCGCGCCGAGGCCCAGGCCGCGATCCGCAACTTCATGGACATGTACCACGCCCGCCGCGTCTCGCCCTGGGGCATCACGATCAAGGCCACCGGCCAGCACGTCGGCATCTGCGGCTTCGAGAGCTGGAACCCGGTCACCGACCGCGCCGAGATCGGCTTTCTGGTCGCGCGCGCGTTCTGGCGCCAGGGCTACGCCAGCGAGGCCGCCCGGCGCGTGATGCGCTTCGGCTACGAGCAGATGGGCCTCAACCGCATCGAGGCGCGCGTGAAGCCCGACAACGAGCCGTCCCGCTTGCTTTTGCGCAAGCTCGGCCTGCAGTACGAGGGGCTCATGCGCGAGCACAGCTGGTGGCGCGGCGACTACCACGACCTCGAGCTGTACGCGATCCTCAAGCGCGAGTTCGAGGCCCAGGCCTGAAAAAACCCTCTCCCGTTCACGGGAGAGGGCGCCAGGGGTTTAGTTCTCCGTCGCGGCTGCCTGCTTGCCCTCGAGGTACTGCGTCAGCGGCTTGACGCCTTCCTTGACGCCCTCGAAGCCCTTCTTGAACCAGCCTGACACCAGGCGGTCCCACTTCCGGCCCTGCAGGTACTCGGCCTGGCTCACGGCGCCGTCGTCGTCGCGGTCGTAGCGCTCGAACTGCTTGATGTCGGCCATCGTGACGTCGGCGTCGGACTTGACCCACTCGTCGAGCGACAGCTGGCCGTCCTGGTTCTTGTCCTTCCGCCCGAACGCGAACTTGTCGAAGACGTCCGGGTTGAGCGGGAACGGGCCGCCTGGCTGGAGCGGGCCGGGGCCGATCGGCGGGTGGCCGGGGCAACGGGTGGGCAGGGGCTTGCGGATGTCGATCGGCGCCATCACCATTGTTAAATCCTCCTCACAACTCTCGGGGCCCGAAACCCGCGTCCCGCGCGGCTCAGCGCTCCACTCTCCGAGAAAGTTATCGTGATGAGGTCGTCAAACTGACGTCAAATGTTCTTTTGAAATCTGTTAAATCCATGTTAAACGGGGCCGGCGATCAGGCCTTGAGCTTGGCCTGCAGCTTCTGCACGTCGGCGGTGAGCTGGGTGTCCTTGCCGATCTGGCCTTTGACCTTGTCGATCGCATGCATGACCGTGGTGTGGTCGCGCCCGCCGTACTTCGAGCCGATGATGTTCAAGCTGAGGTCGGTGAGCTCGCGCGCGAGGTACATCGCCACCTGGCGCGCCTGCGAGATGTCCTTGGTGCGCCGGGAGCCCACCAGGTCGGCGACCTCGAGGTGGTAGTGCTCGGCCACGTACTCGTTGATCACCGGCACCGAGACCTGGCGCGCGGGCGTGATCGTGCCCAGGGCCTGCTGGGCGAGCGCGATGTTCAGCGTGGCGTTCGAGAGGCTGGCGTAGGCCATCACCCGGATGAAGGCGCCCTCGAGCTCGCGGACGTTGTTCGGGTAGGCCGCGGCGATATAGTGCAGCACGTCGTCCGGCGAGTCGATGCCGTCCATGTCGGCCTTCTTCTTGAGGATCGCGATGCGCGTCTCGAGGTCGGGGGTCTGGATGTCCGTGATCAGGCCCCACTCGAAGCGCGTGCGCAGCCGGTCGGCGAGCGCCGCGATCTCCTTGGGCGCGCGGTCCGAGCTGATCACGATCTGCTTGCCGGACTCGTGCAGCGCGTTGAAGGTGTGGAAGAACTCCTCCTGCGTGCGCTCCTTGCCTTCCATGAACTGGATGTCGTCGACCAGCAGCAGGTCGATCGTGCGGTAGCGGTTCTTGAAGTCCATCATGCGATCTTCCTTGATCGCGTTGATCAGCTCGTTGGTGAACTTCTCGCTGGAGAGGTAGGCCACCTTCATCTCGGGGTGGCGCGCCAGGATGTGGTGGGCGATCGCGTGCATCAGGTGGGTCTTGCCGAGGCCGACGCCGCCATAGATGAAGAGCGGGTTGTAGGCCTTGGCGGGCGCCTCGGCTACGGCCATCGAAGCCGCATGCGCGAAGTGGCTGTGGGAGCCGATCACGAAGGTGCCGAAGGTGTACTTGGGGTTCAGGATGCCGACCGCGGGACCGGACTGCACCACGCGCACAGGGTTCCAGGTGGTCTCGACCCGCGGCTGGCCGTTCTGGCCGTTCATCGCGGTCATGGCGTTGAGCACCGGCTGGACCACCGGCGCCTCGGCCACCGGCAGCGCGGCCTCCGACAGGCCCGGGCGCGCGGCGCGATCGGGCGTCGGCACCACGAACTCGACCTCGTAGGGCTGGCCGTCGAGCTCCTGCAGCACGTTGCGGATCAGCACGTCGTGCTGGTGCTTGCGCATCTGATCGCGCATGAAGCGGTTCGGCACCTCGACCAGCGCCTGGCCCGCCTCGATCGCGACGAGCCTGGAGGGCTCGAACATCGTTTTGTAGGTGGGGGTGCTGCCCAGCTGGGCCTGGATCCGGTGGAGGGCTTGTTGCCAGATTTCGTCGACCGACATTCGGGGGCTGGGACCTGGATCGTAGGAGGGAGGGTGGTGGGGGGCTGAAAGGGAGGAGCCGGGCGCGGCGGCTGGAAGGCCGCAGGCCGAAGGCGCATCCATACGCCCGGATCCGAGGTGGGTCGGATCCGCGTATCGTGGAGATCGGGGGGGGCTCGCTCAGCCCGCGCCAGTTGATCGGCGCTCGGGTGGTGTGGTAAACTCTCTGGCTTAGTCGGATCTTAAGCGGCTGTTTGCCGCGATCCACGCCGGTCTGCCCATGCTAGCAGGTTGAAGCGGGTCGATCCAGCTTCCCGATCTTGAACGTATTTTAATCCTCGGCGCCGCGGGCCTTTGAGCAGGCGACCGCCACCGCCCCGAAGCGCCTGCGGCTCTCGTTCGTCACAAGCGCTTACTCCTCCTGAAGCGCCTGCGGCTCCCGTTCGTCGCAAGCGCTTACTCCTCCGAAAGGCAGTGAACCTCATGAAGATGACCTTCCAGCCCAAGAAGCGCCAGCGTAAGAAGGTGCATGGCTTCCTCGAGCGTATGGCGACCAAGGGTGGCCGCAACGTGCTGAAGCGCCGCCGCGCCAAGGGCCGCAAGCGCCTCTCGGCGTAAGCCGAGGTTCCAGGCGCGGCCATGTTGCCCGCCGCCGAGCGGCTCCGTGCGAACCCGCTGTTCAGGCAGGTGTTCCACGCGGGCCGCTCCTACGCGGAGCCGCTGGTGGTGTTGCATCTCTTGAAGCTACCGGACTCCCCCGCCAGGCGGGAGGCCGGTTTTTCCGTGTCCAAAAAGGTCGGCGTGGCGGTCGTGCGCAACCGCGTCCGCCGGCGCCTGCGCGAGGCCGTGCGCGCGCTCCTGCCGGAGCTGCCGCGCGGCTTCCGGGCCGTGATCGTGGCCCGGCCGGCCGCGGCCCACGCCTCCCATGCCGATCTGGCGGCAGCCCTGCGGCGGGCCTTCACGCGCGCAGGCTTGCTGCCGGATGGTGTATAATGTGGCGCCCATGACCCGCCCGATTTCCACTGTGGCGATCCGACTGATCCGCGCTTACCAGGCCGTCAGTCGGCTCTGGCCCCGGCAGTGTCGGTTCCACCCGACCTGTTCGCAGTACGCGGTGGAAGCGATCGAGCGGTACGGCGTCCTTCGGGGCGGCGCATGGGCCGGGCGGCGGATCTGCCGCTGCCACCCCTTCCACCCGGGCGGGCTCGACCCCGTTCCCTAGCCCACGGGTAGCCGGCCCACCCACCCCGGACCCCCATCCGCTTCACCCCGAGTCGGGATACCAGGTTCCATGTTCGATTTTCTCGTCAATGGCATGATGATGCCGATCCTGGAGTTCTTCCACAAGATCTCCGGGAGCTACGGCTTCGCGATCGTCATGCTGACGGTCGTGATCCGGCTCGCGATCTTCCCGCTCTCCGCCAAGCAGTACAAGAGCATGAAGGAGATGCAGGAGCTGCAGCCCAAGCTCAAGGAGCTGCAGGCGAAGTACAAGGACAACCCGCAAGAGCTGAACCAGGCCATGATGGCCTTCTACTCCGAGCACAAGGTCAACCCGTTCGGGGGCTGCCTGCCGCTTTTGATCCAGATGCCGTTCCTGATCGCGCTTTACAGCACGCTGATCTCGGAGACCTTCAACAAGCGCGTCGGCCACCAGGGCTGGCTCTTCGTCGAGGATCTCACGCGCGTCGGCTTCTACCCGATCTGGCACCCGCCGCTCGACGGTTACGTGGGCTTCTTCCACTACCTCACGACCGGCCAGCTCTACTGGGACAACATCGGCATGATCGTGGTCTTCGCCGTCACCACCTATCTCACGCAGAAGATGATGATGACCGACCCGAACGACCCGATGCAGCGGCAGATGCTCAACACGATGCCGCTCATGATCACGGTGATGTTCCTGCTGATCCCGCTGCCGGCGGGCGTGCTCTTGTACACCGTGTTCTCGAACTTCTTCACCATGGGCCAGTACCTGGTCCTCAAACAGATGTACGGCAAGGCGAAGCCTGGCTCCGGTGGCGGCGGCTCGGCAATCGACGTCCCGGCGACGCCCGTCAAGCCCGACGGGGGCCAGCCGCTGACGCAGAAGAAAGGGAGGTAGGGCATGCCCAACACCGAGAACGCGACCACCGAGTCGCAAGAAGACATCATCGACGCGAGCCTGGACTTCCTGGCCGCGCTGGTCGGCGCGATGGATCTCGCGGCCGACATCGCGATCGTCAGCGAGACCGACGAGCAGATCACGATCCGCATCGACTCCGACGAGGACGCCGGCGTCCTGATCGGCCGCAAGGGCCAGACCCTGCAGTCGATCCAGTATTTGTTGAACGTGCTCTACGGCACGCGCCTCGATCGCCGCATCGCGGTGGACGTGGGCGACTACCGCCAGCGCCACGAGGAAAAGCTGCTCGAAGAAGCCCACGCCGCCGCGGCGCGCGTGCGCGAGACCGGCAAGCGCTTCACGCTCGAGCCGATGAGCCCGGCCGACCGCCGCCAGGTGCACCACCTGGTGACCGATCAGTACGCCGAGCTGCAGACCTACTCGACGGGCGAGGAGCCCAACCGCCGGATCGTGATCGAGCCCAAGGGCGCGACCGGCCCGCGGCCCGGCGAGATCGGCCGCTTTGCCGGTAACCGTGGCGGCCGCGACCCGCGCAACTTCGACGCGCGCCGCGGCGGCGCGTACCGCTCGCGCCGCCCGCGCTGACGCCCAGGCCCAAAGGCCCGGCTGCAATGGCAGCCGGGCCTTTGGGCCTGATGCTCAGGTCTTCTGGTTGATATCTAAGGCTTGAGCTCGCGCACCACGCCGAAGGTGTCGGCCTTGGCCTCGGCGTCGAGCAGCAGGGTCTGGGCCAGCGCGCCCACCATGCTGTACATGGCCGCGCTCAGGCGCGACTTCTGGTCGGTGCCGCCGGTCTCGCGCGTCAGGCCGAGGTCTGTGAGCACCTCGCCGTTCTTCTCGAGGCCCTCCGGGTCGTCCGGGATCAGGTAGGCCTGGACGCAGAAGTCGGGCAGGTCCGCGCCGCGCTTCACCTGGAAGCCGGTGCCCGCGAGGTACGGCTTGCCGTCGAAGGCGCGCGGGTCGGCCCGCAGCCTGGCGCTCGTGGCCTCGCGCATGCGGCGCAGGACGTCGATCATCGCGGCGTGGGCAGGCTCGGCGGCGCCCGCGTAGCGCGGCGCGAAGGTCGGGTCGATCAACACGCCGGCGAGGTCCATCCGCGCGAGCAGCCGGTGGGCCATCTGACGCGCGAGCATGGTCCGGCGGGCGGGCGGCAGCTTGTCCGCACCGGTGGCCTGCGCGGCCTCGCGCAGCTCGCCGACGAGCGAAAGCAGCACGGCCTTGAGCTCGGGCACGATCAGGCGGGCGCCCGCGAGCTTCTCGGCCACCGCGTCGGCGCCGCCCTCGCCGAGCGCGGCTTCCAGCCGCGTGACGAAGCAGGCCTGCAGGTAGCGCGTGACGAGGGCCGTGTCCTCGTCGGCCGTGCGCGCGGCGGCCTCGCCCGCGACGGCCGCTAGCAGGTTGGGGCGCAGGCGCGGGTCGGTGAAGGCCGGTGAGCCGCGGTCGGCGGCCGGCACGCGCACGGCGAAGAGCACGTTGCCGACCATCGAGAGCGGCACCTCGACCGCGAAGCCACCCGCCGCGTCGCTCTTCACGACGGTGCCGACCGGCCGGCCCGTGCGCAGGTCGATCGGCAGCACGGCGGCACCGGCCACCGGCCGCAGCTCGCCGGGCGGGATCGCGGCCTGGGCGAGCCTGAAGCGCGGGATCGCGAGGCCCAGGGCCGGCGCCAGCCCGGCGCCGTTCTGGCCTGCCACGCCCGCGCCGTTGTCGGTGATGAGCCCGCCGGCGTTGTTGCTGACGATGCCCGCGCCGTTGTCGGTGATGAGCCCGCCGCCCTGGTCCGAGACCAGCGCGCCGCCCGCGTCGGAGAGCAGGCCCGCGCCATTGTCGGTGATCAGGCCGGGGGCCTGCGCGGCGAGGATCCCGCCGCCGAGGTCCGAGAGCAGCCGGCCCGTGCCGGTGAGCGCGACGCCCTCGCCTGTGGCGGCCGCGAGCCCGAGGTCGACGAGGTAGCGCGCGTCGAGCCTGACGCCGCCCCTGAGCGTGGCGTAGGGCCCCGCGGCCCGCGGCACGGGCACGGCGGCCGAAGTGGCCGGGCCCGCGGCCCTGGGCGTCGGGCTGCCCTTCACGCGCACGGCCGCCGCCGAGGCTTTCGGCTTCGGCGGGCTGGTCTCGGTCCGGCAGGCGGCGAGCAGCACGACGGCTGCGAGCAGGGTCAGGGGCAGACGGGACATGGCGACTCCTGTCGCTTGTGTACCCGCTGGCTGGTACCCTGTAGGCATGCACCCCACCGACACGATCGCCGCCCTCGCGACCGCGCTCGGCCCCGGCGCCGTCGCGATCGTGCGCCTGTCGGGCCCGGACGCCGTCGCGATCGCCGAGCGGCTCTTCCGCACCGGCACGGGCCTGGCGCCGCGCGTGCCGCTCGGCCAGCGCGCGAGCCACCGCGTGCACCATGGCTGGCTGGTCGACCCCGTGAGCGGGGCCCGGCTCGACGAGGCGCTCGTGCTCGTGATGCGCGGCCCGAAGAGCTTCACGGGCGAGGACGTGGTCGAGCTGCAGACCCACGGCGGCGCGGCGGCGGGCGGCGTGCTCAGGGCCTGCCTGCGCGCGGGCGCCCGCCTCGCGGCGGCCGGCGAGTTCACCAAGCGCGCGTTCCTGAACGGCCGGCTCGACCTGGCCCAGGCCGAGGCGGTCGGCGACCTCGTCGAGGCGCGCACCGAGCGCGCGCTGGCGCTCGCGCTCGGCCAGCTCGAGGGCCGGCTCTCGCGCGACGTGCGCGCGGCGCGCGACGCGCTGGTCGGCCTTGCCGCCAGGCTGGAAGCGGCGATCGACTACCCGGACGAGATCGAGGACGTGGGGCGGCCCGAGCTCCTGGCGCTGCTGGACGACGTGGCGGGCCAGCTGGCCGGCTTCTTGGCCACGGCCAGGCAGGGGCAGGTGATGCGCGAGGGGGCCGCGCTCGCGATCGTGGGCCGGCCCAACGTGGGCAAGTCCAGCTTGCTCAACGCGCTGCTCGGCCGCGATCGCGCGATCGTGACCGACGTGCCCGGCACCACGCGCGACGTGCTCGAGGAGACGCTCGATCTCCAGGGCGTGCCTTTCCGCGTCGTGGACACGGCCGGCATCCGCGAAACCACCGACGTGGTCGAGGCGATCGGCGTGGCGCGCTCGCGCGAGGCGCTGGCGGCCGCCGATCTCGTGGCGCTGGTCGTCGACCTCACGGCGGGCGTCGGCGCGGCCGAGCGGGCGCTCGCCCGCGAGGCGGGCGCGCGCCCGCTGGTGGTGGTCGGCAACAAGCGCGACGCGTATCCGGGCGACGCGTTGGCCATGCTGGCGCCGCTGGGCGGGCGGCCGGTGGCGGTCTCGGCCCTGACCGGCGACGGCCTGCCCGAGCTCGGCCGGGCGCTGGTCGAGGCGGCGCTGGGCGGGCCCGCGGGCGGCGTCTCGCCCACGGCGGTGAACGCGCGCCATCGCCTGAGCCTCCAGGCCGCCCAGGAGCGGCTCGCGGCCGCCCGCGAGGCCGCCAGCGCCGGCCTCGCCGCGGACTTCGTGGCCTGGGACGTCAAGGAGGCGATCGCCGCGATGGGCGAGGTCACCGGCGATGCGATCGCCGAGGAGGTGATCGACGAGGTCTTCCGCCGCTTCTGCGTGGGAAAGTAAGCGCCGCGGCCGCCAACGGCCCGTCCGTAGACAAGCCCTGGGCGGGCGGGCGCGGCCGGTTCGGGGCAGCCGTCGCTGGGTATGCCTTAGGTGGTGTCCTGCGGCGGTCTGCCGCAGCCGACCTGGAGGTTCCCGATGAGCGCCAAGCGGTTCTTGCCCCTGTTCCTGACGGCCGGGCTCGTGGTGGTGGTGGGCTGTGATCTGGCCGTGACGCCGACCACGCCGGCCTCGACCAGGCCCGCGAAGGGCACCGACAAGGGCAAGAAGGGGGCGAGCCCCTCGCCCTCGCCGACCGCGACCGCCAGCGCGTCGCCAGGCGCCCAGGCCACCACCGCGCCGACCGGCTCGCCGAGCCTGGCGCCGGGCGTGCCGGCCAGCGCGGCCGAGGTCGACGCCGCCACGGTCTTCCCCTTCACCGAGGCCGGCGTGCGCTGGCACTACAAGCTGCTCATCAAGGCCGGCGCGATCCAGCTGCCCGGCACGCTCGTGATCGAGTGCCAGGCGATCACGAACGAGGGCGCGGACGTGCGCAGCATCTTCAACATCGACATGAGCAAGGCGCCCTTGCCCGGCGCCAGCGCGGGCGGCCCCAAGACGATCGACAACGTGCAGGCGATCAAGAAGGGCGGCTCGACGAACCCTTACACCCAGATCGTCGGCAAGCTGTTCGACGGCGGCGGCCTGGCCGCGGCGGGCACGCAGGCCACGGCGCCGCCGAGCCCGGCGGCGCCTGTGAACACCAAAGAGACGATCACGGTCGCGGGCAAGTCCTACAACACGGTGCGCCAGAAGTTCAAGAACAACCTCTCGGGCACCGACGTCGAGTTCGACCTCTACATGACCGCCGCCGACGGCATGGTCAAAGAAGGCGTCAAGTCGAAGAAGCTGCCGGCCACCTTGCTGCCGCCGCAGGCCGCCATGCTCGCGAGCCTCGGCCTCGACATGACCCTCGACCTCGAGAAGAAGGAGAAGGGCACGCCCTCGACCCCCTTGCCGCCGTCGTCGAGCCCGGGCACGCAGGCCTCGTCCTCGCCGCAGCCCTCGTCCTCGCCCGCCGCGAGCCCGTCGGCCTCCGCCGATCCGAGCGCCTCGCCTGCCGCGTCGGCGAGCCCCGCGTCGTAACACCCTTTCAGCGCTGCCGGCCGCCCGGGACCTCAGGTCCCGGGCGGCTTCGCTTGCGCCTGGCTGGTTAAAGGTGGTGTAATTTCTGACCTGATCTCAGGAAATCACGATAGGAGAATCGTCATGTCGAAGAACATCCTGCTGGCCTGCCTGTTCGCGGCGATCGCCGCGGCCGGCTGCACGGCCTCGATGAACGCCAACGTCACCCCCGGCCTGCCCGGCGCCTCGGCCAGCCCCACGGCGGCCGCCTCGGGCACCCCCACCGTGAGCGCCTCGGCGGCCGTCAGCGTCGGCGCCTCGACCGCGCCTGCGACCTCGGCTGCGCCCGTGGCGGGCAACGTCGACGCCGCGGCGGCGGCGCTCTACAAGCTCGGCCGCAAGTGGACGTACGAGGGCACCACCGAATCGGCCGGCACCAAGACCACCGCGCTGATCACGCGTGAGGTGACCAAGGTCGAGGGCACGAAGGCCTGGATCAAGACCACCACGACGGTCGCCAGCAACACCAGCGATTCGACCGAGGTCGTCGATCTTGCCAAGCAGGTGAACGAGATCGATGAGGCCATCAAGGGCGACGACGGCAAGGCCAACTACACCTGGACGCAGAAGTCCGTCGGCACCGAGAGCATCACGGTCAAGGCCGGCACCTACACGGCGACGAAGTACGTGGGCACCCTCACCGCCACCGCCGACAACAAGAGCGTGCCCGCCGGCACCACCCAGGACGCTACCTACTGGGTCAACGCCGAGGTCGGCCTGATCAAGAACGATAACTCGGGCAGCATGTCGGTCAACGGGATGACCATCACCTTCTCCTCGATCCTCGAACTCACCGCGTTCACGAAGTAGGAGTCACCATGAAGAAGCTGATCCTCACGGGCGCCCTCGCGGGCGCCGCCCTCCTCACCGGCTGCAGCGGCCTGCCCGGCATCCCCGGCCTCACCGGCAGCGCCGGCGCCGGGGCCGCCGGCGCGCCCGAGCTCAAGTCGCTCTACACCGCCGGCCGCAAGTGGGAGTACAACCTGACGGTCCTGGGGACCACCGACACGATGACCATGGAGGTCACCGAGGTCAAGGACAACAAGGCCACGCTCAAGACGACCGTGAAGGGCAGCTCGTCCACCTCGACGATCGACCTGAACGACAAGGACGCCTTCGCGAAGATGAGCGGCGCCGCGGGCGGCGCCCAGACCAACGCGGGCGCGTCGTTCAAGGTCGGGCCGGTGAGCAACGAGTCGATCACCGTGCCCGCGGGCACCTACGCCTGCCTCAAGACGACCTCGACGTCGTCGCAGAGCCAGGGCGGCGTGACGATCGACATCACGTCGGAGACCTGGGTCAACAGCGGCGTGGGCCTCGTCAAGGCGCTCACCACCACCAAGACGGCGCTGCCGGCAGGCCTGCCGGCCGTGCCCGGCATGCCGGGCGGCGAGCAGAAGACCACGATGGAGCTCAAGAGCTTCAAGTAAGCGCGTCGGCGGTCAGGGCGCCACTGCTGCCAGCGGGTCGATCTCGCCGTGGCCGTAGACGGCGTCCGGGCCCGGCTGGCCGCGGTCCGCAGCGGAGCTGAGCAGGCGCTCGCGCAGCTCGCTGGCCTTCAGGCCGGGCTTCGCCGCCCAGACCAGCGCGGCCACGCCGGCGACGAAAGGTGCGGCCATGCTGGTGCCGCTGCGCTGGGCGTAGAGCTTGCCCGGCACGGTCGAAAGCACGCCCACGCCGGGTGCCGTCACGCCGAGGTTGGCGCCACGGTTCGAGAAAGGCGCGAGCGCGCCTGCCTCGTCGGTCGCGCCCACGGCCAGCACGCCAGGCAAGGCGGCCGGGAAGCCGACCGCCTCGCCGTCGTTGCCGGCCGCCGCGACGAGCAGCACGTCGGATTTCACGACGTCGGCGTAGAAGCCGCGCAGCGCGCTGTCGATCGCGGGCCCGCCCAGGCTCAGGTTCACGATCTTCGCGCCGCGCGCGATCGCCGAGGCCACGCCGCGCGCCGTGAGGTAGGCGTCGCCGCGGCCGGCGCCGTCGAGCACCTTGATCGCGAGCAGGCGGCAGGCCGGCGCGACGCCCGCGATGCCGATGCCGTTGTGGCTGGCCGCGCCGATGATGCCCGCGACATGGGTGCCGTGGCCACGGTCGTCGCTCGGGTCGTCGTCCTGGTTCACGAGGTCGGGGCCCGCCGTCACGCGGCCCTGGAGGTCGGGATGGGTCAGGTCGACGCCGGTGTCGACCACCGCGACCGTGACGCCCTGGCCGCGGGCGTGCGCCCAGGCCGCCGGCAGCCGCTTCTGCACGGGCCCGTACTGCAGCGACCAGAACTCGTCGTCGGGGGCGCCTGCGGCCGGGCTCGCCTCGCTCGCGACCCAGCTGCGGTTCACGCCGACCTGCAGGGTGCCGCGCTGGCCGCGCAGGGCCTGGATCAGGCGCTCCTGCCAGCTGGGCTGGCCGAGGGCGAGCAGGTGGTAGTGGGTGCCTTTGAAGGCGAAGTGGGCCCTCGGCGTGGCGCCGGGCACGCGCGGCGGGGTGGCCTCGCGGCTCGCGAGGATCAGCTCGGCGCGCTCGTGAGCCTGCGCGCGCGCAGGTGAGTCGGCGGCCGATCGGGCCAGGGGCGCGGTTGGCGCGGGCGCCTGGCCGCAGCCGAGCGCGGCGAGCAAGCTCGCGACGAGCAAGCTCGCGGCGATCCTGGGCGTGCGGTTGGCCATGGCACCTCCTCAGCGCGCGGCATCCTCGCGGGGTCGCGGCGGCTGGGCTCATGGTCCGCTCCGGGGCCGCCGATCTTGCGCAGTTCTGGGTAAGGGCTGGCTAAGAGTCGGTTAAGCCCTGGTCAAAACGCCAGCTAGCAGCAGCGGTGGGGCTGGTCGAAGGCCTCGGTCCAGGCCTGCTTCACGGCCTCGCCGCGCGGCAGCGGCGCAGCCTGGCTGCAGGCGCAGGCGCGCATGCGGCGCTCGAGCGCGGCCTCGCCGGAGAGCTCGCGCAAGCAGGCCCAGAGCGCACGCAGCCCACCTTTGAGCCTGGCCATCAGGCGACGCCCACGGGCCGGGCCGCGTACTCGGCGGGCGCCTCGTTGGGCACGGCCGGCTCGAGGCCGCGGCCGATGCGCCACCAGCTGCGCAGCGAGAGCACCAGGATCAAGGCGGTGAGCGCCAGGAAGAGCCCGGTCATGCCGGCGTTCACGAGGTCGTTGCGCATGACGGCCAGGGTCTCTGTGAGCTTGTCGGCCGGCACGCCGCCCGCGCGGAGCTTGTCGCCCAGCATGAAGTGGTGCGCCAGGAAGCCGATGCGCGGGCTCAGCGAGAAGAGCTTCTCGTAGCCCGCGCTGAAGCAGACCACCGCGAGCCAGGCCAGAGGCACGAGCGTGACCGCCGCGTAGCGCGCGCGGCCCATCTTGAAGAGCAAGGTGGTCGCCACGCAGAGCGCGATCGCCGCCAACAGCTGGTTCGCGATGCCGAAGAGCGGCCAGAGGCTGTTGATGCCGCCCAAAGGATCCAGCACGCCCTGGTAGAGGAACCAGCCCCAGGCGCCCACCACCAGGGCCGAGGCGAAGATCGCGCTGGGGTACCAGCTCGTGCGGCCGAGCGGCTCGTAGAGGTTGCCGAGCAGATCTTGCAGCATGAAGCGGCCGACGCGCGTGCCGGCGTCGAGCGTCGTCAGGATGAAGAGGGCCTCGAACATGATCGCGAAGTGGTACCAGAGCCCCATCAGCGCGGGCCCGCCGATCACGCCCGCGAAGATCTGGGCCAGCCCGAGCGCGAAGGTCGGCGCGCCGCCCGTGCGGGCCCAGAGCGTCGACTCGCCGACCAGGGCCGCGAGGCCGGTCATGTCGGCAGGCGCCAGCGGGTAGCCCCAGCCCGTGATCGTGGCCGCGGCGGCCACGGGCGTCGCGCCCACCACGGCCGCGGCCGAGTTCACGGCGAAGTAGACGCCCGGCTGCAGCACGCAGGCCGCCACCAGCGCCATCACAGCGACGAACGACTCCATCAGCATGGCGCCGTAGCCGATCACGCGCGCGTCGGCCTCGCAATCGAGCAGCTTGGGCGTGGTGCCCGAGGCCACCAGCGCGTGGAAGCCGCTGATCGCGCCGCAGGCGATCGTGATGAAGCAGAACGGGAAGAGCGCGCCCGCGACGACGGGGCCCGTGCCGTCCACGAACGCAGTGAGCGCGGGCAGCCGGATCACAGGCGCGGTGACGGCGATGCCCACGGCCATGAGCGCGACCGTGCCGACCTTCACGAAGGTGCTGAGGTAATCGCGCGGCGCGAGCAGCAGCCAGACCGGCAGCACCGAGGCCGCGAAGCCGTAGGCTGTCAGGGCCAGCGCGAGCGTGGGCGCGTCGAGCGTGAAGAGCGGCCCGAGCACCGGGTGCTCGGCGACCCAGCGCCCGGCCACCAGCGCCGCGAGCAGCAGCCCGACGCCGATGAGCGAGCCCTCCAGCACCTTGCCGGGGCGCACGACGCGCATGTACCAGCCGATCACGAGCGCGATCGGGATCGTCATCGCGATCGTGAAGGTGCCCCAGGGGCTGACGGCGAGCGCCTTGACGACCACCAGCGCGAGTACGGCGAGCAAGATGATCATGATCGAGAGCACGGCGATCGAGGCCGCGAAGCCCGCCACCGGGCCCATCTCGTCGCGGGCCATCTGGCCGAGGCTCTTGCCGTCGCGGCGCATCGAGCCCGCCAGGATCACGAAGTCCTGCACAGCGCCGCCGAGCACCACGCCGACCAGGATCCAGAGCACGCCCGGCAGGTAGCCGAACTGGGCGGCCAGGATCGGGCCGACCAGGGGGCCTGCGCCGGCGATCGCCGCGAAGTGGTGGCCGAAGAGCACGAAGCGCCCGGTCGGCACGAAGTCGCGGCCGTTCTCGAGCCGGTGGGCCGGCGTGCGGCGCAGCGGATCGAGCACGAAGACGTGCTCGGCCAGGAACTTCGCATAGACCCTGTAGCCGATCGCGTACGTGCAGAGCGCGGCCGTGACCAGCCAGAGCGCGTTGAGCGGCTCGCCGCGGGCGCCCGCGATCACGCCGAAGGCGAGCGCGCCGATGACGGCGAACAGGGCCGAGAGCCAGGCACCGGGCCTGGCCCAGGCGGGGGCTTGCGAAGCCATGGGAGATCCTCCGGGAGCGCGCGGGCGTCGTCCCCGCCGGGCGGGGCGCAGGCCCCATGTAACCGGAAAGGCGTTCGTTTGGCGATCACCCTGCTCGGTGGGTGGCGATCGGCCGACACCATGCTAAGATGCGCCTGTGTGGCGGGCGTCGAGGCCCGCCAGGAGGACCCTTTCGATGCTGCTCCCCGAATTGATCGCCCGTGCGGTGCGCGATCCGATGACCCAGGGCAACCCGGGCGAGATGCACCGCCTGCTCGATCTGGTCGAGGCCCTGCCGGGCCGGCTGGGCACCACGCCCGCCGCCGTGCGCGAGCTGATCGCGGACGTCGCCCATGCGCTGCGCGACTCGCTGCGGCGCGAGCGCGAGCGGATCGGGGCCGATGAGCTGGTCGGCCTGGTGCGCCGCCACAGCGGTCTCGAGCCGGACCCCACGGCCGTGGACGCCTTGCTCACCGCCGAGCGGCGCGCGACGCTCGACGGCGAGGCCGCGGCCGACACGGGGCTCGACCCGGCGATCGTCGCAGGCGCCCTGCCGACGCTCGTGCCGCTGGTGCTCAAGCTGCTCGACACAGGCGGCCCCTGCCGGCCCGGCGTGCAGCGGCCGAACGCCGTGCTCGACGCGTTCCTCGGCGAGGACGCCGTGGACGTGGGCGAGGCCGTGCGGCTGCTGGCCGCGACCTACGCGGCCAAGCGCTAGCGCCCGGCCAGGCGCTACGGCTTCTCCACGTACGGGCCGGCGATCACGGTGTGGGCCCTGACAGGGTCGATCAGCCGGCGGGCCACCGCGTTGACCTGGGCGAGCGACACGCCCTCGACCAGGCCGCGGTAGCGCTGCCAGTAATCCAGCCCGAGGTCGAACTGCTCGATGCGCGCCAGCGAGCGGGCGGCGCCCTCGTTGGTCGCGAGGTGGCGCGCCTGCGAGCCGACGAAGGACGACTTCGCGAAGGCCAGCTCTTGGGCCGTCACGCCGGCGCGCAAGAAGCGCGCGAGCTCGGCGCGGTAGGCCGTGAGGGCGGTGTCCACGTTGGCCGGGTTCACGTCGATGCTGACCGTGAAGGGGCCGGCGCCTTGCGCGGCCTCGATCCAGGCGTAGGTGCCGTAGGTCAGGCCCATCTCGTCGCGCAGCTTGGCGCCCAGCCGGCTGGTCCAGGTGTCGCCGCCCAGCACGTCCAGCGCGAGGCTGGCCGCGAAGAAGTCGGGGTGCTTGCGCGTGATCGGCTGGGCATGGCCGATGCGGATGGCCACGTTGGTCTTGTCCGGCAGGCTGACCACCTGGCGCCGGGCCGGGTTGGGCGCCACCAGCGGGATCGCGAGGGGCGTGCGGCTGGCCTGGGCCCAGCCCGCGAACAGGCGCTCGAGCTTCGGCATGAGCGTGGCCGCCCGCAGGTTGCCCGCGAACACGAGCGCCGTGGCGTTCGGGCCGTAGTGGCGCCGGTGGAAGGCGCGCAGGTCGTCGCTGGTCAGGCTCTCGACCTGCGCGATCGCGGCCTGGGCCGGCAGCTCGCGGTAGGGGTGGCCCACGGGGAAGATCGCCTGGGTGAACGCGCGCGTGGCGTGCGTCGCGGCCTCGTCCTCGGCCTGCTTGATGCGCGCCACCCAGCGCGCCTTGAGCTTGGCGAGCTCGCTGGGCGGGAAGGTCGGCTGCGTGAGCACCTCGGCGAGCAGCGGCAGCAGGGCGTCGAGGTCGCGCGCGAGCAGCTTGCCGGTCACGCGCGTGCTCTCCGCGTCGGCGGTGACGTCGAGCTCGGCTGCGAGGTCCGCGAGCGCGCTGGCCAGCGCGAGCTTGTCATGGCCCGCGCTGCCCTGGTCGAGCATGGCGGCCGTGGCCTCGGCCAGCCCGCGCTGGGTCGGGGCGTCGAGGAAGCCGCCCGCGCGCACGAAGCCGTCCACAGCGACGGTGCGCGAGCCCGGGTTCTCGAGCACGAGCACCGTGAGCCCGTTGGGCAACACGCGGCGGATCGGCCGGGTGGCGAGCGCGAGCGGCTTGCTGGCCTGCTCGTAGGGCTGCCAGGGCGCGGGCTGGACCTTGGCCTTGGCGGCGGTCGCCGTGCCCGCGCCCAGGTTGGCGGGCGCCTGTGGCACGGGGCCTTCGGGCGTGGCCAGGTACCAGCCCAGCGTGCGGTTGTCCGCGCCCAGGTAGCGGCCGGCCACCCGCCGGAGGTCGGCCGCGCCGACGCGCTTGACCTGGTCGGGCAGCCAGAAGGCGCGCTCCCAGCGGTCGACGACGCCGAAGTAGGCCAGGCGCTGGGCCATGCCCTCGGTGCCCTCGTTCTCGTAGACGATCTCGGCCTCGGCGCGGTGCTTGGCGCGCTGGAGCTCGCTCGGCGAGACGTCCTCGCGCGCGAGCCTGGCGAGCTCGTCGAGCACCACCTGCTCGGCCTTCGCGGGCTCGGCGGTGTCGCCCAGGGTCAGCCCGACGCGCAGCAGCGACGGGTCGCGGTTGAGCCCCACGAAGCTCCAGACGTCGGTCGCGAGGCTGGTCTCGACCAGCGCCTGGTGCAGCCGGCTGGTCACGCCGGCCGAGAGGATCGAGTCGAGCACGAGCAGGGCCGGCAGGTCCGGGTGGCCCGCGGCCGGCACGTGGAAGCCCAGCTGGGCGGCGCGCGTCTCGCCGCGCCGGCGCACGGTGAAGCGCCGCTCCGCGAGCTGGGGCGGCTCGGGCGTGATGCGCTGGGCGAGGTCCGTGCCCGGCGCGAGCCCGCCGAAGTGGCGGGTGATGAGCCGGATCGCTTCGGGCGTCTTGAAGTCGCCGACCAGGACCGCGATCGCGTTGTTCGGCCGGTAGAAGCGGTCGTAGAAGGCCTTGAGCTGGCTGGTCGGCACGGTCTCGACGTCCCAGCGGAAGCCGATCACCGGGTGGTGGTAGGGGTGGGCCTTGTAGGCCGCCGCCCCCAGCTCCTCCCAGAGCAGCTCGTCGGGGTTGGTCTCGCCCTGCTCGAGCTCGTTGCGCACCACCGACATCTCGGCGCGCCGCTCGCCGTCCAGGATCAGCGCGTCGCGCATGCGCGAGGCCTCGATCGCGAGCCCCAGCTCCAGGCGGTCCGCGGCGTAGGTCTCGTAGTAGTTGGTCATGTCGTACCAGGTGCTCGCGTTGAAGCCCGCGCCGTTGCGCGTGAGCAGCTGGGCGATCTGGCCCTTGCCGAACGTCTTGGTGCCCTTGAAGAGCATGTGCTCGAGCAGGTGCGCCGAGCCTGTCGCGCCGCGCGGCTCCTCGCGGCTGCCGACCTTGTACGCGACCACCCAGGTGACGACGGGGGCCGCGTGGTTCTCTTTCAGGATCACGGTCAGGCCGTTGGCCAATTTCAGGGTCGTCACAGGGCCCTGGGCGGTCGCGACTACCCTTGGGCCGGCCAGGGCCGCCCGCGGGCCGACCCTGGCGTCGGCCGGCGCATGCCCGGCGAAGGCCGGCGTGGCGGTCGTGAGGCCCGCGAGCAGGCTGAGTGCGAGCGTGAGCGCGCGCCGGCTCATGGCTTGGCCTCCTCCTTGAGCGGGCCGACCATGATCGTGTGGGCGGCCTGCGGGTGGACGTAGCGGCGCACGGCGGCGTTGACCTGGGCGGCCGTGAGCCCGCCGATCAGGCCGGGGTAGCGGCCCCAGTAATCGAGGCCGAGGCCATGCAGCTCGATGCCCGCGAGCGAGCTCGCCATGCCGCCGTTCGAGGCCAGGCCCACGGCCTGCGAGCCGATGAAGGCCGACTTCGCGAAGGTGAGCTCGCGCGCGCCGATGCCCTCGCGCAGGTAGCGCGCGACCACCTGCTTGAGCTCGCTGAGCCCGGTCGCGACGTTCGCCGGGTTGACCGTCAGGCTGCCGCTCCAGGCGCCCGGGCCCAGGCTGCCCGAGATGCTCGAGTAGGTGCCGTAGGTCAGGCCCAGCTCGTCGCGCAGGCGCAGGCCCAGCCGGCTCGAGAGCGGGTCGCCGCCGAGCACGTAGTTGCCGATCTGGGCGGCGTGGTAGTCCGGGCTGCGGCGGCGCAGCCCGATCGCATGGCCGACCTTGACCTCGACGTTGGTCTTGTCGGGCATCGGCACGATCACCTTGCGCGGCGCGCCAGGCGGCGCGTCGGGCACCTCGTGCTTCACGAGCTGGGCGGGGGCCCAGCCCGCGAGCTTGCTGTCGAGCCGGGCGATCACGTCCGCGGGGTCGACCTTGCCGACCAGCACGAGCGTGGTGGTGTTCGGGCCGTAGTAGCGCCGGTGGAAGGCCTCGAGGTCCGCGCGCGTGAGCGCCTCGATCGCGCGGATGTCGGTGGCCGCGTCGTCCTGGTGATACGGGTGCGTGGGCGGATAGACCGCCTGCGCGAACGCGCGCGCAACGTGCGTGGCGGGCTGATCCTCGGCGCGCCGGATCGCGGCCACCCAGCGGGCCTTGAGCTTGGCGAGCTCGTCGGCCGGGAAGGTGGGCTGCATGAGCATCTCGGCCAGGGCGTCCAGCATGACGTCGAGGTCCTTGGCGAGGCAGTTGCCTGCCACGTCGGTCAGGTGCGTGCCGCCCGAGAACGACACGCTCGCGCTCACGCGCTCGAGGTCGCCCGCGAGCGCGAGCTTGTTGCGCCGGGCTGTGCCGTTCGGCAGCATGGCGGCGGTCGCGCCCGCCAGGCCGTCCTTTTCGGCAGGCTCGTGCAGCTCGCCGGCCCAGATCTGGCCGTCGAGCGCGACGGTCTGCGAGCCCGGGTTCGGCAGCACGATCAGCGTGAGGCCGTTCGCAAGCACGCGGCGCACCGGCGGGGTGAGCTGCCTGCGCGCGGGCAGGCGCTGCTCGAAGGGGTAGAGCGGGGCGGGCTGGACCTTGGCCTCGTTCGCGGTGGCCTGGCCGCCGCCGAAATTCGGCGGCGGCGGCGGCACGGGGCCGTCGTTGGTCGCGACGTACCAGCCCACCGTGCGACCGTCGCCGCCGAAGTAAGCCTTCGCCACCCGCTGGATGTCGGCCGCGCTGGTGCGCTTGATTTCGTCGAGCAGCGTGAAGTTGCGCTGCCAGCCGGCGATCGCCTCGTAGGAGGCCAGCGCATGCGCGAGCCCCGCGGTGCCCTCGTTCTCGTAGACGTAGGCGGCTTCGGCCTGGGCCTTGGCCTTGGCCAGCTCGTCGGGCGAGACGGGCGCGGTTTTCAGCTTCTCGAGCTCGCCTGTGAGCGCGGCCTCGACCTTGGCGTGGTCGCCGCCGGGCTTCAAGGTCGCGCCCATGCGGAAGAGCGACGGGTCGCGCATGAGCCCCACGTCCGAATAGGCCGAGGTCGCGAGCTCGGTCTCGACGATCGCCTGGTAGAGCCGCCCGGTCACGCCGGTCGAGAGGATCGAGTCGAGCACGAGCAGCGGCCCGATGTCATGGTGCGAGGCCTGGGGCGTGTGCCAGCCCAGCATCACCATGTTGGTCTCGCCGCGCCGGCGCAGCGTGAAGCGGCGCTCGCCGGTCTGGGGCTCCTCGACCGTGCGCACGGCGGGCGGGGTGGGGCCCTTGGGGAAGCGCTCGAAGTAGCGCCGGATCAGCTGGATCGCGTCGGCGGTCTTGAAGTCGCCGACCAGCACGGCGACCGCGTTGTTCGGCCGGTAGTAGGTGTCGTAGAAGCGCTTGAGCTGGCTGGTCGGCACGGTCTCGACGTCCGAGCGCCAGCCGATCGTGGGGTGGTGGTAGGGGTGCGAGCGGAAGGCCGTGCTCATCAGGTGCTGGTAGAGGATCCGGCTCGGGTTGCTCTCGCCGCGCTCGAGCTCGTTGCGCACGACGGTCATCTCGCTCTTGCGCTCGCTGTCGAGGATCAGGGCCTCGCGCATGCGGGCCGACTCGATGATCAGGCCGAGCTCCAGGCGGTCGGAGGAGTAGGTCTCGTAGTAGTTGGTCCAGTCGACCCAGGTGCTCGCGTTGCTGTCCGCGCCGTTGCGGTCGAGGATCTGCGCGACCTGGCCCTTGCCGAGCGTCCTGGTGCCCTTGAAGAGCATGTGCTCGAGCAGGTGCGCCGAGCCCGTCGCGCCGAGCGGCTCGTTGCGGCTGCCGACCTTGTAGGTCACGACCCAGGTCACGACAGGCGCCGCGTGGTTCTCTTTCAGGATCACCTTGAGGCCGTTCGCGAGCACCAGCTCGGTGACCGGGCCGGCGACGGTCTGGACGACCTTCGGCGCTGTGAGGCTGGCCTGGACCTGGACGCTGGCCGGCCCATGGGCGAGCGCCGGGCCTGGCTGGAGGGCCAGGGCGGCCGCGAGCGCGAGCGGCAGGAGCGGACGGCGGAATGGCATCGAAATCCTCCGGTCGAAAGGTCGCTGAGTAGGGTACCACACGGCACCCCCTGCTCCTTGCCGTCAGCGGGCGGTGGGCGCAGGCGACTCCGGGCCGCGCGGGCCCTCGACCAGGATGCTGCCGGTCGCCGTCCTGGCCCCCAGCTTCGCGAGCCGCTTGCCCGCCACCAGGCTCGCGCGCGCGCCCGTGCCGGCCTCGTTGGCGTGGATGTTGCCCTTCAGCTTGGTCAGGTCGGTGATCTGGCCCGTCGCGGCCTCGAGCTCGAGCGCGACGTTCGCGTTGCCGCCCACCGCGAGCGTGATGTCGCCGGTGCCGGCCTCGAGCCGGTTGACGGCCGGCGCCTCGTAAGGGAACGCCCAATCGAGCGTGCCGGTCTCGGTCTTCATCTCGAGCCGCGGGCCCGGCCGGAAGCCGACGCTGACGTTGCCGGTGCCGGTCTGGGCGAGCGTGGCGCCGCGGCCGCCGCGCACGGTCACATCCCCGGTGTCGGACACAGCCACCACGTCGGCGCGCACGTCCACCACCTCGACGGCGCCGGTGGCGCTCTTCAGGCGCACCGGCGCGCTGGCCCGCCCGCACCACAGGTCGCCCGTGTCGACCTCGGCGTCGACGGCGATGCCCGCCGGCACGTAGACCGCGAGCGCGAGCTGGTAGGCGCCGCCCTTGAGCGCGGTGCCCACCTCGCCGAGGCCGGGGCCCGCGGGCACCGTCGCGGTCACCACCAGCGCGTCGCCCGCCACCGCGGCCGTCCAGCGGATCGCCTTGGCGCGCGCGAGCGCCTCGGCCTGGTTCTTGGCCGCGCCGATGCGCACGGCGGTGACCTGCGCGACAGTGCCCGCGTCCGCGAAGACGCGCACGTCGGCCGTGTTCGCGCGCACGCGCAGGCGCTTCACGCCGGGCACCTGGATCTGACGGTCGTCCTGCTCCTGCATCGAGACGATCGAGCCGAGCTCGTCGCCGAGCTGGCGGACGAGCCAGGCGCCGCCGCCGCCGATCACCCCGATGAGGACGAGCACGAGGCCGAGGACCATCAAGATGAGCTTGGGCATGGCCTCATTTTACCGCGCGCGGTCGGGTTTGGTCGCCCGGGGTCAAGTTGCTCGGCCGGTTTGTCGACCCATGGGATCGGGTACGGCAGAACCGGGGAGAGATCGTGCGCATCGCCACCATGAAGGCCGTCGATCAATACGTGGGACGCGCGCTGTGCGCGGCCCTCGGCCTCGTGCGCAGGGCCCGGCCAGGGGCCATGCCGGCGGCGGGTGACCCTTCCGTGCAGCGCATCGCGCTCGTGAAGTTCTGGGGGATGGGCTCGATCGTGCTGCTCACGCCGGCGATCGCCCTGCTGCGCGAGAAGTACCCGCACGCGGCGATCACCTTCGTGACCCAGGCCGCCAACCGCGACGTGATCGCCCTCCTCACAGGCGTCGACGAGCTGCTGACGCTCGACGTGGGCCAGGGCCCGGCCCGTTTCCTGGCCTCGCTGGCGGGCCTGGTGCGCGACGTGCGCCGGCGCCGCTTCGACCTCTGGATCGACGCCGAGTTCCTGACCCGCTTTTCAGCCCTGCTGACCGGCGTCTCGGGCGCCAGGGTCGCCGCCGGCTTCCAGGTCCCCGAGGTCTTCCGCGGGCGCTTCCACCACGTCCAGGCGCCCTTCAACGGCCACTGGCACATGATCGACAACTTCTGCCAGCTGGCTTCGGGCGATCTCGCGCCGGCCGGCAGCCCCCGGCCGCTCGAGCAGCTCGTGCCGCAGGCGCAGGCGCAGGCCTCGCTGGGCGACAAGCTGGCGGCCCGCGGCCTCGCGCTCGGCGAGCCCTACCTCGTGCTCAACCCCAACGCCGGCGAGCTCGCGCTCGAGCGGCGCTGGTCGGTCGAGCGCTTCGCCGCGCTCGCGGACGACCTGGCGGCCGTCTTCCCCGGCAAGCTCGTGACGGTCGGCGCGCCGGCCGAAAAGGCCTACGTGCGGCGCATGCTGGATCAGGTGCGCGCGCGCGAGCGCGTGATCGACCTCGCGGGCGAGACCAGCCTGCCCGAGCTGGTCGCGCTCTTCGCCGAGGCGCGCCTGCTCGTCAGCAACGACACGGGGCCGCTGCACCTGGCCTGCGCCGTCGGCACGCCGACGGTCGCGATCTTCGGGCCCGAGACGCCCGTGCTCTTCGGCCCGCGCGGCCCCCAGCACCGCATCGTCTACCGCGGGCTGGCCTGCAGCCCCTGCCTCACGGTGCACAACGGCCGCAGCGTGACCTGCCCCTACCGCACGACCCACTGCGTGGACGGCGTGACCGGCGCGGAGGTGTTCCAGGCCGCGCGTGCTATGCTCGAGGCCCCGGGCACCCGCGCGGTGCCGGAGCATGCCGGCGGAGATTGGCCTGGCGCGAGCGCCCGGGTATAAGGTGAGGGGCCCCGCGGGTCCCTCACGACGGAGGTTGCATGCTCGAACATCGGATTCCCCAGGCAAAGGCCACCGTCCTCGTGACGGGCGGCGCCGGCTTCATCGGCAGCCACCTGGTCGATTCGCTGCTCGCGGACGGCCACCGCGTGGTCGTGGTCGACGACTTCAACGACTTCTACGACCCGGCGATCAAGCGCGCGAACGTGGCCGATCATGTCGGCAAGCCCGGCTATACGCTGATCGAGGACGACATCCGCCAGGCTGACTGCTTCGAGAAGATCTTCACGCGCTTCCAGCCGACCCTGGTCGTGCACCTGGCGGCGCGGGCCGGCGTCAGGCCCTCGCTGGCCGAGCCCGTGCTCTACGAGGAGACCAACGTCAAAGGCACGCTCAACCTGCTCGAGTGCGCCCGCCGCTACGGCGTGGAGAAGCTGGTCTTCGGCTCGTCCTCGAGCGTCTATGGCGAGAACGCCAAGCTGCCTTTTTGCGAGGCCGATCCCGTCCCCGGCCCGATCAGCCCCTATGCCGCGAGCAAGGCCGCCGGCGAGCTCTTCTGCCACACCTACAGCCACCTCTACGATCTACCGATCGTCTGCCTGCGCTTCTTCACGGTCTACGGCCCGCGCCAGCGCCCCGACCTCGCGATCCACAAGTTCGCGAGGCTGATCGAAGCCGGCCAGCCGATCCCGGTCTTCGGCGACGGCAGCAGCGAGCGCGATTACACCTACGTGGCCGACATCGTGGCGGGCATCCGCGCAGCCCTCGCGCACAGGGGCGAGAAGTACGAGATCGTCAACCTGGGCAACAGCCGGACGGTGAGCCTGGCCAGGCTGATCCAGGTCATCGAGCAGGCCCTTGGCAAAGCAGCGGTCATCGACCGCCAGCCGGCCCAGCCGGGCGACGTGCCGCGCACCTTCGCCGACACCACGAAGGCCCGTGCGCTGCTCGGCTTCGCGCCGGACACCCCGATCGAGACGGGCGTCGCAAGCTTCGTCGAGTGGCTGCGCGGGCGCACGCCCGCGCAGGTGGGCTAGGTGGCCGGCATGACGGGTCGCCTGGCGCCGCGGGCCGAATCGACGGGCGCGACCCCCGGCTTGCCCGCGCCCGAGCTGTCGGTCTTCTTGCCGGTCTTCAACGAGGAGGGCAACCTGCGCCCGCTCGCGACCAAGCTGACCGAGCACCTCGGGCTGCTCGGCCGCAGCTGGGAGGTCGTCTTCGTCGACGACGGCTCGACCGACGCGAGCTTCGAGATCCTGCGCGAGCTGGCGGCTGGCGAGCCGCGCTTCAAGGTGGTGCGCTTCCGCCGCAACTACGGCCAGACGGCCGCGATGGCGGCCGGCATCCAGGCCGCGCGCGGCGAGATCCTGATCCCGATGGACGCGGACCTCCAGAACGACCCGGCCGACATCGTGCAGCTGCTCGCCAAGCTCGACGAGGGCCACGACGTGGTCTCGGGCTGGCGCAAGCACCGCCAGGACGCGGCGATCACGCGCACGTGGCCCTCCAGGGTCGCGAACGGCATCATCAGCTGGGTCTCGGGCGTGCACCTGCACGACTACGGCTGCTCGCTCAAGGCCTACCGCCGCGAGGTGCTCGCCGACGTCAGGCTCTACGGCGAGATGCACCGCTTCATCCCGATCTACGCGAGCTGGGTGGGCGCGCGCGTGGCCGAGATCCCGGTGACGCACCACCCGCGCGTGAGCGGCCAGAGCAAGTACGGCCTCAACCGCATCTTCAAGGTGGTGCTCGACCTGATGGTCGTGAAGTTCCTCTCGTCCTACGCCACCAAGCCGATCTACGTCTTCGGCGGCGCGGGCCTGATCTCGGTGCTCGGCGCTTTCCTCGCGGGCTCCTTGGCGGTCTGGCTCAAGCTGGCCGGCCGCGCTGACTTCATCCAGACGCCGCTGCCGCTGCTCACGGTCACGCTCTTCATGATCGGCATCCAGCTGCTGCTGCTCGGCTTGATCGCCGAGATGCTCACGCGCACCTACCATGAGTCGCAGGGCAAGGCGACCTTCACGGTGCGCCAGACCCTGAACCTGGGCGACTGACCCGGATGTGCGGCATCACCGGCTGGCTTGCGGGGGAACGGGGGCATAACGGCAGCGAAGCCCAGCTCGAGGCCATGTGCCGCGCGATGGCGCACCGCGGCCCCGACGCCACCGGCCTGCGCGTGGCCGGGCCGGTCGGCCTCGGCATGCGCCGCCTGGCGGTGATCGACGTGGCGGGCGGCTTGCAGCCGATCGCGAACGAGGACGGCTCGGTCTGGGTCGTCTTCAACGGCGAGATCTACAACCACCGCGCGCTGCGCGAGGGCCTGCTGGCCCGCGGCCACCGCTTCACGAGCGCGAGCGACACCGAGGTGCTCGTGCACCTCTACGAGGAGCGCGGCGAGGCGTTCGTCGAGGAGCTCGTCGGCATGTTCGCGATCGCGCTCTGGGACGAGCGGCGCGGCAAGCTCGTGCTCGCGCGCGACCGCATGGGCGAGAAGCCGCTCTACTGGACGCGCGTGGCCGACACGCTGGTCTTCGGCTCCGAGCTCAAGTGCCTGCTCGCGCACGGCGGGGTGGCCCGCCACCTCTCGCTGCCGGCGCTCGCCCGCTACCTGGCCTTCGAGTACGTGCCGGCGCCGCACGCGATCCTCCAGGGCGTGCAGAAGCTGCCGGCGGCGCACCTGCTCGTCGTCGAGCGCGGCGAGGTCACGGTCAAGCCTTACTGGCGGCTGGACCTGCGCACCCACCGCCCGGTGCCCGGCGAGGCCGAGGCGATGAGCGGGCTCGATGCCCACCTGCACGACGCCGTGCGCGGCCAGCTGGTCGCGGACGTGCCGCTGGGCGTGTTCCTCTCGGGCGGCCTCGACTCGAGCACGGTCGCAGCCGTCGCCGCGCGCCAGCTCCGCGACGCAGGCGCCGGCCCGCTGTTGACCTTCTCGATCGGCTTCAGCGACCCGAGCTTCGACGAGTCGGCCCACGCCCGCGCGGTGGCCCACCACATAGGCTCCCGGCACCACGAGCGGATCCTCGAGCCCGCCATGCTGCCCGCGATCCTGCCCACCGTGACCGCCCTGCTCGACGAGCCCTTCGGCGACGCGTCCGTGCTGCCCACCTACTTACTTTCCGCCTTCGCGCGCGAGCATGTCACGGTGGCGCTGGGCGGCGATGGGGGCGACGAGCTGTTGGCCGGCTACCCGACCTACCAGGCCCAGAAGCTCGCCGGCCTCTTCGACTACCTGCCGGGGCCCGCGGCCGCGCTGGCCGGCATCACGGCCCGCGCGCTGGTCGGCAAGCTGCCGGTCAACCACGACAACCTCAGCCTGGACTTCAAGCTCAAGCGCTTCGCGGCCGCCCTCGACCGCCCGCCCGCCGAGCGCCACGCGCGCTGGCTGGGCTCCTTCGACCCGGCCTGGCAGGCGAGCCTGTTGACGGGCGAGGTCAAGGCCCAGCTGGCCAACGACGATCCTTACGACGCGATCGGCGCGCTGTGGGCCGAGACCGCCGGCCTCGACCCGCTCGCCCGCTTCCTCGCGCTCGATCTGCAGACCTACCTGCCCGACGACATCCTCTTCAAGGTGGACCGCGCGAGCATGATGGCCTCGCTCGAGACGCGCGCGCCGCTGCTCGACCACCGGCTGGTCGCGTACGCCTGCGGCCTGCCGAGCCGCTACAAGCTCAGGGGCCTGACCACCAAGCACCTGCTGCGCCGCGTGGCGGGGGCCTACCTGCCCCCCGCGATCCTCAAGCGGCCCAAGAAGGGCTTCGGCATCCCGGTCGCCAGGTGGCTGCGCGGCGAGCTGCGCGAGCCGATGCTCGATCTGCTCTCGTCCGAGCGGCTCGCAGTGGCCGGCCTCTTCGAGCCGCGCGCGGTCGAGCTGATGCTGCGCGAGCACCTCGACGGCGTGCGCGACCACCGCAAGCCGCTCTGGACCTTGCTCATGTTCGAATGGTGGCGCGAGACCTACCTCACAGGCGCGCCGGCGCCTGTGTCGGCCCGCTCGTAGATCTCGGTCGGCCAGGGCATGCGCTCACCCAGCGGCGCGGCGAGCCTGGCGGCGAGCCGCCAGCCCGCGGGAACGCCTGCGGGGAAGTAGGCCTGGCGCGTGCGGGCCGGGTCGTCGTGCGGCACGAAGACCAAGAAGCGCGGGCGGTTGCTTCGGATCGCCGCCCAGTAGGCGCGCGCCTCGTCTTTCGTCAGGTAGCCGGTGGGCAGGAAGAGCGTGTGCGGCACGGCCGGCGGCAGCGCGTAGAAGTACACGAAGCCGCCGTTGGGGAAGGCCGCCACCCGATCGCCGGGCCGCGCCCGCCCGGCCAGCCAGCGCACCAGCGGCGCCTGCCGCCAGTGGGCGTCCGGGCTGCCCGGCTGGAGCCACCAGTCCGGCCGGCTGCGCACCTCCTGGGCCCACATGGCCGCGCCCGTGAGCGCGAAGAGCGCGATCGCGGCGAGCGGCAGCGCCCGCACGAGGCTGAGCTCGGGGCCTGTGAGCCTGCGCGCGAGCGCGCTCGCGGCGGCGGTCGCGAGCACCACCGCCGGGAAGGCGTAGAGCGCCACGTGCACGAGGTCGGCCCGCCCGCGCGCGGCGAGCAGCGCGAAGCCCACCGCCAGCAGGCCGCACACGCCCCAGGCGGCCTCGTCGGGCGACCAGGTCCGCCCGTCGCGCAGAAGCCGGCTCACCACGCCGAGCGCCCAGGCGAGCGCGCCGAGCGCCGTGCCGACCACCAGCGCGTACAGCGCGAGGCCGTGGTACGCCTGGGCGTAGAAGAAGGGCAGGTTGACCCAGCGCCCGCCGTAGGGCGAGACGAAGCCCCAGAGATCGGTGAGGAAGCGGATGTCGTTGGGGCCGCCGGGCGTCGCGTAGTGCGTGAACGGCCAGACCCAGACGTCCTGCCAGGCGGCCGCCAGCGCGCCGTGCCAGCCGAGCCAGGCGAGGACCGGCGCGATCGGCGCGAGCGCGCCCGCGAGCAGGAGCCCCAGGCGCCGGGCGTTGGCCGCCAGATCGAAGCGGCCCACCAGCACGTCGGCCACCAGCGCGCCCGCGAGCGCGGCCGCGAGCACCACGCCGTCGGCTTGCAGCAAGAGCCCGCTGAGGCCCACGCCGAGGCCGGCGAGCAGCCAGTCGCGCCGCGCATCGGTCGCGAAGCCTCGGCAGGCCGCGAGGGCGGCGCCCGCGACGGTCGGCACCACCAGCCAGTGGTAGCTCCAGTGGGGCTGGAAGCGGTAGAGCGCGAGCACCAGCACCAGGCCGGGCAGCGTGGCGGCCCAGGGCCCGGCGCCCAGCGCGCGCGTGAGCCGGCCGAGCAGCCAGGCCCCGAGCAGCAGCGCCAGCACCTGGACGACGCGGGCGGCGAGCAGCGAGGGCCCGGTCACGGCGAAGAGGGCGGCCGCGAGCAGGGGCGCGCCGGGCGGCGTGAATTCGAAGAAGTCGCGGTAGATCACCTCGCCGGCCAGCAGCCTGAGGCCGTGGCTGAGGTAGGTGAACGCGTCAGGGTTGGGTTGGAGGGTGGTGAGCGTGGGGACGAGCACCAGGACGAGGACGGCGAGCAGCGCGAGCTCGCTCGCAGGATGGCGCGGTGGTGCGGTCATGGCGCGTCCTCGCGCTCGTAGATCTCCGCGTAGCGCGGCGCGCCGTAAAGCGGATGTGTGGCCACGGCCGCCAGGCGGTAACCCGTCAGAGGTGCGCGGAAGTAGAGCGGGCGCGCGGCCTCACGGTCCGCGCCCACCGGCGCCCAGACCACGAAGCGCGGCCGGTCGCGCTGGATGCCGGCCCAGAAGTCGGCGTACTCGGCCGCGCTGGTGTAGCCGTCCTCGGGCGGCAGCATCAGGTTCCAGCGGCCGGCCACCGGCAGGCCGTAGAGCCCGAAGTAGCCGGCGAACGGCCAGGCGGCGAGGCGATCGCCGGGCCGGGCGCGGTCGCGCAGCCAGCGCACGGCAGGGGCCTGGCCAAGCACGGCGTCGGGCGAGCGCAGGCTCAGCCAGGCGGCGGGGTCGCGCCGCGCGTCGTGGGCCAGCAGCAGCGCGCCGGTGGCGACCCAGCCGACCACCAGGCTGGCCGGCGCCCAGCGCAGCAGCGCCAGCGCTGGCTGGTCGAGCCTGCGCGCGAGCGCGCTCGCGGCCACGCTCGCGAGCAGGCCCGCCGGCCAGGCGTAGGCCGCCGCGTGCATCACGTCGGCGCGGCCGCGCGTGGCGACGAGCAGCAGGCCGATCGCCACGAGCGCGACCAGCGCGGCGGGCGCCTCGCCCGGCCGCCAGCCGGGCCCGCTCCGCGCGCGCCTGACGACGAGCCCCGCGAGCCAGGCGCAGCCGACCACCGCCGCGCCGACCATGAAGGCGTAGAGCAGGCCCATGTGGGCGACCTTGGCGTAGAAGAAGGGCATGTTCACGAAGTCCACGTAAGGACTCAGGTTGGCGTGCAGGTCGGTCGCGAAGGCTATGTCGTTCACGCCGCCCGGCGTGCGGTAGCGGCTGAAAGGCCAGACCCAGACCGCGTGGAGCATCGGCCCGAGCGCCCCGCTGGCCGCGAGCATGGCTGCCGCGAGCCCCTGCACGGCGAGGGCGCCGAGCGCGAGCGCGGGCGCGGCGCGGGCGTTGGGCCGCCCAGCCACCCAGGCGTCGAGCGCCAGCGCGCAGCCCAGCGCCACCAGCAGCACCACGCCGTCGCTCTGCAGCCAGAGCAGCGTGAGCCCGGCGAGCGCCCCGGCGCCCGCCCAGGCGCCCGGCCTCGCTGTCGCGAGCGCGTGGGCGCCCACGAGCAGCGCCATGGCGCCGGTCGCGAGCGCCAGCCAGTGGTGGTTGTAGACCGGCAAGAAGCGGTGCATGGCCACGAGCGGGGCGAGCGCCGGCGCGAGCGCGAGCCAGGGGCCCACGCCGAGCCCGCGCGCGAGCCGCCAGAGCGCCCAGGCGCCGCCCACGAGCAGGAGCTCCTGCGCGAGCCTGGGGCCGAGCACGCCCGGTCCACACGCCGCCTGGGCGAGGCCCGCGAGCCAGGCCGTGCCCGGCGGGATGAACTGGAAGAAATCGCGGTAGATCACCTCGCCGCGCAGCAGGCGCAGCCCGTCGTGGACCAGCGTGCCCTCGTCGCCCGAGGTCTGGCCGACCAGCGCGTAGAGCAGCGCGAGCGGCAGCGCGAGGGCGAGCAGCAGCGCCTCGGCCGGGTGCCTGGTCATGGGCTGGCTACTTCTTCTCCGCGGCCTGCGTGCCGACGAGCGAGCGGGCATCCAGGATCGTGTTGTTGGGCACGATCACGAGGTTCGGGGCCTCCTTGATCGCGTTGGTGGTCATCTTGGCGGTCTCGAGCCGCACGTACTGCTCGGGGCTGATGCCGAGCGTCTTGCGCGCCTTCGCCTCGCCCTCGGCGATCGCGAAGCGCGAGCGCGCCTCGCCCTTGGCGCGGATCAGCTTGGCGTCGGCCTCGGCCTGTGCCTCGATCTTCACCTGTTCGGCGGCCATGCGCGCCTTCTCGAGGCCCTGCTTGGCGGCCATGGTCTCCTGCTCGATCTGGGCCTTGCGCTCGACCGCCGTCTTGATCGCGTCGGGCAGCACGATGTCGCTGATCGCGACGGTCTGGATCGTGACGAAGTCGTCGCCGATGCCGTCGATCTTCACCTCGTTGGACTTGAGGCCGTCCTGCAGGATGCGGTTGATCAGCGCGGCGGCGCGCGCGCCGCGCGACTGGTAGATGTCGATCACGCCGTACTGCGAGACCGCGTAGCCCGCGGCCTGCTGGATCACCGGGATCCAGCGCGTCTGCACCAGGCCGTTGTCGCCCTCGAAGGGCTTGCGGTAGCGCGAGAAGAGCTGGATCGCGTGGTCGTTGTCGGCCGTGAGGTCCGGGCGGTACTGCACGCGGATGTCGACCGTGATCTCCTGGCCTTCCTTGGTGTTCACGCGGAAGTTGTCGAGGTTGATGTTGTTGACCACGCCCGAGGGGAACTCGTAGACGTTCTTGAAGAAGCCCACCATGTGCATGCCGGCCGTGAGCGGCTGCTGGACCACCTGGCCGCTGACCGTGTCGGTGACGACGCCGATGCTGCCCGGCTCGATCGTGGCGCAGCCGGTGGTCGCGAGCGCGAGGGCGGCCAGCGCGAGCGCGCCGAGCGGGGTCCGGCGGGCCGCGGCTCGCGCGGGCTGGGAAACGGGGTGGTGAAGCATGCGGGTCCTCCAGGGGGGCGATCGCCCGTAGTATACCCGCAGGCTCGCTCGATTGCGGCTAGAGCTCCAGGTAGCCCGGCGCGAGCCGGTTGGCGTCGCCCACCGGGCGCGGCGCCTCGCCGCGGCCTGCCGCCAGGCCCGCGAGGCCGACCTGGGCGAGGCCGGCCGCGGGATCGTAGCGGAAGCCGCCGCCCGGCGCCGCGACGAGCCGCTCGGGGCGCTCGACCTGGGCGAGCGCGAGGTAGACGAAGCGCGTCCGCCCGTCCTCGTCGACCGGCGGCTGCCCCGCGAGCGTGAGGCGGCCGCTGAAATCGAGCCAGGCCTCGGGCCTGAGGCTCGCGCTGGTCGCGAGCCTGAGCGGCCCGACCGCGGCGCCGCCGCCCAGCGCGAAGGCCGCCTGGAAGGCCGTCGAGCGGCCCTCGGGCGGCGCGTAACGGTTCGGGTCCTGGGCGAGCTCGAAGCCGAGCACCCAGCGCCCATCGGGTGTGCGCAGCGTCCACTCGCCGGGGCCCGTGAGCGGGAAGCCGGCCGCGCCCGGCAGCGGCGAGGCGGCCTGCTGGAAGGCGAGCGTGAGCTCGCCCTGGCGCGTGAAGGTGACGTCGGCCCAGTCGCGCGGGGCCGGGCGCGTGGCGACCACCAGGAAGCCCGGGCCCGCGATCGCCACGTCGAGCGGCCGGTCCGTGCGCACCTGCCTGGGCGCGGGCGTCGGGCTCGCGGCGGGGCTCGCGGTCGGCTCGGGCGAGCGCAGGTCGGCGAAGACGTCGCGGAACGAGGCCGCCGGCTGGGGCGCACCGATCACCAGCGGCGGGCCGACCAGCGCGCAGGCGGTCAGCCCCGCGCCCGCGAGCAGCAGCCCCAGTCCGCGCATCCGGCTCATCGTGACCTCCTCGGGGGTGTCAGGGCGTTTCGAGCGAGCCCGTCAGGATCAAGTTGGCGTTGCCCACCGGGCGGCCCACTCCGCTCACCGCCACGCCGAGCCGGACCTGGCCGCCCGGCGGGGCGTCGTCCGGCGCGCTCGCGGCGGTCTCGTACCGCAAGATACCGGGGAACCCGCTGGCCGGCACCAGGCGATCGGGCGAATCGAACTGGGCGATCGCGACATACACCGACCCAGGCGCGCCGTCGGCCGCGCGTGGCGCCGTGCCCGCGAGCAGCAGCTTGCCCGTGAAGTCGAAGCCGAGCTGGGTCTGGGCCTGGGGGTTGCGGTCGGCATCGAGGTAGAGCCCGCTCAGGGCCGTGGAGGCCGTGCCCCAGGTGGTCGCGAGCACCGCGACATCTTCGCCAGCGGTCTCGGCGGGCGGCGTGACCGGCTCGCCCGCGAGCTGGTAGCCCACCACGTAGAAAGCCTGGTCCGCGTGGCGCAGCCGGAAGACCGGCAGGCTGCCGATCGTCTCGGCCTTGAGCCGGAAGTGGCCATGGCGCGTGAAGAGCAGGTCCTCGATGCCCAGCGGGTACGGCTTGGTGGCGAGCACGAAGTAGCCCGGCCCGCTCACGGCCAGGTCGGCCGGCGCGCCGGTCTTGCTGAATGGACCTGTCGTGCCGGTGGCGCTCGGGCTCGCACTCGGCGAGGGGCCTGGCGAGGCCTGCGGGCTCGGCGAGGCGCCCGGGTCGTTCGAAGGCGCGATCGGCGCTGGCGTCGGCGTGACCGGGGCGACGACCCGCGGCACGGGCGTCGCGACCGGTGGCGGCGACTCGCGGGTGGGCGTGGCGACCGCCAGCGGGCCGGGCGTCGCGGGCCGGCCCTGCGTGAGCGTCGGCAGGCCCGTCGCGCTTGCGCCGGGCCGGTCCGCGCTGCCTGGGGCCTGTTCGTCGCAACCGCCGGCGGCGGCGAGCAGCACGGCGAGCAACACGGGGATGCGGAGGCGATCGGCGGGCTTCACCCGATCTATATACCCCCGCAGGTCCGGCGCACCGGCTCGCCCGCTCGCTCGCCGCCGCGCCTCGATGAAAAGCTTAACCTCGTGAGATGGCGGGCGTAACGAATCTTCATGATGCAAATCCGCAGGAGGGGTCTATAATCAAGGACGGTGCAAAAGGCGCCGTTCGGATTCAACCGGCTCGTCCGGGAAGGTTAGGTGGCTCATGAAGCGCGTCCTGGTCGTGGAAGACGATCCCGACGTCAAGGACCTGATCTGCCGCTACCTGGAGCTCAGGGACTTCCATTGCGATGGAGCCAGCTCCGCGGCGCAGTGTATGGCCCAGCTCGATTCGCCCGAGCGTCCGGATCTGATCCTGGTTGATCTCGAGCTGCCGGACCTCGACGGGGCCGAGCTGACGGCGCGGATCCGCGAGCGCCAGAACGGCGACCGCATCCCGGTGCTCATGATCTCGGGCGTCAAGCTCGCGTCGCAGATCGACAGGGCCCGCCAGGCAGGCGTCGACGCCTGCCTCTTCAAGCCCTTCTCGCCCAAGGAATTGCTCGCCAAGGTGCGCGAGATGACCGAGATGAAGCGCCAGGCGATCTAGCCAGGCTGCGTAGCGACGCCCCCGACCGCAGGCCGGGGGCGTTTTCGATGCGCGGGCCCGCCCAGGCGCGATGCTCGGATCGCCAAACCATTAAACTCAACTTAACTTGGAAGGTGCCGGCCATGCGTGTTCCGCGTGCGGGAGCGGGCGGTCCCCCCGCCCCGCGCGCCGATCGGATCGCGGGTGAGGGCTTCCCATGTTCGCCGCCATGTGTTAACCTACGTTTAACGTCGTACCAACCTCTGGCCACGCAGCCAACGTAAGGGAGCCCTCCTTGATACCTGCGCGCATTCTGGTTTCCGGCCTCGCGCTCGTGACCTTCGTGGTCACCGGCTGCGGACAGTCGCCGCTCGGCGCCCGCCCCGCCGGCCAGCGGCCGAACGCGCAGCGCGTCGCCGCCAAGGCCGCGCCCGCGAACTACTACGCACCGGCCAGCGGCAAGCAGGGCCAGGCGCTGCTGACCGCGCTGCACCAGATCGTCGCGAAGCACACCGACCTCGGCTACGACCTCGCCCGCGACCACATGTTCGCGGACGTCGACGACCTCGACAACGACAACGTGCTCGAGTGCATCTACATCGGCCGCCGCCTGGACAAGGTCACCAACCGCACCACCGCGTTCCGCGGCGGCAGCGGCCTCAACGCCGAGCACACCTGGCCGCAGAGCAAGGGCGCCGAGGGCGCGGCCAAGGCCGACCTGCACCACCTCTTCCCCTCGGACTGCAAGGCCAACTCGACGCGCGGCTCCTTCCCGTTCGGCGAGGTCGCGCGCGAGGATTGGTCCGAGGGCGGCAGCGCGCGCGGCACCGACGCCCAGGGCCACACGGTCTTCGCGCCCCGCAAGGAGCAGCGCGGCAACACGGCCCGCGCGATCCTGTACTTCTACACGGTCTACGGCGTGACCGGCCGGCCCAGCCTCGAGAACTTCAAGATCGAGGAGCCCGTGCTCAAGAAGTGGCACGCCGAGGACCCCGTGACGGACCAGGAGCGGGTCCGCAACGACGCCGTCCAGGCGGTCCAGGGCAACCGCAACCCCTTCGTCGACCACCCGGCGTGGGTGACGAAGGTCGGTCGCTTCCTCGGCAAGAACGCGACCCCAGACTAGGGTTTCAGTGCCGCCAGGACGTGGGCGATCGCGGTATCGTCCCTCAAAATCGTCGCATGCCCCGGCCCCCAGAGCATGACGTTCTTACGGGCCCCATCCAGGTGGGCGTTCGAAGGCGGGTAAATCCGGGTGTCCGTGCCCGTGAAGATGTTGACGCAGCGGCCCAGCACGTCCGGGGCGACCGAGGCGTTGAGCCCTTCGAGGAACTCGCTCTCGGGCCGCATCTGCACCGCCGCCGGGTCGCCCAGTAGAAAGGCCAGCTTCGAGCCCCGGTGGGGCGAGGCGAGCATCACGAGCCGACGCACCTGCTGCTTGCCCTCGGGCGTGCCCAGGTAGGCCCGGCCCAGCAGGCCCCCCATGCTGTGCGCCACCAGGTCCAGCTCGGGGCTGCGGGCGTTGTCCAGGGTAGCGGCCACGGCCTCCCGCAGGGGCTTCAGCCAGGTGGCCGGGTCGGCCTTGGTGTCCGGCATGTCGAGCGTGTAGACCCGGTGGCCCGCGTCGACCAGCTTCTTGCCCATCACCTGGAAGTTGCCGCTCGACCCGTTGCGGCCGTGCACCAGCAACACGGGCCGGCCGCGACCGCCCGTCGAGAGCTTCATCACCATGGCACCGGCGGCCCTCGCCGTCATCTGTTCCGGCGCGACCGCAGCCGTCGGCGTGACCCCCTTGGCGCAGCCCGCCAGGGCCAGTGCCAGAAGTAAAGCTCCCACACGCATGTCCAACATCCTCACTCGACCCGGCGACGCCGGGGGAATGGTTGTATCATTCCGAGCGAGGGTTAATAAACGTTCAACGGGATGTGAATTTAGAGTTCGAGCTCGCGGGCGATCGTGTCCATCAAAGGCGCCATCACCTCGGGGTTGAAGGGGTTCTTGAGCCCGCCCGCCGCGAAGATCTCGAGCAGCGATCGCGTCCCACCCAGGCGGCAGAGCTCGAGGTAGGCCGCCATGGCCTGCTCGTGGTCGTCCATGTCCAGGCGCCAGAGCTGCAGCGCGCCGACCTCGGCGAGGCCGTAGTCGATGTAGTAGAACGGCGAGGTGAACAGGTGCTGCTTGTACATCCAGCGGAACTGCTTGGCCACGTCCTGGTCGCCGTAGTCGACCGTCGGCTCGTACTTGTCCCAGATGGCCGCCCACTGCGTCTCGCGCTCGGCGTGGGTGTGGGTCGGGTGCTCGTAAACCCAGTGCTGGAACTCGTCGATCATGGCGATGTAGGAGAGCAGCACCAGCGTGTTGATCAGCTTGAGGCGCTTGTAGCGCACGGCCTGCTCCGGCGTGAAGAACGCCGTGATGTAGGGCAGCGACAGGAACTCCATGCCCATCGAGTGCACCTCGCAGGCGTCGAAGGTCGGCCAGCGGATGGCCACCGGCTTGATCCACTGGCTTTCCCAGCCCTGGAAGGCATGGCCCATCTCATGGATCAGGGTCGAGATGTCGCCCTCGGCGCCGGTGCTGTTGCAGAAGATGGCCACCTTGTCCTCGTCGTCGAACGAGGTCGCGAAGGCGCCGGCCCGCTTGCCGGGCCGGTTCTCGAGGTCGATCAGCCCTTCCTCCACCATGCGGCGGAAGTGGCCGGCGAGCTTGGGGTGCAGCTGGTCGAAGAGCACCTGGGCCTGGCCCACCTGCTTCTCCACCGGCACCACGTTGGCGCCGAGCGAGAGGCCCGGGAAGTAGTACGAGTCCGGGCCGGCCACCACGTCGGTGCCGAGCCACTGGGCCTGCCGGGCCCGCAGCTTGGCGAGCACGGGCACCACGTAGGTGTGGATGCCTTCGCGGAAGGCGGCGACGTCCTTCGGACCGTAATCCGAGCGGCCCATCAGACGGTAGGCCAGGGGCACGAAGTTGGGCTCGCCGACGTTCAGGCCCTTCTGGTGCCGCAGGGCAATCAGCTGGTCGTAGATGCCGTGGATCTCGGCCCGGTGCGCCTCGGTCCAGGCCATCAAGCCGTCATAGGCGCCGCGGCGGGTGTCGGGCTCGGGATCGTTCAGGGCGGCGATCGCCTTGGTCAGCGTGAGCGGCCCCTGCCGGGTCTCGATCACCGAGGAGCCGAGGATCCGCTGGTACTGGGTGACGAGGGCGCCTTCCTCGACCTGCAACTGGATGTTGGCCTCGGCGAAGCCGGCCCGCTCGAGGGCCATCCGCACGAAGAGCTGTTTGCCCAGCCGTTCTTCCAGCTCGGGGCGGCACTGGCTCGTGAGGAAGGCCTGACGCAGGGTGGCGTCGGCCGCCTGGCAAATCGGCGCGATCACTTCGCGCATGAAGCGCGAGGCGGCCTCGGCGGCCTCGTCACGGGTGTCCTGAGACTCGCGGAAGCGGCGGCGGGAGGCCTCGCTGTCGACGCGCGCCATCAGATCGTTCCACTTCCAGAACAGGGCTTCCCAGGCGTCCGCCTGACCATCGGCCGCGGGCAGCGCGGCCAACAGGGCCTGATATTCGGCTTCGACCTCTTCACGGGTCACATCGCGCGGGGTACCGACGGCAGGAGACACGGACGCCATGGCTTCGATTCCTTATTCGATCAATTGTTCTGCTCGACTTCGGGCGGGGTGGTCAGCTTCTCGAGGGGGAACTCGTCGTGGATGCCCCGGGCGGCCTGACGGTCCCAGCGGCGGGTCTTGACCTTGCCGGTCTCGCGATCGATCGCGAAGCCGGCGGAGCACTTCACGCACTGGTGTGAGTACTCGCTATACCCTGCCTCGAATTCCTCGAATTGATCGCTGCCGCAGAACGGACAGTAAATCCCAGCAGACCCAGCAGACATCGCATCCCCCTTCGCGTTGCAGCCCTGACCCTTGTCTGATATAGTTCCCACCATACCACAGGGCGCAAAATGCTTCAAAGCGCCGGACCGGAGGTTAAGCGTGGACACGTCCAATCCCCTATTCATCGACGACCGCCGCGAGCTCGCGGCGCTGTGTGAGCGGCTGGAGGGTGAAGACGTGCTCGCGCTCGACACCGAGTTCATCCGCGAGCAGAGCTACATCCCGCGGCTCGAGCTGGTGCAGGTGGCCACCCGCGACGGCCTGGTGGCCGTGATCGATTACGGCCGGCTGGGCCGGGCCGACGACGATCCCTTCGCGGCGATCCTCGCCAACAAGAACGTGCTGAAGATCTTCCACGCCGCCGACCAGGACCTGGAGATGTTCCATCTGCTCACAGACGACGTGCCCGGACCGATCTGGGACACCCAGCTCGTGATCGGCCTGTTCGGCTACACCGGCCGCACCGGCTACGCCGCCGTCGCCGAGAACCTGCTCGGGGCCAAGCCGGTCAAGGGCGAGACGCTGACGGACTGGTCCCAGCGCCCGCTCTCGCCCGAGCAGCTGCACTACGCCGCCGAAGACGTGCGCTTCCTGATCGCCCTCTACGAGCTGGAGCGCCAGCGCCTCGACGAGCTGGGGCGCCTGTCCTGGGCCGAGGAGGAGTGCGAGCGCCTGCGCTGCTCGGTGGAGGCCACCATCGCCGCCCGCGCCGACGACCTGACGCTGTACCAGCGCGTGCGCGGCTGGCACAACCTGGACCGCCGCGGCCTCGCGATCCTGCGTGAGCTCGCGATCTGGCGCGAGGACGAGGCCCACCGCCGCAACAAGCCCCGCGGCTCGATCATGAAAGACGAGATCCTGGTCGAGGTGGCCCGGCGCGGCCCCAACCACCCGCGTCAGCTGCAGGCCCTGCGCGGCATCCACCCGCGCGAGCTGGAGCGCTGCGGCGACGACATCGTCGAGGCCGTGAAGATCGGCAAGGGCGTGCCGGCCAACGAGTGCCCGGTCCCGGGCACCCCCGGCCCCATGCTCAACGAGGAAGAGACCGCCCTGGCCTCCCTTCTGCAATCCGTGCTGCAGGCAGTCGCCTTCGAGAAGAAGGTCGCCCCGACCCTCGTCGCCACCTCGGGCGACCTGCAGCGCCTGGTCGACGCCCACATGCGCGGGCGCGCGGACAACATCCCCGTGCTCTCCGGCTGGCGCGGCGAGCTGGTCGGCAAAGACCTGGAGGGCATCCTCGAGGGACGCCGCACGGTCGGCTGGGATCCCCAGAAAAAGGCGATCCGGATCCAAGAGGCCTAAAAGAAAGAGCCCGTCGCATCAGCGACGGGCTCAAATTTTGATCGGTCAGTTCGCCATCGACAACATCGCGGTCTGCACCTCGAGGTACGCCCGCATGTCGTCGCCCAGAACGGCGAAGAAGGTCAAAAAGCTCGCCGTCACCAGCGTGCGCACCATGCGCTCGCGGGTGGAAAAGAACGGCGAGAGAAACATGAACAAGAGCCCGATCGGCGGGACCAGCAGGTAAATGGTGTTGACCACTTTGCGCGACTGGAAGAAATGAGCGGGGTTGTTCAGGGCTTCATTCATTGCGGAACCTCCTGCCATGCAAGCATGGGTTATGGTTCTTGTACCCTGGTCGTACAGAATCTTAACTGATCGTTAGGAGCACGGCGTTACGCCATTTTGTCCGACATCCGGTGGGCGGAACCGCCAACGGCCCAGAGAAACGGCCGGCCCGGAGGCCGGCCGCGAAGGGCTGGAGTTAAACCGACGCCTGGGTTTCGGTCACGGCGCCCATGCCGGCGGGCAGCGTGCTGTGCACCAGCCCCTGGCCGATGCGCTCGGTCTTGGCCCAGACCACCGGCTTGTCGGCGAGGACGTTGCGGATGGCGAGGAGCAGGGCCGCGACCCAGTGGAACGAGAACAGCATGTAGCGGAAGCCGGGCAGAATCTCCACGCGGCCGTCGCGCTTGTAGGAGACCGCCGCCGACCAGAAGGCGACGATCGCCAGCGTCATGGGCCAGGCGTAGCGCATCGACCCGGCGATCTCCTCCGAGAAGAAGCCCGGGAGCAGCACCAGGATCGACATGGGAATCGCGAAGACCGTGAAGAGGGGCAAGAAGCCCGAGCACAACACGAAGAGCGCATCGATCTTCATCGGCAGCCGGAGGTCCTTCGAGGTGAGCACCGCCGTGGCGAACTCGCCGTAACACCGCAGCATCCCTTCGGCCCAGCGGGTGCGCTGGCGCAACAGGGCCTTCATGGTGACGACGGCCTCCTGGTTGACGACCGCCTCCGACGAGTGCGCGATGCGGCCATGGCCGCCGAGCAGGAGCCGGATGCTCAAGTCGAGGTCTTCCGTCAGCGACAGGGGGCTCCAGCCCCCCACCGCGTCGATCGCGCTGCGGCGGGTCAGCTGGCCGTTGCCGCCCAGGCAGACGGCCGTCTGCATGTGGCTGCGGCCGGACTGGGACAGCTCGCTGTAGATGGCGAACTCGTCGTCCTGGCCGGCCGTGAGGAAGTTGTAGCGGCGGTTGTAGATGCGCACCTGGGCCTGCACGCCGCACACCTCGGGGTCCTGCACGATCGGGGCCACGGCCAGGCGCAGGAAGTCGGGGGCGACCTCGCTGTCGGCGTCGAAGACGCAGATGACGTCGCCCGAGGCGTATTCCAGACCCGCGTTGAGGGCCTCCGACTTGCCCCGGTTGGGCATGTTGCGGCGGGTGACGACCTTGACCGGCAGCGTCCGCAGAATCTCGCCCGTGCGGTCGCTCGAGTGGTCGTCGATCACGATCACCTCGAAGCGCGGGTAGTCCAGCCGCATCATGCATGCGACGGTATTGGCGATCACCAGCTCCTCGTTGTGGGCGGGCACCAGGATCGACACCATCGGAAGCTCGTCATCCGGAATCACCTCGGCGTCCAGCTTGGGACGAGGGCGAAACGCGTAGATGCCGATCATCGGCACCACCAGGCCGAACAGCATGGGAATGAACGTCATGGCCTGAATCCAGGTCAACGTCCGGGTCGCCAGCCCCGTCACGTACACAGCGACAATCAGGAGGGCGGGAAGGGCGACTTTCCACTTCAAACTGGTGGCAGGCTGCATGCGGTTCAAACTCTCTCGGGCGAATGGGGCGAGGGATCTTGGAACTGGGGCGATGAAGAGGCGATGATTCAGCTATAGCCAGCCATCATACCATGCAGGCCCCCCAAAGGTTCACCCCAGCTTAACCTCTTGATAATTCGTTAGATGGTCAAAGGGGCTTTCCCAGCCTACCAGAGGCGCCTGGCGGCTGGCTGTTGTCTTGATCACCGAGGGCCTGGATGTCGTCGTGGCAGAGCGCGAAGTCGTACCGCAGCGGGTCCTCCGGGGAGAACCGCTTGAGGGCGTCCGTGACCTTCTGCGCCGCCGCCCAGTTCATGGTGGAGCCCGTCAGCCAGCCCAGCCGCCGGGCCTGCTGGGCGATGTGCGTGTCGAGCGGAATCACCAGGTCCTTCGCCTCGACGCGCCGCCAGACCCCGAGGTCGGGAGACTCGGTGCGCACCATCCAGCGCAGAAACAGGCAGAGCCGCTTGGAGGCGCCCGTCTTGGGGTTCGAGAAGAAATAGCGCACCCCGGCTGCCGGGGGCAGGTGGCCGCTCTCGTAAAACCCGTCGACCGGCAGCGCCAGGGCCCGCTCCACGAAGCTCGACAGGCCGACCTTGATGTCGCCGGGCTGGTGGCCTTCGAGAAAAAACGCCTCCAGGCTGCCGGATTGGCGCAACATCTGGCCGATCATGTAAATGAAACAGTGAAGGTCCTCGGCGCGGATGAACCGGTAGACGAAGCCCGGAATCAGCTCGCCCCGGGCCGGAAAGGCCAGCACCCCGGCCCTGGGCGAGGGGCCGAGGGCCGCGAAGATGGCCTCGAGCTTGGCCGCGAACAGGCTGATGCGGCCGAAGGCCAACCCGGCCGCGATGAAGGCGGCCACCTCCTGGTCGGCGGGGTCGGCGTAGCGGCGGGGAAAGCTGAGCGGATCGACAATCCGGCCCGCGGCTTCGGCCTCAGCCAGGCGGGCCTCATGGGCGAGCTTGAGCCGGTCGAGATTTTCCTGCATCGCCGGTCACCACGCCTTTTGTGTGTACACAATCTAGACCTTCTGCTTGTCGAGCTCCGAAACGAGCAACGAATTGACCGCATCCGGCTTGGCGCGGCCCTGCGTGGCCCGCATGACCTGGCCCACCAAATAGCCCACCACCTTGGTCTTGCCGGCGTGGTAATCCGCCACCTGGCTCGGGTGCGCGCCGAGCACTTCCTGAATGGCCTTCACGATCGCCCCGGTGTCCGAAACCTGGCTCAGGCCCAGCTTTTCGACCAACACCCTCGGGCTCTCCCCGCTCTTGAGCATCTCCTTGAGCAAGGTCTTGGCAATTTTGCCCGAGATCACGTCCTCATCGATCATGCGGACCATCTCGGCCAGGTGGGCCGGCGTCAGGGGCAGCGCGGTGAGGGTCGTCTTCTCCGTGTTCATGTAGGCGCTGATGTCGCCCATCAGCCAATTCCCCACCGCCTTGGCGTTGGCAGGATAGGCCGTAACGGCGGCGTCGAAGAACAGCGCCACGTCTTTGTCCGCGGCCAGCACGCCCGCGTCGTAGGCGCTCAGGGCGAGGGCCTCCTGGTAGCGTTGGCGCTTGGCGGCCGGCAGCTCGGGCAAGGTGGCCTTCATCTCGGCCACCAGCTCGCGGCTGATCTGGAGCGGAATCAAGTCAGGATCAGGGAAGTAGCGGTAATCGCTCGAGCCTTCCTTGGTCCGCATGCTGATCGTCGCCTGGCGTTCTTCATTCCAGAGTCGGGTCTCCTGTACGATCCGCTCCCCGCTTTCCGTCGCCTCGATCTGCCGCGCAATTTCGTACTCGATCGCACGTTCGATCGCGCGGAAGGAGTTCATGTTCTTGATTTCGGTTTTGGTGCCGAAGGCCTCGGTGCCCACCGGCCGGATCGAGACATTGGCGTCGGCCCGCAAGCTGCCCTGCTCCAGCCGGCCGTCGTTCACGCCCAGATAGACCAGGATGTTGCGCAGCTCCTGCACGTAGAGCTTGGCCTCCTCGGCCGTGCGGATGTCCGGCTCGGAGACGATCTCGAGCAGGGGCACGCCGGCGCGGTTGAGGTCCACCAGCGAGTGGGTCGAGCCGGCCAGGCCGGCGGCGCCCTGGTGCACCAGCTTGCCCGCGTCTTCTTCCATATGGGCGCGGGTGATGCCGATCCGCTTGGTGCCCTCGCCCACCTGGATCTCGAGCCAGCCCTGCTCACAGATGGGCTGGTCGAACTGGGAGATCTGGTAGGCCTTCGGCAGGTCCGGATAGAAGTAGTTCTTGCGGTCGAACTTGCTCACCTCGGGGATGCGGCAGTTGAGCGCGAGGCCGGTCTTGACCGCGAACTCCAGCACCCGCCGGTTGAGCACCGGCAGCACGCCCGGCATGCCGAGGCACACGGGGCAGGTGTGGGTGTTGGGGTCCCCGCCGAACTCGGCCGGGCAGCCGCAGAAGATCTTGGTGGCCGTGAGGAGCTCCGCGTGGACCTCCATGCCGATGACGGCTTCGAATTGCGTCGACATAGGGGCTCCTCGCTAGTTCAGGCCCGGCCGCTGCCGGTGGTGTTGGGTGGCCTGCTCGTAGGCGTAGGCCACCTGGTACAGGGTCTCCTCCGACAGCGGCTTGCCGATCAGCTGCAACCCGATCGGCAGCCCATGGGCGTCGAAGCCGCAGGGCAGCGAGAGGGCGGGCACGCCGGCCAGGTTGACGGGGATGGTGGCGATGTCGGCCAGGTACATGGCGATTGGGTCGGACGTCTTCTCGCCCAGCTTGAACGCGGTGGTCGGGCTGGTGGGCGAGACCAGCACGTCGAAGCGCTCGAAGGCCGCCTCGTAGTCCCGCTTGATCAGCGTGCGGGCCTGCAGGGCCTTCTTGTAGTAGGCGTCGAAGTAGCCGGCCGCCAGGGTGTAGGTGCCCAGCATGATCCGGCGCTTGACCTCGGCCCCGAAGTGGGCGCGGGTGCGCAAATACTGGTCCATCAGGTCGCTGGGGCCCTCGGCCCGGATGCCGTAGCGCACACCGTCGTAGCGAGCCAAATTCGAGCTGGCCTCGGCCGTCGCGACGATGTAGTAGGTCGAGAGGGCGGCCTTCGAGCTGGGCAAAGACACCACGTCCACGCTCGCGCCCAGCCCTTCGAGGGTCTTGACCGCGGCTGAGACCGCCTCGCGGACTTCGGGCGCGATGCCCTCGCCGGTGAGCTCGGTGATGACGCCGATGCGCAGGCCCTTCACGCCGCGTCCGAGGGCCTGGGTGTAGTCCTTCGCGGGCTGGGGGATCGAGGTGGAGTCGAGGGGGTCGTGGCCGGCGATCGCCGACAGCAGCAGCGCGTTGTCGCGCACGTCCCGGCTGAGCGGCCCGACCTGGTCGAGGCTGGAAGCGAAGGCCACCACGCCGTAGCGCGAGACCAGCCCGTAAGTGGGCTTCATACCGACCACCCCGCAGAAGCTGGCGGGCTGCCGCACCGACCCGCCGGTGTCGGTGCCGAGCGCCAACGTGGCCAATCCGCCCGCCACCGCGGCGGCCGAGCCGCCCGAGCTGCCGCCCGGCACGGTGTCCAGGTTCCACGGGTTGCGGGTCTGCTGATAGGCCGAGTTCTCGGTGGAGGAGCCCATGGCGAACTCGTCCATGTTGGCCTTGCCGAGGGTCACCATCCCGGCCGCTTGCAGCCGGCTCGTGACGGTCGACTCGTAGACCGGCACGAAGTTCTCCAGCATCCGCGAGGCACAGGTGGTGCGGATGCCCTCGGTGCAGAGGTTGTCCTTGATGGCGAGCGGAATTCCCGCCAGGGGCCCGAGGGCCTCGCCCCGCGCCCGCCGCTCGTCGATCGCCGCGGCCTGGGCGACAGCCCGCTCGCGGGTCTGAGTCAAATAGGCCTGGACCCGAGGCTCGACGCTGTCGAGGCGCTGGGTGAAGGCGTCGGTCAACTCGCGGGCGGAGAGCTCACCGGCGGCCAATCGGGCCTGGAGCTCATGGGCGGTCAGTTCGTGCAGGGCCAAAGCGGGGGATTCTCCTTCGAGGGGGGAAGCAAAACTCGTCTGGATTGTACCGGCGTCGTTTAGGCCCTGTCAAAAGAATCGGGTCCTTCCGTTCACACGGAAGGACCCGATTCAAGCGTTCGAAAAGTTAAGTGCTCTTCTTGCGCCCCTTGCCCACGCGAGAGCTCGAACCGCCCTTGCGACCGATGGACGAGTAGAACTCGACCCCGCGCTCGCGCTTGACGGATTCGCCGCCCTTGCGGCCGATCTGGGAGAAGAACTCAGGACCGTACTTCTCCTTGGTGGCCTGACCACCCTTTTGACCAATCGACTGGAAGAATTCGCGACCCCGCTCCTCCTTCACCGTCTGACCACCGCGACGACCCGCTTCGACCATCCGAGGATCGCCCTTTGCCGGTCCTGGCTTGTTACCAACCATGGAAGGCCCTCCTTTCCACTCGACGGAACCCCCTTGTTATGTTTGTCCCGTCGTTGCACCGCATTCCCAAAAGCTCATGTCCAGAGGATTTTAGGGAATTTCATTAAAATTTATGAAGCTAGCGTAGCACGGGATCAGACGGCCTGTAAATCATACAAACAGCCGAAAACCCTGAATTCACCAATGTTTGTCCAATGTGCTGACAATCGAGCTTCGCCACTGGGCATTGTGCAACGCAACATGCGACCGGCCTTGGGCGTGATCAACTAAACAAGCGTCCGTCGTTTGGTCACCTGGGCGATCGCCGGACACCCTTTCCATGGTTGACTCCGCAACGCCTGGCCGCGTAACCCTCGTTGCTTGTTGGACTTCTTGTAAACAAATATTAAGATGGCTTCACCTCGGTTGGGTGAGGGCAAGTTTGTGAAAGGAGAGCGAGAGGATGGATGAGAGGAACATCCGCACGGAGCGGACCACAGAGGCGACGACGGGTTATGACCGTGACGTCGACATCCGTCGCACCATGATCATGGGCCGTGACCTCGACATGTATGGAAATCAACATGTCGTGGCGGCGGCGCCGATGAATCGAATTCTTCACTGGGGCCCGATTATGGCGGGTCTGGCTATTTCTTTGGTGACGTCCCTGTTGCTGGGCGCCCTGTTCTTGGGCCTCGGCTTCGACCGCTCCTTCGGCGTGTTCGGCGGGCTGACCTCCGCCGAGTTCGGCTGGGGCGCGGCGATCGCCAGCTTGCTGGCAGTCGCGATCGGTTCTTACATCACGGGTAACGTGAGCGATCTGCGCTCGAAGGCGGAAGGCATCTGGAACGGCTTCATGGTGGGTGTGATGACGATCCTCACCCCACTGGTGCTGGCCGCTCTGGGTACGTTCGGAGCGGCGACCGCCGCGTCGACCAACCTTCCCGACACCTCCAATCCGGCGGCGGCGACCG
>JAKFEW010000045.1:0-3032 GCA_036675505.1 Candidatus Sericytochromatia bacterium
CTACGTGCTCAATCAGTTCGTCAAAGGCGACCAGGCCACCTTCGACAAGCTGCCGGCCAGCGAGGTCGAGCGCCTGCGCCGCGACCTCGACGCCGCGCGCGGCCTGATCGGCCAGACGCCCGACTACAGCCCCGCGGGCCTGGTCAGGCTCACGGATGACCTGCGCGCGAAAGCCCCCGCCGTCGACCAGACCCTCAGCGAGATCAAGGCGCTGCTGCTCGGCCAGGCCAACCTGGGCGGCGGCCGCCAGGCCACCGGCGTGCCGCTGGCCGACCCGCGCGCGCTGCTGCGCCTGGCCGACGGCTCGCTGCTGATCGGCGAGGGCGTCGTCGGCCGCATCCGACGCGTGGCGCCGGACGGCACGATCACGACCTGGCTCGACAGCATCCAGGGCGAAAAGGCCAAGGCGAACTGGTACGGCCTCAACGACCTCCGCCTCGGCGCGGACGGCGCGATCTACGGCGTCGACGCCGGGACCGCGCGCGTGCGCAAGATCGCCCAGGACGGCACGGTGAGCGTGGTGGCCGGCAATGGCGACGAGGCGCGCGCACCGCTCGGCGCCCGCGCGACCGAATCGAGCATGAAGCCGTGGGCGCTGGACGTGGCGCCCGACGGCACGCTGTACATCGGCGAGACCCGCGTGTACGGCCAGGCGCCGCGCGTGCTCACGGTCGCGCCCGACGGCGCGATCCGCGCGCTGCCCGAGGGCCCCGCGTCGTGGCGCGACCGCGGCATCGTGTCCGTCGCGGTGGCGGCCGACGGCGCTGTATGGGTGTTGACGCGCGATCTCGCGGGCCTCTGGCGCCTGACGCCCGGTGCGGCGGCCTGGACCGAGGTCGCGAGCGGCTTCGCGCCGCTCAGCAAGGAAGGCTGCATGCGCCTCGGGCCGGACGGCTTGCCGGTCGTATGCGAAAACGACGGCAATCGCGTGGTGCGGGTCGGCCTGGATGGCCAGAAGACGGTGCTCGCAGGCCAGGGCGGCCCGGCCGGCACCGCCGAGCTCGGCAAGCCCAGCGGCCTGCTCTTCGAGCCCGATGGCCGGCTGCTGATCAGCGACTACGGCGCGAATGCCGTCTGGTCGCTCGGCCCCGACCAGACGCTGGCGCGCATCGCCGGCCAGGCCAAGACGAGCCAGTCGAGCACGGACGGGGCGATCGCCGTCAACGCGCCCGGCGGCCTGGGCTTCGACTCGCGCAAGCGCATGGTGGTCTCCGACGGCGGCAGCCACACGCTCAGGCGCTTCGACGGCCAGACCCTCGAGACGATCGCCGGCGGCTCGATCGGCTTCGCGGGCGACGGCGGCCCGGCCAGCGCGGCGCGGTTCGACATGCCGACCGGGCTCGACCTGGGCGGCGACACGATCTGGGTGCTCGACTCAGGCAACCACCGCCTGCGCAAGATCGCGCCGGACGGCACGATCACCACGGCGGCAGGCCACGACGGCGAGCAGGGCCGGCTCGAGGCCGCCAAGCCGGTCGCGCCAGCGGCCTACACGATGGGCCGCGGCATGGACCTCGCGATCGACCCCACGGGCCTGCCGGCCTGGTCCGACGTCTACGTCCACCAGATCCACCGCCTGCGCGCGGACGGCCAGGTCGAGCTGTTCGCGGGCGTGGGCGGCCAGGCGGGTGGCTTCGGCGGCGACGGCGGCCCGCCCGCGGCCGCGCGCCTCGACACGCCGCTCGGCGTCGCCTACGGGCCCGACGGCGCGCTCTACATCGCGGACGCCGGCAACATGCGCATCCGCCGCATCGCCCCGGACGGCTCGACGATCGAGACCTACTGCGGCCAGGACAAGATCCAGACGATGATGGGCCTGGCTGCCGACCCGACCGGTGCGGGCGGCAGCGACCGCCAGACGGCGTTCCTCATGTTGCCGGGCGGCCTGTGCGTCGACGCCGCGGGCAACGTGTACGTCGGCGAGCTCGGCACGGTCAGCCTGCCGCTGATCGCGGGCATCACGAAGGGCTTCGACGACCTGCCGATCGACCAGCTGCCCAAGGTCGCCGCGCGCGTGCGCAAGATCGCGCCCGACGGCACGGTCACCACGATCGCGGGCCCCGGCGGCAAGTTCTTCACCGACCCCGCGGCCGCCGACGGCCTGCTGCTGCCATCCGGCCTCGCGATCGACCCCACGGGGCGGCTCGTGATCATGGACGCCGGCGCGAACCTGATCCGCTTCCTCCCCGCGGGCTCTTTCTGACCCCGGCCGGGACCGGGCGAGGGGCCGTTTGATTCCAGACCGGACGTGGTACGTGGCCAGTATGTCCCGACATATTGCCCTGTTCGTCGCCGTCCTGGTCGCAGCCACAGGCTGCGTGCCCATCCCGGGCGGCACGAAGCCGACCGCCACGGCCGCGAAGAAGCCCAACGGCACCTCGCCCACCAGCAAGGACACGCCGGCGCGGCCGCCCGCGCTCGCCCCCACCGCCACGCCGCAGCTGCCCGCGGGCGTGCTCACGCGCACCGTGGCGCAGACCGGCGAGACCAGCCAGCTCACCGGCAAGGTCAAGTTGATCTCGGACCACGGCGCATCCTTGATCAGCAACCACGGCGGCGGCATCATCGCGAACAACAGCGGCGGCATCATCGCCAACAACAGCGGCGGGATCATCGCGAACAACGGCGGCGCCGTGATCGCCAACCATGGCGGCTCGCTCACCGCGAACCGGAAGCTCGCCCAGGCCGGCGAAGCGCCCGAGTCCACGCTGGTGGACGCCACCGTCTTCGTGCAGGACGCCACCGGCCGCGCGCTGGTGGACGCGGCCAACAAGCCGCTCGCGGCCGTTTCGGACGGCCAGGGCGGCTTCAAGATCCAGGCCACCTTGCCCAGCGAGAACCTGGTCTTGAAGGTCCGGCTCTGGAACGGCGGCGAGCTCTCGGCGATCCTGCCCAGGGGCGGCACCGGCCCGCGCGAGGTGGCCATCGACACGGCCGCCACGCTGGGCGCGAGCTACGTGCTCAATCAGTTCGTCAAAGGCGACCAGGCCACCTTCGACAAGCTGCCGGCCAGCGAGGTCGAGCGCCTGCGC
>JAKFEW010000130.1:0-64882 GCA_036675505.1 Candidatus Sericytochromatia bacterium
CCGAGGGGGCGGCCGCCGCGGCGGCCACGACGGCCGTGGGGACCGCGGCCGCGGTGGCGGTGGACGGGGCGATCGCCGCGACCGCCTCGGAGGTGGCGGCCGGCGGGGCCGGGACGCCGGCCTGCGGGGCGGGCAAGGGGGCGCAGGCCGCGACGGCGAGCGCGAGCAAGAGCAGGGTGGGCTGGGTGATGGGGGCGACGGTCATCGCGCGAACCTCGTGGCGATCGGATGCAGCGGAAACGCCTGATTATGGGCATCGCGACCCCCGCTCGGCATCCGTGGAAGGCCCTTCTCGTCGCCCGCGCGGGTCCGGCGGGCAAGTACGGAAGCGATCGGCCCGGCGTCGCCGCGAAACGAAGGGGGCGGGCCGAGGCCCACCCCCTTTCGGGATCCATGCAGCCGGGAAGCCGCGTGTTACAGGTCGCCGATCACGTTGGTCTTGTCGGCGTTCGAGTCGGTGATCGCGTTGCCGGCCGGGTCGCCGACGCCCTCGACGCGGGCCTTGATCGCGCCCATGTCGCTGTCGATCCAGTCCTCGCGGCCCTCGATCGTGATCCAGACGACCTTGGCGTTGCGCGGGTCGACCTCGATCGCGATGTCGCCGGTCTGGGTCTGGCCGTTGTTCGGCGTGCCGTCCTCGTCGACGATCCGGAACTCCTCCTCGTCGTCCGCCTCGTCGTCACCGAAGACCGCCTCGGTGCCGGGGTTGATGTCCGGCGCCGACGCCTCGCCCTCGAGCGTGAGCGTGAGGTCGGAGGCCTTCTCGCCGACCGCGAAGCTGTAGTTCGTGAGGTCGATCAGCTCGGGGTGCGAGTAGCCGTCGGTGTCGTCGTAGGCCGTCATCGGCTCGGAGAAGGTCAGCTCGATGCGCGAGTCGCCGTTGACGGTGCTCATCGCGACGCCCTCGAGCTTCGGCACGGTCACGTCCTTCTTGGTCTTGAAGGTCGCCACCGAGTCGTGGGTCGCGTTCCAGCGGTCCGCGGCGGACGCCGGCGCGGCTTCGAGCGCGAGGTCGATCTCCTTGAAGACGTTGCGGATCAGGTTGCCCGCGGCCGGGTAGGCCGAGAGGCTGCCCGCGTCGCTGGTGCCGAGCTGCTCACCTTGCAGGTCCTCGATCTCGGGGCTGCTCGCGGTGCTCGCGACCAGGCCGACCTGGTACTTCGCGGCGGTCGACTCGTTGGCGATCAGCGGGGCCTTGAAGGCGAGCGTGGCCTCGGTCTTGGCCTCGTTCCAGGTCACCGTCGCGGAAGTCGTCGAGTCGCCCAGGAAGGTCGTGCCCTGCTTGATCACGTAGTCGTAGCTGGCCTCGACCGCGATCACCCCGGTGTCGGCGGCGTCCTCGAGGTCGGCGGCGGCCAGGTTCGGGCTGGCCGCGGCGTTCGCGGGGAAGACGCGGATCGCATCCTCGAAGCGCTTGCGGCCGGTCTCGCTGAGCGGCTCGCTGAGCTTCAGCTTGTAGGTCAGCGTGGTCGGATCCTGCTCTTCAGCCTTGTTCACGGGCTCGGTCGCCTCGACCTCGGGCAGGTTCGAGATGAAGAACGCGGCGCCGGCGTCGAGCGTATTCGAGGAGCCACCGAAGTTCACGGTGTTGCGCTCGCTGGCGTTCGCCTGGAAGGAGCCGACCCGCTTGCGGCTGGTCCAGCCGGCCTTGGTCGCGACGACCTCCACGTTCACGCCCTCGGGCACGTTGTTGACGACCCAGGAGCCTGCGCTGGTGGTGGCGGTCGCCTCGTACTTGGCGGCGGTGTTCAGCGAGCGGATGGTGACCAGCGCGCCTTCGACGGCCGCGCCCTTCTCGTCGTAGACCATCCCGGAGACGACGACCGGCTTGGCGGTGACCGGGTCACCGGCGTTGGGCGTCGCCGAGGCCGGGGCGCCGGACGGCGCGGCCGTCGGCTGGCCGCCGGGCTGGCCGCTGGGCTGGCCGATCGGGCCGGCCGAGGGGCTCGCGATCGGGGCCGCGGTGGGGCTGCCCGAGACGGTCGGCACCGGCGGCGTGGTGGCGCTGGGGTTGCAGGCGGTGAGCGCGAGGGCCATCGTCACGAGGGCAATCTTCGAAAGCTTGTTGTTCGTCATGTCTATCTCCTCCTGAATCGGGGAATCGAAACTCATTTATCTTGTGGGTTGCGTCGGCGACTTGCCGCGTCCACAATCTCAATGTACCGCTGTTGGTGAATGATGCCATTGTTCACGCTCACGCTGATCGCGTGATTTGCATTTCCGATTTCATGTGACGGCCGACATAAAGTATTCGGGACTGGTCTCGCATAGCGAGCGACCAGCCCCGAATGATTGAGTGGGTTATTCGCGGTTATTCAGGCTATAGAGTTGCGGTCACGACGTCGTCATCCGCCTCGTCCTCGTCGCGCGCGTTGCCGACCGGATCGGCCAGGCCCTCGACGCGCACCTTGATCTCGCGCAGCGCCTCGGCGAAGAAGTCGTCGCGGCCGTGGATCGTGAGGACGAGCGTGAACGGGTCGCGCTCGTCGAGCGCCAGCGTGACGGTGCCGTCCGGCTCGCCGGCCGCCGAGAGGGCGAACGCGCCAGCGGCGAAGCCCACCTCGCGCCTGCGCTCGCCCTCGGCGCCGAACGTCGCGGTGGCGCGCGGGTCGATCACCACCTCGGAGCCGCTCAGCTCCCCGTCGAGCCGCACGTCGGCGAGGTCGTCGCGCTCGCCCACGGCGAAGGTGATGCCCGCGAGGTCGGCCGCCAGCTGGCCGGTGCCCGTCGCCACGAGCCCCTCGTCGGTGCCGTCGTAGGCGATCAGCGGCTCGTCGAAGGATAGGCGCAAGTGCGTGTCGCCCTCCTGGACCTGGACGCGCGCCGCGAGCAGCCGCGGCGCCGCGCCGTCGTTGTCGAGGCGGAAGCCCGCGTGGTTGTCGTGGGTCGCCGCCCAGCGCGCGGCGGGGCCGTCCGCGATGCCCGCGATCGCGCGCAGCCGGTTGTCGAGGCTGTGGAAGGCCCCCAGCACCAGCCCGCCTGCCTGTGGCCAGCTGTTGAGGACGCCTGCGGGGCCGGTGCCGAGCGTCAGCCCCTCGGCGTCGCGGATCGGCTCGGCGCCGGCGGCGAGGACCACCTGGTAGCGGGCCGCGCGCGTGCGGTGCTCGAGCAGCGGGGCGTTGAACGTGAAGGTGGCCCGGCGGCCGTCCGCCGACCACATGACCTGGGCGCGGGCGGCGCTCAGCGGCCGGAAGGCCGTGCCGTCCGCGATGACGTACCTCCCGAGCGCCTTCGCGAGCCGCTCGAGCGGGTAGACGTCCTCGTTGAGCGCGAGATCCTCGCCGCCGCCGGCCTCCCGGTTGGCCGGCATGAGGCGCAGGGCCGCCTCGAAGCGCTCGCGGTTCGCCGCGTCGAGCGGCTCGCTGAGCGTGAGGCTGAATGTAAGGCGCGACGGGTCGGCGTAGAGGGCGCCGTTCAGCGGCTCGGTCGCCGTGATCTCGGGATGCGGCGAGAGGAAGAAGGCCGCCGCGGTGACTTCGTCGCCGCCGAAGTCGATCGCCTGCCTGGCGCCGGCGACGCTCGCCAGGCGGCGGCGCGGCGTCCAGCCGGCGCGCTGGGCCTGGACCTCGAGGTCCACGGCGGGCGGCGCCTGCGCGATCGCGTAGCGGCCCGCGGCGTCGGTGGTCGCTTCGCCCGTGAATGACGGCGTCGCGCCGAGCGCCCGCACGGTCACGCGCACGCCTGCGACCGGCTGGCCCGCGAGGTCGTACACGGTGCCGTCGATGTCCGTGGCGATCGGCTCGGCGGTGGCCGTGGCGGCGGGCGCAGGGGTCGGCGTGGCCGCTGGCGTCGCGACGGCGCTGGGGGTGGCCGCGGGCTGCGCGCTGGGCGATGGCGCGGGCGCGGCCGGCGCAGGCGGGGGGCCGCCGGCCGGGGCGCAGGCCACGGCGAGGAGGGCTGCGAGGAGCGGGAGGAAGCTGAATGTGCGCGCGTGCATGGCGCCAGGTTATCACAGGCCCGGGCAGGCGAAGGCGGCAGACGGTCACAGGGGCGGTGTGACCATGATCGCCTCGCCTGCCCCCTGGGGGGCGCGCGGCGCGCTCGCCCTGGTCGGGCCGGCTAGGGGATCGCGGTCGTGAGCGTGTTGGCGTCCGCCGCCGCACCCGTGATGGTCTGGCCGCTCGGATCCGCGACGTCCTCGACGCGCACGCGCAGCTCCTTCACGCCGGCGTCGAGCCAGTTCGCGCGGTTCTTGATCGTCAAACGCACGATGCGCGGGTCGTCCTCGGCCACGTCGACGATCACCTCGCCGGTCGAGGCGTTCTCGAGCCGCCGCTGGAACGCGGCCGCCCCGAGGCTGAACGCGAACTCCTTCTTGCGATCGCCCTCGATGCCGAAGGTCGAGACGGTGCGCGGGTCGGGGTCGAGGTCGGTGCCCGACGTGAAGCCGTTCAGCGTGACGCCCGCCGTGTCGCCCGCCGCGGCGCCCAGCGCGAAGGTGTAGTGGTGCAAGGCGTTGGCGTCGTCGAGGAAGCCGTCGCGGTCGCGGTCGCCGTCGAGCGAGACGTGGGCACGGCCGTCGGGCTTGCCGTTGTAGACCGTCATCGGCTCGGAGAAGGTCAGCTCGATGCGGAAGTGGCCCGAAACGTCCTTGACGACCTTCACGGCGGTGGGCCTGGGCGGCGCGTCGTCGCCCGCGAGCGCGAGGGTGTGCACCGTGTCGTGGGTCGAGGTCCAGCGCTCGGCGGCGGTGATCGTGCCGTTGCCGTCCTCGTCGGCGATCGAGAGGACCTCCTCGCGGAAGAGGTTGCGCAGCAGGTTGCCTGCCAGCGGCGAGGAGCCGCTGAACTCGCCGTGGCGGTTGGTGCCGAGCGCGTCGCCGTCGGTGTCTTTCATGGCCTGCGCATCGGTGCCGCGCACGAGGCCGACGTGGTAGCGCGCGTTCTCGCGCCTGGCGCGCGTGAGCGGCGCGTTGAAGGCGAAGGTCAGCGTCGTGCCATCGGCGCTCCAGCTGCCGGTCGGCTTGACGCCGCCCGCGCTGAGGAAGGCCGTGGCCTCCTTCACGACGTAGTCGACCTCGTAGCCGTCCGCGGCCTCGTCGTTCTCGATGATCGGCTCGGGCAGCACCGCGCCGGTGTCCGGCAGGCTCGCGAGGTTCTCGTCGTCGTCGTCGTCCGCGTCGCCTTCAGGCGCCGCGGCGTCGTTGGCGGGCCACACGCGCACGGCGGCCAGGAAGCGCGCCTGGTCGGCGGCGGCGAGCGGGGAGGAGAGGATCAGCTTGAAGCCGATCCGGCCCGCGGCGAGCGCCGCCGTGTCCGGCTCCAGCAGCGCGATCTCGGGGTACTTGCTGATGAAGGCGGCCGCGGCCGCGGAGTTCTTGCCGCCGGCCGCGCCGAAGTCGGTGCTGGCGTCGAAGCCGGCCGTGAAGGCCGCGACCCGGCGACGCGTGGTGAAGCCGGCCTTGGTCGCCGTGATCTCGACGTTCGCGCCTTCCGGCACGTCCTTGATCGACCAGCGGCCGTCGCCGTCGGTGGTGGCGGTGCCCTCGAAGGCCGCGCGCTGGTCGAGCGACTTCGCCTTCACGGTGGCGCCCACGACCTGGCTGCCCGCCTCGTCGTAGACCGTGCCGCCCACGGCGAGCTTTTGGCCCGAGGGCGGCGGGCCCACCGGCAGCGGCGTGCCGCTCGGTGAGGCGCCGGGCGACGGGCTCGCCTGGGCCACAGGCGACGCTGTGCCGTTCGGGCCGGGCGTGGCGGTGGCGCCGGGCGTGAGCGTGGGCAGCGGGGCGGTCGCCGTCGCGGTGGCCCGCGGGGAGGGCGAGGCCTTGCGCGGCGCCTTGCTCGACGTCGGCGTCACGGGCGTCTCGCCGGGGCAGCCGGCGAGCGCCACGGCGAGGGCGATCGCCGCGATGATGCCGAGCCTGCGAGCGGGGTGCCGGGGCATGGGGGTGGCCTCCACGACCCTTCATACCCGGCAGGCCCTCAAGGCTCCCAGCGCTGGAGCGCGACGCCCGGCGCGCCCGGGCCGAGATCCGCGAGCACGCGCGCGATGCGGGCGCGGCCGAGGGCGGCGATCGTCGCGAACTCGGGATCGTCGAGCGGCGCGGGCGCCTGGACGCAGATGAAGCGGCGGGCGCCGCCATCCTCGGCGTTCAGCTCGAGCACCGCCTGCGCCGTCGGGCAGGTGCCGGCGAAGAAATCGAGCACGATCTCGTCGCGCGCGCCGTCGCGCGGCGTGGCCCAGGTGATCAGATCGCGCAGCAGGCGCACCGGCTTGGGGAAGTCGATCACCGGCCGGCCGAAGAGTGCCTTGAGCTCGGCCGTGCCGTCGGTGGTGGTCGCGCGATCGTAGTACGAGATCGGCGTGCGCTCGCGCTCGCCGGCCGCGAGTTGCAGATACTGCTTGGTGAAGACCCGCCAGCCGCCGTCCTTGCCTCGCTTGAAGACGATCTCGTCCATCCGCGCGGCCAGCGTTTCGCGGCTCCAACGCCACTGGTGGGTCGGGCAGGCCACCTGGGTGCCGTCGGGCGCCTGGATCGGGTACAGCAGATTCGGCCTCGCCGAATGGGCCGTGCCGCTCTTCGCGAGCGGGATCAGCTTGTAAGGCCCGCGCGCGTCGGCCTGGGTGTAGGCGCCGCGCATCTCGTCGGTGAGGGGCTCGGCGAACGCCGGCAGCATCGCGAGCTTCTTCGCGTAGACGTGGATGTACTCCGTCTGCGGCAACACGTGGCGCGCCCCGCGGCCACGCACGACCTTCTTGCGCCAGACCACCGTCGAGACGAAGTTCTCCTCGCCGAAGATCTCATCGAGCAGCAGGCGCAGGTGGTGCACCTCGTGGTCGTCGATGCTCACGAAGATCGCGCCGTCCGCCGCCAACAGCTCGCGGGCGGCCGCAAGCCGCGGCCACATCATCGAGAGCCAGGCGGCGTGGCCGAAGCGGTCGTGGTAGCGCATCGCGGTGCCCGTGTTGTAGGGCGGGTCGATGTAGATCAGGCGCACGGCGCCCGCGAGCTCAGCCTGCAGGCGCTTGAGCACCGCGAGGTTGTCGCCCTCGATGAAGCGGTGCGGGGCGGGGCCCGTGCCGAGCACGCCCGCCGCCGCGAGCTCGCCGAGGGCGGGCGCAACGGCCTGCGCGCGCGCTTCGGCGTCGCCCGGCCAGGCGAGGCCGAAGGGTCGGGAGCTGGAGGGAGCGAGCGGGGATTCGAGGGTCATGGCGTGGCCGCATGATACCCGCGGCGAGGCCCGGCCGCTCGCCGGGTATGAAACGGCGTGGCGGCCGTCATTGACAAGGGGTGCGCGCCTTTTCTACGATCGCCAGGTACGCAAGCGCGTCGCACGATTCCCGGCGGGTGGCCGGTTCAGGAGTTCCCCGGTGAGCCTTTCTCGAGCCCAGGTCGTCCGCCTCGTCGCGCCACTGGCCGTCGCCGCCGGCGTCACCGCCGGCCCTGCCCTCGCGCAGCCCGCCCCGGCCGCCGAGCCGACCCTGCAGCCGGGCGTCGTGTCGGGCAACGTGAACCCGTACCGGGTGAAGCGCGGCGACTACATGAACCGCCTGGGCGTGATGTTCAAGTGCAACCCCGTGCGCATCACCAAGCCCAGCCAGCGCGAGCTGGCCGACGGCATGGAAGTCGGCGAGACGATCTACGTGGACCAGCGCCGCGTCACGCCCCTCTTCGCGCCCACCACCCACGGCATCGTGCTGAACCTGCCCGAGGCGCACGTCTACCTCGTCGACCGCGGCCGGCTCGTCTCCGACTACCCCGTGGGCGTCTCGACCTCCGACAAGAAAGCGCCGATCGGCCGCACGCGCGTGGTGAGCATGACCCGCCACCCCACCTGGTACGTGCCCAAGTCGATCCAGAAGGAGATGGCCGACGCCGGCCGCGAGGTGAAGACCAGCGTGCCGCCCGGCCCGCTCAACCCGCTCGGCACCCGCTGGATCGGCTTTTCCGACGGCTCGTTCGGCTTCCATGGCACGACCTCGCCCTGGTCGATCAAGCGCTACGCCTCGCATGGCTGCGTGCGCTTCTTGCGCGACGACATCGAGGACCTCTACGAGCGCGTGTATCTCGGCATGCCCGTGCGCGTGATCTACCAGCCCGCGCTGCTCGCGGTCGATCGCAGGTCGGTCTGGATTTCGATCTACCCGGACTACTACGGCCTCGGCTACGACTACCGCGGCGTGCTCAAGGGGCTCGCCAAGAAGGCCGGCGTGCTCGACCGGCTCCACTGGCCGGCGGTCGAGAAGGCTTTGCGCGACAAGGACGGCATCCTGGTGGACGTCGGCCAGCCGCTCGCGCCGACCAAGCCGCTGATCCTGGCCACGCCGAAGCCGAGCCCGCTGCCGTCGCGCACGCCGCGCCCGCAGCCGACGCCGAAGGCCACGCCGCTGGTCACGCCGGAGCCCACGCCGGAGGCGTCCGAAACCCCGGCGATCACCGTCACGCCCACGCCCACGCCCACGCCGATGCCGGCCTCGCCCTCGCCCGAGCTGCAGCGGCCGCCGGGCTTCCCGCCGCCGATCTCGCAGTAGTCCCGTGTCGCTGCCGGAGGACCGATCCATGCGTATGACCCGCCAGGCGCTGGTCGCGGCCCTGATCGCCGTGACTGCCGCGCCGCTGGCCTGGCCTGCGGGCGCGGAGGCGGCCGCCAGCGCCTTCGCCGGCCCCGGTCGGGTCACCGGCGCGATCTACGACCATGCGTTGCGCTACGGCGACTCGCCGGCCTGGGTCGCCGTGAAGTACGGCGTGCACCCGGTGCGCGTGAGCAACACGGGCGCAGGCCGGCTGCGCGTGGACTCGCGCCGCGTGACGCCGCGCTTCGCGGCCGCGGTGAACGGCCTCGTGCTGAACGTGCCCGAATGCCACGTCTACCTCGTGCACGGCGGCACGGTCGAGAAGGACTACCCGGTCGCGGTCTCGACGCCCGACAACCCCGTGCCGCTCGGCCTCACCCAGGTCGTCGCGAAGCAGAAGAACCCCACCTGGTTCGTGCCGGCCTCGATCCAGAAGGAGATGGCCTCGCGCGGCCAGCGCGTGAAGACCAAGGTGCCGCCGGGCCCGCGCAACCCGCTCGGCCCGCGCTGGATCGGCTTCTGGAACGGCTCGTTCGGCATGCACGGCACCAACACGCCGACCTCGATCAAGCGCTACGCCTCGCACGGCTGCGTGCGCTTCCGCGCCAACGACATCAAGGACCTCTACGAGCGCGTCTGGCTCGGCACGCCGATCCGCGTGGTGTACCAGCCGGTGCTGCTCGCGGCCGGCGGCGACACGGTCTGGATGTCCGCGTACCCGGACATCTACAACCGCCGCTTCGACTACCGCGGCACGGTCGCGGCACTGGCGGCCCAGGCCGGCGTGAGCCACCTGGTGAACTGGAGCAAGGTGAACCAGGCGATCGCCCGCAAGGACGGCATTCTGCGCAACGTCGGCCCGGGTGGCGGCTACACCGAGATCCAGCCTGGCGACGACTACGCGCCGAACCAGCCCGTGATGCGCATGGAGGCCGAGCCGGTCGACCCCGAGACCGGGCTCACGCCGTCGCAGATGATGGACCTGCCGGGCACGGTCTACGAGGAGGGCGGCCAGCAGCCCGATTCCTGGTACACCCAGCCCTAGGTCTGTTACAGCCCCTGGCCGCGCATCTCCTCGGATCGGAGATCCAGGTCGAAGTCCGGCTCCTTGTCGTCCGTCGGGACCCAGTCGTTTCTCGCGGCATCGAACTTCCGCACCACGTCGCGGTCACGTTTCACGGCCTCCTCGGAGGTGAAGACCGCGTCTTTGTTGAACGGGATCGCGGGACCTGTGTGTTTGGCGTGGTCGTGCTCGTACCACTGCACCCGGTTCTTCTCGCGGGCGCGCTCGGCCGCATCGCCCGGTCGCCAATCATGCTCCGGCATCGAAGTCTCCTCGTCGGCCCGGTTCGGCAAGGGCCTGAGGCCCATGGTCGCCGCTGGACCTGGCTGCGGCAAGCGGCAAGCGGCTGTTTTCGCGCAGGGCGCCGGCTCGGCGCGCGGGAGAGGCCGGCGCGGCCAGGGTATGATGCCGGCGATTGATCGGAGGATCACGCCTGTGGCCGCTTCTTCGCTCCGTTTCGCCCTCATGCTCGCCAGCGCCCTCGGCCTGCTCGCCGGTTGGGGGCCGCCGGCCACCGCGGCCTCGCGTCCCCAGGCCGTGGCCGCCGCCGCCGGGCTGCCGGTCCCGGTCGCGCGCACGCGCGAGATGATTCATAGGCTCGCCAGCGCGGGCCGCTATGAGGAGCTCGAGGCGCTCGCGCAGCGGACCAAGGGCTTCACTTACCACTTCGGCTTCGAGAAGCGCCGCCCCGCCGCCTTCTGGCGCGCCGAGGCCAAGCTCGGCCAGGATCCGCTGCCCAAGCTCGCGGCGCTCCTGCGCATGCCCCACGCCGCCGATGCGGGCATCTACCTGTGGCCGGCCGCGGCGGCCGCGAACCCGACGCCCGCGGACTGGGAAGCCCTCAAGCCCACGTTCCCGGCCGCGCGCGTGGCGCGCTGGAAGGCCGACGGCTACACCGGCTGGCGCCTGGGCATCGACGCGCGCGGCAACTGGATGTACTTCGTGCGCGGCGACTAGCCTACGACGGCGGCGCGCTCGGCGCGCCGGCAGGCGGCACCGAAGGCGAGGCCGCGGGCACGGGCATCGTGCCGCTGCCGTCGCGGCCCATCGCGCCACGCAGGCCGCGCAGCGCGGCGACCATCCGGTCGTCGCCGGCTTGCTCCGCCCAGCGTCGGATGTCGGTCATCGAGGTCCAGTCGGGCGCGCGCTCCGGCCCGAGCACCTCGCGGCACCGCTCGAGCGCCTTCTTGTGCAGCGCGGCGTCGAAGCCCGCCAGCGCGCCCGGCGCGTCGTCGAGGACGAAGCGGCTCACGATCGTCGCGGCAGGGTCGACCGTGAGCGGCTGGCGGGCCAGCGGACCACCGGCCATCGCCTGCAAGCGGGCGAGCTTGCCGTCCGCGGTCGCGGCGAGCACCGCCACCACCAGCACCTCGCCGAACGGCAGGCGCTGGAACGCGAACGCGCCGTTCGGGCCGGTGCGCGCGGCCGGGAAATCCTTGAGGCGCTTGCCGCCCGCGTCCGCGAGGTAGACCACGGCGTCCGCGAGCGGCGCGCCTTCCATCGCCATCAGCCGCACGCCGCGCGGGCCTGCCAACGAGCCGGCGTCGTTGCCGGCGACCGAAGGGAGGCGAGCGAATGCGAGCATCAGTGCGCCCGCGTCCCTCGCGATCAGCTCGTCGCCGGCCGCGACGAGCCCCGGCGGCGCGAGCGCCACGCCGACGAGCGCGGGTCCCCCCGTCGGCAGCGCCAGGCTGACCCGGCGCTCGGGCTCGGGCGTCGGCGAAGCCGCGGGCGCGGGTCCCGCCGGCGGCGCCGCGCAGGCGGCCAACGCCACGGCCATCGCCACCCCCCACCAGCTTTTCGCGTTGCTCATGCTCGAGGCATACCACCGCCGCCAGGCGAGCAAACCTCCGGCCGCCAGCGCCGGGCGCCGCTGCGTCATCCCTTTCGGTGGTAGGCGGGCCGTGCCCGCAGGTACTGGGCCGGCCACGGGCCCTCGTGCCCGAGCTCGGCCGCGGCGCGCAGCGGCCAGTGCGGATCGCGCAGCATCTCGCGGGCGATCAACACCAGGTCGGCCTGGCCGGTGCGCACGATGTGATCGGCCTGCGCGGGATCGGTGATCACGCCGACGGCGGCCGACGCGATGCCGGCCTCGGCGCGCACGCGCGCGGCGAACGCCGTCTGGTAGCCCGGCCCCGCGGGGATCTTGGCCTTCGCGGCGTTGCCGCCCGAGGAGCAGTCGACGAGGTCGACGGCGCGGCCGGCGAGGCGCCTGGCGAGCGCCACGGTGTCGTCGGGCGTCCAGCCGCCCTCGGTCCAGTCCGTGCAGGAGAGGCGCACGAAGAGCGGCAGGTGCTCGGGCCAGCGGGTGCGCACGGCGTCCACCACCTCCTCGAGCAGCCGCACGCGGTTCTCGAACGAGCCGCCGTAGCGGTCGGTGCGCTGGTTGGCGAGCGGCGAGAGGAACTCGGAGAGCAGGTAGCCGTGGGCGGCATGGATCTCGATGACGTGGAAGCCCGCCACCAGGGCGCGCAGCGCCGCGTCGGCGAAGGCGCTCACGATCCGCGCGAGGCCGGCCTCGTCGAGCGCCGCCGGCACCTGCCAGCCGTCGTCGAAGGGCAGCGGGCTCGGGCCGAGCACGGGCGACCAGCCGCCCGCCGCCGGGGCGAGCGGTCCGTGCCCCTCCCAGGGGCGCTGGGTCGAGGCCTTGCGGCCGGCGTGCGCGAGCTGGATGCCGGGCGTCGCGCCCTGGGTCGCGATGAACGAGGCGATGCGGGCCAGCGGCGCGACGTGGCGGTCTTCCCAGATGCCGAGGTCCTGCGGGCTGATGCGGCCTTCCGGCGAGACGGCCGTGGCCTCGGCCATGACCAGCCCGGCCCCGCCGGCCGCGCGCGCGCCGAGGTGCACGAGGTGCCAATCGGACGCCATGCCGTCCTCGGCGCTGTACATGCACATGGGCGAGACGGCGATGCGGTTGCGCAGCGTGACGCCGCGGAGGGTGAGCGGGGTGAAGAGGTTGACGTCGGTCATGGCGACCACCTTACCGTTTGAGGGGCCCTCAGGCAAGGAATGAGGCAAATTGGCGCGTGGAGCCCGCTCGCGAGCCGTGAGCGCGCCCCGGCGCGTCAGGTGCCTCGGGCCTGGGTAAGAGAACAGAACGAGCGAGGGAGCGATCACATGACCCAGATCAACGGCACCAGCACCAGCACGGGCAACCTGCCCGCCGCCCGCCCCGCGGCGGTTGCGCCTGGCGACACGCCGGCGCCCAAGCTCGCGACCGACGGCCACACCGCCGCCAAGGACACGCCGCCCACCGACGTGAAGCGCGCGATGAAGGTGATCGCAGGCCTCGAGCTGCCGGCCAAGCCGCGGATCATGTTCCGCGACGCCACGCGCGACGCTTGGGTGCGCGACGCCGCCCAGACGCTGGTGCGCGCCGAGAAGGTGCTCGACATCCTGCGCGACGCCGCGCTCGACCCGCGCACGCCGGTCTCGGACGCCGACTGGACGGCGGCCAAGACCAAGGTGAAGGCGCTCGGCGACGCGATCGCCGCCGCCGACAAGCATGGCGTGCGCATCGACGCCTTCGAGCCGATGCTCGCGCCGCACCGCGACGCGCTGCGCGCCGCCGCGCACTACCCCGCCGCGCCGGGCGACCCGAAGGCGCGCGCGGCCTGGAAGGCCGAGGGCGAGAAGGTGCTCGCGCGGGGCCGCGAGGCCGAGCGCGCGCTGGACGAGCTTGCGGCCGACACGGGCGTGGATCCGTGGGCGGTGAAGCTGCTGAACGGCGGCACGATCTCGGGCCCGGGCGGCGATCACATCCTCGGCGCGCTGGAGGACAGGCTCCATGCGCCCCCGCCGGGCAAGCTCGACGGGTTGTCGTCGTTCATCAAGAGCGTCGGGGCGATCGCCCAGGCGGTCGAAATCGCCCCGAACGGCCAGCTCCGCGAGCGCCGTCGCTAATCACCCTTCGCCCCGGCGGCCTACTCGCCGATCGCCGCGAGGTGCCGCTCGAAATCGGGCTGCGCCAGCTGGCGCTTGCAGCGCTCGAACCGCTTCGTCGCGTAGGCCCAGAAGTCGTCCGCCGGGTTGCCGTTGGCATGCTGGAGCAGGCCCCACAGCGTCCAGAGCAGGTCGCACATCGCCTTGTAGATCACGAAGCGGCCGGCTTGCGCGACAGGCGGCGGGCCGTCGAAGTAGGCGTGCAGCAGCTCCGCGTCCTGCGCCGCGTCGAAGCCCGCCTCGACGCTCAGGTCGCCCAGGTCCCAGAGCGGATCGTTCATGCCCGAGTACTCCCAGTCCACCAGCCACATCCGCTTGCCGTCATCGAGGAAGTTCTCGGCCAGCGGATCGCAGTGGCAGGGCACCAGGGGGACAGGGTGGGCCTGGAGGGCGGCCCGGATCCGGTCGCACGACTTCAACACCTCATGGTAGCCCGCGGGCAAGGGGGAGGTGAGCTTCGCGAGGTGGCCCAGGTACTCGTTGACCATCGAGAAGAGCTCGAAGGTGGTCTGGAACTGCCGGTTCGATTGGTGGAGCCGTTTGAAGGCCCTGGCCGCGCGGGCGGGCGCGCCCGGGCGGGTGCGGAACAGCTCGCGGCTCATCGTCGTGCACGTGCCCAGGAAGCGCGTCATCATCAGGCCATCGGCCTTGTCGAAGAACAGCAGCTTCGGGGCGACGCCGCAGGCTGCCGCTGCCTGCGCGTTATGGGCCTCGACGAGGCGATCGACGTACGCTTCGGTGCCCTCCCCGGGGATGCGCACAGCGAACGCCTCGCGGGGCGTCGACACCTTGAAGACCACGTTGGTGAGCCCGCCGAGGCGATCATGGGTGATCGACGCGGCGTCCAGCTCGGCCAACGCCGGGATGCGCCGGATGGCCTCGGTGAGTGCTGTATTCATGGGAGCATTCTTTCCGGATGTGATGCGGGCCTGACTCGCCGGCCGGCTTGACCCTATCGATGCGCCTCTCTAGCATGCCACAAGCCAGGCCGACGTGGGGATGGGGGCAGACACTTGGACGATCGCTACACCGCCGACGAGATCAGGCGCTACGAGGCCATCTACGGCCGGCACTTCGTGAGCCCGGGCGGCGAGGGGACGACCCGCCGGTTCCTGAGCCGCGTCGCGATCGCCGCCGACCAAACCGTCCTGGACGTCGGCTGCGGCGTGGGCGGCAGCGCGTTTTACCTGGCCCGCACGTACGGCTGTCGGGTCGACGGGATCGATCTGTCCAGCGAGATGATCAGGACCGCCCGGCAACGCGCCGAGGAAGAGGGGCTCGCGGCCAGGGTCGGCTTCCTGCAAGGCGACTGCGTCGGCTTCGATTACCCGCACAGCGACTACGGCCTGGTCTACAGCCGGGACTCGTTCCTCCACATCGCGGACAAGCCGCGCCTGTTCGACACCCTGCGCGGCTGCCTGGCGCCGACCGGGACGCTGCTCTTCACCGACTACGTGCGGGGTAGCGCCAGGCCTGGCCCGGAGTTCGCAGCCTATGTCGAGAAGTATGGCTATGCGCTGGAGGACATCGACGGCTATCGCGCCCGGCTGGGCGCCGCGGGCTTCGAGGTCGAGGCCGCCGAGGACCTCACCGATCTCTTCATCGAGGTCCACCGCGACGAGCTCGCGCGGCTGCCCCAGGCCGACCTCCAGGCCGCCGATCGCGACTACCTCGCGGCCCGCTGGCGCCAGAAGATCGCCAGGGCCGAGCGCGGCGAACAGAGCTGGGCGCTCTTCATCGCGAAACCGCGTCCCTGAGCCCGCTCGCCGTGAATATTGCGAACCTGTTAAAAGAATGTAAAATCACACACGATCGGCGTCCCCTTTGCGGAAGGAGAAGGTGACGCGCGCGGAAAGGAGGAAGATGAACGTGCCACAACCCGATCGTCTTCTGACCGCCCCCGCCCCCCGCCCGGCGCCCGCGCCCGCGAAGGCCGTCGTCACGCGCCCCGCCGCGGCGCCCGCGCGCTTCACGGGCGACACCCGCGTCAAGACCCAGGCCGCCGAGCCCGAGCCCGAGCTGCTCGCCGCGCCGAAGGGCGCGACCGGCTGGGTGCGCGCGCTCTGGAACATGATGTTCGGCAACACCGAGAACAAGCTGTTCCAGATCAAGTTCAACCTGATCCACTTCAAGGACATCTTGATGGGGTTCATGCAGATGCTCCAGAGCGGCCCGCTGGCGCCGCTGTTCACGTTGACCGACAAGGTCGGCGCTTTCCTGGCCGGCACGCTCGCGCGCCTGAACGGCAGCGCCGCCGGCGCCGAGAGCGGCGTGATGAGCCGGGCCTTCGCCGGGCTCGGCCGGATGGCCGCGCCGGTCGCGAACATCGCGCGGATCGCCTTCAAGTGGCTCGAGCGCGCCGCCCCGGTCTTCGGCCTGCTGGTCGCCGTGCAGGACCTCTACAAGGCCGCCGCGCTCCAGGGCGACGCCAAGGTGTCGGGCGATCGCAAGGTCTTCGCCTGGGCCACCTTCCTGTTCTCCGCCGTCGGCGCCACCGCCTCGACGATCGCCGCCTGGAGCGCGCTGGGCGCCGTGATCGCCGTGCCGGTCGGCATCGGCTCGGTCGGCCTGGGCACGGTCGCGATCGTGTGCTTCGGCCTCTCGCTGCTCACCGGCTGGCTCGGCTCGCGCTTGGCGAAGGAAAAGGCTGGCGTCGTCAAGCCAGTGGCTGCGCCTGCCCAGGGGCTCCTGAAGGCCTAGAGGGCGCCGTGCCCAACATCCTGGGGGTTCCGACCTGGCCGTTGCCCTCAGACTTCGCCCGCGCGCATCGTGCCTGACGCTTTCGCTCAGGTCGCGCTCTATTCAACCTGAGCGAGCGACGGTTTAACATGCCCGCAAGCCGGTTTTCGGTCGCCAGGCCGTATAATCGGACCGCCGCGGCGCAGCGAAGCTCCCTGCTTCCCCGGCCGCTACGGAAGGACACCCAGGATGGCCAACCGGCTCGCCACAGAGACCAGCCCCTACCTGCTCCAACACGCCGCCAACCCCGTGGACTGGTACCCCTGGGGGCCCGAGGCGTTCGAGCGCGCGAAGCGGGACGACAAGCCGATCCTGCTCTCGGTGGGCTATTCCGCCTGCCACTGGTGCCATGTCATGGCGCATGAGAGCTTCGAGGACAACTTCATCGCCGCGGTCATGAACAAGAACTTCGTGAACGTGAAGGTCGACCGCGAAGAGCGGCCGGACGTCGACCACGTCTACATGACCGCCACCCAGGCGCTGACCGGCCGTGGCGGCTGGCCGATGACGGTCTTCCTCACCCCTGACGGCAAGCCGTTCTACGCGGGCACCTACTTCCCGCCCGAGGACCGTGGCCAGATGCCTGGCTTCCCGCGCGTGCTGCATAGCGTGGCCGAGGCCTACCAGAACCAGCGCGCCGAGATCGTGAAGACCAGCACGGCGCTCACCGCCGAGATCGGGCAGATGACGCGGCCGGCGCCCGCCGAGGGGCTGGTCGCCGAGGCGACCCTCGACGCAGCGCTGGCGGACTTCGAGAAGCGCTATGATCAGCGCTGGGGCGGCTTTGGCGGCGCGCCGAAGTTCCCGCCCGCGATGGGCATCGAGCTGCTGCTGCGGCTCGCAGCCCGGCGAAGTCCTTACGAGTTGGGCCGCGTCGAAGGCGCGGTGGGGTCCCCCGCCGAGCGGGCGCTCGGGATGGCGACCCACACGCTCGAGATGATGGCCCGCGGCGGCATGTACGATCAGCTCGGCGGCGGCTTCCACCGCTATTCAGTGGACGAGCAGTGGCTCGTGCCGCACTTCGAGAAGATGCTCTACGACAACGCGCTGCTCGCGCGCACCTACGTGCTGGCGTTCCAGGCCACGCGCAACGTGCTCTTCGAGGTCGTGGCGACCGAGACGCTGGAGTACGTGCGGCGCGAGATGACGTCGCCGGAAGGCGCCTTCTACTCGGCCCAGGACGCGGATTCCGAGGGCGAGGAGGGCAAGTTCTTCGCCTGGACGCGCGCCGAGATCGTCGCGTTGCTCGGCGAGCAGGACGCCCGGCTCTTCTGCGGCGCCTTCGCCATCACCGACACCGGCAACTTCGAGGGCAAGAGCGTGCTCTGGCTGCCGCGGCCTTTGGCCGAGGTCGCGCGTGAGCTCAACGTCGCGGTGGAGTCGGTGGGCACGGCCGTGGCGCGCGGCCGCCGCGTGCTCTTCGAGGCGCGCGAGAAGCGCGTGAAGCCTGCCCGCGACGAGAAGGCCGTCACGAGCTGGAACGGCATGATGCTGCGCGCCTTCGCGACCGCCGCCAGCGTGCTCGGCCGCGAGGACCTGCTCGAGGTCGCGCGCCGCAACGCCACCTTCCTGCTCAGCGAGCTGCGCGTGGGCGGGCGGCTGCTGCACACCTGGACGGGCGGCAACGCCAAGGGCGACGCCTTCCTCGACGACTACGCCAACGTGATCGACGGCCTGCTCGCGCTGCATGAAGCGAGCCTCGAGCCGAAGTGGCTGGAAGAGGCGCTCAAGCTGACCGCGGTCATGCTCGACGAGTTCTGGGACAAGGAGGTGGGTGCCTTCTACGACACGGGCCTCAAGCACGAGCGGCTGGTGGCCAGGCCGCGCGACGTCTTCGACAACGCCACGCCGGCCGGCAACTCGGTGGGCGCGGACGTCGCGGCCCGCCTCGCCAGGCTCACGGGCGCCGAGGCGCTCAGGGCCTGCGCCGAGATGGCCGTGCGCTCCACCGGCCAGTACGTGGCGCGCTACCCGTCGGGGTTCGGCCGCCTGCTCTCGGTGGTGGACGCGCTGCTCCTGCCGGGGCGCGAGGTGGTGCTGGTCGGCGAGCTCGATGAGCCTGCGATGGCGGCCTTCCGCGAGGCGGTGTCCCATCGGTACAGGCCCGACCTGCTGGTGACGGGCGGGCCCGAGGCGGCGATCGCCGCGCTCGCCGACAAGGTGCCGCTCTTCGCCGGCCGCACGCGGATCGAGGGGGGGCCTGCGGCCTACCTTTGCGCGGGCATGGCCTGCCAGCTGCCCACCGGCAACCCCGCGGAGCTGGTCCGCCAACTGGCGGCCGAATGACGGCGTTCGCCGCCAGCGGCGCCTGGCTGACCGGCGGCGCCATGGTGGCGGCCGGGGTGCTGCTGGCTGTCGGCGTCCTGCTGCTCGCCGGCTGCTCGCCGCCGATCAACGACGTCACGACCGATCCCGCGGATCCGCCGGCCTTCGAGGCCGTGCTGCCCGCGCGCAAGGACGCGCCCAACCCGCCGGGCTACGGCGGCGCCGAGGTCGCCGCGATCCAGGCCCGCCTGCACCCCGAGGTGCAGCCGCTGAGCCTGGCCTGCCCGCCCGCCGAGGCTTTCGCGTCGGCGCTCGCGGCGGCCCAGGCGCTGGGCTGGGAGATCGTGGCGGAGGATGCCGCGCGGGGGCGGATCGAGGCCACGGTCACCACCTCGCTGATGCGGTTCAAGGACGACGTGGTGGTGCGGCTACGGCCGGATGGGGCGGGCACGCGGGTGGACCTGCGCTCGAAGTCGCGGCTGGGCCGCGGCGACCTGGGCACCAACGCGCGGCGGATCATGGCGTACCTCGCGGACCTGCGCGCGCGCGGCTGCCCGGGCGGATCCGCGGCGGGCCGGGCCGGCTAGCCGGCCGAGACCGGCGTGCGGCGGGCCAGCGCGAACGCGAAGTCGCGGCCCAGGCCCTGCTGGTAGGCGAGCGAGATCCACAGGATCGCGAGCGACTCGAGCTGCTGGGCGCGGGCCAGCCCGCCTGTGTCGACAGGCTCCATGCCGAGGTCGCGGCTGAGCCCGACCACCACGGCCTTGGCCTGGGCGTCGTCGCCGGCCAGGAAGTTCGCGGCGATCGCGTCGCCCAGACGCGGCTGCCGCATGTTCTCGGCGCCCGTGGTGCTGAACGCCTTGACCACGCGCGCGCCGGGGGCGGCGGCCGCGATCGCTTGCGCCGACGAGCCTTCGGGCGGCGGCGCCCAGGTGATGTCGGGGCCGACCGGGTTGGTGCAGTCGATCAGGATCTTGCCCGCGAGGTCGCCGAGCCCGCGCACGGCCTCGAGCGACGCGCCGAACGGCACGGCGATCACGACGACCTCGGCGCCGGCGGCCGCCATCGCGGGCGTGGTGGCGTGCACGTGTGGCCCGGCCTGGGTGAGCAGCGCCTGGTACGCGGGCTTGCTCGCGTCGCGCAGGCCGAAGACCACCTCATGGCCGGCGTGGGCCCAGCCCAGGCCCAGCGTGGCACCGACGTTGCCCGCTCCGATGATGGCGATTTTCATGGGGGCTCCTCCTGCTGGCATGGCGTTGCGCGGTTATACCCGCCCGGGCGTGGGGGCAAGCTAGGGTTCGCTGGCGGGCGGCGGGGCTGTCGTGTCGCCGCGCGGCGTGAGGCCGTAGCGCCCGTACAGCCACGAGATGCCGATCAGCGCGGCGCCCAGGCCGGCGAAGGCCGCGATGCGGTAGGGCGTGTCGAGGAAGGCCAGGTCGAAGGCGAAGACCTTGATCACCGACGCGCCGAGCAGCCCGAGGCCGAGCAGCCGGAACGGCCGCGCGTGCGTGCGGATGCCGGTGAGCAGGCAGGCCACGGCCGAGACGATCCAGACCAGCGAGATCGCGAGCTGGGCCTGGCGCTCCCAGCCGGCCTGGGCCAGCGCGCGCACGATCCCCTGCGCCTCGATCGAGAGGCCCCAGACCGCGACGAGCACGAGCGCGAGCCCGAGCAGCCCGGTCATGCGGGTCTCGCGCGGGCCGGCGTCGGTCGTGCGGCGCGCGCCGGCGGCGATCGCGAGGCCGCCCGCGAGCACGAGGGCGGTGCCGAGCGGGCGCCAGTCCCTGGGCACCGCGGCCTCGCCGAAGAAGTCCTCGAACACCAGCCAGCATGCGCCGATCGCCCAGAGCACGAGCGCGCCGACGCGCAGCGCCGGGGTGCTCCAGCGCGTGGCCGCGGCGAAGTAGGCCCAGGCGAGGAGCGCCGCACCGCCCGCGGCCAGGCGCGCGGTGGCGTCGCTCGGGATGAACGCCGCCGCGTCGAGGTAGGCGAGCGTCTGGGCGTCGCAGGCGAGCCAGGCCAGCGTCGCGACCACGAGCGCGACCACCGCGCCGCGGGCGGGCCGGGCCGCCACCTGCGCGCGCGCGAAGGCGATCACGCCCCCCGCGGCGGCGATCGCGACGACCAGCGGCAGCGTGCGCGGGTTGACGATCGGCCAGGCGCCCGCGGGGGCCAGCGAGTAAGCCCCGATCGCGGCGGCGAACGCCGCCGCCGCGGCGACGACATAGCCGAGCCGGCGGAAGACGACGTCGTCGAAGCGCGCGCCGAGCGCGGTGAGCAGGGCGGCCTCGACGATCCAGGCGATCGTGAGGCGATCGTGCGCGAGCCAGGTGGGGATCGCGAGCGTGAAGAAGAAGACGGCGAGCGCGTCCGCGCCGATGCGGAAGGGCGCGTTGGTCGGCACCAGCGCGCGGGCGGCGAGGCCCACGCCTGCGAAGGTGCCGGCGAGCGCCAGCGGGAAGGTCGGTCGCCAGGCGCCGAGCTCGGCGTCGATCAGCCAGTAGCCGGCCGGGGCGTAGATGAATGCCGCAGCGAGCAGCAACAGCACGTCATGCGGCGCGGTGCGCTCGCCGCGCCGCAGGCTGTAGCCGACCGCGGTGCCCGCGAAGAGCGCGAAGGTGGCGCTGAGGACGGCGAACGCCGGCCAGGGCTGGCCCACGGCGTCGTTCGTCGCCCAGAGCACGAGCGTGCCTGCCATGCAAGCCCAGCCGAGGCCCGGCCAGCGACGGAAGAGCGAGATGGCGAGCAGGCCCGCGTCGAGGATCAAGGCGTAGACGGCGGTGCCGAGGTCGCGGCCGCCGGCGTCGCCAATCACGAGCGGCGTGAGGAAGCCGCCCGCCGTGGCGAGCGCGATCTGGCTCTTGGCGTCGTAGCGCACCGCGAGGAAGGCCCCCAGCGCGGTGACGGCGAGCAGCGCCCCAAAGGCCGGCTGGGTGCCGATCAGCGCGTGGGTCTTGTAGGCCGACCAGATGTTCAGGTAGAAAAGGCCGAGACCCGCGCCTGCGAGTCCCTCGGCGAACCAGGGCTCGGCGCGCCGCCGGACGAGCCAGGCCCAGGCGAGGAGCGCCGTGCCGAGGCCGAAGCCGCCCGCGATGCGGGCGGTGGGCCCGAGGAACTGCCAGGTGTAGGCGAGGAAGAAGGCGACGGCGAGGAAGATCGCGAGCGAGCCGACCCAGAGGGCCCAGCGGCCGGCGATGAGGTTCTCCCAGTCGGGGGGCTTTTCCCCTCTCCGGGTGGGTTCGTGGGGGGGCTGGAAAGGGGATGAGGGGGCCATCGGGCCGCCGGGTGCCTCGCGGGCCCCCTCATCCCCGCTGGGGAAAGCGGGAGGGTGCGTTGGCTCGAGGGCGGCCACCCGCGCGTCGAGCGCCGCGATCGTCGCCTCCAGGCGGGCCAGGCGGGCGAGGAGTTCGTCATCGGTGGCCATGTATGCCTGCTTCCCGCGCCGGAGCATCCCGAAACGGGTACAACGGGCTCGCTTCGTTTGGAGGAACCCCGATGCCCGCATCCGGCTTCATCACGGGCGCCGGCTACCTGGCCCGCGCAGGCCACCTGCTCGCGCGCGAGAAGCGCCTGTGGCGCTACATCGTGACGCCGCTCGCGGTCAGCTTGCTGGTCGGCGCGGTGGCCTACGTGGCCATGCTCGCCGCTGCGGCGGCGCTGGTCGGTGCGCTCGTCGGCTGGCTCGCGCCGCTCCTGCCGCTCATCGCGAGCCCGCTCGGCCTCGTGCTGAACGTCGTGCTGATGGTGTTGTTGCTCTGGCTGACCGGCATCGGCATCGCGAAGTTCGGCGTGATCCTCGGCTCGCCCTGGTATGGCCAGCTCGCCGAGGAGATCGAGCGGATGAGCCTGCCGCCCGCGGAGATCCCCGAGGCCCCGGAGGGCGCCGCGGCGTTCGCGCGCGACATCGGCCTCGCGCTGCTCTACGAGGCCAAGAAGGCCGCGCTGGTCATCGCGATCGGCGTGCCGGCGCTGCTGCTCAACCTCGTGCCCGGCATCGGCTCGCTCGCGGCCGCGGCGGTCTGGACGGCGCTCGGCGTCACCACGCTCGTGCTCGACTTCCTCGACCCCGCGCTGCAGCGCCGGCGGCTGCGCTTCCGCGAGAAGCTCGGCGTGGTGTGGGGCAACGCGCCGGTCAGCGCGGGCTTCGGCGCCCCCGCGCTGCTGCTCGCGGGCATCCCGCTCGTCAACTTGGTGACCGTGCCGCTCCTGATGACCGCGGGCACGCTCTACTACATCGATCGCGTCCACCCGCGCCTCGCCGCGCGCAGCGAAGCCGTGGCGCAGCTGCCGCCGGGTTAGGGGCCGTCGGGCTCCGGCACCGCGGGGTTCAGCGGCATCGGGGGGCCGAGAATGCCTGGCAGCGCGTCGATCACGCCGATCACGTCGCCCTGGAAGGGGCCGTCGTTGCGCGCGCACTCGGCGTCGAGGGCCAGCGCGAGCTCGGCGCGGCGCGGGGCCGGCAGCTGGCGGAAGGCGTCGATCATCCGCCACTCTTCGGTGGTGAGCTCGGGGCCGGGCTGGTGGCCGGCGCGGCGCAGCAGGTCCGCGGGCGGCAGGCCGTAGGCGGCCGCGAGCCGGCACAGGGTCACGTAGCTCGGGACGAACGGCTTGCCGCTGTGGCTGTCTCGACCACGCTCGATTTCACCCAGCCGCGAAAAGGAGATCCCGGCATGCTCCGCTGCTTCCCGAAGGCTCCAACCCAGCGTTTCCCGCACCCGATACAAGAAGATATGAAGGTCTGAGCTCTCAGGTTTCACGTTGTCAAAGGTAACGCATGGGCTCAGTGCGGCGCTCGCACAAATCGGGCGATACTTGTTGGATGTGCCGACGATAAGCTAGCATGGCGCATCATGCAGGCACCCCTGACGGTCCTCGTAGCCGAAGATGACGACGCCGTTCGCGAGCTCGTCGCCGAAATGCTGATGCATCTTGGCCACCAATCGCGTTGCGTGCCGCACGGCCTGGCCGCCGTGGAGGCCTGCACCGCCGGCGAGCCTCACTTCGACCTGGTGCTGATGGACCTCGACATGCCCGTGATGGACGGTCCGACGGCGATCCGCCGCATCCGTGACGACGTGCGCAACCGGGCCCTGCCGATCCTGGTGGTCTCGGCCAATCCACCGGATCCAGCCACCGCGGCTCTCACCAGCGGCCGGCTCGCCAAGCCGTTCGGGATGAAGGCGTTGCGCGAGGCGCTCGAGGCCTTGCCGGCTCAGGTCTGAGCCACCGTTGACCATTTGGCAGCAAGCGCCCGTTTGGCTGCCCACGAGCCGGCCACCCAGCCCGAGGAGAGGGCGACGGTGATGTTGTAGCCGCCGGTGTGGGCGTGCACGTCGAGCACCTCGCCCGCGAAGGCGAGGCCAGGCATCTTGCGCGACTCGAGGGTCTTGGCATCGACTTCCTTGAGCGCGACGCCGCCGCCCGTGACGAAGGCCTCTTCGATCGAGAGCGTGCCCGTCACGCGTGCGGAGAGGCGCTTCACATGCCGCGCGAAGGCCTGCACGCCGGACCGCGGCAGGTGCGGGGCGGTGACCTCGGGGTCGAGGTCCGCGAGCGCGATCGCGAGCATCAGCGCGCGCTCCGGCAGGTAGCCCGCGAGCACGTTCTTGAGCGCGCGCTTCGGGTGCTCGGCGGTGGCCGTGAGCACGTCGCGCACCACCTCGTCCTCGTTGCGGTCGGCCCGCAGGTCGATCGCCAGCGTGAGCGGCCCCTCGTCGCGCGCCAGGGCCACCGAGACGTAGTGGCCGAGCCGCAGCGCGGCCGGGCCCGAGATGCCCAGGTGCGTGAACACCATATCGCCGACCTGGGTCGAGAGCTTCTTGCCCTTCGCGTTCGTCAGCGTGAGCGGCACCTCGCGCAGCGAGAGCCCCTGCAGGCGCTTGTCGCGGATCCAGGGCTCGTCGAGCGTGAGCGGCACCTCGGTGGCGTAGAGCGGCGTGATCGTGTGGCCGGCCTCGCGGGCCCAGGCGTAGCCGTCGCCCGTGGAGCCCGTGCGCGGCACCGACATGCCGCCCACGGCGATCACCACCTGGCGGGCGGTGACCACGGCGCCGTCGCGCAATTTCAGGCCCGCCACCCGGCCCTCGGCGTAGAGCACGCGCTCGACCGGCGCACCGAGCCGGATCTCGGCGCCGAGGGTGCGCAGGTGGGCGATCAGGGTCTCGGCGACGGTCGTGGACTTGTCGGTCGCCGGGAACATGCGCCCGTGGTCCTCTTCCTTGAGCGCGACGCCCAGCCCCTCGAAGAAGCGGATGATGTCGCGGTTCGAGAATTGGTGGAAGATGCCGAACATGAAGCGCCCGTTGCCGACGATCATGCGCACGATGTCCTCGACCTCGCCGGCGTTCGTGACGTTGCAGCGGCCGCCGCCCGAGATGACCAGCTTGCGGCCGAGCCGGTCGCCCTTCTCGACGAGCAGCGTGCGCGCGCCGGCCCGCGCGGCGGCCACGCCGGCCATCAGGCCGGCCGGCCCGCCGCCGATCACCACGACATCCCAGACGTCCGGGTCTATGACTGACATGACGCCAGTGTAGCGCATGCGCCGCGCGATCGCGGCCGACGCGCAGGCCGGCGGCCCTCGCGACGATACGTCGGCGTGAGAGTAATGCCTGGCCCCTGCGGGTAGGTAGGGCGGTGGAGCCCTGCACGAAGATCAGTGGATCGCCATGCCGTTCGACATTCCTTGGGACAACCGATTCCTGACGCTCAACCACGTCGAGCGCGTCTGGCACAAGGTCTATCCAGTCGTGCCGGATTGGGTGCACAACGCCACGACGATTTACGCCGTGTACATGATGGTCGCCGCGCTGCTCGTGGCGTTCGTGGTTTGCATGTACAAGACCGCCGAGCTGATGGCGATCGCCCTGCTGAGCGGCACGACGCGCATCCGGGGGCTGACGGCCGTGGTGCTGTGGGACTTGATCCTGGTGTATCCGATCTGGTTCATCTGGACCGCGTGATTACGCGACACGCCCGGCGTGCCGCGCCCCCTCACCCCCGCTGTGCGGGACCTCTCCCCCGCCGGGTAGCGGGGAAGGGTGCCGGAGGGTCATGAAGGGGCGTTCCACGCCCAGGTGCAGGGCCAGCGCCAGCGCGAAGGTCAGCGCGGCGGACGCCAGCGCCCAGGCCCAGGCGAGCTCCAGCGGCGCGCCCAGGCGCGGGACGGCGAGGGCGTAGAGCGCGCCCGCGGCGAGCGGATTGACCAGGTAGGCCGAATAGGAAAGCTGCGCCACCGGCCCCCAGGCCCGCCCGGACAGCAAGGCGGCGAGCCAGGCCGCCGGGCCGCGTGTGACGCCGGCCGTCACGGCGAGCAGCACGGCGGCCGTGCCGAGCGCGAAGAGGTGGTGGTGGGCCACCAGGTAGGCCACGCTCGCGGCCTCGCCCAGCGCCCGCGGCGCGCCCGGCACGCCCAGGCGCGGCACCAGGGTGGGCGCGAGCATCAGCGCGAGGCCGCCGATCGCGAGCGCGCCCGCGACGCGGGGCCTCGCGAGGCGCTCGCCGAGCCCGGCGTCGCGCGCCAGGTAGGCGGCCGCCACGCCGATCGCGAGCGCGCCGCCGCGGGTGTGCGGCTTGATGTAGAGCGCGTCCCAGTAGGCCACGAAGGCCGGGTCGTGGAGCTGGCCGAGGAACCAGGGCGGCACGAGCGGCAGCGCCTGGGCACCCAGGCCGAGCCCGCCGAGCGCCCACGCGCGCGCACCGAGCGCGGCTGCCGCCAGGCCGAGGAAGAGCAGCAGGTGGCGCAGGCGCGGCGGGCCGAGCGCGAGCACCAGCAGCGGGGCGAGCAAGTAGAACTGCTCTTCGATCGCGAGCGACCAGGCCCACCCCATGAAGGCGTGGTCGAATGACACGAAGTTGTTGACGTAGAGCACGTTGGTCCAGGCCGTCTCGCTGTTCACCGGGAAGAGCAGCGCCACGAGCGCGAGCGCCGCCCAATAGGCCGGCAGGAGCCGCAGTGCCCGGCGCAGCCAGAAGCGGCCGAGCCGGATCGTGCCAGCGCGCGCTTGCTCCGCGAGCAGCATGCGCGCGATCAAGAAGCCGGAGAGCACGAAGAACAGGTCCACGCCGAGGTCGCCCTGCAGCGCCGCGTGGGCCCACGGCCGGGCCACCAGGCCTGCGAGCGCGCTGCCCGGCACCTGGGGGCCGAGGAAGAGCACGCCGTGGAACGCCACGACCCAGAGCACGGCGATCGCGCGCAGCCCGTCGATCGGCGCGAGGCGCTGCGGCGGCCGGGTCACCAGCGCCCGCAGGTTGGCCCTGAGCGACCAGGCCGCGCGCCAGCCGGCGGGCTCGCTCATGGCGCCCCCAAGAGATCTTCGACCGTCGCGATCAGCCCGGCCGTCACGCGCGCGAGCCGGTCGTAATCCAGCCGCTCGGGCCGGTCCTGCGGCGTGTGGTAGCGCGGGTTCCTGAAAGGCGCCGTGTCCGTCGCCATGACCGCCGGGTAGCCGACCTGCCAGAACGCCCAGTGGTCCGACCAGCCCACGCCGGGCACGTCGGCCGGCAGCGCGGCGCCTTCCGACGGGAACGGGGCGGCCTTGCGGAACGCGCCGACCACCTGGGCGAGCAGCGGCCTGGAGCGCGGGTCGCCCACGAAGGCCACGAAGTCGCCGCGGTCGGGGAAGAGCCAGGCCAGCGGCTCGAGCGGGAAGCCCTGCGAGCCGGCCGCGTCCGAGTAGGTGCCGAGGGTCTCGAGGCTGAGCATGCCGACGACGTCGTCGCCGGCCGCGCGGCAGCGGCGCGCGTAGACCAGCGAGCCCATGCCTTCGGTCTGGAAGTGGGTCTCCTCGGTCGCGAAGGCCACGAAGCGCAGCTCGCGCGCGGGCTCGGTGGCGCCGAGCGCGCGCGCGATCGCGAGCATCGCGGCCACGCCCGAGGCGTTGTCGTCGGCGCCGACCGTGCCGGGGAAGCTGTCGTAGTGCGCGCCGATCACGATCGCGCCCTTGCCCTTCGCGCGCCCCGGCCGCACGCCCACGACGTTCTCGAAAGTCCCGCCGGTCGCCTCGAAGCGCTGGCGCTCGACCCGCAGGCCGGCCACCTTGAACGTGCGCGCGAGCCAGTCTGCCGCGCGCGCGAGGTTCCTGGGCGTGCGGTCGCTGCGCTCGCCGATGTCGACGCACAGGCTCGTGACGTCGCGGCGCAGGTCGGCGGCGAGCTGCGCGTGGCCTGCGCTGGCGGGCGGCAGCGGGCCAAGGTGGCGCGGCCCCGGCAGGCTGAGCCAGGCGGCCAGCGTGGCGACCGTCGCCAGGCCGAGTGCTGCGGCGACGGCGGTGAGCCGGGCGAGCCGGCGGGCAGGGGTCATGGGCATGAGAACGCGACTTCCTTGCCGTCGTGAATCAAGGTCGTGGCGTCGGCATAGAAGACGATCTGTGAGTCGTCCGCGGTGGAGGCGCCTCCGACATAGAGCTTGCCGTCGATGGCCCAGGTACGGCCTGGCTTTTCACCATGTCGGTGCGTCATGAAGTCCACCCGTGCATACCCCCGCTCCCGATCGCCCACGAGCTCCAGCGTAAACGTACCCGCGGTCTCGCCCGGCGTCATCATCGTCCGGTTGGGGCCCGTGACGGGCGCAATCGAAGTCACCCGTCCCACGGCGGCCTGGACCCGCGGGCAGGCCCGCAGGCGCTCCACGAGCTCCCCATAGCGCCACTCGAACGTCTTGTGCGCCCAGGCGTCGCGCGCGGCGGCCGGCGCCTGCATGCCAGGGAAGTCGTGCCGCGGGACCGCGAGCCACCAGGCGGTTCCGAGCAGCAGCGACGGAACGGCCAGGGCGGTACCCGCGCGCGCCGCGCGCGACGCCGGGCGCGGGCGGGCCACGCCCCAGCCGACCCAGGCGCCGCCCGCGATTGCGGCCAGGTAGAGCAGGAAGTTGAGCACGACCAGGAGCTCGGGTGAGTCGGTCGCCTGGCCGCCTGGTCGCCCACCGCCCATCGTCGCGAGCCGTCCCAGCATCTGGAGCGCGGTGCCGGCGAGCGCGCCCAGCACGACGCCGGCGGTCACGCTCAGGGGCGAGGGGCCCTGCGCCCGCTCGCCCGCGGCGTTCGGCGCGAACGCCCACATGGCCGCGGGCGCGAGCCAGGCGCCCGCGATGAAGGCGAGGGGCAGGCTCATGAGTAGTCGCAGGGGCTCGTCGAACATGCTGCCGACCTGGTAGTTGCCGACATCAACGCGCGCGGTCCCATCGATCAGCCAGGCGTCGAGGCCGGTCAGCATGAGGCCCGAGAGGAGCGTGGCGATCGCCAAAACCGCCCGGGCGCCACCGCGCGGCGGCGCGAACGCGAAGTCGCCCAAGCCCCTCAGCGCCCGACCGTCGCCGTGACGCGCCGGCGGACCGCGGCGAGGACGTCCTCGCCGGCGGCGGCGCCCTTGGCGAGCACCGCCGCGACCGAGCGCTCGAGGTGATCGCGCTCGGCCGGCGAGAGGTCCTTGCCCGAGACGACCACGATCGGCACGTCGCGCAGGTCGTCGCGCCGCTGGAGCGCGTCGAGCAGCTCGAAGCCGTCCATGCCCGGCATCACGAGGTCCAGCACGATCAAGGCCGGCCGGCGCTGGTCCAGCAAGGCGAGCGCGCCCAGGCCGTCGGCCGCCTCGAGCACTTCGTAGCCGTCGCGCTCGAGGCCGCGGCGCACCAGCGCGCGTTGGTCCGGGTCGTCATCCACGATCATGATCGGGCCGTCGGCCTTCGGGATCAGCCGATCGATCGCCGCGGCGAGCCGGGGCCGGTCGAGCGGCTTCACCAGGAAGTCCGCTGCGCCGAGCACCACGCCGCGTGCGCGATCGTCGACCATCGTGGCGACGACCACCGGGATCGCGGCGAGCGCGGGGTCGGCCTTGAGCGCGGCCAGCACGTCCCAGCCGTCGAGGCCCGGCATGATCACGTCCAGCGTGATGACGTCAGGGTGCAAGGACCGCGCGAGCCGCAGGCCCTCGGTCCCGCACGCCGCCGTCGCGACCCGATAGCCCTCCTTCGAAAGCGAGCGCACGAGCAGGTCGCGCACGTTCGCGTCGTCGTCGATCGCGAGCACCAGCGGCGCGCTGTTCGACGGCACTTCGAGCGCGGCCGGAGCCGCCGTGCCGCCCAGGGCCTGGGTGTGTGTCGGCAGGATGAGCGCGAAGCGTGAGCCCACGTGGGGCTCGCTCACGACCGTCACCTCGCCGCCCAACATGCGGGCGAAGCGCCGGGTGATCGCGAGGCCGAGGCCCGTGCCGCCGTATCGGCGCGTGGTCGAGGCGTCGGCCTGCGAGAACTCCTGGAAGAGCTGCGCGAGGTGCTCGGGGCTCATGCCGATGCCGGAGTCGAAAACTTCGAAGCGCACGGCGGGGAGACCCTCGAGCTCGGCGATCGTCACGCTCAGGCCGATCCGGCCGTGCTCCGTGAACTTGGCCGCGTTCGAGAGGAGGTTCAGGAGCCCCTGGCGCAGCTTCGTGACGTCGGTCTCCATCAAGGGCAGGTCGGCCTCGATCGCGACCTCGAGCGCGTTGCCACGCTGTTCGACGAGCGGGCGCACGGCGTCGAGCACTTCCTGGACGAGGGCTTGCGGCTCGAGCGTCTCGAGCAACAGGTCCATCTTGCCGGCCTCGATCTTCGACAGATCGAGCACGTCGTTGATGAGGCGCAGCAGGTGCTTGCCCGACTGGTTGATCTTCGCGAGGTCGGCCCGGGTCGACTCGTCGCCGACCTCCTTGGCATCCTCGAGCAGCATCTCGGAGTAGCCGAGGATCGCGTTGAGCGGCGTGCGCAGCTCGTGGCTCATGTTGGCGAGGAACATGCTCTTCGCGCGGTTGGCCTCCTCGGCCGCGATGCGCGCGGCCACCGCCGCCTGGGTGCGCTCGGCGACGATCGCCTCCAGGCCTTCGGCCTGCGCCGCGAGCTGCTCCTTTTGCGCGGCGATCCGCGCGAACGATCCGCGGTACGCCTCGGAGAGCAGCCGGAACTGGCGCACGCTGAACAGCGCGAAGAAGATCAGCGCGATCAGCAGCCCCAGGGCGCCGGCGAGGTCCCCGAGCTGGTTGCGCCGGCTCAGCTCGGTCATCAGCGCTTCGACGCGCTCGGCCTGGACCACGCGCACGCGGGTGAGGTGCTCGCGGACGGCGAGCATATGCGCGTCGACCTGGTTGTCGAACACCGGGCCCACGCCCTCGACGCGCCGACGCCACGCCGCGAGGTCGTCGCGCAGCGCGCGGACGACCGGCTGCTGCCGGGGGTCGGCCGCCACCATCCAGCTCAGCTGGCCGAGCTCCCGCTCGAGATCGCCGCGGGTCTCGTCGTAGGCCCGGCGCGCCGCGGCCGTCGGCGCGAGCCGCCACTCGAGCCGCCGCTGGGTGCCGAGGTTGAGCAGCGAGCTCACGACGTTCACCTGGCGGTTCACCGCGAGGCTGTGCTCGACGTCGCGGGTCGTTTCGCGCACCGCGAGCGATTGCCAGGCGAGTACCAGGGCGAGCAGCAGCACGACGGCCACCGGGACGGCGGCGTTGACGATGATCGTCCGCGCGAAGCCCGGCGCCGGACGGGGCAGCTCCTCAATCATCAGGCCTCCTGGGCCCGTTCGCCACCCACGGTGCCGGCGCCCGCGATCAGCGGCAGGCTGATCCAGAACACGGCACCGCCCTCGGGCGCGTTGCGGACGCCGATGAGGCCGCCCTCGTGTCGCTCGACGAGTTGTTTGCAGATCGCGAGCCCGAGGCCCGAGCTCTTCTCGCCGCCGGTCGGCTGGGGCGAGAGCCGGGCGTACTTGCGGAAGACCTTGGCGTGATCCTCGGGCGTGAGGCCAGGACCGCTGTCCTGCACCTCGAGGATCGCGGCGTCGCCGTCGAAGACCACGCCGACCCGCACGCGGCCGCCGCGCGGCGTGAACTTGATCGCGTTGTCGACCAGGTTCTGGACCACCTGCGCGAGCCTGCGCGCGTCCGCCATGATCATCGCGACGCGCACCGCGGGCCTGTATTCGAGGTCGATCGCCTTGTCCGCGGCGTAGGTGCGGTTCGCCTCCACGATTTCTTGCGCCAGGTCGCCCAGGTTGGTGGGCGTGAAGGCGAGCCGGATCGCGCCTTCTTCGAGCACCTGGAAGTCGAGGAAGTCCTCGATGATGTACTGCATGCGCCGCGCGCCCTTCTTCATCGAGCGGACCAACTCGTGCATCTGCGCCGGCATCGGCGTGCCGGGCGGCACCATCGACTCGATCAGCGAGGCCACGCCGAGCACCTCGGTGAGGGGGTTCTTGAGGTCGTGGCTCGCCATGCGCAAGAACTCGTCCTTGAGCGCCGACAGCCGCCTGAGCTGCAGGTGGGTCTGCACGCGGGCGAACAGCACGGGGAAGTCGATCGGCTTGGTGACGTAGTCGTTGGCGCCGAGCCGCAGGGCCTCGACCACGTCGTCGCTCTGGCTCTTGGCCGTCACCATGATGACCGGCAGGTCGGCCAGCGAGTACGCCTTGCGCACCTCGGCGAGGGCCTCGAGCCCGCTCACTTCGGGCATCATGACGTCGAAGAGCGCGAGATCGAAGCGCCGCTCCTCGAGCAGCGCCAGCGCCTCTCGCCCGCTCGTGGCCGTCGTGACCTCGTAGCCGCGCTTCGTGAGCCGCCGATCGAGCACGTCGAGGTTCAGCTCGTTGTCATCGACGACCAGGATGCTACCGGTATCTTCGCTCAAGAGGCCTCCTTGGGCAGGAAACCCAGCTTTCGATGGGCGGCCTGCGACTGCTATGATAAGGCCTGGGCAAGCGCGAGCGCCAGCCTTTTCGCCCGTTCTGAGCCTATCTTCAGCCGAGCTTCCGGCTGGCCCCCCCGGCCTTCAGGCCGCTCACCCCCACCGAGGAAACCGATGTCCAAGTCGCCCGCCGCGCAGCTCCGCGAAGCCTGGGGCCGATTGAGCTGCCTGCCCGCCGGCCGGCGGATTTTCAGCATGCTCTTCGGCCGCCTCGTGCCTTACACGGGCTCGATCGGCGCGGTGGTCGAGGAGCTCAGGCCCGGCTACGCGCGCCTCACGATGCGCGACCGGCGGGCCGTGCGCAACCACCTGAACAGCGTGCACGCGGTGGCGCTCGTGAACCTCGCCGAGGCGACCAGCGGCCTCGCGATGAACGTCGGGCTGCCGGCGCATGCGCGGGCGATCGTGACGGGGTTGTCGATCGAATACGTGAAGAAGGCCCGCGGCACGCTCACGGCCGAGTGCCAGGCGGGGGTGCCCGACGTGGCCGCCGAGCATGAGTTGGTGGTGACGGCGGACATCAAGGACGCTACAGGCGACCTGGTGGCGCGCGCCAGCGTGACCTGGCGGGTCGGGCCGGACCCGAAGCGGGCCGAGGCCGCCTGAACGCCCGCGCCTTTCGGGTATAGGACCCTTGCCCGCTCGCCAACCTGGAGGTTCGCATGTCCCCGATCGATGGAACGCAGCCGCCCACCGGGCCGCTCAGGAAGCCCGCACCAGCCGTCGGCGCGGCCAAGACGGCGCCGCTCGCGCCCAAGACGGCGCGCGACGCGATCGCGATCTCGGTCGACGCGCGCGTGCGTCTGAACAAGGAGAACAAGCCCGAGGTCGTGCTCGACGGCGTCGCGGTGGACGGCGTGGACGCCAAGGCCCAGGCCGAGGTCGAGAAGAACATGCAGGGCCGCCGCAAGGGCGTGCGCGATCAGGTCACGCAACAGGTGGTGCAGGCGATCGCCGAGCAGGTCGCCGCGGCCGTCATGCCCAAGCTCCAGCAGGAGCTCGGCACCGCCCTCGAGGCCGAGCACCTGCCCGCGACCCTGGCTGCGGACCTCGCGCGCCAGGTGGCGCCGGAGATCGCGAAGCTCGTGGCGGCGCAGATCGCCCAGAAGGTCAAAATCACGAGCCGCTGAGCCGGCCGTGCCGGGGGCGTAACGCGTCGGTAACGTGGTCGGCGTAGGGTGATTCACGGCGAAGGGCGGAGTGGCCAAGAACTTTGGTCACCCCGCTAGACCTTGCCGACATTCGATTTGCCTACGCTGGTGGCGACCTTGGAAGGAGGTGCCCCCCATGGACCATCCGACGATGACGTCGACGTCCCCCGGGCTGGCCGTGATCGGCGCCGTGATCCCGGGGGTGACCGAGCGCGTGCTCACGCCCGAGGCGCGCGCGTTCGTCGCCGACCTCTGCCGCACGTTCGAGCCGCGCCGCCAGGCGTTGCTCACCGCCCGCGCCGCCCGCTGGGTGCGGCTGCGTGCCGGCGAGCGGCCGGACTTCCTGCCCGAGACCCGCGCGATCCGCGAGGCGGTCTGGCACGTCGCGCCGGCGCCCAAGGACCTCGAGGATCGTCGCGTCGAAATCACGGGGCCGGTCGACCGCAAGATGATCATCAACGCGCTGAACAGCGGCGCGAAGGTCTTCATGGCCGACCTCGAGGACGCCAACAGCCCGACCTGGCACAACGTGCTCGAGGGCCAGGCCAACCTGATCGACGCCGTGCGCCGGCAGATCGATTTCGACTCGGCTGAAGGCAAGCGCTACGCGCTGGCCGAGCAGACCGCCACGCTGGTGGTGCGGCCGCGCGGCTGGCACCTGCCGGAGAAGCACGTCACGCTCGATGGCCAGCCGATCTCGGCCAGCCTCTTCGACTTCGCCCTGTACTTCTTCCACAACGCGCAGGAGCTGATCGCGCGCGGCAGCGGGCCGTACTTCTACCTGCCCAAGCTCGAGAGCCACCTCGAGGCGCGGCTCTGGAACGACGTCTTCGTGCACGCGCAGCGCGCGCTCGGCATCCCCGAGGGCACGATCCGCGCGACGGTGCTGATCGAGACGATCCTCGCGGCCTTCGAGATGGAGGAGATCCTCTACGAGCTGCGCCACCACGCCGCCGGCCTCAACGCGGGTCGCTGGGACTACATCTTCTCGCTGATCAAGAAGCTCGGCCACGACCCCGCGTTCATGCTGCCGGACCGCGCCCAGGTGACCATGGCGCAGCCGTTCATGCGCGCCTACTGCCAGCTGCTCGTGACGAGCTGCCACAAGCGGCACGCCCACGCGATGGGCGGCATGAGCGCCTTCATCCCGAACCGCCGCGACCCCGAAGTGAACGCGATCGCCCTCGCCAAGGTGCGCGAGGACAAGGAGCGCGAGGCGGGCGACGCCTTCGACGGCACCTGGGTGGCCCACCCGGACCTCGTGCCGGTGGCGATGGAGGTCTTCGACGACGTGCTCGCGGGCCGCCCGCACCAGAAGGACCGCTGGCGCGAGGACCTCGGCATCGGCGCCTGCGAGCTGCTCGACGCTCACATCGAGGGCGGCGTGGTGAGCGAGGCCGGCCTGCGCGGCAACATCCACGTCGCGCTCGTTTACCTCGCCGAGTGGCTCGCCGGCCGCGGCGCCGTGCCGATCCACAACCTGATGGAGGACGCCGCCACGGCCGAGATCGCCCGCGCCCAGCTGTGGCAGTGGGTGCACCTGGCCGCGGCCACCGTCGACGGCCCGGTCGTCTCGGCGGAGCTGTACCAGCAACTCCGCGACGAGGAGGTGCGCAGGCTCTCGGGCGATGGCCGGATCCCGCAGGCCGTCGAGCTCCTGGACCGGCTGGTCCTTTCCAAGCATTTCGAAGAGTTTCTCACGATCCCGGCGTACGCGCTGCTGGAGTAGACAGGGGAAAATCCCCGCCCGATTGACCGCCCCACGGGGCTTGGCAGAATAGGAGACCAAAGGTGTTCTTCGATAACGAATCCGCCCAGGTGGACGAGCTGAAGCGTCGCTGGAGCGAGGAGGCCCGCTGGAGCGGCATCCGCCGTGATTACGGCCCCGAAGAGGTCGTGAAGCTGCGGCCCTCGATCAAGGTCGACCATACGATGGCGCAAATCGCCTCGCGCAGGCTCTGGCAGCTCATGCACGACGAGCCGTACGTGAACACCTTCGGCGCGCTGACCGGCGCCCAGGCCGTCCAGATGGCGAAGGCCGGCCTGCAGGCGATTTACCTGTCGGGCTGGCAGGTGGCCGCCGACGCGAACATGAGCGGGCAGACCTACCCGGACCAGAGCCTCTACCCGAGCAACTCCGTGCCGATGGTCGCGAAGCGCATCAACAACGCGCTCATGCGCGCCGACCAGATCGCGCGGCTCGAGGGCCAGGGCGAGACCTACTGGTACGCGCCGATCGTGGCCGATGCCGAGGCCGGCTTCGGCGGCCCCTTGCATGCCTTCGAGCTGATGAAGTCGATGATCGAGGCGGGCGTGGGCGGCGTGCACTTCGAGGACCAGCTGGCCTCGGAGAAGAAGTGCGGCCACCTCGGCGGCAAGGTGCTCGTGCCCACCGCGCAGTTCGTGCGCACGCTGGTCGCCGCGCGCCTCGCGGCCGACGTGCTCGACGTGCCGACCGTGCTCGTGGCGCGCACCGACGCCCTCTCGGCGACCCTGCTCACCACCGACGCGGATCCGGCCGACAAGGCCTTCCTGACTGGCGAGCGCACCAGCGAGGGGTTCTACCTCGTGCGCGACGGCCTGGCGGCGGCGATCGCCCGCGGCCTCGCCTACGCGCCCTACGCGGACGTGCTCTGGTTCGAGACCAGCAAGCCGGACCTCGCCGAGGCCAGGCTTTTCGCCGAAGCGATCCACCGCGAGTTCCCTGGCAAGCTGCTGGCCTACAACTGTTCGCCGAGCTTCAACTGGAAGCGGCACCTGGACGACGCGACGATCGCGAAGTTCCAGATCGAGCTGGGCGCGATGGGCTACAAGTTCCAGTTCATCACGCTCGCGGGCTGGCATATGATCAACTACCACGCTTTCGACCTCGCCCAGTCCTACAAGGACGAGGGCATGACGGCCTACGTCCGGCTCCAGGAGCAGGAGTTCGCCGCCGAGTCGCTCGGCTACACGGCGACCCGCCACCAGCGCGAGGTGGGCACGGGCTACTTCGACCAGGTGCTGACCACGATCACCCGCGGCCAGGGGTCCACCGGCGCGCTGGCGGGCTCGACCGAAACCGAGCAGTTCCACCACTAGCCTGGGCGGTTCAAGGGAGCGGCAGGGGCAGCGGCGTGGTTTCAGGCCAGGGGTTTGCGTCGTTGGCCTCGAGCGTATGCGTGAGGTCCAGGCCGAGCGAGGCGAGCATCTCGGCGCCGGGCGGCAGCAGCCTGGCCGGCAGCTTCGTGCTCCTGACCTTCGCATGGACCAGGCCCTGGCCCGCCGCGAGGCCGTAGTCGAACGAGGTCACTGCCCCGCTCGCCAGCGCGCCGATGCGCAGGCGCACGACGTCCGTCGGGACGCCGAGGACGCTCGCCGACTCGGGTGTCCAGGTGGGCGCGCTCTCGTTCGTCAGCACCCACTGGAAGAGCGCGCAGTCGATCAGCAAGTAAGGGGCGACGGCGTCGCGCGGCATCTCGATGAGCGCGTCGAGGACGAGTGGTGCGCCGCCGGCACCCGGCAGGGGCACCTTGCTCCTGTCGGTCACGTCGGCCACGCGTAGCGTGGCGATGGCGTCCGTCAACGCCTGGACCTCGATCTTGCGGTAGCCCGGCATGGTGATCGAGCCGGCCTTGATGACCGTCGTGTACGACCAGGTCTGGCCCACCGCCGTGAAGGGAAAGGCCGCGGCGGTCTCGGCCTCGGGCGGGACCGACCATGCGGGCGCCGGCGACGCGGACGCCGGCGGCGAAGCAGCTGGAGGAGATGGCGACGCCGAAGGGGAGGGGGAGGTCGACGGGGACGGCGAAATCGACGGGGATGGTGAGGCCGAAGCGGATGGTGAGGCTGACGGCGACGGCGACGGCGAGGGGGAAGGCGAGGCCGAGGCCGAGGGAGACGGTGCGGGCGAGGCGCCCGCCACCGTCGTCGCGGCGGGCGACGCCGGGGCGGCCGGGCTGGCCGTGGCTTGCCCCGCGGCCGCGGGCGAGTCGGCCGGGGCGATCGTCGCGGCGGGCGTCGCCGTCGGGCTCGCGGACGGGCTTTCAGCCTGGGCCGGGCTCACGGCGCGGCGCGGGCCCTGTGAGCGCCGGCCGACCGCGTCGGTGCCCACGACCGTGATCGGGCCGCAGGCGAGCGTGACGAGCACGCCACCGAGCAAGGCCGCTCGGCATGCTGGACGACGGGGCATCGGCGAGCGCTCCTCGTGAGGTCGGATCGAATTGGGTTCCATATACCCGCACTGAACCCTCGGACGCTTCGCCAGGGGCCCGAAGTCTTGACGTCTCGCGGCAGCGTCATTTGACCGCCGGCCACAATTGGGTAAATGACAATAATGGCATTTCCTGGCACGCCCCGATTCGTACGCTCCGTCTGGTCGCTGGTCTTGCTCGCCGCGTTGATCGCCGTGAACGAGGGGCTGGCGCTCGCGGGCTATCCGCGCATTCCGTCGCTGTACGCCGATACGGCGCTCGGCCTCGCGCTCGTCGGCGTCTTGGGCACGCTGGGCCGCAACGTCGCGCTCGCGGCCTGCTCGCTCGTGGTGCTCTACATGGCGGCGGTCTTGCTGCCGGCGGAGGCCGCCCGCAACGGCACCTCGTGGATCTCGCACCTCGCGACGGTCGGCGCGGCGTTCTACGGCGTGATCTTCATGATCGACCACTTCTTGCGGCGCCTCGAGCGCCAGCAGACCAGCCTGGAACAGGCGCAGGCGCTCGCGCGGGTGGGTAGCTGGGACTGGGACATCGCGCGCCAGCGGCTCAAGATGTCGCGCGAGGCCCGGCGACTGTTCGGCATGCGAGACGATGTGCCGGTCTCCGCGGAATCGACGTGGGCGCTGGTCCATCCCGACGACCTGCCGCGCCTCGCGGCGGCGAGCGAAGCGGCCGAGCGCGAGGGTCGGGACTTCGTGGTGACCTACCGGGTGGTCACCGAAGGCTGCACGCGCGAAGTCGAGTCCCGCGGCCAAGTGATCCGCGGAAGCGACGGGCGGCCGCTGCGCATCGCGGGCACGGTGCAGGACGTCACGGAGCGCATGGACGCCGAGCGCGCCATCCGCACGAGCCATGAGCGCCTGGTGGCGCTCGATCGCTTGAAGGACGACTTCGTCAGTTCCGTGAGCCATGAACTGCGCACGCCGCTCACGTCGGTGAAGGGCTACCTGGAATTCCTCGCCGACGAGCTCGGCGGGCCGCTCTCGCCGTCGCAGCACGGCTACGTCGCGAATGCCCGCGCGGGCGCCGCGCGGCTCGAGCGGCTGGTCGACGATTTGCTCGACTTCGCGCTGCTCGAGGCCGGCGAGTTCCGGCTGGAGGCCGCGCCCACCGACGTGGCCGCCGTGGCCAGGCGCGTGCTCGGCATTCTGGGGGCGCAGGCCTCCGAGCGGAACGTGTCGCTCACGCTCGAGGGCGACGAGCTGTCGCGCCTGCCGGTGGTCGACGAGGCACGCGTCGAGCAGGTGTTGATCAACCTGGTGGGCAACGCGTTGAAGTTCACGCCGGTCGGCGGCCACGTGGTCGTGCGCATCACGCTCGCCCACTCGGCGAGCGCGCTGCGCATCGAGGTCGCCGACAATGGCCCCGGGCTGCCCCCCGAGGCGCAGGCGCGTTTATTCGAGAAGTTCTACCGGCTGCACCGCGCGGGCGACGTGGTGACCGGCACGGGGCTGGGGCTCGCGATCGCCAAGCACCTCGTGGAGGCGCACGGCGGGGCCATCGGCGTCGACAGCGTGCTCGGCGCGGGCAGCACGTTCTGGTTCTTGCTGCCGCTGGGCGAGGAAACCGCCCGCGTGCCCACCGCCGCCGCCTGACCCCGCGCCTCCGCTCGACGCAGGAGCTGTTGATCGAGACTCTGAAGACCGTTCGAGCGGCCCTTGCGGGCCGCTCGTTCGGTTGGAGTTGGGAGTTGGAGTTTGGGAGAGTTGGAGTTGGGAGTTGGTTTGGAGTTGGGAGTTGGAGTTGGTTGGGAGTCAGGAGTTGGAGTTTTGGGAGTTGGAGTTGGGAGTTATGGGGAGTGGGGAGTTAAGTCTTTTTCGGGGGAGCGTTTGCGGCTCACAGGAGAGATATAGGGCCTCCCGGTTGCACCACCGTTGCAAACGACGTTCGTGAAGTGAAGAAATCGTTAAGGTTACCCGCGACACTTTTAATCTCCCGCGCCCCGGGCCCGCCGGCACAGGAAAATGACCAGGCGTAATGAGTGTAATGAGTTTGTAATGGATTGAATGGTAACTGTGCCGGAATGACATGAGGCGTGAACGAAGTGTATCGAAACGGGTTGACTCGCCCAATCCTTTCGACGATACTGGGTGTCGGATGTGCGCGTCGGTGTGGTGTCGCGTCGTCCCTCGCGGAAGGGGCTCACCTCGAGCGCGTAAACGGATCGCACCTCGATTGGGCGGTCGCATCCGATGGATCCACAAAGGTCTTTCAATGATGAGAGCAAGAAAGGAAACCAGGCTATAGAATTGAGGAAAAATGTATGTTTTACGATGATCTAATCAAAATGTCGATGACCAACTGGCTGGTCGTCATCCTCGGAATCAACCTCGGCTGCAACGATCCGGCGACGGAAGAAGAACGCTTCTACCAGCGCTACTGAACCACCCGCAACCATCCCTGAAGGACCTCGTTCTCAACGATGAGACGAGGGCTTTTTCGTATCCGGAGCGCGGATCCGGTGCCGCCGATCGAGAAGCCTTTCCAAGCCGGGTAAAAGGAACCCATGATCGCCCGGTTCGGAGGCGATCGGGGAGGGCCGGCATGAGCAGCGACAAGACGATCGGACAGACGCCCCGCGTGGACGCCCCGCGCCGCAAGGGCCCCGTCGCGCCCGTGGCGCCGGCGGCGCCCCGGCCGGGCGTGCCGGGCGATCGCCTGCGCGTGACCGGCCAGCTGCCCGCGGCGGACCCGCTCACGCAGGTCACCGGTCGCTCGAACGGCGACTTCCTCGCCGACCCGGACGCCACGACCAAGATGGACGCGCGCACCGAGCGGCTCAAGCGCGTCGCCGAGCTGCGGGCGGCGGTCGAGGCCCAGGCGGCGTCGAAGGCCGACGCGATCGCCGCGGCCCAGAAGCAGGCCGGGAGCGGCAACGTCGCCGCCCGCGCGTTCAACTCGTTCGTGAACGTCTTCAACAAGAACCAGACCGAGATGCAACAGGCCGCGGACCACGCCGTCCGCCTCTACAAGAGCGAGCTGCCCGCCGACCTCGGGCGTTACAGCGACCTGATTGCGGCCGCGGGCGAAGATCCCGCCAAGCTCGCCGCCGCCGACGAATTCCTGCGTGGGGCCATGACCAGGGCCGAGCAGGCCGGCCGGGCCTTCGACAAGACCCAGGCGGACTTCAAGCAGGGCAGCAAGTTCTGGTCCGGCATCACCGCGGACGTGACCGCGGGCCTCATGGTGCTCGGCGGCGCCGCGCTCTGCATCACGGGCTTCGGCGCGCCGATCGGCGCGGGCCTGATCGCGGGCGGCTTCGTGGCCGGCGGCGCGGCCACCGTCGGCATGCACGCCTTGCTCGACAGCCAGTACGACTTCAAGAAGGAAGCCCTCGGCAACTTCCTGGTGGGCGGCATCTCGTCCGGCGCGACGGTGCTCACGGCAGGCGCCGGCGCGGGCGTCACGGCGTCGCTGGGGCGCCTGGCCGTGCGCCAGGGCACGATCGGCGCCACCACGGGCCTCGCCGGCGCCGCCGCCAACGAGGCCTCGGGCGGCTGGCAGGACGGCTGGGCGCTCAGGCTCTTCACCAGCACCGCGATCGGCGCAGGCACCGGCGCGGCGCTCGGCGCGGGCTCGGGGGCGATCGCGAGCAAGCTGATCCCGCAGAACCTCTCGGCCACCGCCCAGCGTGCGGTCAGCGTCGGCCTCGGCAGCGCCACCGGCGCCACCGGCGCGGGCGCGGGCGCGGTGATCAACGAGGGCATCGGCGGGTTCCAGGAGGGCTGGCTCGACCGCGTCGTGCAGCAAGCGCTGGGCGGCGGCCTCTCCGGCCTGGCCTACGCCTTCGGCCCGGACCTGGCCGCGCGCAACCAGGCCCTGCTCGCGAAGCGCGCGGCCTTCGACGCCTCGCCCAAGGGCCAGGCGGTGAAGACGCTGCGCACCAACTTCGAGGACCTCGACGCGCTCAAGCTGAAGCCAGGCATCCTGGGCGAGGGCGTCGAGGCGGTCTCGCCCAAGACGCGCAAGGCGCTCGAGGCGGCGCTCGAGAGCCGACACGGCTCGGTCGACGCGGCCGGCGCCGCGAACGTCGACCACCTCGCCTCGGTCTTCGGCGGCGTGCTCGAGCGCGCCCACCGGCAGAACGGCGGCAAGCCGCTCACGCAGCGGCAGGTGGACCGGCTCGCGATGGAGACCGTGCTGACCGACGCGTTCGCCAAGGGCAACACCGCCCAGAACCTCGAGGACTTCCGCACGGCGCCCACCAACGCGGGCGACACGGCGGGCGAGATCTTCGCGCACCTGAAGGCCGAGGCCAAAAAGGCGATCGGCGCGCCCGCCGGCACGCCCCTCGAGAAGGTCATCCACGACCGCATCGACCAGGGCAAGCTCAACCCCGGCATCGTCGCGGACCCCGAGTTCCAGGCCGCGCTCAAGGCCGCGAACTACACAGAGGGCCAGACGCGCGCCTTGATGACGCGCATCAACAAGAACTTCCTCAACGTCACGCCCGCGATGCTCGGCACCTGGGTCCACGGCGTGCCGAGCTACGACCAGATCGCCCAGGTCGTGCTCAAGGGCGGCGGCACGCGCGTCGACGCCCAGCAGGTCTACGAGGCCGTGCTCGGCCACCACATGTCGGGCTTCATCGCGAACGGCTTCGCGCGCGGCAACCTCGAACTCGATTTCCCGGGGATGGTGCGCCAGGGCCACCTCTCGCCGGATGCCGCGACGCGCCTCGGCAACCTCTACAGCTCGGCCACCGGGCTCGCCGAGAAGTGGCGCCCGATCGTCGACAAGATCACCGCGAAGGGCCAGACCGTGACCGGCCCGAACGGCGAGAAGACCACGATCTACACGCTCACGCCCAAGCAGCGCGCGGCCTACGAGAAGGCCGCCGAGCCCTACAAGCAGGCGATCGCCGACCTGCCCGAGGCGGTGCGCTCGCAGCTGCTCAACGACGACCAGCGCCAGTTCACGGCGCAGGGCATGCCGAAGTGGCTCGGCATGATGGAAGGCATGAAGAAGCCCGCCACCAACGGCCAGCTGCTCGACATCGTCTACCGCGAGCCCCTGCAGGCCTACCTGCTCGAGAACGTGGCGCGCGGCAGCCACGACGCCTTCATCGACTACTCCGCGGGCGCGGCCCGCAAGCTCGGGATGGCCTACGACCCGGCCACGATGGCCTTCAAGCCTTCGGCCGACCCGACCGTGCGCGCGGACCTGGCCCGCCGGATCCAGGCCGAGCCGGGGACCGGCCAGGCCCTGCAGACGGCCGTGGCGGCTGGCTCGCTGCCGGCCAACCCGACGCCCGCGCAGGTCGTCGACTGGTTCATGGCCCAGCCCACCTCCTCGGCGGCGATCAACCGGGTGCTGAACACGCCGTAGAGCAGAGATTAAAAACCGTTAGGCCGCTTGAGCTGAGGTTCGGGCGGCCTCTTTCTACCGACGACTGAAATCGATGGTCATCAGGTTGACGACGCAGGAGGTCGCGCGCACGGCGGCGGAGGTGGTGCAGCGCGCCTTCACGCGCGAGAGCGCCGGCCACATCGAGTCGACGGCGTTGGTCGCGACCGGGCTCGCGCAGGCGGCCGACCGCAAGCGCGCGGCGATCGGCGCCCTGCGCTTCATCCCGCTGCCGCTCGGGCAGGCGGCGCCCGCCCCGGCGCCCAAGCAGGGTCTCGGCGGCGCCAAGTCCCCGCCGCAACAGGGTCCGAAGTCGAACGGCGCCAAGGCCAAGCCCCAGACCGGGCCGAAGTCGCCCCCGCGGCAGGGCCCGAAGTCGCCGCCCAAGCGCTGAGCCGCACGGGCAGGTCGTGATCGCCGACGGCAGCCTGCTCAGCGGATCAACCGATCGAGCAACGACTTGCTTTCCCTCTGCGCCGTCTCGCTCGCGCAGCTCGCCGCGACCAAGGCGAAGCAGCAGCCAAGGCCGATGATCGCCGAAGGCAGGATGAGCAAAGCATTGACACCCGTGAAAATGCCCGCGATCAGCCCGGCCACCGCGACGCCTGCGCACACGAGGCTTCCCGTCACGAATTTGTTCGCGCTGCGCTCCCTCGTCCTCGACACGCCGAGCTGCGCCTCGAGCGCGTCGAGGCCTGCAGGCCCCATCCGGTCGACGCTGAGCTTCAGCTGATCGAAAGGCAGCTTGCCGCATTCCGCCCCCACCTCGGTGCATGTGACCGCCAGCTTCTTCGCTCGGGCGGCGTCGGACGTGGGGCTGGGCATGGCGGTCACGGGGGTCGGCATCGGAGGGCTCCTCTCATTCGAATCGGGACGGACGGGTTGCGCCGCTATGGGCACGGGGATTTCATAGTCAGCCCCGCTGGCAGCCGCCTTGCGAGCCGCCGTCCGTAGTTTAAGTCGCCGTTAAAGGGTTCGCCGCCGTCACGTCGAGCAGGCCGCCGCGCGCCGGCGGACTGCCGCGAGGCTTCAGCGGCCGACGCCGGACAGCCGCTTGACCTGGCGGTGGCCCCGGTCGGCGACGAGGAGATCGTCGCCGTCGAAGACCAGGTAGCCGGGGTTGCGCAACGAGCCATCCACGCTCGTGCCGCCGAGCAGGGGCGCCCCGGGGCCGGCGACCAGCTCGACGGCGAGGCCAGGCACGATCCGCACGATCGCGTCCCGGCGGGCCATGTAAAGCCGGCCACGGCCATCGCGGGCGAGGCCGGCGACTGGCCGCTCCGAATCGGGGCGCGGGTCGCGCGCGATCTCGCGCAGACCGGCGGCGGGCGTCCAGTGGTAGACCACGCCGTCCACGGCCGCGAGGAACACGCCACCGGTGCCATCGAGGGCAATCGAGTGGACGTCTCGGTCGGGCGACACGAGCACTTCGGCGCCGCCGGCGCCCGCCGACATCAGGTGCACGCCGTCCCAGTCGACCAACGCGTACGGCCTGCCGGTCGCGTCGAACGCGAGGTCTCGGTATCGCGCACGATCCGAATAATCGGCGTCGGTCTCGGGCGTACCAGGCGGTACCTTGAATGGAAGCGGGAACGCGCTGATCGTGCCGTCCGGCGCGATTCGACGTCCCTTGGCCTTGTAGGTGTCACAATCGCGCACGTGCTCGACCACGTACGTATGGCCGGCCGCGTCGCGCCGCACCAGCGAGGGATACGCGAGCTGGGCCGCCGGGGCCGGCCCGCCGTCGCCGCGCTCCGTGCCCAGGAGGCCGAGCTGGCCGGAGCCTGCGAAGACGCTCGACGGGCCGGCCGCATCGACCTGGACGATGCGGTGACCGCGGAAGTCCGCCATCAAGAACGCGCCGCCGCCGAGGGGCGCGAGCCCGGCGACGTCTTGCACCGCGACGTCGCGAGCCAGACCGGTCGCGGTGGCTTCACGGCCGGCCACCAGCGTCAGGGCGCCGTCGGGTTCCACCCGGTGGATCGTCCGGTCCAGCGCGACGTAGAGCGAGCGCGTCGCATCGGTTGCCTGGGACGCGGCCGTCAGGTGGCGGCCGCGGGGGACCTCGGCGATCACCCGCCCGTCCGAGGGCGTGTAGAGCTGGGCCGGCGACTCGGCGGTCACCCAGCGCAGCTGGACCGTGAGCCCGCGCGCATCGAGCGCAAGGTCGCCGCCGCCCGAAAGGTAAGTCGAGGCCACCAGCGCGGGATCCTGGTCGGGGCTCGATAGGCGCCACGTGCCAGAGGCGTCGACCCCCGGGAGCCTGAAGCCCGGATCGACGCACCGACCAGGGGCTTCGATCACCCCGATGATGCCGCCGAAGCCATGCAAGTCCATTGCGCCGACGACGAGGCCCCCGGAGGCGTCGCGTCCGAGGCGGTCCGCGGTGCGGAGGGTCGGCATGAAACCGGCGCGCGTCGGAACGGTAGATCGGGCGCCGCCGGCACGCCGCTCCAGGCGTGCCTCATCTGGCCCGCCCGCGACGATGACGAACACCTCGTCGGCGCCGCCGGCCGTGGCAGCCAGGATCGGCTGGTCGGGCGTGTCCTCGGTGAGCGCCGCCAGCGTGCCGTCCGGCTCGAGGCGCATGATCCGGACGCCGCTGCCGGCGCCGCGGGCCGGGTGATCGAGGATCAACGGGCGCCCCGCCGGGTCCTGGCCGATCAGCGTGGGCCGGGTGAGCGCCGCCTCGCGAGCCGGCCGGCCGGCGATCGCCTCGCTGCCCGGCACCCCGCGGCCCGCGGCCGTCGTGAGGATGCCGTCCGGCGCCATCCGCCAGATGCGGTGGCTGTCGGGACAGGCGAAGTACAGCGAGCCGTCGGGCATGGCCAGCAGATCGGCGACCGGATCCAGCGCCACGTCCAGCGCGTGCCGGCCCTCGCCGAGCTCGGACTGGCCCGCGGGGATCAGCAGCTTGCGCACGGCTTCCATCTGGGCGTCGAAGGCCCGATCGGCGACGCGCAGGCGGTCGACCTCGCGCACGGCCAGCGCGGCGTCGATCCGCAGCGGGGGCTGCCCGGCCGCCAAGGCGCCACCGGCGAGCACCCGGGTCTTCACCTCGGCGTCGGGCGTGAGGCGATCGAAGGTCGCGACGCGATCGGGCTGGCCCTTCACGTACTTGGCCGCGATGTACGCCGTCGTGAGGGAGCTGACGAGATCGAGGTCGACGGGCTGCACCGTGGCCTTCGGCGCGACGGCCGCGAGATAGCCCCGGTCGCCGGGCAAGCGGGCGACCACGAGCATGGTGTGGTCGAGCCCCACGTCCGGCAAGCGGTAGGCCCCCGCCGCGTCGGTCGTGGCGCTGACCGGCTTGCCGTCCGGGTTGACGACGACGCGGCCGAGCGCGTCGACCAGGTAGACGACGGCCCCGGCCACCGGCGGCTGCTCGGCGGCCCGCAGCACGTAACGCGTGCGCACGATGAAGCCGCTGCCGTTGTTCGAGACCACCGACGCGCCGTTGTTCGAGACCACGCCCAGGCCGTTGTCGTTGATCACGCCGAGGCCGTTGTCACTGACGAGCTCGGCCGGCGCACGCACGATGCCGGCGAGCGCAGCCGTGACCGCGCCGGGCGATGCCAGGCCCGGCGGCGAAGCCGTCACGGTACCGTCGGGCGTCGTCGCCGTGACCTGGCCCGGGGCGACGCCACCGGCGAAGGTTCCCGGCGCGGCGACGCCGCTCGAGCCGACCGCCTGCGGCGAGCGGGAGGTTCGCGCCGTCGGCGCCGTGCCGGGCTGCGGCACGCATGCGGCGAGCGCCGAAGCGATGGCCACGGGGAAAACACCACGACGAACGATCGACCGCATTTGCTCGACTCTCCTGGGCGCCAAAGAGATCCATGCCCCGCCGTCAGAGACGCCTATCCCGCCGCGCGGTCGACCCGCCCTTGCCCTCTGTGATGCGTCGCGCGGAGGAGCCAGGCGCCGAGCGCGGCACCGGCCAGCGCACCGACGGCCCGACCCACCGGGCCGAGACCGAGGGCGATCAGGCGCGGACCCACCCACCATGCCATCGGCGTGATCGCGAGACCTGCGGCCACGACCGTGACGAGCGCCGCGCCGAGACCGGCGCCGGCCAGGCCGCCGAGCACGGTGCGGACCGGTGTGGCGACGGCGCGCCCGTCGCTCATCGGCCCGCGCGCCGCTGCTCGGGCGCCGGGGCGCGGCGTCACAGGCGCAGCGGAGGTCGCGGCGACGCGTCGCGCGCGCTGCGGGGCGATGGGGGCACGCGAGGTTGTGGGCTGGAGGGGGCTCATGACGGTTCTCCTCTGTTGACAGGGTGGGTCGGCTGAGGATCTCGTCCCGGGTAGCCCTGGCAATCGCCTGGCAACGACGACCGGGATCACCAAAGCTGTATGAAACTTCGCCTCCGGTGCGATGAGATCAGCCTTGGAGCTCGCGGTACTCGCGTTCGAATTCGGGGCTGGGAGCGAGCCCCAGGTGGCGCTTGAGCGCCTGTCGGCAGTCCCAGTAGGCCTGGCGCAGGTGCTCCGCGCTGCCGCGCTCGCGGTGGAAGCGCATCATCGCGACATAGACCTCTTCGTTGCAGGGCGAGACCGTCGCCGCCCGTGCCAGCGCGCTCTGGGCGCCCTCCTGGTCCCGGAAAATTTGCCGCTGCCCGGCCAGGCGCAGGCAGGCCGCGACTGCCTCACGGCGCAAGCGCTCGCGATCCTCGACGAAGTGGTCGAGGAAAAAGCGCTCGTCGAGCAGGTTGCCGGTATAGAGCGCCACGGCTTCGGCGTCGTGCGCGGCGGCTTCGGCGGCCGGGGCGCGCCGGGCGGCGGCGATCGCGCGCTCGAACGCCGCGACGTCGAGCTCGGCGATCGCGTCCCAGGCCAGCACGTAGCGATCCTGTTCCGAGCGCACGAAGCGCGACTCCGGTCCGCGCGTCAGCCTGGGCTCGAGGGTCTTCCGCAGGGCCATGATGTTGCTGTGCATCGCCGCAACCGCACCGACGCCCGCGGACTCGCCGTCGATTAGCTCGATCAATTCCTGGATGTGCAGGCCCCGGCGGTTGAGCAACAGCGCCGTCAGCACGGTCTTGGCCTTGCGCCGGGGCCACTGATCGATGACGACGCCGCCGCGCTCCACCTCGAACCCGCCGAGCAAGCGGATCCGCAGCTGCGTCGTCGCGGGCGCCTGCGGCGCGGGCTCCTGCGGCGCGGGGGCCGCCTGGGCGGGCGCCGCGGGCGGGGGCGGCAGCGCCGAGCTCGCAGCTGGAGGCGGCGCCGCGACCGTGGCGATCGCGGCGAGCTCCTCCCACAGCCGCTGATCCTGCCGTTCCAGGAATTCATAGCCAGCCGCCCGCGCGCGTTCGAGCGTCGCCCGTGCGGCCCTCGGCTCGTCGCATGCCAGCTCCGCCGCCGCGGCATAGTAATCCCCGCGTGCGACGAGGAAGCGCGCGCCCATCGACGCGAGCTCCGCGCGGGCCACGGCCCAGCCCCTCAAGGCGCCCGCGGCGTCGCCCGTCAGATGGCGCGCGCGCAGCCCCGGGACGGCCAGGGCCAATTGGTACAGGCTGCCGCTGCCGCCGGCCTCGCTCGCCGGATGGCCAGGCTGCCAGGCTTCCAGAGCCTTTTCCGGCTGTCCGCGCTGGATCGCGAGCCACATCCGGCGCTCGAGCGGCAGCTTCTTGCCTTCACGAAAGCCGCCGCGCTCGAAGAGCGTCTCGGATCGCGTGAGCGCATCGTTCGCAGCCTTCCAGTCGCCGCGCGCCTGGTGGTAGCCGGCGAGCATGTAGTGCGCCGACGCCTGGTTGATCCAGTCCAGCAAGTCCGGCCAGCCCTGCGGCAAGCCCTCGAGCAGGGCGCCTGCGGCCGCCACGTCGCCCTCGAGCAGGTGCAGTTGGGCCAGCAGGAAGGACCCGAAGACGGCGTAGGGCTGGAAGCCCCAATCGCCGGCCACGGTCACGACGGCTGCCGCCCACGCGCGCGCGCCGCCCAGGTCGCCGCGATGCAGCGCCAACGTGAAGAGGTTTAGTAGGGCGACGACGTGGCAGCTCGCGACCTCGACATCCTCGTCGATGGGGATTGCGAGCACGCCCTCTGCGCACTCCGCCGCCAGCGCCAGGTCGCCCGCCTGGTCGGCGGCCTGCGAGCGGGCGAGCAGCAAATCCGCGCGGTCGGCGGGACGCCCGGCGGCCAGCAGCCCCAGCCCCCGCACGAGCGCCGGACCGAATCGTGCGCGATCGCCCTCGTAGAGCGCCAGGTTGATCAGGCGCACCAGGGCCTGCAGCTCGCCGGCCTGGTCGCCCTTGGCAGCGAACGCAGCGAGCGCGGCCTCGTAAAGCCGCTCGGCCTCTTTGCGTCGGCCCGCCCGCGACGCCGAATGGCCGCGCCAGAGCACGAGCCGGGGATCGTGGCCTGCGAGCTCGGTAGGAAACGCGCCGAGCCAGCGCTCGATCACCGCGAATCGGCCGCGAGCGGCCAGCGCGGGGAAGCAAGCAGCGCAGGCGGTCGCGGCCTCCGACCAGCTGCCGGCCGTGAGCAAATGCGTGATCGCGGCCTCGACTCGGCCGACACGCCTGTAGTGCGCGCCCGCAGCCGCATGGAGGGTGGCGAGCTCCTTGGGCGGGATGCGGTTGTGCGTCTCCGCCTGAAGGAAGTCGCGCAAGTAGGCCGGAAAGCGGTAGGCCCCGTCGCCGAGCCGCCATACCAGGTGGCATTCCGCGAGGGCCTCCAGCTCGTCGGCCGCCTCTCGCTCGCCGAGCACCTCCAGACAGGTGTCTGCGCGGAGCTCGGCGAGGAGCGCGGCGCGCACCATGAACGCGCGGCGATCGACATGCTGCGCGAGGAAGAGCTCCTGCGCCACGTCGTCGCCCGGCCGGCCGCCGCCGACTCCGCTCGTCAGGAGCGCCAGGCCGAGCGGCCAGCCGTCGAGCCGGGCCGCCTCGACGGACCAGGCCGCCGACACGCAGCCGGCAGGCGCGAGCGCGGCCAGGAAGGCCTGTACTTCCGCCTCGTCGAACGCCAGCGCCGCCGGCCCGATCTGCACAGCCAGGCCGCGGGCCTGCAACCCGCGCAACGAGAGTGGCGGCCGTGTACGGCTCGTCAGCAGGACGCGCAGGCCGGCAGGCAGGCGCTCCGTGGCGGCGCCCAGCGCTCGGATGATCTCCGGCGCCACATCGAGGTGGTGGACGTCATCCAGGGCGACCACCACCTCACGGGCGTTGAAGGCCGCGAGCGCCTGGCCGAATCGCTGCCAGAGCAGCCGGGGCGGGGGCGGATCGCCGCTCAGTAAGGCGAGCACGTCAGCGCCGAACTGCGGGATCTCGCGGCGCACGCCGGCGACGAGGTAATGGAAGAGCGTCGCGGGATCGGCGTCGAGCTCGTCGAGGCTCAGCCAGAACGTGCTCGCCCCGCCCTCACGGGCAGCGCGCACGAGATCGAGCAGCGCCATCGTCTTGCCGGCGCCTGGACCGCCCTCCAACTGGACCAGTCGCGCGGAGCCCGCGAGCTCACCGAGCCGTGGCCGCGGCAGCCGCGACGGAGGCGGCTCTGGCTCGAGCAACTTGGCGACATCGATCCAGGATTCTTGCATCGGGGTGACCTACCGGCCCTCTACCCGCGACCCGAGCGCAAGGCACGTCAGGCCGCCGCGCAGAGGGTCACGCGAGTCCTTGACCTTTTCAATACCCGTTGCCAGGACTCTGCCAGCGCCGCCCGGGATAACGCCCAAGTCCCCCTCCCCCCGACCGACAAGGAGCGATGCACATGATCCGTTTCGACCGTCCCGCTTACACCCTCGCCTGCGCCATGGCGCTGACAGGCTGCGGCGCCGGCCCCCTGCCCCTGGCCGACCAGTCGAGCACGAGCCGTGTGCACGCCGCCGAATGGACCGACGTGGGGTGGTCCGACTGCAAGCTGACGCGTGTCGAGAAGCAGGGACAGGACATGTCGGTCCAGGCGGACGACGGCGCGGGCACGCTCTATGTCATGGTCGACGCCAAGACCCGGATTTACCGCGCCAAGGGCAAGCAGGGCCCCCTGCTCGCGTTCTCGGCGCTGAGGAAGGGCCAGGCCGTGCGCATCAAGCTGATCCGCACCGACGTGGACGCCTACCTGGCGACCGCGATCGAGATCCAGCCCGATTGATCGTCCGCTCGTCAAGCGAAGACGCGTCGCGCCGAGGTGAACGCCCGCACCGAGACCAGCGAGATCCCGCGGGAACGCGACGCATGCAGGACGCGGCGCTTGCCGACGTAGATGCCCACATGGCGGGCCGGGAAGCCCTGGAAGACGAGGTCGCCCGGCACGAGCTCGCGCTGGCCGCGGAACGCGTGGGCGGCGGCCAGGAACGCCAGGCGCTGGAGCCCGCTCCCGCGCAGCTTGCGCCGCGGCCGCGCAGGCGCCGCCGGGAGGGCCGCCGGCACCGAGCGGCGGGCGGACGCAGTCGGACGAGGGGGGATGCACGAATGCAAGTTCGAGAGCATCGATCTAACCCTGCTGGGGCGCAGCGCCGGCCGGCGCGTGCGCTGGGGCATTGGTCCAGACGACTTCCATGCCGTCGCCGAGGAAGGCGCCGGCGAACACGTGTCCGGCGGCATTCCCGTTCACGAGCGCCCGACCCATGGCGCGGTTCGTGGCGCGGGTCGCGAGCTCGGTACAGGCCAGGCGGGCATCGGAACCGAAGTCGAACGCGAAGTCGTAGGCCTTGCCGACTTGGGCGCGCGCGTAGTCCGCCGCCTGGCGCGCCTGGTCCGCGCTCATCCCCTTCGGCCGCACGGCCACCACGTAATGGCTCTCGCCCAGGAAGCTCGCGAGCGGGACGTCGCGCACGCCGGTGCCCATCGCGTCGACGACCCGGCCGTCGCCGACGTAGACCGCGGCGTGCTTCCAGAAGCCGGGCGTGAAGAGGTTGGAGGAGGTCCAGTCGGTCCGCCGCAGCAGGATCGTGCCGGGCGTGAGCTTCGGATCGAGCGCGGCGGCCACTTCGAGCCCGAGCATGGGCGCCTGCGCCGGGCGGAAGTCGAGGTGGGTCAGGAAGTAGATCACGCGGGTCCGCAGCCGGTACCACCAGGAGTCGCCGGCGCGGGTGATGCCCTGGGGCACCGGCGCGCGCCCGGCGGGCATGGGGCGCACCGGGGTATCCCGGACGGACCGTCCGACGTGACCTGGGTGCAGCCGGGGCGTCGTGATCAGCATGTTCCGCTTCCTCCTCCTCGGGGTCGAGGTCGATGTCCATGGAACGGCTGGCGGCCCCCTGGCACGGGCGCCTTCGGAGGTTATGCTTCGGTCAAATTCGGCGGCAATGCTTGGCTGGCGTCGCGCTGAACGGCAGGGCGGGCAAGGTCGCATTCATGGGCGCGAAGCGCGATCCGGAGCCGATCGCGGAGTAGCGACCGGATCCCAGCCCGACTTGCGTCTACCGACGAGGTGGCCTCCGCGTGATCTTCTACTGGGCGGCACCCTGAGGAAGTCCGTGGAGGTCTCGTCGTATGACGCCCAAGCGCTGGGAGATTCCTGTCGATCTGAGCAAGCAGGAAGAGGTCTTGCTCTAGCGATTGAAGAAACGGCCGTTTTACGGCTTCCTGCGTCACATCCGGCATGAGTTGTTCAGCGAGGCGTTTCAGGACGAGCTGGCCGCAATGTATGCGGATGACGAGGAGGTCGGCGACACTACGAGACCAGGAGCCCGAAGACCTGGCCGCCGAGGCCGGCATTCCACTGCTGGCGGCAGACCCCGCCCGAACCTTAGCTCCAGCGGCCTAACGGTTTTCAATCTCTGCTCTAGCTCTGCGGCGGCTCCGGCCAGCCCTCGGTGTCGTGGTGCGGGTGCGGGGTCGAGTCGTACGGATCGACCTTCATCCACACGAACATGGCGAGCCCGAAGGCCGCCATTACGCCGCCCCAGATCAAGTTCAGATTGTAGCCGAGCGAGATCTTGTACATCGCGGCCGGCGTCATGAGCCCGTAGGCGGCCAGCATGACGCCGATCGCGAAGAACATCGCCCCGATGGGCGTGCGGATATCGAGCACGGGCGTGGCCTCCTTCTAATTTCTTGCTACTTCTTCAACTCTGAGGTTCGAGAATAAGAAAGATCACTAACAGCGGGTGGAAGCGGAGTCGAACATATGTTTGCGCCCGAGGTTCAAAGGCGGTATGATGTAACGAGTGGCGACGATGTACGCCCAAGTGGCGTCTTGTCCTACATTCATGATGGTATTTATTCTCCTACTAATTGAGCGACTCCGTCTGATTGCCAGGAGAGGAGTGAACTGCGGTGATCATCCAGAAGACATATCGCTACCGCCTGGAGCCGAACAAAGCTCAGCGTGAACGATTTGCCCAATTTGCTGGGAGTTGCCGCTTCGTCTTCAATCACGCACTGGCGGCCCGGAAGGCGGCCTATGAGGCAAATGGTAATTCGCTCACATTTGGCGATCAATGCAAGGAATTGACGGCGCTCAAACAGGGTAAGCAGACTGCATGGCTGAGAACAGTCAATGTGCAAGTTCTTCAACCGGCACTTAAAGACCTGGACAATGCTTACAAGAATTTCTTTCGCCGATTGATGTTGGTCGGACCATCGGGATTTCCGAAATTTCGAAAGAAAGGCAAGAAGGATTCCTTCAGGTATCCGCAAGATGTCAAGATTCAGTCTGGCAGGGTTTTTCTGCCGAAGATTGGCTGGGTGAAGTATCGAGATTCTCGATTGATTGAGGGGATTATTCTTCAGGCGACCATCAAGCGGGAGGGTGAGCATTGGTTTATCAGTCTGGCTTGCGAGGTCGAACTGCCTGACCCCGCGCCCGTGACTGCCATGGAGGAGAGGGCCGTCGGCATCGACGTGGGGCTCAAGAGCTTTGCAGTTTTGTCGGATGGCACCGAAATCGAGAACCCGCGCTTCTTGGGCAGGGCCCTCGCCAAGCTCAGACATGCACAACGGCGACTTCATCGCAAGACCAAGAGAAGCAGCAACTGGAAAAAGCAAGTGGCGAAGGTCGTCAGGCTGCATATAAAGGTCAAGAATGCTCGGATGGACTTCGCCCACAAGGCTTCCACCGCGATCGTCAAGAGCCACGACGTCATCGCAGTGGAGGACTTGGACATCCGAGGCATGCTCAAGAACCGCCACCTGTCCCGCGCCATCAGCGACGTGGGTTGGGGGCAGTTCTTGTCGATGCTCGAATACAAGGCCGCGTGGGCGGGCAAGCTTTTCGTCCAAATCGGACGCTTCGAGGCGACCTCCCAGGCGTGCTCGAGTTGCGGCGAGAAGCAGCCCATGCCGCTGTCCGCCCGCACCTACGCGTGCGGCGGCTGCGGTCTGGAGATGGACCGGGACTGGAACGCCAGTCTGAACATCAGGGCGGCGGGGCTCGTCGTCCTCAATGCTTGTGGAGGGGCTTAGCAATGGCGGCTCCAATGAAGCAGGAATTCACCGGTTTCGGCCAAGTGAAATGTCACCAGAACACGAAGTTGAGCACGACGGTCATCGCGAGCACCACGCTCGCGAGCACGGCCGGGCGGCGGTGCCAGGCCACGGCGGCCTCGTCCGGCCTGGGCGTCAGGCTGTAGACCAGGCCGACGAGCTCGGGCTCGGGGCGCGGGCGGGTCAAGAGGCTCACGCCCACCGTGAGCGTGAAGCAGGTGAAGAACGCGTAGATCGCGGCGTAGAAGTTGCCAGCCATGTCCGAGGGGTAGTGCAGCACGCCGGCGCGGATCGCGAGGTAGTGGCCGAAGGCCGTGAGCGTGCCCGCGAGCAGGCCCCAGAAGGCGCCGTGGCCGGTCGCGCGCTTCCAGAACATGCCGAGCAGGAAGGTCGCGAAGAGCGGCGCGTTGAAGAACGAGAACAGCAGCTGGAGGTAGTCCATGATGTTGTTGAAGTTCATCGCGAGGTAGGCCGCCCCGATCGAGATGCCGATGCCGACGATCGTGGCGACGCGCCCCATCCAGAGGTAATGCGCGTCCGGCGCGTCCCTGCGGATGTAGGCCTGGTAGATGTCGTAGGTCCAGACCGTGTTGAAGGCCGTCACGTTGCCGGCCATGCCGGACATGAACGAGGCGAGCAGCGCGGTGAGGCCGAGGCCGAGCATGCCGGTGGGGTAATAGTGGCCCATCAGCATCGGCAGCGCGTTGTTGTAGTCGAGCGTGCCGTCGGGCAGCTTCTGCAGCAACGGTTCCATACCGGGCGCCGGGTGGTTGGTGAGGGCGATCGCGATCAGGCCCGGCGTGATCACGAGGAACGGGAAGAGCATCTTGGGCACCGCCGCGATCAGCGGCGTGTTGCGGGCCGCGGTCATGTCCTCGGCGGCCATCGCGCGCTGTACGACCAGGAAGTCCGTGCACCAGTAGCCGAACGAAAGCACGAAGCCGAGGCCCATCACCATGCCGAACCATTCGATGCCCATCGGGTTGGCGGCCGGGCTGCCGAGGTTGCTCCAGGCGTGCGTGAAGCCCGGCGGCACCTTGTCGACCAGGCCCTGCCAGCCGCCCACGTCGATCAGGCCGATCATCACGAGCGGGAAGAAGCCCAGGCAGATCAAGAAGAATTGCAGCACCTCGTTGTAGATCGAGGAGGCCAGGCCGCCCACGATCGTGTAGGCCAGCACCACGAGGGCCGCGACGATGATGCTCGCGTCCATCGACCAGCCGAGCAGCAGCTGGAAGACCTTCGCCATCGCGAACATGTTGATGCCCGAGGCGAGCACGGTCATGCCCGCGAAGGTGATCGCGTTCAGGCCGCGGGTCTTCTCGTCGAAGCGCAGCTTGAGGTACTCCGGCACGCTGCGGGCCTTCGAGCCGTAGTAGAAGGGCATCATGAAGACGCCCACGAAGACCATCGCGGGGATCGCGCCGACCCAGTAGAAATGGTTGGTGAGCAGGCCGTACTTCGCGCCGTTGGCCGCCATGCCCATCACCTCGAGCGCGCCGAGGTTGGCCGAGAGGAACGCCAGGCCGGTGATCCAGCCGGGGATCCGGCGCCCGGCGCTGAAGAAGTCCTCCGAGTTGTGGACGCTCTTCTTGAGCGCGAGGCCGATGCCGATCACGAAGCAGGCGTAGGTGAACAGGATCGCGTAATCGATCCATTGTGGCTGCATGGGCGGGTCTCCGGTGACGCGGGGTGCGGCGTTGCTTTACGATGATGCCCGCTCGGCTGGTTCTTGGCCAGCGGGGACCGGCCCGCCTCGCGGCGTGGCGCGGTAAGATCGATCAGCGCCCATGGACGAATCGCTCGCGGTCCGCCGCCCCTTCCAGTTCCCGCTCCAGCCCGCCGACCTGTTCGCCGAGCGGGCCGGCCAGATGCGCACCTGGGGCATCCCCGCGCGGGCGATCGAGCGGGTGCGCGGGGACGTGCGCGAGATGTGGCTCGACGGCCCGGGCGGCTGGGCCTACGAGTGGATGCGCGAGGCCGAGGCGGCGGAGCGCGCGGGGCGGCCGCTCGCGGCCGCGATGCTCTATGGCGCGGCGCGGTTCCCGTGCGTGAGCGATGCGCTCCAGGGCGAGGCGTACGCGCGCCAATTGCAGCTCTTCGAGCGCGCGGCGCGGCGCTTCCCGTGCTACTTCGAGCGGCGCGTGGTGCAGGTGCCTTATCGCGGCGGCACCACGCCGGTCGTCGCGCACTTCTACGCCGCCTTCTGGCATGGCCGCGACCACTGGCAGAAGCTGCCGCTCATCGTGCTCTCGGGCGGCACGTCGACCTGGAAGGTGGAGCTCCACCGGCGCGCGCTCGGGCTGACGATCGCGGGCAACTTCCTGGTGGTGGCGATCGACATGCCGGGCACCGGCGAGTCGGCGGTGCCGCTCGCGGGCGACGCCGAGGACCTCTACCTCGGCGTCGCCCGCGACTTCGCGCACGACCTGGGCGGCGAGCGACCGCTGGCGGCCTTCGGCTTCGGCTTCGGCGGCCTCTGGGCGGCCCGGCTCGCGGCGCGCGGGCTGGTCGACGCGGCCGTCGCGGGCGGCGCGCCGATCGGCGTCGAGCCGGCCGAACTCGCGGCCTTGCCGATCGCCGAGGCCGGCCCGCTGGCGCATGCGCTGGGGCTCGCCGGCCTGCCGGACGCCGCCGACCTGCCCGGGTTGCTGGCCCCCTTCGCCTGGCCGGGCGGCGGCTTGGCCGATGCGACGGCGCCGTTGCTCGTCTTCGACCGCGCGGGCGATCGCCGCGGGCGGGTGACGCCCGCGGCGATCGCCTGGCTGCGCGCGCGGCTGCACGGGCGTTCGGTGCTGAACCGCCTCGCGCTGCGGGCGGCGGCCGGGTGGTTGCCGCGGCGGCGCTGAGGGCGGCGAAACCAGCACGTTGACAGCTGGCGCGGGCTTGATGGCTTTCCCTGCGGTGCTATCATGGGCGCGGAGGCTCGACCATGAAGCTTACTGTCGATTTCGATCGAGAGGCCGATGGCCGCTGGATCGCGGACGTCACGAACCTGGCCGGCGTGATGGCCTATGGCGAATCCCGGGAGGATGCGCTCATGCGCGTCAAGACACTCGCCCTGGAGCGCCTGGCCGATATGGCTGCGCATGGCGAGCTCCTCCTGGACGACGACATCGTGTTCGAGCCCGAAGAGGCGGCATGACGGCCTGGAGTGCCACGAAGGCCAAACGAGTCCTCGCGGCGCTTCACCGAATCGGCTGGTCTATCAAGCGGCAGACGGGGTCCCACCGGGTATTGGCCCGGTCGGCGTGGCCGGACTTCGTCTTCGCTTTCCATGACCAGGAAGAGATCGGTGGCGTGATGCTGGGCCGGCTCGCGAAGAAGACGGGACTCCGCCCTGATGACCTGTGATGGGGCGAGGCGGGAGCGGTCCGGCCTTTGATGGCCGAGAACCCTCGTGCGGCGCGCTGTTGCCGCTACGGCAGCGGAGCGAGCTGGAGGTGGATCAGGCCCTTGTTTTTGGACGCGACCCACATGTGGTCGTCGGCCGAGACCGCGAGCTCCTCGGTATCCGTGTCCTGGCCGATCGAATAATAGGCCTCGAGTACGCCGGCACTCGAGAACCGACTGACGACGTCCGTGGGGGCAAGCGAGAGAAATCCGGCGCGATCAATTCCAATCTTCGCAGACTCGTATGCCCAGACCCGATCCAGCGCGTCGATGTAGAGCCTGTTGCAGCGGGCGCCCGTCGCGAACGTACCGAGGAGAGCCCCGGTCGGCGAGAGCTTGCGGAGGACTTGGTGCTCGCCATCCACGGCCCAGATGTTGTTTTGGCTATCGATCGCGACGGCCATGGCCAACCAATTGCTCTGATCCTCAAACGTGTGGGAGAAGATTTGGGTCCCGTCGGGCTGGTACTTCATGATCAGATTCTTGGCTTGCCAGCCGGCCGCGCTGTTTTCCGCGCCCGTAATGACGGCGTTCCCGGCTCGGTCGCTATAGACGTCGAAGCTGTATTTGCCGACAGTGCTCCCGTCCATAGCCGGGCTGTCGTGCACGACGGTTTGCGAGCCGTCCGGCGCGATGCGGATGATGTCCTGGCTGACGCCCGTCGCTTCGTTGACGAACTTGAGGGCGTAGAGCGAGCCGTCCGGCGCTTCCGCGATGGTCGCCGTATCGGCGAGGCTCGTGGCTGCCGAGACGGGGTTCCCGTCCAGCCGAACGCCGTAATCCATCGAGCCGTTGTAGGCGTCCGGCGCCGTGATGATGCGAGCGCCATCGAGACTGGCGCGCAGCCACCACCAGGACGGCGCCGTCGTGGCAACTAGACTGAACGCGCCGGCCGGCGTTACCTTGCCCAGGTCGCCGGGCTCATTCTCATGGGAGAAGTCGCCGCCGAACCAGGCATTGCCCTGGTTGTCCAGCACCACCGTGTTCGCGTGGAACTCCCCGCCGGCAGGCGGCGTCGTAACCATCCCCGGCGCGTACACGCCCAGCACCGTGGGCGTGATGACCGGGATGTCATCGCGCAGCGTGACGTTGGTGGTCAGGCTGCCAGTGCTGCCACCGGACCCGCCCGAGCCGCCCGAGCTGCCCACGATCACCTGGGGCGTCGGGACGGTGGGGGTGAGCGGGACGGTCGACGTGACGGTGGTGGTCTGGCCGGCGGTGACCGTGGCCTGCTGGATGTCGCGGCCGATCACGGCGCCCGCCGCGTCGAGGGCCTTGATCGTGACGGTCAGGGTGCCGGCGGGCAGGCCGGTGAAGGTGAAGCTGGTCATGCCGTTCACGATCGCGGCTTTGGGGATCGTCTCGGTGTGGCTCACGCCGTTCCCCGAGAGCGTGATCGTGATCCTGTCGACGTCGGCGATCGTGGCAAGCAGTCGGCGCTGGGCGGCGGGCGGGAGCAGGTGGCCGAAGTTCACGATCAGCTGACCGGCCGTGGCCGGCGTGGTGCCGGAGGCGTTCACGGCGACCGTGCCGGCCGAGCCGCCGCTGCCGGGGCCCCAAGGCGCGTCACCCGGGCGGGCGGGCAGCGCCTCGACCCGGAACGTGGGCGTGTAGGGGCGCGGCGTGCCGATCGGCAACGCCTGGCATGCGCTCAGGGTGGCGAGCGCCGCCAACAGCCCGACGCTGCGCATTTGCGGGGTCCATCCCATGTCGAAGGCCTCCTCGGTTTGCCCTCACCATTCCTCCGGGTACCATTCCCTGGCGAGCAACCGTTGAAACCCTCGCTTCCTTCGCGCTTTGTGACGCCGCTCAGCGGTCGTGGCGCGCCTCTCGTGCCGGGGGGAACGGCGGCGGCTCGGGCGACGAGCGCACGGGATGGCGGAACAGCGCGGTGTCGCGCGGGACGGCCACGCGGGGACGCGCGGCGGGTGCGGCGACCCGCGGGGCGGCCTGCCGGCGGCCGCTGGGCGCGCCGCCGTTCAGGCCCGGGATACGGCCGGCCGAGGTCCAGCCGTTCAGGCCGGTCATCTGCACAGGCTTGCCCCGGCGCGACGCATGCAGCACCTGGCCGTTGCCCAGGTAGAGGCCGACGTGGTACGCCGGGCTGCCCTTGAAGACGAGATCGCCGGGGCGCAGGTCGTTCTTGCCGATCCGCTGGGCCCGCGCCTGCATGTCGCGCGCGCGGCCCTCGAACTTGATGCCGGACATCCTCGCGGCCTGGCCGATCAGGCCCGAGCAGTCGACGGGCTGCACGCCGGTCCGGCTGGCGTGGCCGCCGCCCCAGACGTAGGGCTGGCCCCGGAAGCGCAGCGCGTTGCCGAGGAGCAGGTTGGCCCGGGCGTCGCCGGTGACCCCCGCCCCGTACGATCGGGGCTGCTGCTGGTTGACGCGCATCTGGTGATCCTCCCGTTGCGGGTGCATTCGACGTCTTTCACGGTAGCCCAGCGGCGGCGACAGCCCGGCGACAGGCCGCGCCCTGATCCTTAAGGCCTGGTTGTATTTGCGTTCAGCTCGCAGAGGACGTCGCGGCGATGCCCCGCATGACGATCGCCCCCGTCCGGGGGCGGACGGAGGCGATCGCCTTGGGTGCAGGAGGAGGGTCTGAGGAGGTGGTCGGAAAACTCCTTTCGGCGGTTGGGGGATGCTTGGGAGGGGGTTGGGGTTGGGGTTGGGGTTGAGGTTGGGGGTTTGAGGTTGGAAATGAGGGAGGTTGGAGAGGGGAGAGGTCTGGGAGGCGCGGGGGTGGATTCAGTTGGCAGGGGGGAAGTTGGGAAGTGGCATCGTGGTGGCTCCTCGGCCTAGCGGGCCATCGCGTCTTCGATCTCGCTGATCAGCGAGGTCGGCGCAGCGGGGTGGGTGGTAATCATGAGGCGGGGCTTCGCGCGCAGCGCCTCGAGCAGGATGCGGGCGCCCTCCTCGCCGCAGGCCGCGAACACGGCCTCGGCCTGGATGCCCATCGCCTCGGCCAATTCGGCCTGCACGCTGCGGCGGCTGGCCTGGCGGCGGTGGTAGCGGACCCGCGCCTCGGCTTCTTCGGGCGAGAAGCGGGCGGCGATCGCCTCGACATCCATTTCGAGGAACGCGGCCAGCTCGTCGTAGACGGGGTTCATATCGATGTGCGTGAAGGTCAGCATCGTGAGGTTCATCGCTAACTCCCTCCGTGGAGTGTTCGGCGCTCGGCCTGGGGAACGAGTCTCACTCTACGGCCGGCCACCATCGACCTCGCGTCATCGGTATTAAGATTTGGTTATCACGCTCCGGATTACGGCGTGGCTGGGGGAACAGCGGCGCCGAGATGTCTTGATACATGGGGGATACAATTCGCCGCGCTTGCGCGGTCCAGCCCCCCGGCCAGGAAGGTCAGGCGAACGACGGGCCGCGATCCGGTGGGGGCTCATCGCCGCCCGGCGCGGCGTCCAGCCAGTCCGGCAGGGTGATCGGCAGGCGGCCCGGGTAGCGCCCATGGCCGTGCAACGCGTCGAGCGCCGCCTCGATCTGCCGAGGCCTTGCGCCGTAGGTCAGCACCCAGGCCGCGGCCGCCGGGAACTGCGCCACGAGGAACGGCGAGGAGAAGGAGACCACCGTGGTGGGCGTGCGGGCGCAGATCGCCTGCAGCGGCGCGAGGACGCTCGCGGGCAGCAGGCTGCGGTCCTTGTGGATGCGGATCGGCGAGAAGACGCCGATCAGCACGGCCGGTGCCGCCGCCGCGCGCGCGGCGAGCTCGGCCCATTCGGCCTGGGTGGTCGCGGCCGAGACGATCGTGCTGAGGGGAAGGTACATCGCCGGCAGCGTCCGTTGCCAGGTCTCGAGCACGGCCGGCTCCGCGCCGTCGTCGACGCCGATCGTGAGCGGATAGTCCGGCACCTGGTGCCCCGGCTCGCCGCGGGCCAGCGTCAGGGCCTGGGCCGCCACCCGCGCAGCCAGGGCGTTGCGGTCGACGCGCGCGGGCGGGTCCTGGCGGTGCACGGCGAGGCGCGCCTTGGCCGCCAGCACGCGGTTCGCCGCCTCGTACACGCGGGCCGCGGCGAGGCGGCCGGTCTCGACGGCCCGGGCGATCGCCGCGTGCGTCGCCACAGGGTCCGGCGGCATGAGCAGCATGTCGCAGCCGGCTTCCAACGCCCGCACGGCGGCCACGAGCGGGTCGAGGCCCGCGGTGATGCCGCCCATGCCGAGCGCGTCCGTCACGACCAGCCCGTCGAAGTCCCACTCCTCGCGCAAAAGCCCGGTCATCACGCGGCGGCTCAACGTCGCCGGCAGATCGGGCTCATCGAGCGCGGGCACGGCCAGGTGGGCCGTCATGATCGAGGCGACGCCGGCGCCGATCGCCGCCTGGAAGGGCGGGAACTCCACGGCCGCGAGCCGCTCGCGCGAGGCCGTGACCGATCCCAGGCGCGTGTGCGAATCCGTCGCTGTGTCGCCGTGGCCGGGGAAGTGCTTCGCGCAGGCCAGCACACCGTGGTCCTGGCAGCCGCGCACGAAGGCCGCGACCATCGCTGCGACGCGCGCCGGGTCGCCGCCGAAGCTGCGGATGTTGATGATCGGGTTGGCGGGGTTGTTCGTGACGTCCGCGACGGGCGCCAGGATCCAGTTCACACCCACCTCGCGCGCCTCCTGCGCGGTGATCGCGCCGAGGTCGTAGGCCAGCTGCGGGTCGTCCGTCGCGCCGAAGGCCATCGCGGGCGGGAAGACCGAGCAGTTCCGCAGCTGCTGGCCAGCACCATGCTCCATATCGGCCGCCACCAGCAGGGGCGTGCGCGCGCGGCCGTGCAGCGCGGCGAGCCGCGCGCGCAGCTTGTCGCGATCGTCATGGAAGACGATGTAGCCGCCCCAGCCGTACTGGTCGAGCTGCTCGGCGGCGCGCACCGGGTCGTACGCCGCGCCTTTCGCGAGCCCATGGAAGAGCGTCGGGCAGATGATCTGGCCGATCGCGTCGGCGAGGGGGAGGCTGGGCGGCATGGCGGCATGATGCCACAGAAATGCGGCAAGGGGGCTGCCTGCTTTAGCTGGCGGTTGTTGACATGGCGGGTCAAAGGCGCGCCGCGGCGCTTACAGATAGCGGGCGACGTCGGCGAAGGCCGAAAACACGTCGCGTGCACCAGCGGCCCGCAGCCGCTCGGCGTGGCCCGGCCCTGTGTGGCTCGCCGCGTCCAGCCCATACGCCGCCATCCCGGCCGCCACCGCCGCCGTGACACCGTGGGGGCTGTCCTCGAGCACCAGGCACTCCGTCGGCCGAACGCCCAGGCGCTCGGCGGCGAGCAGGTACACGTCCGGCGCCGGCTTGCCGCGCGGCACCATCGTCGCGCTGTAGACGTGCGGGCCGAAGTAGCCCGCAAGGCCCGTCAGGCCCAGCGAGTGGGCCAGGCGCGCGGGCGCGCTGTTCGAGGCGACGGCGATCGGCACGCGGCGCGCGCTCAGCGCGGCGAGCGTCGTGGCGGCGCCCGGCAGCGCGCGCAGGTCGCGCTCGAAGGCCGCGGCGACGCTCGCGCTCGCGCGGGCCTCGAAGTCTGCAGGGAGCCTGCCGCCGAGCTCGGTGAGCAGGTCGGCGATCGGCTTGCCGACGTACCGCGCCAGGTACACGTCCAGCGTGATCGGGACGCCGGCGGCCGCGAGCAAGTCCACCTCGACGCCGCAGGCCAGCACCTCGCTGTCGATCAGCACGCCGTCGCAATCGAAGATGATCGCCTTCATCGGGATTCCTTCCGGGAGCTCGCTCATTATACAGGGCGCCCGCCCGCTGGCTTGCGCGCCCCCCGGTGCTAGGATCCGGGGGCGCGCGAAAAGGGGGCAGGATGTTCGGCGAAGCCTGGTTCTCGGATCCCAATACCGCCGGCTGGCTGCTGTTCGCGGCCGTCGGGCTGTTGGCCTTGCTGGTGCTCGCGGCGGTGATGAACGCCGCGCCGCTCACCGATCGCCACGCGTTCACCGCGAGCGAGCCCGAGCCGCGCGAGGAGGACCTGCGCGGCTCGGCGGCGCCCTACGGGCTCGACGCGGACGAGGTGGAGGAGCGGGACCGCTGAAAGGTTGCCGTCAGGGTGTCGGCGACGCCGTCGGGGTGGGTGAAGGCGAGGGCGACGGGCTGGGTGAGGGCGACCCGGTCGGCGTGGGTGACGGTGAAGGCGAAGGCGAAGGCGACGGTGAAGGCGAAGGCGACGGGCTGGGCTTCGGCTTCGGCGAAACGCAATAATCCGGCGTGTACGGCGTGTAGTACACCTTGGTCGGCCGCGAGAAGCGGATGACCGTGCCGGTGGAAGCGTCGATCATGCCCTGGCCCGAATTGTTGAGGTAGTAGCCGGGGTCCGGCGGCGGGCACACGACGTCGGGCGGGCTCGCCGGCCGGGTCGCCGCGGGCGGCGCGGCCACCGGCGTGTCGGCGGCCACCGCCGTCGCCGTGCCGCTGCTGCCGGCGGTCCCGCCACCGCCCGACGCGACGCCGTCGGCGTAGATGATCGGGTTGTTCTGCCAGAAGCTCAGCTGCCAGACGAGCTTGCCCATGATCTGCTGGAGCGACGCTTCCCAGCGCGCGTCGGCCGGGACGTCGTAGATCACCTCGGTGCGTTGCTCGGGGCCCGGGTAGATCTGCGGCGGCTCGAACACGAAGCCCAGGAAGTAGTCCTTGCCGGTGCGCTCTTCCTCGCTCTTGAACCCACGATCGCGGATCGCGCCGGTCAGGCGCTGGATCGCGTCCGTCGAGCCTACCGCCACGCGCTCGGGCGACAGGTTCAGCGGGCCCCAGGCCTGGCGCAGCACGATGGTCTTGTCAGGCCGGACCAGGAACTGCAGGACTTCCTTGCGGCTCGACGAGACATACACGAGGCGCCAGCCGCCCTCGCCGCTGCCGCCGTCGTAGATCGGGCCGGGCATCGCGATCTTCACGCCGTCCGGGCCTGGCGAGGAGGCGGGGAACGGCGTGCCGTCGCCGCGCAGCGAGGCGCTCGACTGCACGAGCCGCGCGTCCGCGGCCCAGGCCGTCACGATCGGGCTCGCGACCTGCACGGCGACGGCCGGGAAGCCGCCGGTCGCGCCGGGCGCGTCGGCCTCCTCGAAGGCGATCAGCGCGGTCTCCTCGGTGCCGCCGTAGTACCAGCCCCAGCCGTAGTAGCCGTACACGTTGCCGCTGAAGGCGCCTTCGGCGCCCGGCGAGCCGCCGCCGCCGCGCGCGTCCTTGGCGGCGGGCGCGGGCGCGGCGCCCGGCACGCCAGGCGCGGT
>JAKFEW010000074.1:0-2940 GCA_036675505.1 Candidatus Sericytochromatia bacterium
CCCCTCGCGGTCGAAGGTCAGCCCGAGCGGATAGATCAGCGTGTCGTCGCCGGTCGGGTCCGCGAGCAGCTTGGTGCCCTCGCCGGCGATCGTGCGGATCGTCCCGTCCGGCGCGATCCGCCGCAGGCGCGCGCCGATCGGCGGGAACTGGGCCATCAGGGCCGCGGCCTCGGGGTTGGCGCCGAGCGCCGACAGGGCCGTGCCGAGCTCGGCGAGGATCAGCCCGCCCTGGTCGTCGAAGGTCAGCGTGCAGGGCACCGCCAGTGCGCAGTCCGTCGCCTGCACGCCCTCCTCGACGAGCTGGCCGCCGCTGCCCACGAAGCGCGAAATCGCCTCGACCGCGTTCACGCCGGCCGCCGTCGTGATCGTGCCGGTGGGCTCGCCGCCCGCGATCTTGCGCACGGTGAGGTTGCCGCTGTCGCAGAAGTACAGGTCGCCGGCCCGGTCGAAGGCCAGCCCCAGCGGCGCCCGCAGCAGCGACTGGTTGGCCGGGCCGCCGTCGCCCGCGTCGCCCAACGTCTGGTAGGCGCCCGCCACGACCTCCACCTGCTCGCCCGCCAGGCGCAGCACGAGGTTGCTCTTCGTGTCGGTCCAGTAGACCTGCCCCTTCGGGCTCACCGCCAGCATGATCGGCGAGTCCAGGGGCGTCGCTGTCGCCGCGAACGGCCCACGCGCCCCGACGGCCGCCCGCGATGCCGCGTTCGCCACCAGCGTCGTGACCACGCCGGCGGCGTCGATCCGGCGGATCGCGAAGTTCCCGGCGTCGACGACGTAGAGGTCGTCGTCCAGGAAGGCGATGCCGGCCGGGTTCGCGAAGCGCGCGGCCGCGGCGGGGCCGCCGTCGCCACCGAAGCCGCGCAGCCCGGCGGTGCCGGCGATGACGTCCAGGCGGCCGCCATCCAGGCGCTTGATCGTGTTGCTCGCGGCTTCGGCGATCACGATCCGGCCGAGGCGATCGACGGCGACGCCGCCCGGCCCGTTGATCGACACGCCGAGCGCATCGCCCGACTTGGTCTGCAGCGAGCCCGCGACCGTCGAGAGGGTGCCGTCCGGCGCGACCTTCTGCACGAGGCCGTCGGCGTCCGTCAGGTAGAGCGCGCCGTCCGGCGCCAGCCAGAGGCCGCCGGGATAGTTGATGCGCGCGTCGCGCGCCGGGCCGCCCTCGCCCTCGTGGCCGCCGGTGCCGGTGCCGACGGCGCGCGACAGGCTGCCGTCGGGCGCGATCTTCATGACGCGGTGCGCGAGGGTGTCGGACACGTAACAGCCGCCGTCCGGCGTGAGCACGAGGCCGCTGGTGCGATCGGTGGACAGGCCCTCGGCGAGCACGGTCCAGTCGCCGCCCGGCTTGCGCGTGACGACCGCGCCGCGCTTGCAGTCCAGGGCGTACAACGTGCCGTCGGCGGCGCGCGCGAGGGCCGAGATGCCGACGCCATTGCCATCGCCGCGGTAGCCCAGATCGCTGGGCGCGGCGCCCGGCTCGACCGCGAGGATGCGGCCGGTCACGCCGCTGGTGGAAGGCATCTCGCCGATGATGAAGCCGCCCTCGGGCGTGCGCAGCACCGGGCCCGGGCTTTTGAGCCCTTCGCCGACCAGCGTGGTGACGGCGCCGTCCGGGGCGATCTTGCGCAGCCGGTGCGAGAGGCCCTGGGTCACGTAGATCGAGCCGTCTTCGGCCAGCACCGCGCCGCCGATCGCGTCGAGCGTCTCGTCGGCGATCGCCCCCTTGCGCGCGCCCGTGCCCGCGTGGACGTAAATGCGCCCGTCCGCCGCGATCCGCCGGATGCGGAAGGTCGCGACCTCCACCACGAAGAGGTTGCCCGCCGCGTCGCCCATGACGCCCGCCGGCAGCCCGAGCGAGACCTCGGTGGCCGGCCGGCCGCGGCCGAGGTTCTCCTGGCCCGCGAGCAGGATCGCACGGATGCGGTCGAGCGTCTGGGCGACCGGCGGGTCCTCCGCGCGCAGGCGATCGGCCGCCGCGACGAGGTCCGCCGGCTGGTACGAAGGCACCGCCTGGAGGCGCCCGCGCGCCGCCTCGAGGTCGCGCTGCAGGGCGGCGGCCTCCTTGGCCGGCAGCTTGTCGTACACGCCCTGGCTGCGCTGGACGTACTTGTCGAGGACGTAGCTCGCGCCGAGCGAGGAGGCGGTATCGATGCTGAGCTCGCGGCGGGCCTCACCGCGGGCGAGCATCGCGAGCAGCTGGCCGCCTTTCAGCAGGCCGCCCTCGGCGAGCTGCACGCGCAGGATCAGGCTCTCGTCGGGCAGCGTGGCCTTGAGCGTGTAGCCGCCCTCCTTGTCGCTCGTGGCGCCGAGCGGCTTGCCGTCCTTGTCCACGAGCACGCGGCCCTCGGCGTCGAGCACCTCGATGCGGGCATCCGCGAGGTAGTCCTCGCCGGGCACCGCGGGCGCTTGCCCCAGCGTGTAGCGGATCTTGCCGATCAGGTCGGCGCCCTCGGAGCGGATCTTGCCGATCAGGCTGCCGCTGTTGTTCGAGAGGATCCCGCCGCCGGCGTTCGAGACGACGCCCGCGCCATGGTCCGAGAGCAGGCGGATCTTGCCGATCAGCTCGACGGCGACCGGCTTGCGCGCCCCGGCGTCGAGCGCCGCGGGGTCGATCAGGCGTGTCGGCGTGCCGGCCGGCAACCCCTTCGCGGCGGGCGTCACCGCAGCGCGGCCGCGGCCAGGGCTGGCCGCCGGCCGGGTCGGTGCGCCCGTCTGGCACCCCAGCACCAGCGCGAGCGAGATGGCGAGCAGAAAACGACTTCGCAAGCGGGACCCTCGCTTATTGTCTTTGTACCCAGGCCGGCGTTCCTATGTCTTCACAGACATTTCTCCTGTTGAATGAAAACGGACGCGGGGCCTCGAACGAGGCCCCGCGCACTTCTGCTGGTTTTATCAGAACATAACCTGGCGTTGCAAAAAGGTCGGCTCCGGCGTTTCGTG
>JAKFEW010000146.1:0-63814 GCA_036675505.1 Candidatus Sericytochromatia bacterium
CTTCGACCCCGAGCTGAACCCCGAGCTGAGCTACGCCGTCGAGTGCGGCGTGATCGGCGAAGCCTGCGCCGACTACCCCGCGCTGCGCTACGAGGGCCGTGGCCTGCACAGCCTGCCCACCCGTCTCCTCAAGGACCTCTTCCTCGACGGCAAGGCCTTTGCGCTCGTGCCCCTCTCCCACCGCTTGGCTTTGGCGGTCTAGCGACTCCTGATTACTTTTCTGTCCACCTCCCTACCTCCCACTCCAACTCCAACTCCAAAAAACAATGGAGGCCGGTCCTTTCGGACCGGCCTCCATTGTTTTCTCAACCTTCTCTACGCCGAAACCGCCTCGGCCTCGTACATCGCCTCGATCGTGTCGGCCCAATGCTCGGTGATGATGCGGCGCTTCACCTTGAGCGTGGGCGTCAGCTCGTTCTTCGCCGGGTCGAAGGCGGTCGGCAGCAGCGCGAACTTCTTGACCTGCTCATAGCGCGCAAAGGGCGCGCAGGCGGTGTCCACCTCGCGCTTGTAGAGCGCCTGAACTTGGGGATGACGGAGCTGGTCCTCGAGCGACAGGCCGTCGAGCTTGTGCTCCGCGGTGAAGACCTTGAGGGCCTCGAAGTTCGGCACGATCAGGGCCGTGATGTAGTTGCGGCGGTCACCGATGCACATGACCATCTCGATCAGGTTGCTGGCCTTGAGCGCGTTTTCGATCGGCTGCGGCGCGACGTTCTTGCCGTTCGACATGACGATGATTTCCTTCTTGCGGTCCACGATGCGGATCCGCCCGTCGGCGTCGATCTCGGCCACGTCGCCGGTGTGGAACCAGCCGTCCTGATCGATCGCCTGCGCGGTCGCCTCGGGCTGGTTCCAATAGCCCTTCATCACGTTCGGGCCGCGCGCGAGCAACTCGCCGTCCTCGGCCAGCTTGACCTCGACGTCCGGCAGCGGCGTGCCGACCGAGCCGAAGCGCACGTCACCGGGGCGGTTGCAGGAGATGACCGGGCTCGTCTCGGTCAGGCCGTAGCCCTCCACGATTTCGATGCCCAACACCCCGAAGAACCGACCGACGTCGGCGGGGAGCGGGGCGCCACCGCAGATGCAGAGCCGCAGGCGGCCACCGGTGCGCTCGCGGATCTTCGAGAACACGAGGTTGTCGGCCAGCTGGTGCTTGAGGGCCATGCCCAGGTGCACCGGTGCGCCCTTCTGGCGGGCCTCGAGGAACTCCCCGCCGGTTTCCATGGCCCACTTGAAGATGGCCTGGCGGAACGCCGGGTCCTGCGAGACCTTGTCCAGCACGCGGGTCTTGATCTTCTCGAACAGGCGCGGCACCGAGGCCAGCACCGTCGGGCGCACCTCCACCAGGTTGTTCGGCACCTGCTCGACGCTCTCGGCGTAGTACACATGCGCACCCACCGAGACCAGGCCGAAGTTCGCGATGCGCTCGAGCACGTGCGAGAGCGGCAGGAACGACAAGGCGCTGTCCGAGGCGCGCATGCCCAGGATCGGCACGACATGGCCGAGGTTCGACATCAGGTTGCCGTGGGTCAGCATCGCGCCCTTCGGCTCGCCCGTGGTGCCCGAGGTATAGACGATCGTCGCGAGCGTCTCCTTGCCCGTCTCCTGCATGCGCGACTCGAGCTCCGCGGCGTGCTTGGCCTCGACGCGCTCGCCCAGGCCGAGCAGGTCGGCGAGCTTGTAGACGTTCACATGGTCCGCCCGTTGCTCGACGTCGTTCATGACCACCAGGTGCGTGACGTGGCGCAGGTCCTGACGAACCTCGAGCAGCTTGGCGAGGTGCGCCTCGCTCGACAGGATCACGATCTTCGCGGCGCAATCGTTGAGGATGTAGGCGGTCTGAGGGCCCGTCAGCGTCGGGTAGACAGGCACCGTGGCGGCGCCGGCCATCAGGATGCCCTGGTCGGCGATCACCCATTCCGGTCGGTTCTCCGAAACCAGGGCGACGCGGTCCCCGAACGCGGTGCCGAGCTCGAGCAGGGCGCTGGCGAGCCGCCTCACGTCACGGCCGTACTCGGCGTAGTTGCGCGTGCGCCATTCGCCGTCCTGCTTGTGGCTCAAGGCCGGCCGCTCGCCATGCGCCTTCACGGTCGCGAGGAACGATTGGGTCAGGGTCTGGGGCTGGCTCATAGGAACGCCTCCTTAGGAAAGGGTGGGCCGGGGGGCCGGCAGGGGCTCGGCGTGCGTGGGGGCCTCGAGCAGCGCGGCACGCTGCAGGAGCTGGTGGACGCTGCCTTGCACCTTGCACGACAGCTCCTGAATGAGTTTGGCCTGGTCCGCGGGCTCGGTCTGGGGAGACAGGGCCTCGTACCGGTCGTAATAGGCATCGAAGGTGATCGGGCGCCCGATCACGATCAGCGCCTCCTGGTAGCCCAGCAGGTGCATGCTCGGCATATCGAAAGACTTCTCGCCGGGGTCGAAGAGGTGCAGCAGCTGGCCGCTCACCTCGCCCAGGCTCGTCTCGCGCCGCGGGTAGATCGCCGCCGGAATCACCGGCAGGTGCGGGATGCGGGCGCTCAGCACGGCGCGCATGAACGTGCCGCGGAAGGCCGAAAGTTCGAGTGGCCCCACCGGGTGGGCGAAGTTCGCCATGCCTTCCGGGAAGATGCCCACGAGGCGGCCCTGGCGCAGCACCCGCACCATATCCTCGATCAGCGCGTCGGCCTTGCGCTCCTCGCCCTTGATGATCGAGATGGCGCCAGCCTGCTGAGCGAGCCAGCCGAAGACCGGGATCGACGAGACGAAAGGCGCCATCACCCAGTTCACGACGCGCTTCGTGCGGGCCGAGAACAGGTAGGGATCCATCACGCTGCGGTGGTTGCAGACGAGCAACGCGGGACCACGCGTGGGGATGTGGCTCTCGCCCACGATCTCGGTGGGGCAAGCCATTTCTGCCACGAGGGGCCCGAACAGGTTCTTGAGGACCTGGTAGCGGGCATCCTTCAGGCTGACCATACGGGCTGAGGCTTTCTACGTCGCGAGGCCGGGCTCGGCGACCGTACAGGCCGCCAGAGGGTCACTATAAGCGATTCTCGGCGAATTGTAAACGATTCTGGCGAACCGCCGCCGACAAAGCTTCCGGATATCAGACCTTCACGCCGAGCAGGCGGTGCGCGTTGCGGTAGGCCACCGCCTTGAGCTCGTTGGGGTTGAGCGCCGCCGTGGCGTTTTCCAGCGCCACGCCCTGCTGCAGCAGCGGGAAGTCCGAGCCCATCAGCACACGGTGCGCGCCGAGCTTGTCGACCGCCGATCGGATGACCTTGGGCGGTTGCCAGGAGGTCTCGACAGACAGGTGGTGGAACTTCTCGGCGAGCCCGAGGATGGTGGGGTACTGATCCCAGCCGATGTGGGCGATCGTGATGCTGAGGTGCGGGAACGCCGCCACCACTGGCTCGAGCGCCGACGCGTCGTCGAAGCCGTGCACCTCGAATGGAAAAGAGCCCGTGTGGATGAAGACCGGCAGGTCCTTGTCCTGGGCCACCGCGAGCAGCTCGTACATGCGGCGCTCCTCGGAAGGCGAACCGGCGCGCGCCGGGTTGAGCTTGAGCCCGGCGACCGGGTGCTTGCGCATGATGCGCTCGAGCTGCTCGACGGAGTCCGGCTGGTGCGGGTCGGCGGCGGCGAAGAGGCTGAACCGATCGGCGTAGGGGGCGATCGCCTCCGCCACGTCTTCCGTGCTGAAAAACGGCTCGATCGGGCAAACGACCGTGTGGCCGACGCCATTGCGCGCCATGCTGTCGAGCAGCAGCTCGACCGTGTATTTCTCGAAGACCCGGATGATCTCGTGGTACGCGTAATGGTTGATCGAGCGGTACAGGAACCGACTGAATGGATCGCGGAAGTGCATGCCGCAGATGCCGGCGACTTGCCTGGTGAGCGGCTCCATCAGGTCCGCGAGCTCGCGGATGTAGACCCCGCCGCGCGGCTCCGGGAGGCGGACCGGGGCTTCCCCACGCAGATGCGCGTGGAAGTCGATCACTTGGAAATCCAGTTCCATAGGGGGCGCGGCTTTCCGGAAGCGGGGCGGCAACCCCCCTAATATACCCTCCCGCCGCACGGGTGGCCAAAAAAAACGGGCGAGACGCCCCGTTGGGCCGTCCGCCGTTCTTTTTCGGTGTTCGGAGCGCGCTGGCGGGCTCCGACGCTAGACCGCGTGCGCGAGCTCCAGCATCCGCCAGGTGACCTGGATTTCGACGTCCTCGATCGGCATCTGGCCGACGGTTTCACCGTATCGAACCATGTCGAACTTGTCGCCGTCACGCATCAGGCGAAGGTCGCAGTCGTGGCAATGGTAACGCTCGCCGCTCGAGGCGACGTTCACGAGATGCGTTCCGCAGTCTGGGCAAATCAAGGCGATGTTGCCCGAAAACGTTTTCCCACCCATGGTGTAACTCCTCCTCCCTCTCGAACCTGGTTCGAGAGATGCGAACGCGGCCCCGGGCCGACCTGGTCGACTCCGGGAGACAGGGGCGCACTGGGCGCACCTTTCGACAGCCTGGCGGCTGGATATGGTGGCTCGTTCCCCTTGTCGGACACACCACGACGCCTGGTCGGCCCCCTGAGTGGGGGCTCCCGATGGCAGCCTGCCGTTCCTCACGGAACGGCGTGCGATGCACGAACCTTTTGTTCCCCTCAGGTTCGACCCATCCGGCCGTACCGAGGATTCCTACAATCACCGCGTCCCTTCGCATGGCTCGAGCGTCTCAACGACGCGCGCATCGCCACGTTGGCGAAGTGACGACCGTCCCGGTGGGACGGCGGCGGCTGATCAACTTACAAAGTCCATTCGGTGCCAGCCTCCCCTTCGGGGAGTAGGTGTCGCCGGCGCCTCGCCCTGCTTTACGTCGTCCGACGCCTGCACATCGGGACGATTGAGAGCAGGGGGTACCGGCCGGTGCAAAAACACCTATGGGCATGGCCCCTTCTGAAAGTATACCTCAAAGGAGCGCCATGTGATCAATTGTAAATATATATGAAGAAAATTTATAGCCTTGACCGATGCTCGTCGGCTTCGGGCAGGTGGTCCAACGTCAGGAATTCGTCGTCGTCATCCTCACCGCCGAACGGCGCGCGCGACGCGCCGGCGAAATGCATCGTCGAGGGCGTCTCGCGCTCCAGCATGTCCGCGTAAACGAAGCAGGCCGTGCCGTCGCCCGGATCGACCTCGTACGCGACCACGTCGCCGGTCGCGAGCTCGAAGATGACGTCTTTCACGCGGCCCACCCGCGGGGCGTCGCCGAAGCGGACGACCTTGCCGATCGCCGTGCCGAGGCTCTGCGTGTCCCCTTCGGCGTCGGCCCAGGCCACGCGGAAGGGCGGCCGAACGCGCGAATTGTCCGGCGGCCGGACCAGGCGCCACGAGGACGAGGCCGGGCGTTGGGCGCGACGTGGAGGGCGGGGGCGCGACATCGGGGTCCTTTCGGCAGCTCGACCTGTCGTCATGAGAGACCGGGCGACGCGCGCCCGGGTTCCGTCATGATTTTACAAAAAGTTACGGCGCGGCACCAGCCCCGCGCAGGCGCCAGCGGGTCAGGCTTTGATGTTATCCTTGCAGGCGCATGAAACACGCGCCTGCCAAGCTGCTGCCGCTGGTCGCCGAGGGCGGCCCGCTCGCGGGCGCCTTCGCAGAAGCCTGGACGGAGCTCGCGCCAGGCCTCGCCGAGCGCCTGGGGCTCGACTCCGGCGCGACCGGCCGCATCCGCGAGGACGCGCTGCGCGCCTTGCGAGCCTGGACCGCTGCCGAGGCCGCCGGGGAGACCTCGCGGGCGCCGCTGCACGCCTGGCTCGTGCGCCTGCGCCAGGACCTCAGCCTCGAAGGACTCGTGCAGGTGCTCGTCCAGCTGGAGCGCGCGTTGCGCCGCGCGTCGTGGCGGCTCGGCCTGCCGGGGCCGGACTGGCAGGCGATCGGCGAGATGGTGGGCACGTTCTTCGAGATGCTGTTCGAGGAGGCCGCGGCAGGCTGGCAGGGCCTGCAGGCGCAGAACACGCAGCTGCGCGAGGAGCTCACGTACTTCCACCGGCTGGCGGCCGCGCTCGAGACCGGGCGCGACCTCGACGACCACCTGCGCCTCGCCGTGCGTGAGACTGCCCGCCTGCTGCAGTGCGAGTTCTGCGCGATCCTGCTGCCGCGCGAGGACGACCGCGACGTGCTCGCCATTCGCGCCGTCGTGGCGCCGAAGATTCTCACGCGCGCGCTCGAGGGGATGGGCTTCCCGCTCGCCGAAAACGGCCTGATCGCCCAGGTCTTCATGACCGGCGCGCCGGCCAGCACCTACAGCCCGCTCGAGGACCTCGAGGTCACGCTCAGGCGCCGGCAAACGCTGGAAAGCCTGGGCTTCTCGCAGCTGCTCGCCTTCCCTTTGCAAGTTCATGGCCGCGTGCTCGGCGTGCTCTGCCTCGCGAACCGCCTCGACGATCAGCCCTGGCAGGCGCTGGAGGAGGAGTGGCTCGCGACGGTGGCCGGCCAGCTCGCGGCCTCGATCCGCCTTTCCCAGCTGTTCGGCCGTGCGGAAGCCGGCGAGCAGGAGCTCGCCACGTTGCTCGAGGCCCTGATCGCCTGGCGCGATCCACGCCTCGCGGCCCACGGCGCGGCGGTCGGCGAGCTGGCGCGCGAGCTCGGGGCCATGCTCGGCCTCGAGGGCGCCCGCCTGGAGAGCCTGGCGGTGGCCGGGCGGCTGCACGACCTCGGCCAGATCTTCTGGCCGGACGCCTTGCGCCTGCGGCCGGGCCCGTTGTGGCCCGAAGACGGTCCGGTGGTGGCGGCCCACCCCGTTGCCGGTGAGGCCCTGCTCACGCGCGTGAAGGCACTCGAAGCCTTGGCGCCGGCGATCCGCCATCACCACGAACGCTGGGACGGCGCGGGTTACCCCGACGGGCTGCGCGGCGCGGCGATCCCGCTCGAGGCGCGCGTGCTCGCGGTGGCCGACGCCTTCGTGACCCTGACGACGCCCCAGACCTATCGCGAGCCCGTGCCCGCGAGCGAGGCGCTCGGCCTCGTCCGCGCCGCCGCCGGCACACAGTTCGACGCGCTCGCCGTGCAGGCATTAGTACAAGTTTGTGGCGACGGCGGGGCCGAGCCGCCCGTGATCGGCCGCGCCGCGCTGCAACCGAGCGGGCGGGTCGCGCCCGGCGCCAGCGCCGGCGCGCCGGCGCCGGACCTGCCGACGCTCGCGCCGCGGCTGCTCGGCCTGATCAACGCGCTGGCGGCGACGGCAGACGACGATGACTTCTTCGAGGCCTTCTGGCGGGCGCTCGAGCCGCAGGTGGACTTCGACGCGGCGGCCCTCTTCCGGCTTGCAAGCGGCGTCAACCTGGAACTCGCCGAGACGCGGGGCTGGAAGTCGCCGCCGGAGCGTCTGCGCGTGCCTGAAGACGGTCTGGAGGCGTATGCCGCCGCCTGCCGGGTGCCCGTCGCGGTGGCGGACATCCTGGCGGATCCGCGTTTCAAGCCTGTGCCGCCCGCCGAGGCCGAAGGGTTCCGCTCGGCGGCCGCGTTCCCGCTGATGGCTGGCGATCGCCCGCTCGGCGTGCTCACGCTCTACCGCCGTGGCCACGTGCCTTTCACGGGCGCCGAGCAGGCCGCGAGCGAGCTCGCCGCCGCCCTGCTCGGCCAGGGCCTGGCCCGCCAGGCCTGGCGCCTGCGGCAGGCCGAGGCGCTCGACGTCGACGCGCTGACCGGCCTCGCCTCGGCCCGCCGCTTCGGCGAGCGCGTGGCCCAGGAGCTGGCCCGCGCGGAGCGGTTCGAGCTCCCGGTCGCGGCCTGCCTGATCGATTTCGACGGCTTCGACGCGTTCGTCGAAGCCAACGGGATGGCGCTCGGCGACGAGGCCCTGCTGCAGGCGGCCGAGCTGTTGCGCGCCCTGGCGCGGCCGGCCGACGTGCTCGCGCGGGTGGGCGGCGACGCCTTCGGGTGGTTGATGCCTGAGCTCGCGGCCGCCGAGGCGATGGCCGCGGCGGAGGCGGCCAGGCGGGCGATCGCCGAGGCCCGCTTCCCCGGTCGCCGGGCGGGCGGCGCTCGCCTGACCGCCGGCGTCGGTCTGACCGCTCATCGCGGCGCCGGCCTCGGCCGTAAAGCGTTGATGAACGACCTTCGCACCGCGCTCGCCAAGGCCAAGGGCGAGGGACCAGGCCGCCTGGTGTTTTACGCCCGCGCGGAGGCCGAGAGCTGACCCATGGAACGTACGCTCGCCAAGAATTTGCTGCTTTACGCCGTGATGGTGCTGGTGGCCCTCGTGACGGTCGGCCCCTTCCTGTGGCTGCTCGTGACGGCGCTCAAGGGCGGTGGCGAGAACATCTTCGCCTACCCGCCCCGGCTGATCCCCGAGCAGCCGACGCTCACGAACTTCAGCGAAGTCTGGACGGCCGTGCCCTTCGGGCGCTACGTCGTGAACAGCGTGGCGGTGGCTGTGGCTTCGGTGGTGCTGAACCTCCTGTTCGCCAGCCTGGCCGCTTACCCGCTCGCGCGGATGCGCTTCGCCGGTCGCCAAACGTTCTTCTATACGATCCTCGCGACGATGATGGTGCCGTTCCCGGTCATCATGATCCCGCTCTTCGTGATCGTCATGAAGATGCATGGCGGCCTGATGATGGGCGTGCCGGACGCCTGGCAGTCGCCTTATTGGCTGTACACCTGGCTGGTCTTGCCGACCAGCGTCACCGCCTTCGGCATCTTCCTGCTCCGCCAGGCTTTCATGGCCATCCCGCGCGAGCTCGAGGAGGCGGTCATCATGGATGGCGGCACGGCGTTGGACATCTGGTGGAAGGTGATGATTCCGCTTTCCAGGCCGGCGCTCGCCACCTTGGCCATCTTCACCTTCGTGGGGAGCTGGGGCGATTTTCTATGGCCATTGATCGTCTTGAAGGATCCCCAGCTCTATACGCTGCCAGTCGGCGTCGCCTTCCTCGCCGGCACGTTCAGCGCGAACTGGCGCCTGATCGCGGCCGGCTCCGTGCTCGCGGTCATCCCCATCATCCTGTTCTTCCTGGTGCTGCAACGCCACTTCATAGGTGGCGCCACGGCTGGGGCCGTAAAAGGGTAGGGGATCAGCAACTGGTCTGCCTCCACGGCAGTTGAGACAATCGCCGCCGGCCGATGTGGCCATGGTCGGCTCCTTCGCCGCATCATACGATGGCCGGGGACCCCCTGGTGATTGGCCACGGGGCTGGGAGGCTGGCATGGACAGGACGGGACGGGGGGCACGGAACCTCCTCCGGGTGGAGTACCTGAACTGGCCGAGGGTGGAGGACGACCTCAGGGCGCGCATGCGCGAGCTCGACGCGGCCCGCTGGGCGATGGGCGAGGTGCTCGCGCGCGTGCACGGGGCGATGTCGGCCAGCGAGGATCTCAAGCGACAGTTCGCGTCGCAGGGCGCGTCGCTCAAGGCGCTCGGCGCCAGCCTGGGGATCGCGCCGACCGAGATGGAGGCGCTGCGCCTCACCGCGGCGATCTTCCCTGTGGGCGAACGCGTCTCCGGCGTGGGCTGGGAGCATCACCGGGCGGCGGCGAGCTACCTCGCGGATGAGTCGCCTTCATCGCGCAAGAAATGGCTGCGCGACGCGGCCCGCCACGGCTGGTCCGCCGCGCAGCTCGCACGGCGCCTGCGCGAGGCTGCCGCGGGCGGTAACGCTGCCGGCACCGCCGGCCGGACGCCCGGCCGCGAGGCCGAGGCCGTGGCCCGCCGCAACCAGGGCAAATCGGCCCGCAAGAAGCGCTGAGCGGCGCCGAGGAACGGGGTTGTGCGTTGGCTCGCGCGCGAGCGCGGGTATACTTCCTGCGGCGGCCGAGGGTCATCGAGGTCCGCCCCGCGTCTCCGTCCGCCAGCGCCTCGAGGTCCTGCAATCCGCCATGTCGATCCGCCCGACCCTCGTTCTCGCCTTGCTCGCGGCCCTGATCGGCGGAATGCCCGGCCCCGCCGAAGCCCGTGAGCCGGACCAGGTGGCGCTGGCCTCGCCCGACGCCGACGAGCTCTTCCGCTGTGGCCGCGAGGCGATGGACGCCGGTGCCGTGGACCAGGCCGTGAAGCTGTTCCGGCGTTCGCTGGCCGCGGCGCCCGACAAGCTCCCGGCGCTGGTGGACCTCGGCATCGCGCTCGCCGATCTCGGCGAATTCGAACAGGCGCGCCAGGCCTTCGAGCGCGCGCTGCGGCTCGGCCCGGACGACGCGGCGGCCCTGAACGGCCTCGGCTACGTCCACTACCGCCAGGCGCGCATCGAGTCCGCGATCGATTGTTACCGCCAGGCCTTGTCGCGCAAGGAGGACCCTCAATACCACCTGAACCTGGGGCTCGCCTTCCTGGCGCAGGCGCGTTGGGGGCAAGCTGAAGACGAGTTCCGCAAGTCGGTCTTGGGGCAGCCCGCGGACTTCTGGTCGCACAACAACCTCGGCTATTCCCTCCAGCTCCAGGGCCGGCTGGACGAGGCGATCACCGCGTACGAGGTCGCCATCCCGCTGGCCGGCAAGGACCTGACCGCCCACGGCAACCTGGGGGCGCTGCTCGCCGGCGCCCAGGCCTGGCCCGAGGCGCTGGTGGTGTACCAGGACGCGCTCAAGCGCGATGACAGCTCGGCCGAGTCGCACGTGGGCCTCGCCAACGCGCTCACCCAGCTCGGCAAGCTCGACGCGGCGATCGTCGAGCTGCGCGTGGCGATGCGACTCAAGGCCCCCTCGGCCTCCGCCCATCACCTGATGGCCGAGCTTTACCGCCACCGCGAGGAGCTTCAGGCCGCCCGGCGGGAAGCCGAGCTCGCCGTACGCCTCGAGCCCGCGGCGCCGGCTTACCAGCTCACGCTCGGTCAGGTGCTCCTGGCCGATGGCAAGCCCGACGAAGCGGCGCGGGTGTTCGAGCGGTACTTGCGCATCGCCCTGCCCGGCGAGGAGGCGACCAAGGTTCGCCAGTGGATGGACGGCCGGCGGAAGCGCCCCTGATCAGGCGGCAGATCCCGAGGCTTGCGCTCAGGTTAACCATCTGATAGCATAGCTTCGCGGAGTAGAGCAGTCCGGTAGCTCGTCGGGCTCATAACCCGAAGGTCACAGGTTCAAATCCTGTCTCCGCAACTTGAGACAGGGCCCGCTTCGGCGGGCCCTGTCTCATTTCATGGTAAAGTGGAACCGAAGCGGACCGGGTCATCGCGGCAGGCGCAAGCTTGTCGAGGAAAGTCCGAGCTCCATAGGGCATGATGCTGGGTAACGCCCAGTGGGGGTGACCCCGAGGATAGTGCCACAGAAATAAACCGCCCGCCGTCCATCGTCGTTTCTTCGCAGCAGGGCGCGCAGGTAAGGGTGCAAAGGTGGGGTAAGAGCCCACCAGCGGCGGGGTGATCCGCCGGCTAGGTAAACCCCGTCAGGAGCAAGACCGAACAGGGGAGTTGAGGCTGCCCGCCGATCCCCGGGTATGGTCGCTAGAGACCGGCGGTAACGTCGGTCCCAGATAGATGATGACTGCCCCGCAAGGGGTACAGAACTCGGCTTACAGGTCCGCTTCGAAAAAAGGTCTCCCCGTAACGGGGAGACCTTTTTTCGAAGCGGACCCCGGGGGTGTGTGGGATTATGTTATTCAGCGAGTGTGATCGATCACACGGCCACTCGCGCGAGAATGGCGCGAGAATCAGTCATGGCGCAGCCCGAGTTCCAACACCTGCCGGTGCTCCTCGGCGAGGTCCTCACCCACCTGGCCCCGCGGCCGGGGGACGTGGTCCTCGACGGCACGGTCGGCGGCGGCGGCCACGCGGCGGCCTTGCTCGAGCGGGTGCTGCCCGATGGCTTCCTGTATGGCCTCGATCGCGACCCGTCGGCGCTCGAGGCGGCCCGGGCCCGGTTGTCGGCCGTCGCCGGCCGCTTCGAGCTGAAGCGCGCCACCTTCGATCAGCTGGGCACGCTGGGGCTGCCCCCGCTGGACGTGATCCTCCTCGACGTGGGGGTGTCCTCGCCCCAGCTCGACCGTCCCGAGCGGGGCTTCAGCTTCCGAACCGCCGGCCCCCTCGATATGCGCATGGATCCAGACGCCCCCCTCACCGCCGCCGACATCCTGCGCGACGCGCCGGAGCAAGAGCTCGCGCGCATCATTTACGAATACGGTGAAGAGCGCCACTCGCGGCGGATCGCGCGCGAGCTGGTGAAACGACGCGAGGACGGGCCGGCCTTCAACGACACGCTGGAGCTCGCGACCTTCGTGCAGCGGCTCGTGCCGCGTGATCCGTCGGGCATTCACGGCGCGACCCGCACGTTCCAGGCCTTGCGCATCGCCGTGAACGACGAGCTCGGGATGCTCGCGCGCGCCTTGCGGGCCGGCCTGGACGCCCTGGCGCCGGGAGGGCGATTCGGCGTGATCAGCTTCCACTCACTGGAAGACCGGCTCGTGAAGCAATTCTTCCAGACGGAGGCCAAAGGCTGCATCTGCCCGCCGCGCCAGCCGATTTGTACCTGCGGCAAGCCGCCCACCGTCGAGATCTTGACCCGCAAGCCGGTCGTCGCGACGCCTGACGAGGCGAATTGCAACCCCCGCGCGCGCTCTGCTAAACTCAGGGTCGCGCGGCGACTTCCCTCGCCTGCTTAGGAGCTCCCCGAGATGCCATCGTCTGAGCCGCCCGACACGCCGGTTCGCCCGGATCTCCGCGTCGTCGCGCAACGCCGCACGCCGCGCCGGGCCATGCCGAAGTCCTGGATCGTGACGATCGCGACGTTCGTGGTCGCCGTCCTCGTCATGTACGTCCACACGGTGGTCGAAGAGGCCCGCCTCAACCGCGTCAAGCGGGACATCGATCTGTTGCGCGAGGAGGTCGTGAAGGACCGGATGGTCTACGAGAACCTCCGCAACCCGGCGCAGATCGACCGCAAGGCGATGGGCCTCGGCATGAAACAGCCCCACGACGTCGTCTACATCACCAAGCCCGTCACCGTGAAGCCGTCGGCCGGCAACCGCATCCCCCTGCCGCAGGCTGTGACGCACGAGGGCTTCTAGCCCATGTCGACGCGCCCTTCCACCATCCGCCAGCGCGCCATCTGGGTCCTGGCAGGCCTCGCGCTCGGCAGCACCCTGCTCGCGGGACGCCTGGTCTACCTGCAGGTCTTCCAGGCTGCGAGGCTCTCGGCGTTGGCCCAGGCCCAGCGCACGAAGAAGGTCGACCTTTCGGCGATTCGCGGCGAAATCGTCGACCGCCATGGCAAGGCGTTGGCGGCTTCGGTCGAGGCCTACTCGGTCTACGCGATGCCGCGCGAGGCCAAGAAGTTCGACCGCAAGGAGACCGCCGCGAAGCTCGCGCCGGTGCTCGGCCTCAAGGAAGCCGACCTCAAGCGGCGCCTCGAAGGCCAGAACTTCCGCTGGCTGCAGCGGCTCGGCGACGAGAAGGTGCGCAAGCGCGTGCGCGAGCTCAAGCTGCCCGGCATCGGCATCGTGACGGAGAGCAAGCGCGTCTACCCCAAGGGCCAGCTCGCCGCCACGCTGATTGGCTTCGTCGGCGTCGACAACCAGGGCCTCGCGGGCATCGAGCACGCCTTCGACAAGGTGTTGCGCGGCCCCGAGCAAAAGGTGAGCGTCGAGGTCGACGCGTATGGCCGGGAGATCCTGCGCGAAGGCTCGAACTCCGCGATCGACGCCTACCTCACCCGCGGCAGCCAGGTCGTGCTCACGATCGACGAGAACCTCCAGCATGTGGCCGAGCGCGAGCTCGGCAAGTCGATCGCGGAGTCAGGCGCGAAGCGCGGCTGTGTGATGATCATGAACCCGAAGACCGGCGATCTGCTCGCCTTCGCGACCCTGCCGACCTACGATCCGAACCGCTTCGGCGACTACGAGTGGGACGACATCAAGAACTGGGGCGTCACGGACGTTTACGAGCCCGGCTCGACCATGAAAGTCTTCTCGATCGCAGCCTCCCTCGACGCGGGCCGCATCGGCCTCAACACGGTGTTCGCTTGCCCAGCCTTCATCAAGGTCGACGGTCGCGTCATCTCGGACCACGACGCCCCCAGGTGGAGCCGACAGCTCAAGCCGATGGACATCATGGAGGTCAGCTCCAACGTCGGCACCACCCAGATCGCCTTCCGGCTCAAGCCGGCGGAACACCGCGCGTTTCTGGGCAAGCTGGGCTTCGGCGCCGCCACCGGCAGCGGCATCACCGGCGAGTCGAGTGGGGTGGTGCCGGCGCTGCCCTGGCGCCGCATCACCCAGGCGACGGTCTCCTACGGGCAGGGCGTGTCGGTGACGGCGCTGCAAATCCTCTCCGCGGCCTCCGCCGTCGGCAATGGCGGCGTGCGCATGGTGCCGCGGCTGATCGATCGCGTGCTCTCGAACAAGGGCGAGGTGCTCGAGACCTTCCCGTCGCGGCCGGCCGGCACGGCCATGAAGCCTGCGACGGCGAAGGCCGTCATGGCGATGCTCGAGCAGGTCGTCCGCACGGGAACCGGCGTCGAGGCCCAGGTGCCGGGCTACCGCACGGCCGGCAAGACCGGCACGGCGCAGAAGATCCGCGACGACGGCCGCGGTTACTCGAGCGACGTCGTCGCCTCGTTCCTCGGCTTCGCGCCGGCCGAAGAGCCGCGCTTCGCCATCCTCACCCTGCTCGATTCGCCGCGCAAGGTGCACTGGGCGAGCGTGACCGCTGCGCCGCTCTTCGCGCGCGTGTCGGCCGAGGCGCTGCGCCAGGCGGGCATCCAGCCCACCGAGCCGATCGGCTCGGCGAAGCCGGTGCCTCACGCCGCCGAGCCGCCCGCGCCCAAGCACGGCGAATGACCGATCTCACCGAAAGCCCGCCGGGGATCCGTGTATTCTGGCGGCCGGAGGTTCATTCATGCTGACTTGGGAAGAGGCCGTCGAGGCCGTGAACGGTGTGGCGACGGGCGGGCGGCCCAACCTGGCGATCCCGGCGGTCGCCACCGATAGCCGCCGCGTGGAGCCCGGCGCCCTCTTCGTCTGCCTCCGGGGCGAGCACTTCGATGGCCATGCGTTCGCGCTGCAGGCCCTCTCCGAGGGCGCGGGCGGCATCGTGGCCGAGGCCGGGGTGCCGATCGACGTGCCGCCCCTGACGCCGATCATCCGCGTGCCGGATACGCTGCGCGCCCTCGGCGACCTCGCGCGCGCCTGGCGCCGCAAGCACGGCGGCGTGGTCGTCGCCGTCACGGGATCATCGGGCAAGACGTCCACCAAGGAGATGCTCGCGGCCTACTTCAGCAAGCGGTTCCAGGTGCTCAAGACCGAGGCGAACTACAACAACGAGATCGGCGTGCCGCTGACGCTGCTGGGCCTGCGGCCCGACCACGAGCTCGCGATCGTCGAGATGGGCATGCGCGCGGAGGGCGAAATCGCCTACCTCACCGGCATCGCCGAACCCGATGTGGGCGTGGTGACCAACGTGGGCTCGGCCCACATCGGGCGCCTCGGCTCGCAAGAGGCGATCGCGCGGGCCAAGGCCGAGCTCTGGCGCCACATGCCGGAAGGCAAGACCGCGATCGTGCCGTTCGACGATGAGCTGGCCTCGCGCGAGGCCGGCGCCTGGGGCGGCAAGATCGTCTCCTGGAGCCTCACCGAACCCGCCGCCACGGTTTGGGCCCACGACGTGCTTCGGGCCGGCGAGGGCCAGGTCTTCACCGTCTACTGGAAAGCCGGCCGCGGGCTGGGCTTCGGTCGCGCCGAGATGAAGCTGCCGTACTGGGGCGACCACCACCGTGCCAACGCGCTGATGGCCGTGGCGACCGGCTGGGCGCTCGGCATCGCGCCGGAAGCGCGCCTCGAGCTGCGGCCGGACAACCTGCCCGGGCGCGCGCGCCAGCTCGACGTGGCCGGCGTGCTCGTGACCGACGACGCCTACAACGCGAACCCCGAGAGCATGCGCGCCGCGCTCAAGGCCTTTTCCGAGCTGCCCGGTCGCGGCCGGCGCGTCGCCGTCATCGGCGACATGGCCGAGCTCGGCGATTTCGCGCCCGAGGCGCACCGCGCGATCGGCTCGTATGCCGCCAAGCTCGGCCTGGACGAGATCATCGGCCTCGGCGAGCTGGCCGCGGGCTATTGCGCGGGCGCCGAGGACCGGGTGCCGTGCGCCCACTTCCTGGACGCCGACGCCGCCGTGGATCACCTGGCCGCCAGGCTTCAGGCGGGCGATCGCGTGCTGCTCAAGGCCTCGCGGGCCGGCCGGTTCGAGACGGTCATCGAGCGGCTGGCCGCCAGGCTCGAGGGACGGCGCGCGTGATCGGCGGGACCGCGCACGTCGCGCTTTTCCCGCTGATCGCGGCGCTCGGCCTGGCGCTCGCGGTCGGCAGGCCGGTGATCGCGTGGCTCGGGATCGTGAAGTTCGGCCAGGTGATCCGCGAGGAAGGGCCGGAATCTCACAAGGCCAAGGCCGGCACGCCGAGCATGGGCGGCTGGCTCATCTTGGGCCCGGCGCTGTTCGTGGCCCCCTTCTTCGGCCCGTTGCCGGCGGAGGTCTGGCTGCTGGGCGCGGTGGTGCTCGGCTACGCCTTGGTGGGCTGGCTCGACGACTGGTTGATCATCAAGAAGAAGAGCAACAAGGGCCTGAGCGCCCGGCAGAAGCTCGCCGGCCAGATCCTGGTGGGGGCCGGCTTCGCCGGCGGCCTCGCTTACCTCGGCCATGGGACGAGCATCCTGCTGCCCTTCACCGGCGGCCAGGGCACGCTGGACCTCGGGCTGGCGTACCATGCGTTGCTGGTGTTCGTCATGGTGGGCACCACGAACGCCGTGAACCTCACCGATGGGCTGGATGGGCTGGCGTCGGGGACGGTGGCGATCGCCCTCACCGGCCTCGCGGCGTGCCTGGTGGCCTACGCCGCGCCCGCCACCGCCGCGGGCACGCTGGTCCTGGTCGCCGCGGTGATCGGCGGGTGTCTGGGCTTCCTCTGGTACAACGCACACCCGGCCGAGGTCTTCATGGGCGACACCGGCTCGCTCGGCCTGGGCGCGGCGGTCGCCGGCGCGGCCGTGCTCGGGCGCCTCGAGCTCTGGCTGATCCCGATCGGCGCGCTCTTCATCGCGGAAACCCTTTCCGTGATGATCCAGGTCGCGTACTTCAAGCGCACGGGCGGCAAGCGATTCTTCAAGATGAGCCCGTTGCACCACCACTTCGAGCTCTCCGGCTGGAAGGAAACCAAGGTGGTGGCGAGGTTCTACCTGATCGCCGCCATGTGCTCGGTGCTCGCGGTCGCCCTGTTCTGAGGCCTGGTCACGTTATGTAAAGACGTCACATATCCCCGCCGGAGGCTGGTGTATGATGAGGTCCGCCGACGGCCGGCCGTGGCTGGCCGTATGGCATTAGAAACGAGTATCCGCTTGTACTGGCAGAACAAGACCGTCACGATCCTCGGCCTCGGCCGCAGCGGCCTCGCCTGCGCACGCGAGCTCGCGGCGCTCGGCTGCAAGCTGATCCTCAGCGATAGCCGGCCCACCGAGGATCTGCTGCCGATCGTGGCCCACCTGCCGGAAGGCAGCTATCGCGTGGACGGCGGCGGCCATTCGGGCGCCTGCCTCGATGCCGACGTCATCGTGCTTTCGCCGGGCGTGCCGATCGACCTGCCGATCGTGCAGGCCGCGCTGGCGGACGGCGTGCCGGTCTTCGGCGAGGTCGAGCTGGCCTACCAGCTGCGCCACGACGTTCCATACGTCGCGATCACCGGCACGAACGGCAAGACCACGACCACGACCCTGGTCGGCGACGTGCTCAACGCCGCCGGGCTGCGGGCGCCGGTCGGCGGCAACATCGGCACGCCGCTGGTGGATCTGGTCCACGCCGAAGCGGACGTGATCGTCGCCGAAATCAGCTCGTTCCAGCTCGAGACCATCCACTCGTTCCGCCCGAAGGTGGCGGCCTTGTTGAACTTCTCGGACGACCACCTCAACCGCCATGGCTCGCGCGAGGTGTACTGGGCCATGAAACGCCGCATCTTCGAGAACCAGGAAGCCGACGACTGGGCCGTCCTGAATGCCGACGACGCCCAGGTGGCGACCCTGCTCGGCACGTTGCGCGCCCGCGAGCTGCCCTTCTCGGTGGATCGCGAGCTGCCTTTCGGCGTGTTCGTGCGCGACGGCCGCATCCTGGCCCGCACCGACGCCGGTGAGCGCGAGGTGATGCCGGTGTCGGAGATCACGCTGCGTGGGCGCCACAACCTCGAGAACGTGCTCGCGAGCATCGCCATCGCCGTCGCCCTCGACCTCCCGCTTGCGCCCGTGCGGCAGGCCATCGCGTCGTTCGCGGGCGTCGAGCACCGCATCGAGCCGGTGCGGACGCTGGACGGCGTGCAGTGGATCAACGACAGCAAGGGCACCAACTACGCCTCGACCGTCAAGGCGATCGAGGCCTTCGACGAGCCAATCGTGCTGGTCGCGGGGGGCCGCGACAAGGGCGGGGCAATCAACGAGCTGATCGAGACGATCGGCCGCCGGGTGAAGCACGTGGTGCTGCTCGGCGAGGCCGCGCCTTACTTCGAGCGGGTGCTGCGCGGCGCGGGCTATCAGGGCATCACGATGGCCGAGGGGCTCGACGGCGCCGTCGAGGCCGCGCGCCGGGCCGCGAGTCCGGGCGACGTGGTGCTCTTCTCGCCGGCCTGCACCAGCTTCGATATGTTCACCAATTACGAGGAACGCGGACGTGCCTTCAAGTCCCTTGTCGCAAACCTGGCAGCCGAGCCCGTCAAGCAGCCGCATCAGAGCTAAGCGCGCCGCGCAGCTCGACCTGTCGCTGCTGTTGGTCGTGCTCGCGCTGTGCGCCTGGGGCTTGCTCACGATCCTCAGCGCGAGCGCGCCCACGGCCGAGACGGAGCTCAACAACAGCCTCTTCTTCTTCCAACGCCAGGCGCGCTGGACGGTCCTCGGCCTGGGCGCGCTGGCGCTCGGCACCTTCATCAAGCTCGACTTCCTGCGCCGGATGTCGAAGTGGATTCTGCTCGGCACGGCCGTCCTGCTGCTCGCGACCCACATCCCGGGCATCGGCATCACGGAGATGGGCTCGAGCCGGTGGGTCCACATCGGGCCGATGTCGGTGCAGCCCTCGGAGGTCGCCAAGCTCGCGCTCGCGATCTACCTGGCCGACATGCTCGCGCGCCTCGGGCCGCGCAGCTGGAACCTCAACCAGTTCCGCAACACGGTCTTGCCGGTGGGCGGCGTGCTCGGGATGGTGCTGGTGCAGCCCGACCTCGGCACCACCATCACCCTCGGCATCGCCGCCTACGTCCTGTTCTTCTGCAACGGCACGTCGCTGCTCACGATGGGTGGCGTGGCGATCGCCGGCGTCGCCGGCGTGCTCTACACGAGCTTCTCGACGCCGTACCAGCGCCTGCGCTGGACCGGCTTCATGGACCCGTGGGCCGACCCGCAGGGCATCGGCTACCAGCTCGTTCAGTCGCTCATGGCCATCGGCTCGGGCGGCGTCTTCGGCGAGGGCTGGGGCCAGAGCAAGCAAAAGCTCTTCTACCTGCCGATTCAATACGCCGACTTCATCTTCGCCGTGCTCGCGGAGGAGATGGGCCTGGTCGGCGGCATCGCGCTGCTCGGCCTGTTCCTGGTGCTGGCCTGGCGCGGCTTCGCGATCGCCGGCGCCTCCCGGGATCCGTTCCAGGCGCTGCTGGCCATCGCGCTGACGACCGTCGTCGTCGCGCAGGCGTTGATCAACATCGGCGTCGTCACGGCCAGCCTGCCGACCACGGGCATCCCGTTGCCGTTCCTGAGCTTCGGCGGCACGTCGCTGCTCATCACGCTCTTCGCGATGGGGCTGATCCTCAACGTGAGCCGGCAGAACCGGCGGATCGCCGCGGCGGAAGAGAAAGCCCAGGCCGCGGCGGCCCGCCAGCCGGAGCTGTCCGAGACCCATGCCTGACGGCTCACAGAGGCTGTGGCTAGCTCGCGCGGTACCGGTTCTCGGGCCGCTGGGCCTCGGCGATCGCCCGGTCGTACTGCTCCTCGAACATCTCGAAGGACCCCGCCCGGATCGTCGTGGGCGGCAGCTCGCCCCAGCCCGAGAGGAGCACGGCCACGCCCGGGAACTCACGGCTCAGCCGGCGCAGCGCGTCGATCAGCCCCAGCGCGCGGTCGCGCGTCGTCGCCCGCGCGTAGCCGCGCACGAACACGCCGTCCACGTCGCAGGCCACGACATCGTCCCAGCGCAGGGCCAGGCCGGCGAACACGCCACCGAAGGCTTCGGCCGCGACCTGGACCTCGGCCCGCCGCAGCGCGGCGATCGTATCGGCGGTGAGGGTGCCAGAAGCACTCAGCGAATAGGCGAGCAACATGTGTAAACCTCCGTCTCGGTATCCCTGTGCCATTCATGCCCTGCCTTAATAATACTTAACGGTGCAAGCAGGCCAAATGTTGGCGGATTTTTTGTTACCCATGCATATTGGGTTAAGGATCGAAAAAAGGCGCGCTTACCTGGTCGTCGAGTTCGCATATCTTAACGAATGGAGCCGGCCGTGGCGGACATGATTTTCACGGGCGGCGGCACCGGCGGGCACCTCTACCCGGCCCTGGCGGTGGCCGAGGCGGTGCGGGTGCTGCGTCCGGCGACCGAGGTGCTCTTCGTCGGCACGCCCGACCGCATCGAGGCGCGTGTGGTGCCGGCCGCCGGCTGGCGCTTCGCGGCCATCCCGGCCGAGGGGCTCTCGCGCCGGCCGCTGCAGGCGGCGCGGGCGCTCGGCCGGCTCGGTGCGGCGGTGGCGCGCGCGTTGGCCTTGATCCGCCGCGAGCGGCCGCGCGTGGTGCTCGGCACCGGCGGCTACGTCAGCGCGCCGGCCCTGCTCGCGGCCCGCTGGGCCGGCGTGCCGGTGGTGTTGCAGGAGCAGAACGTCGTGCCCGGCAAGGTGAACCGCTGGATCGCGCGCTGGGCGGACACCGTGGCGGTGTCCTTCCCCGGCGGGGAGGCTTACTTCCCGCCGCGCGAGCTGCTGCTGGTCGGCAACCCGATCCGCAGGGAAGTCCTCGCGTTGGACCGCGCGGCCGCCCGGATGGCGCTGGACCTGCCGGCCGAGGGCCCTGTGCTGCTGGTGACGGGCGGCAGCCAGGGCGCGAAGCGCATCAACGAGGCGGTCGCGACCCTCGCCCCACGCATCCTGGCCGAGACGCCCTGGACGGTGGTCCACGTGACCGGCCCGACGACCCATGACGCCATCGGCGCGAGCCTCGCCGGCCTGGTCGGGCCGCGCTGGCGGCTGTACGCCTACCTGGAACAAATGCCCGAGGCGATCGCCGCGAGCGACCTCGTGATCAACCGGGCCGGCGCCACCACGCTCGCCGAGCTCACGGCGGCCGGCAAGCCGATGATCCTGGTGCCGTATCCCGGCGCGGGCGGCCACCAGCGCCTGAACGCCGAGGCGGCCGTCGCCGCCGGCGCCGCCCTCGAGCTCGCGGATGCGGCCTGCACGCCGGCGGGCCTGGGCGAGCTGCTCATGCCCCTGCTCGCCGACCCCGCCCGGCTCGCGGCCATGGCCGCGGCCAGCCGCGCCCAGGGCCGCCCGGACGCGGCGGAACGGCTGGCGCGGCTGCTCTTGGCGAGGGCATTTCCCGCAGAAGGCTGGTAAGCCAAGCGCAGCAGGATCAAGATCTCCCCGGTTGGGGTGGGTGGGCGGGGCGGCTGGAAGGAGCGTAGCGACTGAAGGGGCGGCTGAATAGGAGCGAAGCGACTGAAGCCCGGCCGCAGGCCAAGTAGACAACGGGATTTGGCGGATTACGGTGGCGGGTGGGTGTCTGGATCCGGTATGCTCAAGGAGCGCCCAGCCAGGCCTTCATCGCGGCCGGCAACCGCGGAACACGCGGATTTCCGGGTATATTCCGAGTGAGACCCGGCGCCGGGTGACGCGACTCACACCACCGACAGACACCGTTTGTCATAATACGGCCGATAAGCCCTCTCGATAAGGACACCCCAGATGATTCCCCAAGCGTTGCACTTCGTCGGCATCGGCGGCATGGGCATGAGCGCCATCGCCCAGGTCTGGCATTGCAAAGGCCGACCCGTGACCGGCTCGGACGCCCACGCGTCCGGCACCGTGCAGCGTCTGCAGGGGCTCGGGGTCTCCATTCGCGTGGGCCACGCGGCCGAGCATCTCGGCCCGGACGTCGAGGGCGTGGTGCTCTCCACCGCGGTGAAGGACGACAACCCGGAGGTGGCCGAGGCGCGGCGGCGCGGCCTGCCGATGTTCCATCGCTCTCACGTGCTCGGGGCGCTGATGCGCGAAAAGACCAGCATCGCCGTCACCGGCACGCATGGCAAGACGACCACCAGCGCGATGATCGCCTCGATCCTGGTCGAGGCCGGCGTCGACCCCACTGTGTTGCTCGGCGGCGACCTGCCGGACCTCGGTGGCAATGCGCGCTCGGGCCAGGGGCCCTACCTCGTGGCCGAGGCCGATGAAAGCGACAAGTCGATCATCAACCTGCATGCGGCCATCGTCGTGGTGACCAACCTCGAGGGCGACCACCTGGAGCACTACCGCGACCTCGACGAGATCATCGAGGTGGTCGCGCAATTCATCAACGACCTCCCGGCGGGCACGAAGCTCGTGGCCTGCGCGGACGACGCCGGCGTGGCGCGCCTGCTTAAGGTGGTGAAAAACGTCGAGCTGACGACCTACGGCTACAGCGAGGGCGCCGACTTCCGCATCGTGGACGAGGCCCTGACCGCCGGCGGCTCGACCTTCAAGGTCGGCGGCCGCGTGTTCGCCCTCCAGGTGCCCGGGCGCCACAACATCGCGAACGCCACGGCGGCGATCGCCGCGTGCGCGCTGCTCGGCATCGCGCCCGAGGCCGGGCAGGTCGGCCTCTCGGGCTTCACCGGCGTGAAGCGGCGGTTCCAGACGATCGGCTCGGTCGGCGGCATCACGGTCATCGACGACTACGCCCACCACCCCAGCGAAATCAAGGCCACGCTGGCCGCGGCGATGTTGCTGAACCGCCCGGTGCACGCCGTGTTCCAGCCCCACCGCCACTCGCGCCTCGAGGCCCTGCTCGACGACTTCGCGTTGTCGTTCGGCGGCGTGCGCTCCGTGACCATCATGGAGACCTACTCCGCCGGTGAGGCGCCGCGTAAGGTCAACGCCGCGGGCCTGGCCACGCTGATCGGCCGCAACGAGCCCGGCGTGCCCGTCACCCACGTGCCGACGGCCACTGGCGCGGTGAACCACCTCGCAGGCGTCGCGGCCCCCGGTGATCTCGTGCTGCTGCTCGGCGCGGGTGACATCCATCTCGTCGCCCAGCCGTTGCTCACGGCCATCGAGGCGCGCCTGAACCTCAGCGCCCAGACGGCGTAGTCGATGGCGATCATGGCCATCCTGGATGCGCCCCCGACGGGGGTGCGGGAGAACGTACGCCTCGCGCCCTTCACCACCTGGCAAGTCGGCGGGCCGGCGCGGTACTTCCTCGAGCCCACGCGCAGCGAGGAAATCGAAGCGGCGGTCCGCTGGGCGAGCGCGGCCGGGTTGCCCTGGCGCACGATCGGGCGCGGCAGCAACCTGCTGGTCGCCGACGCGGGCTTTCCGGGCCTGGTCATCCGCCTCGCGAACCAGTTCGCGGCCGTGAGCGTCGCCCCCGCGGGGGACCACGCCATCATCACCGCCCAGGCCGGGCTCAACTGCGCCCTGTTCGTGATGGCCGGCATCAACGCCGGCTACGGCGGCCTCGAGCCCTTAGTAGGGGTGCCGGGCACGGTGGGCGGCGCAATCGCCATGAATGCGAGCGCCCACGGCAAGGCGGTCTCCGAGGGATTCCTCGACGGCCGCGTGCTCACGCCCGCTGGCGCCGTCGAGACCTGGGAGGCCAGCGCCTTCGCCTTCCGGTATCGCCACAGCCGGCTCCACGACGAAGCGGCCGTGTTCCTGGAGGGCCGTTGGCGGCTCGCCGCGGTCGACAAGGCCGAGGCCAAGGCCCGGGTGATGGCGCTCCAGAAGTGGCGCAACGAGAAACAGCCCACCAACGTGCCGTCGGGCGGCAGCACCTTCCGCAACCCGGAAGGCGAGCACCCCTCTGCGGGCGCGCTGATCGAGGCGATCGGCGCCAAAGGCCTCAAGCGTGGCAACGCGGAGGTCTCCGAGAAACATGCGAACTTCATCCTCAACCGCGGCGGCGCCACCGCCGCTGACATCAATGGCCTGATCATCGAGCTGCAGCGGCGCGTCTTCGAGAAGTACGGCGTGAAGCTGCGCCCCGAGGTCGTCGGCCTGGGCCTCACCGTTGGCGAACTCGGGTGAACCCCAGAGCCGCACAGGCCCGCTGCGGCGCGTAGCCGACCGTTCGACCCGCCAGGGGCTCGTCAAGCGCCGCCGCCGGCGGGTGCTGCGGCGACTCTACGGCTTCGCGCGGCTGGCCGTGGCCGCCGCGATGGCCTGGACCATCTGGTGGCTGTGGTCCGGGCCCTTCTGGCGCTGGGACGGCCAGATGACGGTGACGGGCAACCGGCTGGTCGGCAAGCAGGAGATCTTCGCGAAGCTGTACGTCCCGCAAAACACGCCGCTCTACATGCTGCGGCCGCAGGATCTCGCCGCCCAATTGGGTGCGATCCCGGCCGTCGCCCAGGTGGCCGTGCGTCGCTGGCTCTTCCCGGCCCGGCTCGAGGTCATGATTCTGGAGCGACAGGCGCTGGTGCGGGTCGAGGGCCCGAAGGGCGAGCCGATGTCGCGCTGGATCGACCAGGAGGGCGTGGTCTTCGCGGCGCCCGGCGCGCATATGCAGGCGCGCTTCCCGATCCGCGTCTGGACCGAGCTGCAGCCTGGCGATCGGCTGCCGGCCTCGGTGCAGACCCACCTCTTCGAGCTGCTCAACGCCTGGCCGAAGGACGCCACGGGGCGCCTCGACCTGCGGAAGCCGCATGACGTCTACGCCGCGATCGCCGGGACCCCCGTGCGGCTCGGGGAGGTCTCGGAGATGGCGCTCAAGTTCTCGATGTTCGAACACGTGCGCCCTGAAGCCAAGAAATACAAGGATCGGCTAAAATATATAAACTTGCGCTTCCCGGCGAGTCCGACCTTCGTGCTCAAGACCGGCGATGAAATCAAGCTCGAGAAGGCCGCGGCGAAGTTGACGCCGTCGCCAAAACCGTCCGCTCCATAGCCGACTGAGGGCACCTTCCCCGTGAAGAACTGGTTCGTCCCGGTCACGCTCATCTCGGCGACCGTGGGGTTGCTCATCGTGGCCCAGTTCAAAACGCAGGCCGCCTACCGCGAGGACCTGCCGAGCAGGCGTCTCGAGGAGCTCGTCGTCATGCTCAAGGACGCGGAGGCGGAGAACGGGCGGCTGACCAAGCAGGTCGAGACGCTGCGCGACCAGCTCAAGACGTCCGACCAGACGAACGGCTCGCCCTCGGCCCCGCCCGTGCAATGGGCGGCCATGACCGGGCCGGGCATCGAGGTTGCGATCGAAGACAGCGCGAAGCCGCTCGGCAAGGGCGAGAACCCGAACATCGCGATCGTCCACAACGAAGACTTGCTGAAAATCGTGAACGAGCTGCGCGCGAGCGGCGCCGAGGCCATCTCGGTCAACGACCAGCGGCTCGTCGAGACCTCCGAAATCACCTGCGCGGGGCCCACCATTCTCGTGAACAAGTCGCGGCTTGTTCCCCCGTTTGTCATTCGCGCGATCGGCGACTCCGACACCATGTCGGCCGCGCTACACCTGCGTGGCGGGGTTGTCGAATACTTGCAATTCTACGGGATCCAAGTTAATATCTCGAAGAAACCCGACGTTCAAGTCCCCATGTACGTTGGCGGCGCTTCGTACCAGTTCGCGAGGCCGCTCGCGACCAAGAAGGCCACATGACGAGCGCGGTCCTCCTCCCGTTGATCGGGCTCGCATTGGGCATTTTGGTTGGGGTGTTCGCTCCGGTGAGCATCCCCCACTCGCTCGCCAAGTACACGGCAGTCGCGATTCTCGCGGCTCTCGATACGGGAATGGGCGGCATCCGGGCAGGACTCGAAAACAGGTTCGACCTCGCCGCCTTCATCAGCGGCTTTACGTTCAATTCGCTCCTCGCTGCGGCACTCACCTATCTCGGGGACATGCTCGGGATCGATCTCTATCTCGCCGCGGTCGTGGTTTTCGGCGTCAGGCTGTTCGACAACTTGGCAATCGTTCGGCGCCTGGTGATGAATCGATTCTGGTCACACTGAACGCAACCATCCAATCAAAGAAAGGGGATGTCGGTGTCCTCCCCGGCTCATGACCGGGCTCCCTGACATCCGACTGACTGAACGCGGTGCCTGAGAAGAACGACAAGCTCAACAACGTGGCCGACATCAAAGTCGTCGGCGTGGGTGGTGGCGGCTCCAACGCCGTCGATCGGATGATCGAGAACGGGCTCGCCGGCGTCGAGTTCTGGACCATCAACACGGACTCGCAGGCCTTGGCTGGCTCGAAGGCTGAGCGCCGCCTGCAGATCGGCCAGAAGATCACCCGCGGCCTCGGCGCCGGCGGCAACCCCGAGGTTGGCCGCAAGGCAGCCGACGAGAGCCGCGACGACTTGCTCGCCGCGCTCGACGGCGCCGACATGGTCTTCATCACAGCGGGCATGGGTGGTGGCACCGGCACCGGTGCGGCCCCCGTCGTCGCGTCGGTGGCCCGTGAGGTCGGCGCGTTGACGGTCGGCGTGGTCACGCGCCCCTTCACGTTCGAAGGCCGTCGCCGTGCCCAGCAGGCCGTCGAGGGCATCGCCGCGATCAAGGAAGCCGTCGACACGCTGATCATCATCCCGAACGACAAACTGCTCCAGGTGGTCGAGAAGCGCACCTCGATGCAGGAAGCCTTCCAGATCGCCGACGACGTGCTCCGCCAGGGCGTCCAGGGCATCTCGGACATCATCACGATTCCCGGCCTCATCAACGTCGACTTCGCCGACGTGAAGACCGTCATGACCCGCGCCGGCTCGGCGTTGATGGGCATCGGTCTCGCCAGCGGCGAGGGCCGGGCGGTCGAGGCCGCGAAAATGGCCATCAGCAGCCCGCTGCTCGAGGCCAGCATCCACGGCGCGAACGGCGTGATCTTCAACGTCACGGGCGGCTCGGACCTCACGCTGCACGAAGTCAACGATGCGGCCGCGGTCATCTACGAGTCCGTCGACAGCGAAGCCAACATCATCTTCGGCGCCGTGCTCGACGAGCGCATGCAGGGCGAGATTCGAATTACGGTGATCGCCACGGGCTTCGACAAGGTCGCGTTGAACCCGGTGCAGTCCGTGCCCGGCATCCAGCCCCTGGCGATTCCCAGGCCCAACCTTCCCACCCCCCAGTCGACCGTGGTGCCCCCACAGCCGCAGCCGCTCACGAGCGGCCGGCCGCCGGAGCCCACGCCGGCCCCCGCTCCCGCCCCGACCTCGAACGGCGGCGCGGACGGCCCGGACATCCCGGAGTTCCTCCGGAACAGCATGAAGCGGTCCTTCTAGGCCGCTCCCCGCCACTGTCGACTGGCCTCTCGTCCCGATACCTTTCGGGACGGGGGGCCATCGGGCGCCTGTGGTTCTGATTCGCCGCCAGCCTGCGAAGCCGAGCCCGACACGAAAGGACCCCATTGTGGAATCGACCCAGCCCAGCGCTCCGACCACCGACTATAAGAAGACGCTCAACTTGCCGCAAACGGACTTCCCGATGCGCGCGAATTCCGCCCAGCGCGAGCCCGAGTTCCAGGCGAAGTGGGACGCGGACGCTCTCTACGCGAAGGTGCTCGCCCGTCGCGCGGGCGCGCCGACCTTCATCATGCATGATGGCCCGCCGTACCTGAGCTCGCCGAACATCCACATCGGGCACGCGCTCAACCGCACGCTGAAGGACATCGTGGTCAAGTACAAGGCGCTCGCGGGCTTCCGCGCGCCCTTCGTGCCGGGCTACGACTGCCACGGCCTGCCGATCGAGCATGCCGTGCTCAAGGACGTCGAGGGCGGCCGCCACTCGATGACGGCGCTCGAGCTGCGCGCGAAGTGCAAGGCCTTCGCCGAGAAGAACCTCGACGGCCAGCAGACGAAGTTCCGCCGGCTCGGCATCTTCGCCGATTGGGCGCACCCGTACCTCACGATGGACCCGGCCTTCGAGGCGAAGCAGATCGAGGTCTTCGGCCAGATGGCCCAGAAGGGCTACATCTACCGCGGTCTCAAGCCCGTCTACTGGTGCCCCACCTGCGAGACGGCGCTCGCCGAGGCCGAGATCGAGTACGTCGACGACTTCACGTCGCCGAGCATCTACGTGAAGTTCCCGCTCAAGGCCACGAGCCAGGCGATGGTGGGCCGGCTCGCGAAGATCGCCGAGCCGATCAACCTGGTCATCTGGACGACCACTCCGTGGACGCTGCCTGCCAATCTGGGCATTTCCGTCCACCCCAAGCTCAAATACAGCGTGATCAAGACCGAGCAGCACGGCTACCTGATGCTGGCCTCTGACCTCGTCGAGAAGGTCCTCGCCGATACAGGCCTCACCCAGGTCGGCGAGCCCGCCGCTGAGTTCTACGGCACCGAGCTCGAGATGCTTCAGGCCCAACACCCCTTCGTCCCGCGCACCAGCCTCGTCGTGCTCGGCGAGCACGTCACGGCCGAGTCCGGCACGGGCCTCGTCCACACGGCGCCCGGGCACGGCGTGGAGGACTACGAGGTCGGCCGGAAGTACCAGCTGCCCGTGTTCGCGCCGCTGAACGCGCAGGGCGTGTTCACGGAAGAGGCGGGCGCACTCGTCGCCGGCCAGCGCTACAACAAGGCCAACCCGATCATCATCAAGAAGCTGCAGGACACCGGCTTCCTCATCAAGGAGGCCGCGCTCCAGCACTCGTACGCGCACTGCTGGCGCTGCCACAAGCCCGTCATCTACCGCGGCACCGAGCAGTGGTTCGCGTCGGTGGACGGCTTCCGCCAGGCGGCGCTGGACGCCATCCACGACGTGAAGTGGATCCCCGGGACGGGCGAAAAGCGCATCGAAAACATGATCGCGAACCGCTCGGACTGGTGCATCAGCCGCCAGCGTTCCTGGGGCGTGCCGATCCCGATCTTCTACTGCACGGTCGACAACGAGCCGCTGGTCACCCCCGAGACGATCGACGCCGTGAAGACGCGCTTCGCGAAGGAAGGCTCGGACGCCTGGTGGCGCCATGACGCCGCCGAGTTGCTGCCGCCCGGTACCGCGTGCGCCAAGTGCCAGGGCACGTCCTTCCGCAAGGAGCAGGACATCATGGACGTCTGGTTCGACTCGGGCAGCAGCCACGCGTCCGTGCTCGAGACGCGGGAGGAGCTCAGCTGGCCGGCCGACCTCTACCTCGAGGGCACGGACCAGTACCGCGGCTGGTTCCAGTCCTCGCTGCTGACGTCCGTCTCGACGCGCGGCAGCGCGCCTTACAGGACCGTCGTCACGCACGGCTTCGTGGTGGACGAGACCGGGCGCAAGATGTCGAAGTCGATGGGCAACGTCGTCGAGCCCGGAAAAGTCATCGAGCAGTATGGCGCGGACATCCTCCGCCTCTGGGTGGCGTCGGTCGACTATACCAACGACGTGCGGTGTTCCGACAACATCCTCAAGCAGATGGCCGAGATCTACCGCAAGATCCGCAACACGGCGCGTTACATGCTGAGCAACCTCAACGATTTCGACCGGGCGACGAACGCCGTCTCGATCGGCGCGATGGCCGAGGTCGACCGCTTCGCCCTGCACCGGCTCGGTGAGGTGATCACGGAGGTCACGGACGCGCTCGAGAGCTTCGAGTTCAACCGGTTCTACCAGGTCATGCAGAACTACTGCGTGGTCGACCTCTCGAGCTTCTACTTCGACGTCCAGAAGGACGCCCTCTACGCCGAGGGCGTGGACAGCCACGCGCGCCGCTCGGCCCAGACCGCCCTGGATACCATCTTGCGGGCGCTCACGGTCATGATCGCGCCGGTGCTCTCGCACCTCGCGGAGGACATCTGGCAGCACGTGCCCGAGCTCCAGCGGGGCGGCGTGGAAAGCGCCTTCCTGCTCGACTGGCCCCTCGCCGAGGCGGCCTGGAAGGACGACGCGCTGGCGGCGCGCTGGCTGAAAGTCGCGGCGTGGCGGGAGACGGCGCTCAAGGCGCTCGAGCAGGCCCGACAGGGCAAGCTGATCGGCTCGGCGATGGAAGCCCACGTGACCATGCACCCGCTGACCGACGAGATGCGCGAGCACCTCAACGCGCTCGGCCCCGCGACGCTGACGAAGATCCTGATCACCAGCCAGGTGACGGTCGCGGGCACCGTCAGCGTCGCGCCCGAAGGGGCGAGCGCGGATGCCGGGGTCGCGGTCACCGTGGCCCGCGCGAGCGGCGACAAGTGCCAGCGCTGCTGGACCTACACCCCCGAGGTGGGCACGCACAGCCAGCATCCGACCCTCTGCGATCGGTGCGTCTCGGTGGTATAGGAGGTTTATGGCGCTCCTCGCTCCCGACCACCTGCCCCCGCTCCCGCCGGCGATCGCCGTCGCGGCCTCCGCCGACGCGGTGGCCGCGCGCAGGCGTGGCCTGGCGATGCTGGCGACTGGCCGCTGGGCCGAAGCGTCGGCGTCGCTCGAGCAGGCGGTGAAGGGCGAGCGGCGCTGGCCGGACGCGTACGTCGGGCTGGCCTTCGCGTACCTCAAGCGCAGCCAGCCGGGCATGGCCTACATCCCGCTCGAGGAAGGCCTGCGCCTCGCGCCGGCCTATGGCCCGGGCTGGCGCGAGCTGGCGCGCTGCTATTACCTCCAGCGGCGCTACGAGCGGGCGACCGTGGCGGCTCGGAAGGCGACCGCGCTCGCGCCACATGACGGCGAGGCCTGGCTGTTCCGCGGGCTGGCCGAGAGCAAGGGCGCGGCGCCGTTGGGCGCGATCGCCTCGCTGTTGCGCGCGAGCGCCCTCGCCCCGCGCGATCCGCTGCCCTTCCGCGTGCGCGGCGAGGTGCTGCTCGGCGCCGGCCGGCCCGCCCAGGCCGAGCCCGCGCTCAAGACCGCGCTGCGGCTGGCGCCTGGCGATGCCGTCGCCAAGCGCCTGCTGGGCGGTGCGTTGCAGGCCCAGGGCCGCCACGGCGAGGCGCTCTCGCTCGGCCTGCTGCGTGAGGGCGAGGCACCGTGACCGGCTCGCCGGTCGGCCGCACCTACTTCTCGCCCGACGAGCAGTCGGGCGAAGCGGGGGCGCCGCTCACGGCGGACGACTGGAAACAGGTGGGCGACGACGCGCTCGAGGCCGAGGACTACGCGCGCGCGGTCGAGGCCTATTTCCAGGCGCTCCAGCTGGAGCCGGAGCACCCGGCGGCCCGCTACAACCTGGCGTTGGTCCACCTCGAGCAGGATCAATTCGCCGACGCGATCACCTTGCTCAAGGGCGTGCTCGCGACGCGCCCCGACGATGCCGAGGCGCTCACGACGCTCGGCTGGGCCTATCTCTGGAGCGGCGACGCGGACCAGGCGGTGCGCACGTTCCGGCGCGCGCTGATGCTCGCGCCGAAGTTCGCGGCGGCCCACGTGGGCCTCGGCTGGGCCCACATGGCCGAGGCGCCGCCAGCGCTCGGGCGGGCCGCTGACGCTTTCGCGAAGGCGATCGCCCTCCAGACCGACGACCCGGAGGCCTATTTCGGCCTCGCGACGGTCTGCGAGATGCGCGAGGAGCCCGCGCAGGCCGTGCCCTTGCTCGAGGATGCGCTGCGGCTCTGGCCGGAGGACCTGCGCGCCCATGAGAGCCTCGCCCGCGTGCTCGAACAGCTCGGCCGCTGGGAGGGCGCCGCGCACCACCTGATGGCGCTCGTCCACCACCGCCCGGGCGACGTCGAGCTGGACCGCCGCATCGCGCGGCTGTTCGCCGAACACGGTGCGCATGACCGCGCGGCGGTGTTCTGGCGCAAGGTGCTGCGCGCTGCGCCCGACGACCCGGACGCCGCGCGCGCGCTCGGCTCCTCGCTGATCCACGCCGAGAAGGCCGACGAGGCGATCGAGACCTACCTGAGCGCGCTGGCGCGCGATCCCGAGAACGTCGGCGCCTATGCAGGGCTCGGCCACGCCTACTTCCTGGCCCGGCGCTGGGCCGAGGCCGCCGATGCGTATAGCCAGGCCGCCAGGCGCGCGCCGAAGGACGCCTCGCACCCCTACAACCTGGGCAACACCTACCTCGAGGCCGGCGAGCCGGAAAACGCCTTGTGGGCCTTCCAGAAGGCCCTGAAGCTGGATCCGGATCTGGTCGACGCCCGCGTGGGCCTGGGCTGGGCCTGCTTCGCGCAGGGGCGCTACGAGACCGCCCGCGAGACCTTCGAGATCGCGCTCAAGCAGCGCCCGACCGACGCCCACGCGCTCGACGGGCTGGGCTCGGCGTTCTGGCGGCTCGGCGCGCCGGAGCTTGCGGTCCAGGCGCTGGAGCGCGCGTCCCATGCGGATCCCGAGCATGGGGGGCTGCGCTTCAAGTTGGGTATGATCTACGAGGCGCTCGGCCGGCTCGAGGACGCGCGACGCGTGTTCCACGACCTCCAGGGCGGATCCTACGCGGAAGAGCGCATCGCCGATGCGTTGGCGCGCATCGAGTCAGCGCTCGGCGACGACGCCCACGGCTGAATTGGAGGTCTCCATGTCCCAGGACGCGCAGATGCAGGAGATGGAAGTCACCATCTCGCCCTCCGGCGAGGTGAAGATCGAGGTGAAGGGCGTGGGTGGCCCCGGCTGCCTGGACCTCACGCGCGATCTCGAGAACCAGCTCGGCGCCGTGGAAGAGCGTCAGCTCAAAAGCGAGTTCTACCAGGAGAATGAGCAGCAACAACAGCAGTGGAACCAGGAAGGCACCTAGCCGAAAGCAGCCCCGTGAAACACATTTACGACATCCTCCACAAGGACACCCGGGCGATGCTCTACAGCCACGCCTCGGACACGCTCTTCACGCCCGCCGACGCCGCGTCCGCGGCGGTGAAGGCCGGCCAGGATCTGACCGGCGCCGACCTTTCGGAGGAGAACCTGGCAGGCGCCCAGCTCGGCGGGGCGAGGCTGGCCGGCGCGGATCTGGCGGGTGCCAACCTCGCGGGCGCCGACCTCGGCGGCGCGTCGCTCGTGGGCGCCGACCTGTCGGAGTCGAACCTGGCGGGGACCAACCTGGCCAACGCGAATCTGGAGAGCGCCGACCTGTCCGAGGCCAACCTGGCCGGCGCGACCCTCGAGCAGGCCGTGCTTCAGGCGGCCGACCTGGCAGAGGCCAACCTGACGGGCGCCAACTTGAAGCGGGCGAACCTCAAGCTCGCGGACCTGTCGGAGACCAACCTGGCCGGCGTGAGCTTCGAGGCGGCCACCTTGACCGGTGCGGACTTCGACGGGGCGAACCTGAACCAGGCGAACTTCACGGATGCGATTGATCCGCCGCCGCCACCGAGCGAGTGACGATTCGCGGCGTGGGGACCGTGGTGTAGGTGCCGCGATAGTAGTCGTAGACAGTCAGGGCGAGTAGCGGATACAGCACCAGATCCGCGCCCAACGTCAACGTGTTGATGAGGGCGAAGCGCGGCTCGGTGTTCGCGAACCACGTGTTCATCGTGTCCATGTTGACCGCATAGTAGAACATCTCGGCGAACACGCATTCGCTGAGCATGCCGGCGCGCATGATGCTCAGGTAGCGCACGGCGTTGCGGGTGGCCGGGTCCTGGTGCGTAGCGAGTTCGGCGCGGTGGCGCCGCATGAGAAACGTCAGCACCACCATGCACGTGAGGTTGTGGATCACACCGTAGGGCGGGATCCAGCTGTGGACCCCGTAACAGAGCCACAGCTCGGCCACCACGCGCAAGATCCACAGGATCGCGTAGACGCTCACGATGCGCCGGAGCAGCGGCGTCACCCGGCGATCGAGCGTGACGAAGATCGGCATCCAGACGAACAGCGTGACCGCGAGGCAAAACCAGAAGACCTTCTGGATCGAGATGTGGCCACCCGCGTGGCCCGCGATGTTCTGGCCCCACCACAGGTAGCCGCCGACGGCGACCATCGCGAGCAACGTGAGCGCGAGCGTGGGGCCAGGACGGCTGTCTGAAGGAGCTTGGCTGGCGGACATCTTATCTATATACCCTTCCCGGCGCCGCCAGGCTGCGGTGTGGGCGGCGTACCCCCGCGCACGGCCGCTGTCAGCTCGAGCTCTTCCGGCCGGTCACGCTTGACGCGGAAGAGCCACCAGCCGGCGAATTGGCTCGTGAGGAGCGCAACGACGACCAGGATCGCGTAAAACGACGCCGCAATGAGCTGGGCGTCAAAGGCGATCGTGGCGAGCACGACGCCCATCGCCCCACGCGCGTTCAGCGCGATCGCCAGGTGGAAGCTCGGCCGCAGACCCTGGCCGGCGAGGCGGCCCGCGACGAGCGTCGCCACGATCTTCACGCCGACCGTGAAGGCCATGAATGCGACGAGGGCCGCGACGTCAAAGCCGCCGCGCAGGTCGAAGCGCAGCCCGACGCCCGCGAAGAAGACCGGGATGAACAGCCCGAAGGCCAGCCCACGCAGCTGATCCCGGGTGGCTGGGGCGATCGCGGCGGCGTTCGCCACGATGCGGCCCGCCAGAAACCCGCCGAAGATCGGGTTCACGCCGAGCATGTAAGCCGTCAGCACCACGATGAGGAGCACGAGCACCGGCCCGGTTGCCGGGTGGGCGGTGCCGAGCGGCCACCAGGCGCTCGCCGCGACGGCGTCGTAGAGCCTGTGGCCAACGGCCATGGCGCCTGCGAAGAACAGCACGGTCAACACGACCGAAAGCGCAAGATCGGTGGGGTTCCGCTCGGCCGCGTGCCCGAGCCCGAGCACGAGCGAGAGGATCACCCAGAGGAACACATCCTCGACGAACGCCACCGCCAACACGACCCGGGCGAAGGCCGACGCGGCGAGGCCGAGGTCGAGCAGGATCTTGGCGATGACGGGAATGGCGGTGATGGCGGTCGCCAGCGCCACGATGATGCCGAAGCTCGTGGCGGTCGCCGCCGGGCCGTAGAAACGGGACAGGTCCAGCATGCTCGCTGCGAGCCAGCCGGCCGACAGAGGGAGCAGGATGCCAAGCCCTGCGAGCCAGGCGATGGTCTTCCATTCGCCGCCGGCGTGGATTTCGTGGCTCTCCTGGCCGCTTGCGAACATCAAGAGGAGCAGCCCGAGCCAGATCGCGAACGCGAGCGGCTTCTGGGCAGCTGCCTCAGGCAAGAAGAGGAACGCATGGGCCGCCGGCCAGGCGACCCCGAGCACCATCGGGCCGAGCACGACGCCGCCCATGATCTCGCCGATCACGCGCGGCTGGTGCAAGCGTTGAAAAAGGCCTCCCATCACCTGGGAGGCCAGCAAGAGCGACAGCAGCGCGGCCAGGAGCCGGATCAGCTCGGCATCGGTGAGTCGCATCGACCCGAACTAGCCCTTCAGCGCGGCGGCTTCCTTCTGCGTGTAGTCGTAGAAGCCCTTGCCGCTCTTCCGGCCGTAGTGGCCGGCCTCGACGAGCTTGACGACGTTTTGCGGCATGCGGAACCGATCGCCGAAGGCCTCGACCATCCCCTCGCTGGCGTGCACGAGCACGTCCATTCCGACGTAGTCGGAGAGCTCGAGCGGGCCCATCGGGTGGTTGAGGCCGAGGCGGATCGCCTTGTCGATGTCCTCGAACGAGGCCAGGCCCTCGTCGGCGATGCGGTAGCACTCGACAAGCAAGGCGCAGAGCGCCCGGGAGGTGATGAAGCCCTGGGCGTCCTTGCAGACCACGGTCTCCTTGCCCATCTTGTGGGAAATCTGCTCGGTGACGCGCAGCGTCTCGTCCGAGGTCTGAACCGCGCGGACGATCTCGACGAGCTTCATGATCGGCGGCGGGTTGAACCAGTGCATGCCGATCACGCGGTCGGGGCGGCGGGTCGCGGCGGCGATCGCCGTGACCGAGAGCTCCGAGGTGTTCGAGGCCAGGATCGCATGCGGCGCGCAGAGCTGGTCGAGCTGGCGGAACAAGTCCTTCTTGAGGTCGAGCCGCTCCGGGATCGCCTCGATCACGTAGTCGGCCGCGCCGCAGGCGTCGAGCTCGGTGGTGGCGGTGATGCGGGCCATCGCCGCCTCGAAGCCGTGCTCGGAAAGCTTGCCGGCCTTCACGACCCGCTCGAGGCTCTTGCGGATGTGGTTCATGCCGCGATCGAGCGCCTCGGTGGTGACGTCGCGCAGGATGACGTCGAAGCCCGCGGTCGCGGCGACCTGGGCGATGCCGTTGCCCATCGCGCCCGCACCGACGACGGCGATGCGCTGAATTTCTGGAGTGGTGGTCATGGCGTCTCCTCGTCAGTCCTGGCTTCCCTTGCCCGGACGGTCTATCCTACCATGGCGGCAATCAGGAAGGAGATCCGCGTGAAACCCCGTATCGTCTTGCTTTCAACCATGCTGGCGACCCTCGCGCTCAGCCCCCAGGCCCGCGCGTCCACCTTGCCGCGCGCCGACTTCGGCGACCGCCCGGCCCTCGCGGCGGGCGGCGGCCAGTCCCTGAACGTCGCGTTCGAAGCACCGATCGACGATCGCCTCGCGTTCGGGATGGTCGCGGGCTCGCGCGCGTTCGTGGGCGCCGCGGCGGAGGCCCATGCGCGCTACCGCTTCATGCAGATCGGGCGCGACCCTTTGACGCTCGCGTGGCTGGTGGGCGCGCAGGCTGCCGGGCCGGCCTTCCAGAACCTGACCGAAATCGAGCCGGTGCTGGGCCTGCTGGTGGCCTACCCGCTCACGCCCGAGTGGACGCTGCGCGCCAGCCTGGCCGCCGGCGTGCTCGGGTACGAGCTGCTGCGGCCGGCCGGCATCGAGCTCGGCTACCGGTTCCTCCCGCGCATGGAGGCGACCGTCGGCTTCAACGGCCGCGGCGACGTGGCGGGCCTGCGGTTCGTGCTCTGACGCCTAGCGCCCGTACTTGTCCCAGCGCGTGACGATCGCCGGCACGTAGCGCTGGGTCTCGGCAGGGAGCCGGGTCGCCACGTCGGCCCAGCTCGCGCGGGGGTCGCGCGGGGCACCGGCCAGGGCCTTGTCGATCGCGCCCTTCACCCGCCCGATGCCCGCGTTGTAGCCCGCGAGCGCGAACTTCCACTCTTCGCCGGCGGCGACCTTCGCGGTGGGCACCTGGCCCTTCACCCAGCGCAGGTACCAGCAGCCGCCGGCGAGGTTCTGGGCCGGGTCGAAGGGGTCCACGATTTTAACGGAGCTCGCGCTGTTGATGTGCGTGACCGTGCCCGGCATGAGCTGCATGAGTCCCTGGGCGCCCGCGGCGCTCACCGCGCGCGAGTCGAAGGCCGACTCCTGGGCCACCACGGCCAGCACGAGGCTGGTCGGCAGGCCTTCCTTGGTGGCGGCTGCGGTGGCCAGCGGCCGCACCGCACTCTCGCCCTTCACGGTCGCGCCGCCGGTCGGCAGGGTGGGCGCGCCGGGCGTCCGGGCGGTGGGCAGGCCACCGGTCGAGGTGATCGGGCCGCTGTCGGGGAGTCCGGGGATGGTGATGCCCGTGGGCATCTCGCAGCCGGTCAGCACGAGGGCGAGCCCCAGCGCGGCGCAGGCGCGCACGACGGCAGTACGGGTCAAATGCTGCATGATTGCTCGGATTCTAGGCGGGAATGGCCCCCCGGCCGGTTCGCGCTTTGCGGGCAATCTGGGCGAAGTCCACGAAGCGCTGGAACAGGCCGTGGAATTCGGGGTAGCTGGCGCAAAGATTCTCGGGGTGCCATTGGACAGCCATTCGGCAGGGATGATCGATGGCCTCGACGGCCTCGACCAATCCATCGGGACTCCACGCCGCGGCCTTGAGGCCCGGCGCGAGATCTTTGACGCCCTGGTGGTGCAAAGAGTTCACTGCGATTACCTTGGGCAAGATCGCGCCGATCCGGGTGTCCGGATCCACCTTCACGGGGTGGACGGCCTTGTAGCGGTGGTCGCGCTGCGAGTGATGCACGTGGCTCGGCCGCTGGCTGGGCAGGTCCTGCCAGAGCGTGCCGCCCAGCGCGACGTTGAGCAGCTGGAGGCCGCGGCACACGCCGAGGACCGGCAGGTCGGATTTGTTCCAGACATAGTCGAAGAGCAGCATCTCGAACTTGTCGCGCTCGAGGTCGACGTCGCCGAGCAGCGGGTGCTTGGACTCGTTGTATTCCTGGGGGTGGATGTCGACGCCGCCCGTGAAGAGCACGCCGTCGAGGTTCTCGAGCATGCCGGGGATCATCTCTTCGCCGACGGGCGGGATGAAGACCGGGATCGCGCCGGCGGCGATGATCGCCTTGCAGTAGTCCTGCGAAATCAAGTAGAGGGGCGGTTTGACGCCGAAGCCACCGAAGTCGCTGCTCGCAGCGCTCGTGGACATGCCCTCGCTGTTGCCTGTGAGACCGATGAAGACGGCCAAAGCTAGATCCTCCGGGGCGCTCGCCCCGTCAGGCGCGCAGCCGTATTCAGCATAACCCCCCGCGGTTCCGAGGGCAAGGCGGATCGGACCAACGGTCACGCACATGGCGCACGAGGCCCGCCCGTCCCCTCAACATACCCCGGCGGCTCGGTTCCAAACCCCCGCAGGCCAGGCGCTTGCGGCATCGACGTCGCCGTATGACGCACGTCACGTGATCCGCGTGCAGAGAAGCGGTATGATCGGGCGGTAGCCACGAGGACCAGAGCCCATGACGAAAGAACAGCGCGAAGACGAGCGGGACAAGCTGCGCTCGAGCATCCATGACCAGGAAGCCCAGGTCATGGCGCGCTTCAAGGACATCATCAACCAGACGGCGTTCGACCTCGACCCGCTCTGCGTCTACGTGATCATGGACAAGCTGCGCGGCATGCACAACAGCGCCGGCATCTCGGAGAAGAGCTACAAGAAGGCCGAGCAGATGCTCCGCGTGCTTGGCCTCTCGAAGCACTGGGAGTAAAGCCTGAGCCGGCCCTGCGCCCGGGCGCGGCCTACTGGCCGCGCGTCGGCACGCAGGCCATCAAGGTCTGGGCGATGTCCGTGATGGTGAGGGCCAGCGCGTCGACCGCCGCCGTGCCCTCGGCGCTGCCGCCGGCGGAGTTGCAGTCGTCGGCCGCCATCCCGCCCACGGTCACGCGGTAGCGCTCGCCCGTCATCACGGTCTTGCTGGCGACCGTCACGCCCTTCGCGAGGTCCGCGCGTGAGACGAAGGTCTCCTCGGGCACGGCCTTCTGGTAGGTCACGCCCGGCGGGCAGCTGACTTTCTCCTGGCGCGTGGCCGTGTCGTAGGAGACCGTGCAGCCCGCGGTCTTCTCGGCGATCGCCAGCGCGTCGGCATCGTAGACCGCGATGGTGATCTGCTTCTTGTCGGAGAAGGCGCTCGGGTCGGCCTTCACGGTGAAGACCACGGGTTTCGCGCCGCCAGCCTGGCCGCCGGCGCCGTTGGCGCCGGGGTTGGGCGCGAGGGGTAAAGTGCCGCGGTTGCAGGCGACCAGCGCCAGGACGCCGAAAGTGGCGCAAACGAGCCGTGCGGGATGATGGGCCATGTTTACCTCCTGCGGCGCGGCCCGAGGTGCCGCCCCGAACTGTATACTGTGATTGTATACCAGGGGGAATGGATGTCAAGGCGGGCATAGGAACCACATGTTCCAGGCGCTCGCTCAGGCGACCGCCCGCATACGCGGGCGGTGTGGTCCCCGCCTAGCGCTTGAGCTTCGGGTCCAGCGCGTCGCGCAGGCCGTCGCCCACGTAGTTCACGCTGACGATCGTCAAGAAGATCAGCAGGCCCGGATATACGGCCAGCCACGGCGTGTCGATCATGTACTGCTGCGCGTTGGTCAGCATGTTGCCCCAGGTCGGCACAGGCGGCTGGATGCCGAAGCCGAGGAACGACAGCGCGGACTCCATCATGATCGCGTCCGCCACGCCGAGCGTGGCCGCGACGAAGATGGGCGCCATCGCGTTCGGCAGCATGTGCCGCACGATGATGCGCTGGTCCTCCATGCCCTGGGCGCGCGCCGCTTCGATGAACTCCTGCTCGCGGATGGTGAGGAACTCGCCGCGCACGAGACGCGAGACCGTCATCCAGCCGGTGATACCGAGGATGAAGATGATGATGCCGATCTGGCCGCCGGGGAAGGCCATCGACTTCAAGAACGTGGACAGGACCATCATGAGCATTAGCACCGGCACGGCGAGCATCACGTCGGCCACGCGCATGATGATGCCATCGGCGAGCTTGCCGTAGTAGCCGGCCACGGCCCCCAGCCCCGATCCGAGCAACACGCCGACGACGGCCGCGAGCAGGCCGACCGTGAGCGATACCCGCCCCGCGATCAGCAGGCGCACCAGGGTGTCCTGGCCGAGCTCGTCGGTGCCGAGCGGGTGCACCCAGGAGAAGGCCTCCTTGGTGTGCTCGAGGTCGAGGTCGTCGAAGCCGAAGGGGATCAGGAGCGGCCCGATCCAGCAGCCGAGCACGAGGATCGTGAGCATGATCAGGCCGGCCATCGCGAGCTTGTGCTTGCGGAAGCGGCGCCAGACGCCCTGCCAGTAACCCTCGGCGGGGCCTGCCAGGGTCTCGGAGGTCGCCTGGGCGACAGCCTGCGTTTCGGTCGTGGACGTCGGCGTCACAGGGGGGCTCCTAGTTAAAGCGGATCCGCGGATCGAGCGCGGCGTAGAGGATGTCCGCCAGCAGGTTGCTGACCACGACGAGCACGGCGGAGATGAACATGATAGCCATGACGACGGGGTAGTCGGACTTCGTCAGCGAGTCGATGAAGAGGCGTCCGACGCCGGGCCAGGCGAAGATCTGCTCGGTGATCAGGGCGCCCGCGAAGAGGCTGGGGATCGCGAGGGCGACCAGCGTCACGATCGGGATGAGGGCGTTGCGCAGGGCGTGCTTGCCGATCACCTTGCTCTCGGACAGGCCCTTGGCGCGCGCCATCCGGACGTAGTCCATGCGGATGACCTCGAGCATGCTCGAGCGCGCGTAGCGCGACCAGGACGCGATGCTCACGATGCTGAGCACGGCGGCCGGCAGGATCATGTGCTGCAGCAGGTCGAGCCAGCCGCCGATCTCGGGGTGCCACAAGAGGTCCCGCAGCGAGCCTTCGCGCTCCGCGCTGAACATGCCGGCGGCGGGCAGCCAGTGGCCCGTCGAGAAGGTCTGGCCCGCGATCGTGAAGGTGTAATCGTTGGCGGCGAAGATCATCATCAGCAGGATGCCGAACCAGAAGGTGGGCATCGAGTAGCCGAAAAACGCGAAGGTGGTGACGGAGTAGTCGAACCAGGAATACTGCCGGATCGCGGAGATGACGCCGAAAGCCACGCCCAGCCCCACGCTGACGACCAGCGAGGCACCCATCAGGACCACCGTGTTGGGGATGCGGTCCCACAGCATGGCGCCCACCGATTGGCCCGTGAAGAGCGAGTATCCGAGGTTGCCCTGGATGAAATTGAAGAACCACTTGGCGTAGGCGATGATGATCGGGTCGTTCAGGCCCATCTGCTCGCGCAGGCGGGCGAGGTCCTCGGCGCGCACGTGCGGGTTCTGGCCGTACACGGCCTCGGGTCCGCCCGGTGCGAGGCGCATCAGGAAGTAGAGGATCAGCGAGACGCCGATCAACAGAGGCAACGCGACGAGAAGGCGCCTGGCGACGTAACGGCCCATGACTCTACTCCTTGCCTTCCGCCAGCGCCTGGGCGAGCGGCACGACTTCCCACTCGTAGCAGTTCCAGATGTTGCCCATGCTCGAGGGATTCGGCCGGAAGTTCTTGATGCGCTTGCTGACAGGATCGAGCTGCGACCAGTACAGCAGCGGGATCATCGGCAGCTGTTCCGCGAGGATCTCGGCCGTGCGGTGGTAGATCTTGCGGCGCTCGGCACGCTTGATGGTCTTGGTGCCGGCCTCGAGGAGCATGTCCATCTCCTTGTTGGCGAACTTCACATGGTTCTGGCCAGCCGGCGGGATCTGGCTGGAGTGCCAGAGCGTCAGGTTGTCGGGGTCGGGGCCGGCCGACCAGGCGGACATGCCGAGGTCGAACTTGAAGCCTTTCAGGATGCCCGACGGGTGCGGACCGAAGAGGATCGGGCCGGGGTGGTTGTCGATCACGAGCTCGATGCCCACCTTCTTGAGGTAATACTTGAGCACGAGCTCGGTCAGCTCGCGGGTCTTGCGGCCCGCCGTGGTCGAAATCTTGATCGCGAGGCGCTGGCCGTCCTTGATGCGGACGCCGTCGATGCCGGTCTTCCAGCCGGCCTCGTCGAGCAACTTCTTCGCCCGCTCGGGGTCGTAGGGATACTTGTCTTCGATCTGCTTGTTGTAGGCCCACGAGAGCGGCGCCAGGTCGGAGTGCGCCACGGTGTAGAGCCCCTGGTAGATTTTCTCGGAGATCTGCTTCTTGTTGATGGCGTGGGCGATCGCCCGCCGCACGCGGATGTCCTGGAAGACCGGCTTGCCGAGGTTGAAGTCGAGGTGCTCCCAGGTGAGCGAGGGCAGCGCCGAGACCTCGATGTGCTTCAGCTTGCGCAGCGCGTCGTACTGGTTGATGCTCGCGCTCTGGTAGAGGTCGAGCTCGCCCGACTTGAGCAGAGTGAAAGCGGCGTTTTCGTCAGGCACGATGCGCATCTTGAGCGCATCGACCTTTGGCCGGCCGCGCCAATAGTCGTCGAAGGCCACCATCGTGATGTGGTCGCCCGAGACCCACTCCTTGAACTTGAAGGGGCCCGTGCCGATCGGCGCGCGGTTGAACGGCGCCTTGTTGATCGAGTCGCCCTTCGGATCCTTGATGAAGTCGCCGAGGACGTGCTTGGGCAGGATCGCGCCGGTGTTGTAGAAGAGCAGGTCGTGGGGTGCGTAGACCGTCTTGAACGTGAAGCGGATCGTGTGCGCATCGAGGATCTCGGTCTTGATGACCTTGTCGAAGCCGTCGCGCGAGGTCACCCGCGTGTTCGGGTGCATCATCACGTCGAGCGTGAACTTCACGTCGTCGGCGGTGAAGGGCGCGCCGTCATGCCACTTCACGCCCTGACGCAGCTTCCAGGTGACGATCATCATTTGGCCGTCCGCGACCACGCCGCCGTTCTCGACGGTCGGGACTTCGGTCGCGAGCACGGGGACGACCTGGAGCTTGTCGTCGACTGCGACGAGGCCTTCCTGGATCGGCTTGAGCGCGTCGGTCGTCGCCACCATGTCGGAGACGACGGCGTTCATCGCGTCGGGCTCTTGCTGCTGGTGGAAGACGATGGTCTTGCCATTGTCGACCAGCTTCGTCTCCTTCGTGCACCCGGCGAAGACGAACGTGGAGGCGGCCAGCGCCAGGGCCAAGCGGGCCGGCGAGCGAAGCGGGATCCAGACTCCTCGGGTGGGGTGGGTGGGCGGGGCGGCTGGAAGGCCGAAGGCCTGAAGTTGCGACATGGGGCTCTAGGTCTCGCTCTGGGCGTTTTCGGCCTTGGGGATCTTCCGCACGACCTCGGGCAAGCCCGCGGCGTCCATGCCGGGCTCGTAGAGGTGGCAGGCCACGAAGTGCTCGTTGCCGACGTCGCGGAAGGAAGGCGTCTTGCTCTTGCAGACGTCCATCGCGTACGGACAGCGCGTATGGAAGACGCAGCCCGACGGCGGGTTGACCGGGCTCGGGATGTCGCCCTGCAGGATGATGCGCTGCTTGATGCGCTCCTTCATCTCCACGGGGTCGGGCACCGGCACGGCCGAAAGCAGCGCCTGGGTATACGGGTGCTTCGGGTTCGCGTACAAGTCGTCGGAGCTCGCGAGCTCCATCATGTTGCCGAGGTACATCACGGCCACGCGGTCCGAGATGTGCTGCACCGTGCTCAGGTTGTGGGCGATGAACAGGTAGGTCAGCCCGAATTCCTTCTGGAGGTCGCTCAACAAATTGAGCACCTGGGCCTGGACCGACACGTCGAGCGCCGAGACGGGCTCATCGGCGACCACGAACTTGGGGTTGATCGCGAGCGCGCGCGCGATGCCGATGCGCTGGCGCTGGCCGCCCGAGAACTCGTGCGGATAGCGGTCCGCATAGCTCGCGTTGAGGCCCACGCGGTCGAGCAGCTCACGCACGCGGGCGTTCAGGGCGGCGCCCTTGTGGGTCGCATGAACGCGCAACGGTTCGGCGATCGAGTCGCCGACGGTCATGCGCGGGTCGAGCGAGGCATAGGGGTTCTGGAAGACGATCTGCATGTCGCGGCGCAGCTCGCGCATCTCGCGCTTGTTGAGCGACAGCACGTCGCGCCCTTCGAACTTCACCTCGCCCGCCGTGGGCTCGATCAGGCGGAGGATCAGGCGCCCGGTGGTGGACTTGCCGCAGCCGGACTCGCCGACGAGGCCTAGCGTCTCACCCTTCTTGATCGAGAAGGTGAGGCCATTGACCGCCTGGACGGCGCCCACCTGCTTCTGGAAGATGATGCCGCGCGTGATCGGGAAGTGCTTGACGAGGCCTTTGACCTCCAGGAGCGTCTCGGACACTTACTTGGCCTCCTTGGCCGTCACGGCGGCTTCCTTCATGAGCCAGCAGCGCACCAGGTGGCCGGGCTCGGTCGTTTCCAGCTTGGGTTGCTCCGCGCACTTGGCCCAGGCATGCGGGCAGCGTGGGCTGAACGAACAGCCCGGGGGCAGCTTCGACAGGCTCGGCGGCTGGCCCTCGATCGGCGTGAGCCGTTCCTGGCGAACCCCCAGCTGCGGGATCGAGGCCATCAGGCCCTGGGTGTAGGGGTGCTGCGGATTCTTGAAGATCGTGAGGACGTCGGCGTACTCCACCACCTTGCCCGCGTACATGACCGCGACCGTGTCGCAGAGCTCGGCGACCACGCCGAGGTCGTGGGTGATCATGATGACCGCCGCGTTGTTCTTGTCGCGGATGTCCCTCATGAGATCCAGGATCTGCGCCTGGATCGTCACGTCGAGGGCCGTGGTGGGCTCGTCGGCGATCAGCAGATCGGGCTCGCAAGAGAGCGCCATCGCGATCACGACGCGCTGGCGCATGCCGCCCGAGAACTGGTGCGGGTAGTCGTCGATGCGGCTCGCGGCGCCCGGGATGCCGACCCGCTCGAGCATCTCGATGGCCTTCTGGCGCGCCAGGGCCTTGGACAGCTTCTGGTGCAGGATGATGGCTTCCATGATCTGGTCGCCCACGGTGAGCACCGGGTTCAGCGAGGTCATCGGATCCTGCGAGATCAGCGCGATGCGGTTGCCGCGGATCTTGCGCATCTCCTCGTCGGACAGCTTGAGGAGGTCCTGGCCGTTGTACAAAATTTGGCCGTCGACGATCTTGCCCTGGGGCTGTGCCACCAGGCGCATGATCGACAGCGACGTGATGCTCTTGCCGCAGCCGGACTCGCCGACGATGCCGAGGATGCCGCCGCGCGGCAGCTCGAAGTCGACGCCGTCGACGGCTTTGACCACGCCTTCTTCCGTGAAGAAGTGGGTCTTGAGCCCGGAAACTTTCAGCAAGGGTTCGGCCACTCGATGCTCCTGTTCCAGTCCGGCGCGCGCTCGCAGCCGAGCGGCAAAACGGCCATTTAATCCGCTTTTAATTCCGGGGCATTATACCCCACTGGACAGCGGCGTATCGCCGGTCGCCTGGCCGACTTGGTAAAGGGTTAAGTGATGGTTCATTAAGATCTCGTTAGCGACGATATTTTTGCTTTCGACCGGGCATGCAAGTAATGGACGCCAGGTGGATGGGGATCCACGGGGCCAGCCTAGGAGGATGTGGCAGATGACTCAGATTGGTGGCGATTCGCCCAACACGATGCCCATTGCGATCAACGCGGGCCTGACCGCCCGGCAGATCGCGAAAGCCACCGCCGATCCCGCGGCGAAGTTCTCGATGGACGCGTTCAAGCAGTCCCTCTCGAACCCCGGTGCCACGGCCAAGCAGATCGCCGAGGCGACGAGCAAGAACCTGCCGCTCGCCGATGCGCTCGCGCAGCAGAGCTTCTTCACCCGCCTGGCCGGCCGCCTTCCCTTCGTGCAGCGGTTCCTGGGCCCGGACTTCATCCTGAACGGCCACATCGGCGGCCTCGGCAAGAACGCGCTGAACGGCGTCCCCAAGTCGGCCATCACGAAGATCGCGCTCGAGGGCGGCGACGTCGCGGCCAACCTCGTCAAGGCCGGCGTGCCGCAAGAAGTGGCGGAAGGCATCGCGAAGAAGGGCATCGAGCGTGCCGCCGCGATGGGTGGCGCCGCGCTCACCAACGCCGGCCAGCAGGTGGCGACCACCGCGGTCACGGGCGTCGCTGACGACCTCGCCAAGCAGGCGGTCAGCATGACCATGAAGAAGGGCTTCACCGCCGTCTCCGAGGAGGCGGTCAAGAAGGCGCTCACCTCGCCCAACGCACTCGAATCGCTCAAGAGCCTGGGCTTCTACGCCAAGGACGCCAAGTCGCTGGTCGCCAAGGCCGCGACCTCGACGGCCGAGTCCGCCGCGAAGACCGCCACCACCCAGGCCGCCGAGAAGGTCGCCACCGAAGGCGCCAAGACGGCCAGCAAGGGCGGCCTGAAGGGCTTCTTCGGCAAGCTGCTCGGCGGCGCGAAGGGCAACTTCATCATCGCAGGCATCTTCTCGCTCGGCAGCAACGCCATCCAGCTCGCGCAGGGCAAGATGAGCGTCAAGCAGTTCGTCGCCCTGACGGTGATGGACACCGCCGCCTACGGCGCGATCGGTTGGGGCTCGGCCGCTGCCGGCGCCGCGATCGGCACAGCGCTCTTCCCCGGCGTCGGCACGATCGCGGGCTTCGTGATCGGCCTCGGCCTCGGCTTCCTCGGCGGCTCGATCTACGAGAAGTTCGTCCGCAACCCGGTCAAGAGCATGCTCGGCGGCACCCCCGCCGGCGGCGCGGACGCGGCGCAGTACGATCCGGGCGCCTACGCGGCCCCCGGCGCCTACGCGGCCGACCCCTACGCGGCAGCGCCGACCGGCGGCGGCCCTGCGGCCGGCCCGGCGATGACTTACGAAGACGCGATGCGCCAGATCGAGTCGATGGGTCGCTGATCGCCATCTCGCCAATTCGCTCGAAGGCCCCCAGGGAACTGGGGGCCTTCGCCATGAGCGCCGCCTGTTACGGTCCGCGACACGGCCAGCGCCGTGGTCGGCGGGTATGATGGCGAAGTGACGCGCTTTCGCCCCACCGCCGCGGCGCTCGCGGTAATGACAACCTGCACCGTGGCCCCGCCCGCCTTCGCCGACGTGGGCCCGCCGCTGGCGCCGCCCGTGTTGGTCGCGCCGCCCGCCCCATCGCCGCTCGACTTCGCGCTCGACGCCCTGATCCCGAGCGTGGCGTCCTATGTCGCGCTGCGCTACGTGGTGGGCGGGGCCCCGGCGCCGATGGAAGGTGTCGCGCCGACCGGCAATGCGTTGTTGGCGGGCGCGGTGATGCTCGCCGGCCTGAGCGCGCCACCGGCGGCCCTGATCGCGTACCGCGAGCGGCCGTTCGCTTTCGATATGCTGCTCGCGTCCTTCGCCGGCGGAATGGTCGGGCTCGGCATCGGCTTCGGCGCGGCGCGCCTCGCGAGCGGCGGCGCGGCCGCGCCCGAGGTGCTCGCGCTCTCGATGGCCGCCTGCCAGGGCCTCGGCGCCGCGACCGCATACCACCTCTACCGCGGTCACAAAGCCACCGCGACGGATCTGGATCGCCTGCCCGCCCAGCGGAAGGACGATCCGATCGACAACTGGAAGTTCTGGCGCGAAAGGCGGAACCCATGAAGGTGGTCGGGATGAAAGCCGTGCGTACCTGGGGGCTGGCGGCGCTCGCCGCGCTGGTGGTGGGCACCTGGGCGCCCCGGCCGGCTGACGCGATCATGGCGATCGACGATCGCCTGCCGTCCTTCCTCGTCGCCGTCGGCGAAGGCACGGGCTACGCCTGGGCCGCCTTCGAGGCGGCCAATTCGAAGGATCTCGACCAGCTCTTCTACCGCGACCGGTCGGCCGCGAACAAGCTGATGCTCGCCCGCCAGAACTCCGGGCGCTGGGTGCCGGTTGCCCAGCTGGCCTACTTCTCCCAGCGCTGGCGCACGGACTTCGAGGCCGTCGCCGGGCGTCTCGAGCCGCTCACGGGCACGACCAACCTGCGCGTCGCGATGTGGTACTGCATGGACCCGCGGCCCTGGGTGTACGTCTACGTGAACGGCCAGCCCACGCTGGCGCTGAACGCCCGCCACATGCTGCCTTACGACCCGACGCGCACGAAGCTCAAGTTCGCCGAGGCGTTCTTCTCGGCCTTCGCGACCAACGCGCCGGACGAAACGGCGGAGACCAACACGTTCTCGCGGCGCTTGCAGATCGAAGGCCTGCGGCTCGCGCTGATGCAGCGCGCCGTGCCGGGCCTGCCGCTGCACCGGTACCTGAATGTGCAGCCAGGCACCTTCGCGGCCTGGCAGCGCAACCAGCGGGCGATCGCCCGCGGCATGCTCCAGGCGATCGACGGCCCGGAGTCCGGCGTGGCGATGGAGCGCTTCTTCGGCCGCGGCTATGGCGACCCGTGGCCGGCCGGCTCCGGCCGCTTCGTGAGCTTCATGGTCGCCGCGGGCGCCGCGCGCGAGCACAACCCGGTGCAACTCGGCCAGATGCCGAGCCGCGACTTCCTGTTCCTGGTCCGCCCGATGCTGGAAGACATGGCGAAGGTCGACGAGGGCCTCAGCCCCTGGTGATTTCCCTCGCCCCGCCAGGCGCCTACTTCGACCAGCGCCAGGTGCGCACGACCAGCGCCATCGGCACGTTCCAGTGCCGGTCCATAAGCAAATCCCCGTCCGGCCGCCGGTAAACCGCCGAAATCGCATACTCCCGCCCGCCGCGCGACGCCTGGATCACCACCGTCGTCAGCGCATCGCGGTTCAGCGGCCGGTCCCACACCACCGTGCGCGCCGTGGCACCGGCCAACGTGGCCACGCCGCGCTTGGCCCAAGTCGGCGCCCCGTCCAGCGATCGCGCGCCGCCCGGATGGGGCGTGATCGCGATGTATTCAGTCTTGCTTCCCGGGGCGAACAGCATCACCTCGTCTGCAGCCTTGCCGCGCGTCGCGCGCCAGCCGCCCGGCACTTCGAAGCTGTATGCCGGCGTGGCGTACCGGCTGCCGGCTTCGGCCGGCGCCGCGCTCGCGAGCACGCACGCGAAGCCGGCGAGTAGCCGCTTCACGGCCGGCGCGCCCCCATAACCTGTGGCTTGGGCGCGTGCATGCGCGCCCGGATCTCGAGCAACGGCCCGACCTGGGCGTCGGACAGGAGCCGCCCGCCGCCGAGCTGCTCGGCGAAGAGCGCCACCTCGCACAGGTGCTCGAGCTTCTCGAGCTTGTAGTAGCCATCCCAGGCGTCGTGGCCGAGCGCGACCGCGCCATGCCACTCCATCATCACCACGTCGTGGCGCGCGAGGTAGGGGCGCAGGGCCTCCGGCACCTCGTAGGTGGTGGGCGTGGTGTAGGGGACGGTGGGCACCTCGCCGCCGAAGCTGACGACGCACTCCGGCAGCAGCCGCCCGGGGATCGGCCGGCCCGCGACCGTGAAGGCGATCGCGCGCGGCGGGTGGCCGTGGACCACCGCGCCCACGTCCGGCCGGGCGGCGTAGGCGCAGATGTGCATGGCGATCTCGCTGCTCGGCGGCGCCTTGCCCTGCAGGAGCTTGCCCTTCATGTCCGTGAGGATCAGCTCCTCCGGCTTGAGCCGGCCCTTGCTGACGCCGGTGGGCGTGATGAGGATCTTGTCGCCCAGGCGCACGCTGACGTTGCCGTCGGTCGCGGCGAGGAAGCCCTTGTGGTACATCGCGGCACAGACGTCGACGACGTCTTTGCGCGCCTGCCACTCAGTTTTCACGTCAAATCGACCATGTCGACGATTCCCGCGACGGCCGCGTGAATCGGCGTCTCGCCGGCGTCCAGCATTATGCGCGCGCTGCCGCCCTCACGGGCCACCAGCACGAGATCGCCCACGCCGGCCTGGACGTGGCCGACGGCGTAGAAGGCGTCGCCTTTCGCCGTGAGCTCAGGCGTGACGGGCTGGACGAGCAGGATGCGGTGGCCTGCGTAGGCCGGGTGCTTCTGGGTGGCGACGAGGGTGCCGGTTACGCGCGCTAGCAACATGGCGGCTATCCCTTCGTCACGGCGTCGACGATGCCGACGATCGCGACGTCCACCGGCGCGAACGAATCGTCGAGGGCCATCGCGGCCTCCTTGCCGAGCACGCAGAAGGCGCGCTCGCCGACGCCGATGCCGACCGAATCTACGGCCACCACCGGGTCGCCCTTCGGCGCCATCTCATCGTCCAGCGGCTGGACGAGCATCAGCTTCACGCCCTGGAGCGTCTCGTACTTGGTGGTTGCGACCACCGTGCCAATCACGTTTCCGACGAACATGCTCAGACCTCCGCGTGGGTGCCGCCTTGCGGCAACACCACCGGGATGAAATCCTCGTGAGGATTGGGGATCAAGACCCGCCGCACGCGCGTGGCGGCCTCGAGGCAGACCTCGTCGGCCGCGTCGAGCGCGGCTTCCACTTCGGTCTGCGAACCGGTGAGCGTGAAGTACGCCTTGCCGCCGATGCCCTTGGCGGTCTTGAACTCGATCAGCGCCACGTCGGCCGCCTTGACGGCCTTGTCGGCGGCCAGGATCGCCGCCGCGACGGTATGGCACTCATAGATGCCCAGCGCGTCGATCGAGGTCGCCCCCGCGGTTCCCGCGAGCGCTGCGAGGACGGCTTCCGAGACGTAGGGGAGGAAGAAGCCATCGATGAGCTCGCCCTCGGCGAGCTCGAGCGCCGCTTCGTAGCTCTCCTTGACCGACGCGACGTCGCCCGCGAAGAGCACGAGGTACTTGCCGGGCGAGACGGCCTCCGTGCGCAGGAAGCGCACGGGAGCCTTCTTCACGATGGCGTCGCACAGGAAGATGCCCTGGGCGATGCTGGCGATCTCGAGGAGCGCCAGCGCGGGGTCGACGGACAAGGGGGGGTCCTTTTGAACGATACCTAGACGATTCTGAACGCGTCGACCATGACGCAGCGGCGCTCCTTGGTGAAGTTGCGCGCGGAGGTGCAGCCTTCGCCGGTGGGGCCGGCGATGGTCCAGGCGGTGGGCGCCTCGGAACCGGCGCCGAGGCCGGCGATCGAAGGGCCGTTCTTCACGAAGATGGCCGTGTTGATGAGCCGGGCCATCTTCGAGAGCTTCTCGATGTTGCGCGAGTGCATGACCGCCGTATGGCCGCGGCCGCCCTCGAGCTCGATCGCGAGCTCGATCGCCTCGTCCACGTCGCGAACGCGGGTGATCGGGAAGACCGGCATCAGCTGCTCGGTCCACATCAGCGGGTGGTTGCGGTTGACCTCGACGATCACCAACCGGCACTTGTCGGGATCCACGTCCACGCCAATCCCCTTGAGGATCTCGCTGGCGTTCTTGCCCACGCAGTTCTTGTTGACGGTGGCATCCTTGCCCTCGACCTTCGAGAAGATGTGGGCGAAGAGCTTGTCGTGCAGCTGCGCCGGCACTTCATAGGCGCCGCAGCGCTTGAGCTCTTCTTTCAGGCGGTCCGCCACCGACGCGACGACCACGCATTCCTTCTCGAGGGTGCAGATGACGTTGTTGTCGAACGACGCGCCCTTGTAGATCGACTTCGCCGCCTTTTCGATGTCGGCGGTCTCGTCGACCACCACAGGCGGGTTGCCGGGGCCGCCAGCGATGACCTTCTTGCCGCTCGCGAAGGCCGCCTTGACGACGTGCGGGCCGCCGGTGACGACCAACAGGTCGACGCCCTTGGCTCGCATGACGGCGTTGGCGGTGTCGACGGTGGGCTCGGCGATCGCGGTTACCAGGTTCGGCGGGCCGCCGGCCTCGACGATCGCGCGGTTCACGAGCGACACGGCGAGGTTCGAGACGTTCTTCGCCGAGGGATGGGCGTTGAAGACCGCGCCGTTGCCCGCGGAGATGAAGCTGATCGCGTTGTTGAACACCGTGTCGGCCGGGTTGGTGGTCGGCGTGATGGCCGCGATGACGCCATAGGGCGCCATTTCGATCAACACGAGGCCATGGTCGCCGGTCCAGACGCGGCGGCGCGACTCGAGGTCCTCCGGGCCCGGCGTCTTGTCGAGCACCAGGCGCAGCTTGGTCATCTTGTCGTCGACGCGGCCGAGGCCGGTCTCCTGGACCGCCAGGCGGGAGATCTCCTCGTTGTGCTTGTGGCCGATCGCGCGGATCGCCGCCACCGCCTTGAAGCGGAGCTCGAGGCTCGCCATGGCCCAGGCCCGTTGCGCCTGCTTGGTTGCCGCCACGGCGTTCTCGACCGTGCCGAAGATGCAGTCGCCCGATGCGGCCGGCACGCGGCCTGTGGCTTCGGGCGCCGCCTGCGGCGCGTACGCCGGGGGAGCGGACTTGGGCAAGGTGCCGTCGGCCTGCAGGCGCGACATCACCTGCGCCACCATGTCGCGCACCTGCGCCTCATTAACTTGGGTCATGGCCTAACTCCAATAGTGCGACCACTTTGCCGCAGGCGAAGGCTGGTCATGGCTTATCTACTCCTCCGCGACGGAGACGGGGACGTTCTTGGTGTACTTGATGGTCCCGTTGACCTCCCACATGTCCACGATCGCCATGATCGTGGCGTCCACGGGGCGGTTCTCGGTGGCGTCGGTCTGGCGGGCCGAAGACCCGGTGGCGTACAGGACGTACTCCCCCGGACCCACGCCCACGGTGTCGACGGCGACCACGTACGGGCCCGACGGCTGGCCTTCTAGATCGACCTGGCGGACGATCTGGAATTTGTAGCCGGTCAGGCGGTCGTCCTTCTGGTTTGCAACGACCGTGCCGGAAACGACGCCGATAATCACCGGCTAGACCCGCACGGCCTCGCCCGCCGCCTTGCGGCCGAGCGGGAGGATCTTGTCCACGTTCGAGTGCGGACGGGCGATCACGTGTACGGCCACGACCGAACCGACCTTCTCGGCAGCGCGCGAGCCCGCCTCGGTGGCGGCGCGGACGGCCGCGACGTCGCCGCGGACGATCGCGGTGACGTAGCCGCCGCCGGTCTTCTCGTAGCCGGTCAGTTCGACCTTGGCGGCCTTCACCATCGCGTCGGCGGCCTCGACGAGCGCAGCGAAGCTGTTGGTCTCAATCATGCCCAGGGCGTCAGACATTCTATTATCTCCTCAAGAAAGTAGGGTTGAACTCGAAACTCAGAACTCGGAACTCAAAACTCCGCCGGAGGCGGCTTACCAGGACTTGCCGCCGAGGCCTTCGATGGCCCGCAGCGCGGCCGCCTTGGCGACTTCGATGTCGGCTTCCTCGCCCCCCAGGTAGACGCGACCGAACGCGCCGAAGGGCTGGATGTGGACGATGTTGATGTTCGCGGCCTTCTCGGCCTCGTTGGCGGCGAGAACGGCGTACGCCGCGGGCTCGGTCTCCATGATGAAGAGCGTCTGGCCACCGAGCAGCATGTTGCCGCGGCGGAAGTTGTTGATGATCTGCGCCTGGTAGTCCGAGATGTTCCGGATCACCTGGTTGCTGACGATCTTCGGCTTGAGGACGTCGCTGGCATCCGCGCCGCAGGCGTCGAGGATGGCCTGGCCGGCCGCCTTGACCTCGCCCTGGCTGTCGTCGTGCAGCTCGAGCATGCCGAATGCACGCTCGACGATCATCATGCCGGGCTTCACGTTCGTGCCCTTGAGGGCCTTGTCGGCCATGTCGTTGATGGCCATGCCGGGTGCCACTTCGATGAAGAGCATCGACTGGCCGGCGGTGGGCAGGTAGCCCTGGGCGGTGGTGGAGATGAACGAGGCGAACTGGGGCTGGACCATGTCCAGGAAGGCGTACGCGCGGAGCGTGACCTTGGCCTTCTTCTCGACGCCTGCGGCTTGCGTGCTCATAGTCTATGTCCTCTCGGTTGGCTTACGCGATCGTGACGCTGGTGCCGCCGCCCGGCGCCGCGGGGGGCTCGGACTTGGAGGCGGTCGCCTGGTCGCGGGTGATCGGCATCGTGGCGTTCACGTTCGAGTGCGGGCGCGCGATGACGTGCACGGCCACGACCTGGCCGATGCGCTCGGCGGCGCGCGACCCTGCTTCGGTGGCGGCGCGGACCGCCGCGACGTCGCCGCGGACGATCGCCGTCACGAAGCCGCCTTCCGTCTTCTCGTAACCCACGAGCTCGACCTTGGCGGCCTTCACCATCGCGTCGGCGGCCTCCACGAGCGCCGCGAACGAGCGCGATTCAATCATGCCCAGTGCTTCCATCGGTTTCCCGGCTCCTTTCCGCTAGCTTGCCAGCGTTTCTCAGTTAGTAACCCGAACCGCCAGCGGCGGTGCCCTTGCAAATTGCCACGCCCGCGCTGCAGCCGATCCGGTTTGCGCCGGCCTCGACCATCTTCAGGGCGGTTGCGAGATCACGGATGCCCCCCGAGGCCTTCACGCCCATCACGGGCCCGACCAGGCGGCGCATCAGCGCGATGTCGGCGGCGGTGGCGCCGCCCGGGCCGAAGCCCGTCGAGGTCTTCACGAAGTGCGCGCCGGCTTCCTTGGCGATGAGGCAGGCGGCGGTCTTCTCTTCGTCGTTGAGGTGCGCGGTCTCGAGGATGACCTTCACGGTCTTGCCTCCGGCCGCCTTGACCACGGCCGCGATGTCGCGCGCGACGGTCTCGTAGTCCTTGCCCTTGAGCGCGCCGACGTTCACGACCATGTCGATCTCATCCGCGCCATGAGCGAGCGCATGCTTGGTCTCGTCGGCCTTGGTGGCCGAGTCCGTCGCGCCGAGCGGGAAGCCGATCACGGTGCAGACCATGACGCCCGTGCCCTTGAGCTGCTTGGCGGCGTAGGCCACCCAGGCCGGGTTCACGCAGACCGACGCGAACTTCCACTCCGCGGCCTCGGCGCACAGCTTGCGGACGTCGCCCTCGACGGCCTCGGCCTTGAGGAGCGTGTGGTCGATCATGCGGGCGAGGTCGGCGGGCGAAGGGCCGGCCGGGCGCGGGCCGCCGTAGCGGGACAGCGGTAGCCACTGGACGCCGGCGGGCAGCCACTCCGCGCGCCCCTCGTCATTCATTGAGCCGCGGGCGCTGGCCTCATGCAAGGCGATCATCGGGACGCCCAGCTCGCGGGCGCGGGCAAGCGCCGCGTCGAGCACGCCGCCCTGCTGGCGCACGGCGACCTGGTGCAGGCCGGGCAGCAGCAGGCGGGTGAAGCTGCGCGCGGCGTCGGGGAGCGTGGTCTTGCCGTCTCGCTGGTCGGCCGTCACGACCTTCACGCCTTTCTCCTTGAGGCGCTGCACGTCGACGCCGTAGGTGCCGTACTTCGGCAGCACGAGCGTGACGGGACCACCCTCGGCCACGAGCCGGCCGAGCAGCTCGGGCAGGCCTGCCACGGAGCGGGTGTAGGCGACGAGCGTGCCGGCGCAGCCGCCCGCCGCAGCAGGCGCGGCGGCGCCCGCGGGGGCGGCCTTGATCTGCGCCTTCACGTCGGCGGTCACACGGTCGAGCAGCTGGTTGAGGTCCATTCTTTCAATTACCTGCTGGGTGGCTCTAGCGCAGGGCGCCGTAGAGCTGGCCTTCGAGCTTGATGATCTTCTCGATGCGCGGCGCGTGGCGCGCCTCGAAGGTGGTGGCGAGCCACACCTTCACGATTTCGGCGGCGAGCCCCTCGCCGATCACGCGCGAGCCGAGCGTGAGCACGTTCGCGTCGTTGTGGGCGCGCGAGTTCCGCGCGGTGAACAAATCGTTGCAACAGGCCGCGCGCACGCCGGGCAGCTTGTTCGCCACGATCGAAGAGCCGATGCCCGCGCCGTCGATGACGATGGCGAGGTCGGCTTCCTTCTGGGCCACCGAGGCCGCGGCGAGGAAGGCGAAGTCCGGGTAGTCGACGGGGGCGGATGAATGCGTGCCGACGTCTACAGGTTCGTGGCCGAGCTCGACGAGCAAGGGCTTGAGGACTTCCTTGAGGGCGAACCCACCGTGGTCGCTGGCGATGACGATGCGCAAAGCTCCAGACCTTCCATTTACAGCTGCCCACCCGCCCACCGTGCTGCGGGCGGGCACCTTGATCCGCGGGGCCGCGGTCAGTACTATGGGGAGTTGCCCGAAACGGCGTCGTGCCGACTCCCCGCTGACACGACAGGTCCCTTATTCCCAAACCGGGTGATCTCCCCACTGCTCGCTCGCTAAATCCGTAATTCCCCGCAAAAAGGCTTTTCATGCCAACTTCCGGGTTCCAGGCCTGGCTCGACCGTTTCCGGCGGCCGAAAGTTCACGCGAACTCCCGCCCCCGTCGCCGGCTCAAGCCCGGCATGGTCGGCGGGGCGGCGCTGCTCGCCGCGGTGATCGCGCTCCAGCTCCATGCCGTGAGCGGCGCGCGCCCGCCGCTCGGCGAAGCGGGCGAACGGCTGCCGGCCGTGCCGCCCGGCTTCCTGTGGGGCGTGGCGACGGCCGGCTACCAGTGGGAGGGTGGCGATCGCACGAGCAACTGGGCGGCCTGGGAGCGCGCCGGCATGGTGAAGGAGCCTTCCGGGCGCGCGGCCGACGGCTGGCGCCGCTACGAGGAAGACTTCGACCTCGCGAAGGGCCTGGGCCTGAACGCCTTCCGCTTCAGCCTGGAATGGAGCCGTATCGAGCCTGCGCCAGGCGTGATCGACCATGAGGTGGTGGCCCACTACCACCGCGTCTTCGCGGCGGCCCGCGCGCGCGGCCTGACGCCCATCGTGACGCTCCTCCACTACACCTATCCGGCCTGGCTCGACGCGCTGGCACCCAAGGGCCTCTCGGCCTGGGAGGTGCCGGCCGCCGTGGACCACTACGCGCGCTATGTCGCGTTCGTCGCGCACGAGTTCGGCGGGGACATCACCTATTACCTGACCTTCAACGAGCCGACGGTGATGGTGGAGGCCGGCTACCTGGGGGGGATGTGGCCGCCCGGCAAGAAGGACCTCGGAGCCTTCCTGCGCGCGTCCGGCCACCTGATCACCGCCCACTCCCGCGCCTACGACGTCATCCACGCGCAGGACGCCGACGCGATGGTGAGCTTCAACAACTACGCCGCGGCCTACCAGATCGGCTTCGACCCCGCCCAGAAGGCGATGCGCGCGCCGGGTGACGATTGGTTCCTGAAGGCCTTCTCCACGATGCTGCCCGGCCGGGTGGACCTGAACGGCCGGCCCAAGCTCGACTACGTCGCGGTGGACTACTACAAGCGGCTTTCGCTGCCGGTGCAAGTCGTGCCGCCCTCGCCGAGCCAGTGGACGGTCTACCCGGACGGCTTCATCGAGGTGCTCGAGCGCTACCACAAGGTCTTCAACCTGCCGATCCTCGTGGCCGAGAACGGCTTCGCGACCGACAACGACAAGCCACGCGCGGACGGCTGGACCCGCGAGGCCTACCTGGTGGCGCACGTGGCGGCGGTGCAAAAGGCCCAGCAGCGCGGCATCCCGGTCCTTGGCTACACCTACTGGACCCTGACCGACAACTGGGAGTGGGGCAGCTTCGACGATCGCTTCGGCCTCTATGCCGTCGACTGCCGCGGCGGCGACCTCGCGCGCGTGCCGCGCCCCGCGGCGGCTGTATACCAGGAGATCGTGGCGGCCGGTGGGGTCACCCCGGACCTGCTCGCGCGCCGATCTGGTATCCTGGATCGATGGCCGTGAGCGACGACAAGAAAAAGACCAACCAGGCTCCGACCACCCGCGTGACGCGGCTGGTCACGGACAACCGGCGCGCGTTCCACGAGTATCACATCCTCGAGCGCTACGACGCCGGCCTCGTGCTCACGGGCACCGAGGTGAAATCGCTGCGCATGGGCAAGGTGAACCTCACGGATGCCTTTGCGCGCATCGAAAACGGCGAAGTCTGGATCTACAGCATGCACGTCGCGCCTTACTCGCATGGCAACATCTACAACGTGGATCCGATGCGCCGCCGCAAGGCCCTGCTCAAGAAGATGGAAATCGCGCGGTTGTACGGCAAGACGAAAGAGAAGGGCCTCACGCTCATCCCGCTCAAGCTGTACTTCGACGGCGATTGGGCCAAGATCGAGATCGGCCTCGCCAAGGGCAAGAACCTGCACGACAAGCGGGAGACGCTCTCGAAGAAGGAAGCCGCTCGCGACGTACAGCGAGAGCTCAAGGAGCGATCGAAGTTCTAGGCGCCAGGATCCAGACCGCCCCGGATGGGGCGGGCGGGTGGGGCGGCTGGTAAGCGCTCGAAGTTCTAGGCGCCAGGATCCAGACCGCCCCGGATGGAGCGGCTGGTAAGCGATCGAAGTTCTAAACGGGGCGTTGTGGGCTGTTTGACAGTTGTGAGCCCGCCTCCTATACTATTGGGGCTGTTTTGGTCGGTCCCGAGGGGAGCAAGTGCAGATACCCGTATCCAGCATTTTGCAATCTACGAGCCCCATCACGCGGTACAGCTTTAACGAGCTCATCCCGTTGCCCGATGAGGGCGAACAGCTCCTGGAGCCCATCACCGGCGAATTGACGGTCGAACGCATCAGCGATCGACTCCTGAAAGTCACCGGAGAATTCCAGACCCGCCTCAAGCTCCGGTGTGACCGCTGCAACGAGACCTACGAGTCTTCTGCGGAGTTTCAGCTGGACGAGGCCCTGGAAATCGTGCACGAACCTGTCACCGCCGAAGAGGTGGAGGATCGGATCGAGCTCAGTGGGCACCTGGACGCCAGCGATCTCGTCCGGCAAAACCTCATGCTCAGCTTGCCACCCCGGCGGTTGTGCGGTTGCGAGCCTCAGGTGAGCGAGCGCGAGCATTCTTCGGCAGACCCACGCTGGGCGGCGCTGCGGTCCTTTTCGCCGGAAAACAACGGGAAACCCCGATAACCCCTGACCCCTGACCTGTGTCTATCACGGTGTGCCGACCCGCCCGGCGGACGCCACCACCACGGAGACCACTCCAATATGCCTCAACCTAAAAAGAAGCACACCAACATGCGGACCGGCAATCGTCGGGCGCACTGGATCAACAGCCTCCAGGTGCCGAACCTGACCACCTGCCCGCAGTGTCAGGCCCCCAAGCTCCAGCACACGCTGTGCCAGTCCTGCCGCACCTACAAGGGCCGGCAGTACGGCGTGCCGGCTGCCGAGGGCTAATCCGAGTCCGGCAGGGGCCTGGCCGCTGAGACGCGCATGACCGCGAACGCCGAAGCGACCTTGCCCCACATCGTGATCGACGCCATGGGCGGCGACCACGCACCCGACGCTATTGTCGAGGGTGCGCTGATCGCCGCCCGTTCGCGCCTGGCCAGGCTCACCCTCGTAGGCGACGAGCCGCGCCTCAAGGCGATGCTCGGCCCCACTTGTGGGACAGATTTCGGCATCGAGATCTTGCACGCTTCGCAGGTGATCGGCATGGACGAGGCGCCCGCCGCGGCGCTGCGCGCCAAGAAGGACGCCTCGATCACGGTGGCGATGCGCCTCGTGAAGGAAGGCAAGGCCGATGGGGTCGTGGCGGCCGGCTCGACCGGTGCCGCGATGGCCGCAGCCCTGATGGTGCTGGGGCGCATCCCGGGCATCGAGCGACCGGCGATCGCCGTCGTGCTGCCCACCCAGCAGGGCCCCTGCGTCCTGCTCGACGTGGGCGCCAACGTCGACGCGAAGCCCGCCTTCCTCGCCCAGTTCGCCCTGATGGGCAGCGTCTACCACAAGGCCGTCTTCAAGACGGCCGCGCCGCGCGTCGGCCTCTTCAACATCGGCGAGGAGGAAGGCAAGGGCAACGAGCAGGCCCGCGAGGCCTACGGGTTGATCCGCGCTCAGGCGGGCCTGAACTTCATCGGCAACGTCGAGGGGCGCGATCTGCCGGCCGGCAGGGCCGACGTCGTCGTGTGCGACGGCTTCGTCGGCAACGGCCTGCTCAAGTTCGCAGAGGGTATGGCGCTGCTGCTCATGGACATGATGAAGCAGGAAATCAGCCGCGACTGGCGCGGCAAGCTGGGCGCGGCCGTGATGACGCCCAACCTCCGGGCCCTCAAGCGGCGGCTGGACTACGCCGAGTACGGCGGGGCGCCTCTGCTCGGCGTGAATGGCGTGTGCATCATCGGCCACGGCAGTTCCAAGGCCCAGGGGGTCTACCACACCATCCGGGTCGCCCGGGAGTGCATCGAGGGCCGGGCGATCGCCACCATCCGAGACGCGCTCACCGCCTCCACCACGGCCGCCTCGGATGCCGCCGTGGTAGAATAGCGGGCGAGGCCGAGACGATGACCACCGCAGATCAGCCCGCGATGGCGCCCGTGGGGACCATCCGCACCGTCCCCGTGAACCTGACCGGGGTCGGCGCCGCCGTACCGGCAACCGTGCTCTCGAACGCCGACCTCGAGACCCTGGTCGAGACCACCCACGACTGGATCGTCTCACGCACCGGCATCAACGAGCGCCGCGTGGTCGGCCCGGGCGACTTGCTCTGGCAGCTGTGCGTCCCGGCCGCCCGCCAGGCGATGGCCCAGGCCGGCGTAACGGCTGAAGATCTCGACCTCATCGTCGTGGCGACCTCGAGCCCGGACTACCCGATGCCGTCCACGGCCGCCCTCGTGCAGGCCGAACTCGGCGCTTCGCGCGCGGCCGCCTTCGACATCGAGGCGGCCTGCAGCGGCTACGTTTACGGGTTGGCCGTGGCCGGCCAGTTCATCCAGACCGGGATGTATCGCACGGTGCTGTTGATCGGCGCCGACATGCTCAGCCGATTCATGGACTACACGGACCGCGGCACCTGCATCCTGTTCGGCGACGGCGCGGGCGCGACCGTCCTGCGGGCGGGCACGGAGGAAGGCCTGCGCTCGGTGGTCCTGGCCGCCGATGGCCGTGGCGCCGGACACCTCGACATCTCCGCCAACGCCCAGGAGCCTGAGCCGCCCGCACGGATGGCGCGCCGGCAATTCATGCACATGAACGGGCGCGAGATCTACAAGTTCGTTTCGGACGTCGCGCCCAAGCAGATCGCCGAGGCCTGCGGCAAGGCCGGCGTCACGGTCGGCGACATCGACTACTTCATCCTACACCAGGCCAACATGCGGATCCTGGAGGCTGTCGCGAAGCGCCTCGGCGTGGCCGAGGGCAAGATGCTCCACAACATCGCGAAGTACGGCAACACGTCGGCCGCCTCGATCCCGCTGGTGATGGCGGAGGCGGTCGCCGATGGCGTGATCAAGCCGGGCGACACCCTGTGCCTCGTCGGCTTCGGCGCAGGCCTGACCTGGGCGACGGCGATCGTGACGTGGAGCGGCGCCAACTGATTCCCCCCGCCCGAGGGCGGAGGGAGTTCGGCCGGGAAGGCTAGACGGCCTTCTTGATGTAGTCCACCGCGTCCCGCACGGTCGCGATCTTTTCCGCATCCTCGTCAGGGATCTCGATGTTGAACTCCTCCTCGAACGCCATCACGAGCTCGACCGTGTCGAGGGAGTCGGCGCCGAGGTCCTCGGTGAAGCCGGCGTCCAGGGTGACGGTGTCCTCGGTGACGCCCAGGCGATCGACCACGATCTTCTTCACCTTGTCGAAGATCTCGTTCTCTGCAACTGCCATGGTTTCCTCCTAATCAAGCGGGCCGCTATCGCCTGCATGTCGTCTGTATGTTTTGCTGCGTCTTGAGCAGAATTATCACATCGCCATCCCGCCGTCCACGCTGAAGACCTGCCCGGTCACATAAGAGGCCTCGCTGGCCAGCCAATGGACGAGGGAGGCGATCTCCTCAGCGGTGCCGTAGCGACCGAGCGGAATGGACGCGAGCGTGGCTTCCTTGGCCTGTTCGCTCATCGCCTCGGTCATATCCGAAGCGATGAAGCCAGGGGCCACGGCGTTGACCAGCACGTGGCGGCTGGCGAGTTCCTTGGCGACGGACTTCGTGAGCCCGACCAGGCCCGCCTTCGCCGCGGCGTAGTTCGCCTGGCCGGCGTTGCCCACGAGGCCGACCACCGAGGTGATGTTGATGATGCGCCCCGCGCGGGCCCGCATCATCACCTTGCCGGCGGCGCGGCACATGTAGAAGGCCGAGGAAAGGTCCGTATCCAGCACGGTATGCCAGTCTTCGTCTTTCATTCGCACGAGCAGGCCGTCACGCGTGACGCCGGCGTTGTTCACGACCACGTCGAGCCGGCCCCAACGCTCGGTGGCGGTCTTGATCAGCGCGTCCGCGGTGGCGGGGTCGGCCACGTCGCCTTGCTGGTGGGCGGCCTCGCCGCCCGCCGCCTCGATCTCGGCGACCACCGCCTGGGCCGCCGCGGCGCTCGCGGCGTAGTTCACGAGCACCCTGGCGCCGGACGCGGCGAGCCGCAGGGCGATCGCCCTGCCGATCCCGCGCGAGCCGCCCGTGACGATCGCGACCTGGCCGTCCAGCGGCTTGCTCATGAGCCGACCTCCACGCCGAGCGCGGCGAGCGTCTTCTCGAGCGAGGCCTGATCCTCCACGTTCAGCGTGGTCGCGTCGCGCCGCACCTTCTTGACCAGCCCGGAGAGCACGCGGCCCGCGCCGACCTCGATGAAGGTGGTGACGCCGGCGTCGAGCAGCGCCTGGACGGTCTGGGCCCAGCGAACCGGGTGATCGAGCTGGGCGGCCAGCTTGGCGGGGATCTCGCCGCCGGCCGTGTAGGGCAGCGCGTCGAGGTTCGCGATCACCGTGATGTCCGGGTCCGCGTAGGTCACGCCGGCCAGCACCGGCGCGAAGCCGCGCGCAGGCTCGGTCATCAGCGGCGAGTGGAACGCACCGCTGACGTTCAGCGGGATGGCACGCTTGGCGCCCGCCGCGAGGGCTGCCTCGCTCGCCGCGGCCACGCCTTCGGGCGTGCCCGAGATGACGATCTGATCCGGGCTGTTGAAGTTCGCGACGGCGACCACCGACGGGGCCGCCTTGCAGATCCGGGTGAGCGTGTCCGGGTCCAGGCCGAGGATCGCGGCCATCGTGCCAGGCGTTTTCGCGCCGGACTCCGCCATCAGCGCCCCGCGGCGCTCGACGAGCCGCACGGCGTCGGCGAAGGACAGCGCGTCGGCCTCGACCAGCGCGCTGTATTCCCCGAGGCTGTGGCCGGCGGCGTAGGTGGGCCGCACGCCGTGGGCGTGGAGCAGGCGGGCGGTGCCGGTCGAGACGGTGAGCAGCGCGAGCTGCGCATGGCGCGTCTGCTGCAGCTCTTCGGCCGGGCCCTCGAAACAGAGGCGGCGCAGCGGCAGGCCGCTGATGCGCTCGGCCTCGTCGAAGGCGTCCGCGAAGACGGGATGGCGCTCGGCCAGATCCTGGCCCATGCCGACGGTCTGCGAGCCTTGACCAGGAAAAAGAAACGCGATCGACATCCGCTCGGGGCCGCCTGCCGGACGAGCCGGCCGATCGGGAACGCCGTTCCGTCGCAGGGTTGTGCAATGCCTCAGTGCCAGGAACGGCGCGGTAACGAGGGCGCCGAGGCTAGCTTACTTTACCGGAACGCCCTCCCCCCCGCAAGGGCCAGGCCATCCGGTCAGGCCAGGCGGTACTGCCGCATGATGCTCGACAGCTTCGAGCCGTACGCCGGGTCGGTGGCGTACGTGCCTGTGATGTTGCGGGCGAACGCGTGCGGATCCTTGTCGCGGGCGTACTGGCTCATCGCCTTCTTGTAATAGCCGTTGTGGAACAGCTTGCCGTGCAGCATCACGGCCTCGTTGAAGTCGTTGTAGCGCGCGAAGTTCGCGCGGATCGTCACGCGGCGGCCGCCGTAGACCTCCCAGGTGCCGCGGCTGACGGTGCCGGCGGGGCCCTTGCCCTTGATGCCGAAGATGTTGTAGCCCGGGATGATGTGCTGGCCCCAGCCGGTCTCGAGGGCGGCCTGGGCGAGCGTGATGGCTGCCGGCACGCCGTAGCGACGCTCGGCCTCTTCGGCGCCCGGCCGCAGGGCCTCCAGGAAGGCCTTCTTGTCGGTGCGGCCGAGGCGCGCGAGCTCCTCGGGTGACAGCTTCTTGAGACGGTCTTCGGCGGCCGGATCTTTCGGTCCGGGGCCGCCCGGCGCGTTGGGCGACGGCTGTGCAGAGGGCACCGGCGGCGGCGGCGCGGGCACCGGCGGCGGTGCCGAGGGCACGGGCGGCGGC
>JAKFEW010000091.1:0-63625 GCA_036675505.1 Candidatus Sericytochromatia bacterium
CAGAAGGCAAGATAGCGAGTGTTCGGGACGCGTTACGCACGCCCCCAAGAGTCCGATGTTACGAGCGCCGTTGTAGTCGGCATGACCCGAGTATCCACAATGCTCACACTGGAACGATTCGCCCGCTCTCGCGCCGATGTGCAAGCATTGGTGGCAGGTTTGGGACGTGTACGCCGGGTTGATCAAAACGAGCTCCACGCCATCCCGCAGCGCTTTGTACGCCAAGAAACTGCGAAGCTGGAAGAAGGACCAGCGGTGGTGCCGGTGGCGCTGGGCCTTGCGAACCTTGACCCGCTTGCGAATACCCGTCAAATCCTCGAGCGACACGATCAGCGCGTGGTGCCTGGCGAACCTGATCACGCGGGCGCTGATGGTGTGGTTGATCCAGGCCATGTAGCGTTGCTCCCTGCCCGACAGCCGTTTCAAGAGGCGCCTGGCCCCCTTCGTGCCCTTCGCCTGGAGAGCTGCCCGCATGGCCTGGTAGTGGTCGCGGATGGCGTCGACTTCGGCCCCGCCGAATCGTTCGCCCGTGGAAAGCGTCGCCAGGTTCTTGATGCCGAGATCCACCCCCAAGACGCCTGTTGGCTCCTTGAGCGCGGGGGGCATCTGATCCAAGGCGACTTGCAGGTAGTAGTCACCGTTCTTACGCTTGACCAGCTTGGCACTCGTGGGGGTCTTCCCCGCCAAAAGGCCCCGCTGGTAGTTTCCGACCAAGAGCTTGAACCGTCGGGCACCGCCCAGCAAGGTCAAGCTCACGGTCCAGTCCTTCTCGCGGAAACGGAAGATGCGTTGGTCGTAATCGACGCTGGTCGGGTGGAAGGTCGAGCCCTTGTGCTTGGCTTTCATGACCGCCGCCACGCGGGCGATTGCCCGAATGGCGAGGTTGGCCGAGAGCCCGAACCGCTCACGCAGCTCGTAGTAAACGAAGGATTGGAGCTTGAGCTTGTTGGTGGTGCTGCGTTCCTCGGCTACCGCCCGCACGACGTTACAGGCACCCGCAAAGGCCCGCATGGTCGCGTCCACGACGGCGCGCAGGTCATGCGGAATTTCGATCTTGCAGCTTAGCGTCAACACCTGCTTCACGGTTGGTATTCTATCGCGTGAAAGGCCACAATGCAAACATATGTTCTATTAATGAAACCCATAGCGAATCCGCGCGCGCCGCGCAGCCGGCAGCACCGGGCGAACGGGCTGCGGCCGCTGCGACGCCCGGTGCGCAGGCGTATGCCTTCGCCCGCTATGGCGCGGGCGCCGCGCGGCGGCGGATACGGAGATGGAGAGCGGGTTAAGGGCAGTCCAAGCTTTTCCCCGACCCGCAAGCCGCCCCCCGCGGCGGCGGACAAGCCCCGTGAAGGCCCCCCATGATCAACCCCTACCGCCCGATCCCGAGCCTGCCGCCGCCACCGCCGCCGGGGCCGCTGATGGCGCCGCCCGCCGCCCTGCCGGCGCAGCAGCCGGCGCAGCCGCCGTGGCCCCAGCCCGTGCAGGCGCAGCGCTTGAACTGGGATCCGCTCGGCGAGCTGGCCTTCTCGATCGTCGGCACGCCGATCGCGGCGCTGGTCGGCGCGGGCATCGGCTACCTGGTGGCGGGCCCTTTGGGCGCCGCGCGCGGCGCGCTGCTCGGCGCGGCCACGCCGGGATCGGTGTTCGTGGCCTACGAGCTGGTCATGAACAACCCATGGTGGGGCACGCCGCCGCACCGCACGGGCGGGCTCGCGATCGCCGCGCTGGCCGGCTTCCCGCTGCTGTCGGCGGCCGGCTACGGCATCGGGCTGGCCGCGGCCGGCGCGGCCGGGGCGGCCTGGGGGACGTTGATCGCGGCGGCGCTGCCGGTCGCGGTGGTGATCGGTGGCGGCGCGATCGCGCGCTGGCTGCGCCCGCCCGTGTACGACCCGAATCCCGTGCCTGCGCCGACGGTGCCGCCGACGCGGTAGGCGAGGGTGAATATTTAACGCACCTTAGGGCTGGCATAAGAATCCCGCGCCGTGGGCGGGCCCATAAGCTATGCAGAAGCTGTTAAGAAGGTGCCCGCCCCATGGCTCTCGTCTCCTACGGTGCCCAACTCCTCCGCGAGCTGCTCCCCGCAGCCCGCAAGGGCGTTGCGCGCGGGGCCGGCGCCGGCGCCGACAGGAAGGTCGCGAGCGTCATCGCGAAGGACGTCGCGGCCTTCGACGCCCAGATCATCGCGGGCCTCTCGCGGCGCGACGCGGTGGCCTTCATCGCCGCCTTCGACGCGGCCCTGCGCAAGAGCCACCCCGAGGCGCTCGCGCGCAAGTACGAGAACATGGCCAAGAGCCCGCGCCGCTTCCTGACCGGCCAGCCCGGCCTGATGTCGCACGACATGCGCGACATGGCGAAGAACCTCGGCGCCGACACCGTCCTGCAGGGCGACCTCCATCTCCACAACTTCGGCACCGTGGTGAAGCAGAACGGCAAGCTCAAGGTCCGGCCGATCGACTTCGACGAGGCCACGCTCGGCCCGGCGGCCTTCGACGTGAACCGCCTCGCGACCCACGTGGTGCTGACCGGCCGCGAGAACGAGCTGGGCGGCAAGCGCACGCGCAAGCTGGTCGAGGAGCTCGGCACGAGCTACTACGACACGATGGCCGCGCTCGCCAAGGGCAAGCAGGTCAAGCTGAAGTCGCCCGCGGCGCTCGACGAGCTGGTCAAGGACGCCGCCGACCGCGACGCGAAGGCCTGGATCGAGCGCCGCGCGCCGAAGAAGAAGGGCGTGCGCCTGCTCGAGCGCGACGCGGATCGCCAGGACGTGAGCCCCAAGCAGCTCCAGGCGCTCGCGAAGGCCTTCGCGGGCTACCGCCAGGGCCTGCCGCCCGCGACCGCCAAGCAGCTCGCCGGCTACAGCGTGACCGACGCGGTGGCCATGCTCTCCGGCACCGGCAGCATCGGGCGGCCGCGCTTCCGCGTGCTGCTCGAGGGCGCGCAGGGCAGCGAGCCGATCATCTTGCAGCTCAAGGCCCAGGAGCGAGCGGCGCTCGAGCGCATCGCGCCGACCGGCCGGCGCTTCAGCTCGCCCGGCCAGCGCGGGCTCGCGATCGGCGACGTGCTCGACGGCGGGCTCGACGGCTTCCGCGGCGTGGCGAAGACGCCGGGTGGGCCTGAGTTCCTGGTGGAGCGCGTGCGCGCCTCGGACGCGACGCTGCACGTCGAGGAGCTCGCAGACAAGCACACCTTCGAGGAGGTGCTCGGCTTCTACGCCGGCCAGACCGCGAAGGCCCACGCGCGCGGCGCCGAGGTCGGCCTCGCGGGCGCGCAGCAGATCCTGCAGACGCTCGGGCCGAAGGACGAGTTCGTGTCGTCGCTGGTGGCCTTCGCGCACACCTACGCCGACCAGGTGGAGCGCGACCACCAGCTCTTCAAGCGGGCGCTGAAGCGCGACCCGCTGCTCGCGCGGGTGGGCGCCAGCCGGCCGTGAGACCGCCACTCCCCATCCTGGGGCGGGGAACTGCATGACACCTGCCGCGGCCTTCGACGCGCTCGCGCGGGCGATCTTCCGCCAGCGCTGGCCGGTGCTGGTCGGCTGCGTGGCGATCGCCCTGCTCGGCGCCTGGGCCGGGCTCGGCGTCGAGCGCAAGCTCTACGGCAGCACCGCCGAGATCGCGGGGGCGCCCTCGCAGCGGGTGGCCGAGGCGCTGCGCAGCGAGTTCCAGGCGCCCTTCGGCCCGCTCATGGTGGTGACGTTCCAGGCCAAGAAGCTGACGGTCGACGACCCGGGCTTCCGCCGGGCCCTCGACGCCACCGCCCAGGCCCTGCGTGAGAGCACCGTGGTCAAGCGCGTGGTCAGCCCCGCGGGCAGCCGCGATCGCCGCCTGCGCTCGGCCGACGGCCACACCGCCGCGATCCTGGTCGGCCTCGCGAGCCCGAGCGCCCAGGAGGCCGAGCGCGCGACGCCGGCCATCCGCGCCGCGATCCGGGCCCCCGCCGAAACGCTGAAACAGGCCGACCCGACCGCGAGCTACGCGGTCACCGGCGCGGGGCCCCTCGCCTACGACCTCGCGCGCTACGGCGCCGAGGACGGCGCGCGCGCCGAGGGGCGCGTGCTGCCCGTGACGCTCGGCATCCTGCTGCTGGCCTTCGGCGCGCTCACGGCGGCCGCCATCCCGCTGGTCATGGGCGTGCTCGCGACCGCCGCCGCCATGGGCCTGATCGCGCTGGTGGCGAGCCACTGGCCGCTCGCGATCGTGGTCCAGAACGTCGCCACCATGCTCGGCCTGGCCGTGGGCATCGACTACGCCCTGCTCGTGATCGGCCGCTTCCGCGAGGCGCTCGGCCGCGGCGCGGGCACCGAAGACGCGCTGGCCGAGAGCATGCGCACGGCCGGCGTGGCGGTGGCGGGCTCCGGGCTCACGGTCATGATCGGGCTCGCGGGGCTCATCTTCACGCCCTCGCTCAACACCCGCTCGATCGGCGTGGGCGGCGCGCTGGTGCTCGCGGCCGGCGTGCTGATGGCGCTCACGCTGCTGCCGGCGCTGCTCGCGATCCTCGGCCCGAGCATCGACGCGCCGGCGCTCATCCGCCTGCGCCTGCGCGGCCTCGACGCCGGGCGGCGCTGGGGCGGCTGGGCGGGCTGGGTCTGCCAGCACGCGAAGCCCCTGGCCGCGGCCGGGCTGCTGCTGCTCGCGCTCGCGGCGGCGCCGATCGCCACCCTGCGCACCGACTACGGCGCGAGCAGCCTGCTGCCGCGCTACGAGCTCGAGTTCCAGCGCGGGCTCGACATGCTCGCGTCGCTCGGCCGCAAGAACGCCTACGCGCCGATCGACCTGCTCGTGACCGCGGACACAGGCGCGATCCTGCAGCCCGGCTCGCTCGACGCCCAGGCCACGCTCTACACCCCCGGCAACCTCGACGGGCTGCTCGCGCTCTCGCGCAGGCTCCGCGAGGACCCGCGCGTGCTCGAGGTGCTGAGCCCGGTCGACCTGCGGCCGGGGCTGCCGGCCGATCACTACCGCAGGCTCTACAGGCACTGGCGCGGCGCGCGCAGGCTCGCGCCCGACCGCTTCGACGCCTTCGTCAGCCGCGACGGCAAGCGCGCGCTCGTGCAGGTGATCGCGGTGGACGACCTGCGCTTCGAGGCGATCCAGGTGCTCGCGCGCGACCTCGCCGAGGCGCCACAGCCAGCTGGCCTGCAGGTGGTGGTGGGCGGCCAGGCGGCGCTCTACAACGACACCCACCAGGCGGTCGTGGCCTCGGCGCCCGGCCTTTTCGCGTTCGTGATCGGCGCGACCTTCCTCACGCTCGCCTTGATCTACCGCAGCCTGCTCGTGCCGCTCAAGGCGACCCTGCTCAATCTGCTCAGCGTGGGCGCGGGCGTGGGCGCGCTGGTCGTCTTGTTCCAGTGGGGCTGGGGCATGGGCCTGCTCGGGCTGCAGGAGCCCACCGGCGGCCTGCCGCCCGCGATCCTCGCGACGATCTTCTGCATCGTCTTCGGCCTCTCGATGGACTACGAGGTCTTCTTGATCAGCCGGATCAAGGAGGCCTACGACGCGACCGGCGACAACGCGCTCGCCACCGAAGAGGGCCTGGCCGCGACCGGCGGCGTGATCACGGCCGCCGCCTTGATCATGGCCACGGTGTTCGCGGGCTTCGCCGGCATGAAGCTCGTGATGGTGCAGATGCTGGGCGTCGGGCTCGCGGTCGCCGTGCTGGTCGACGCGACGGTCGTGCGCGTCTTGCTGGCACCCGCGCTCATGCGCCTGGCCGGCGACTGGAACTGGTGGCCGGGTCACAGGCCAAGGCCGTAGAACACCCGGGGGAGCGGGTACAAACTACGGAAGAAGTGAAAAGAGAGGATTCCTGGCATGACCCCCCCCACCGCCACGCCGACCGCCACCACCACCGCCGAGCGCATCGCGCACCTCGACGCCGTCTGCGACGAGGTCTGGGCGCGCATCAAGGCCACGCGCTACTACGCGGCGTTGATGAAGGGCCAGGTCACGCCGGGGATCCTGCACCGCTACCTGGCCGAGACGTACTTCTACGTGCGCGAGAACGCGAAGAACCAGGCGGCGATCGTGCTGCGGCTCGACGACAGCCAGGCGGACTACGCGAAGTACTGCCTCAAGCACGCGCTCGAGGAGAACGGCCACGAGCAGATGTGCCTGCACGACCTGCGCACCACCGGCTTCGACCTGCAGCGCCTGGAAGGCCTGCGCCCGCTGCCCGCCACCGCGGGCTTCATCGCCTTCCTCTACCACTGGGCCGACCACCAAAACCCGATCGGCCGGCTCGGCTACTCGTACTGGGCCGAGGGCGCGCACGGCTACCTGCAGGAGGGCATGGCGAAGGTCAAGACGCTCTTCGGCCTGAACGACAACCAGATGACCTTCTTCGTGGCCCACGCCGCGATCGACGAGAAGCACTTCAAGGAAGTCAAAGACGCGCTCACCGCGTTCTGCAAGACCGAGCAGGACTGGGCCGACGTGGCCTACTGCATCCGCGTGACCGGCGCGCTGACCGCCCACATGCTCGACGAGATCCTGGAGAATCCGCTTGATTGACCGCACCGGGCAAGTCGGCCAGCACCGCAGGCCCACCCCCCGCCCGCGCCTCGACCCCGAGCGCCAGCTCGTCAGGGACGAGGCGGCGCGCCTCTACGCGGGCCAGGCCCTGCGCTGGGGCCTGATCTGCGAGGTCGTGGGCTGGGCCGACGCCGGCGATCAGATCACCGCGCTGCGCGAGCGGGTCTACCGCGAGAAGCTGCCGCACATGATCGCGGGCGGCGCGCCCACCGACGAGCTCGACCCGCGCGCGCACCACTTCGTGGCCCGCCGCGACGGCGTGATCGTGGCGGCCATGCGCCTGCTGCCGCTGCCCTTCGAGGCCGAGGCGCTCTTCCCCGACGTGCGGCGCCACCTGCGCGCGGGCACGGCCTACGTCGAGATCGGCCGCATGGTCGTGGCGCCCGGCACCGGCGAGGTGGGTGCTTCCCGCCTGCTCTCGCTCTTCGGCCTGGTGTGGGGGCTCACGCATACCGACTACGACGGGCTGGTGGCCTACGCGCGCGAGCGCACCGTGAACCACTTCCGCATGCTCGGCCTCGAGGTCGTGGATCGGCTGGAGGGGGTCGAGGGCAAGGCGGCGCAGCCCTACGTGCTGATGATCGCGCACCGCGAGAACACGCTGCGTCACCTCGGCTCGCTCGGGCTCTAGCCAGCGGCCTCGGGCTGGATTTAGCCGTAAATTCAAGTTTCGTTCAGGAGATGTTAACCGGGTTGCGGCGGCTGCGGGCCGATAACTTCCAGGTCGGCCGGCGCGCTCGCCCGGCTACCGCCAGAAGGAACGCCCGATGCCCTCGCCCCTGAGCAACCTCTTCAAGCCCGTCGTCGAGAACCTGTTCCGCCGCGGCGAGAAGGCCACGACGCGCGAGGCCGCAGCCGTCGCCACCAAGGAAGTGGCGGCCAAGGTGCTCGGCGCCGACGCGCGCGTGGTCTCCAAGGAGGCCGTGAGCAAGCTGGCCGGCAAGGACGTGATCAAGGCCGCCGCGAAGGGCGCGGGCAAGGAGCTGCCCGAAGTCGCGATCAAGCAGAAGCTCGCGCTGGTGCACGCCGATCGCTTCCCGATCGAGGCGCCGCGCCTCAGCCCGAACAACCAGGTCGTCGCCTACGGCACCGCCCAGGAGCATTGGCTGCCCGAGTGGTTCCGCAAGCTGATCCGCCTGCCCCAGGACCAGAAGCCCGAGACCCTGCGCCTCTTCGTGCAGGCCACCGAGGGCGGCGAGCCGAAGCAGGTGGCCGGCCGGACCTTCAAGAACGCGGTCCAGCCCACCTTCACGCGCGACGGCGAGCACGTGATCTTCGCCGAGCAGAAGCACCTGCCGTTCGGCTCCGGCGAGCGCCTCCAGGAGATGCGCCTGCGCAAGGCGAACCTCAAGACCGGCGCCGTCGAGACGCTCTACAGCGGCCACCCGACCCTGCTGCACCCGCAGGTCAGCCCGGACGGCAAGCACATAGTGGCCTACTCGCGCACCCCCGGCCACGAGGGCATCTACCTGCTCGACGCCGCCGACCCCAAGAAGGCGCCGCTGCGCCTGACCGCCGTCGAGGACAAGCACCCGATCTTCACGGCCGACGGCAAGAAGATCGTCTTCCACAACCAGACCGGCGGCGCGCTCAAGCCGGGCCAGACCGAGGGCGAGAAGGCCTTCATCGGCCTGATCGACCTCACCGACCCGCGCGCGCCCAAGCGCACGATGGTCGACGCGATCGGCTCCGAGACCTACCACAAGCACCCGGCGCCGATCCCGAACACGGACCTGGTGATCTACCACGCCAAGAACCCCGGCGAGAAGGCGCACCTGGAGATCGTGGACACGCTGACCGGCGAGCGCGCCAGGCTCTCGCTGGACGGCCTGTCGCCGGCCGGCGCCAAGCTCAAGGACTTCAAGCACCCGGCGGTGTCGGACGACGGCAAGAAGCTGCTGGTGCTCGGCCGGCCCAAGAAGGCCGAGGAAGGCGCCAAGGAGGATTACGCGCTGTTCGTGCTCGACGGCGTCGACCAGATCGTGGCGGCCTTCAAGGCGGCCTTCAAGCAGTAAGCGATGGCCTCGCAGGCCCTGGTCGCCTGGCCTTGAACGTCCTGGTCACGGGCGCCGCCGGCTACTTCGGCGGCGCCGTCTTGCGCGCGCTCGCAGGCGACCCCGCGATCACGGGCATCCTGGCGACGGACCTGCGGGCGCCGGCGTTCAGCCACCCCAAGCTCCGCTTCGCGGCGCGCGATCTGGTGGCCGAGGGCGCGGCCGACCTGGTGGCCGCAGCCGACGCGGTGATCCACCTGGCCTTCACGGTGGAGCGGCGCCCGGGCGTGGACCCGGCGCAGCTCAACCTGGAAGCCAACCGGCGCTTCCTGACCGCGGCGGTGCAGGCGCCCATGCTGCTCTTCGCCTCCTCGGTCATGGCCTACGGCTTCCGCGCCGAGGCGCATGCCAGGCTGCGCGAGGACGATCCGCCGGCGCCCGGCCACGGGTTCTATTACGCGGAGCAGAAGATCGCGTCCGAGCGCATGCTGGTCGAGCTCGCGGCCGGCGCGCCCGCGCGGGTGGTGGTGGCCAGGCCCTGCGCGGTCGGCGGCCCGACGCTCGACGCCCGGCGCGCGGCGCTCTACCGCGGGCGGCTGCAGCTCATGCCGCGCGTGCCGCACGCGCTGCGCGTGCAGCTGCTGCACGAGGCCGACCTGGGCGCGGCGTTCCGCCTGCTGTTGGGCGCGCCCGCGGGCCTGTACAACGTGGCGCCCGACGACGACCTGACCACCGACGAGGTGGCGCGCCTGCTCGGCCAGTGGCGGCTCACGCTGCCGCTGGGCCTGTGCGCCTGGGCGATGGACCAGGCCTGGCGGCGCGGGCAGGGGCTGATGGACGGCGAGTGGGCCCGCACGCTGGCCTGGCCCGCGCAGGTGGCGGACAACGCGAAGCTGCGCGGGCTGGGCTGGACGCCGACGTACACGACCCGCGCGACGATCGCCGAGGTCGCCCTCCCTTCCCCTCTCCGGGTACTCAGGTAGCCACTTCGTCGAGCGCTTCCGCCGCCAGCCGCGCGAGCTCGGCCGTGAGCGTCGCGATGAACGCCGCGACCCGCTCCGCGTGCAGCGCCGGGTCGACCCAGGCCACCGTCAGCGTGAGCTGCCCGCGCGCGGTCGCGGCCACCACGCCGAGGCCGGGCGGCATCGTGAGCGGCGGCATGCCGGCCACGCGCGTCACGCCGATCGGGCCGAAGTCGCGCGGCTGCGGGTCGAGCACGCCGGTGTTCGAGAACACGAAGGTCAGCGTATGGTTGTTCGGCAGCGCCAGGCTCTGCGTGACCACCCCGCGGATCAGGCCGGGCGGCAGGCGGCTCACCACGGCGTTCTGGCAGATCGTCGCGAAGGCCCGCGCGCGGTCGCGCGCGAGCGGCGTCCATTCCTTCACATGCGCGAACACGGCCTCGACCGATCCGAGCGCCGCGGCCGGGATCGCGAAGCGCAGCTCGGCGACGCGGTTGCTCGGGTCGATCGCCGCGCCGTCGCGCATGCTCGCGGGCACCATCACCTGGTGCGGCCGCCCGGCGGGGTCGGGCCAGGTCGCGGCGGCCGCGCGGGCGACGCTCGCGAGCAGCAGGTCGTTCAGCGTGCCGCCCAGCGCGCGGGCGCGCGCCTTGAGCGCCGGCAGGTCCGCGGTGGGCAGCGGCACCTCCAGCCAGGCGAACTCGCCGCGGGTGGGCAGCGGCACGTCGCCGAGGGTCGCGCAGTCGACCTTGGGGAAGATCAGCTCGTGGAACGAGCGCGCGGCGCCGAGCAGGGCCCGGCGCCGCTCGGCGAAGGTCAGCTTGGCGAAGTACGCGGCGTAGCTGCGCGGCGGCACGTCCGCGGGCGGCGGGTCGGGCGGAAGGCCTGCGAGGCGCGCGGCGTAATGCGCGGCCAGGCGGTCGAGCACGAAGTAGCCGCCGATGCCGTCCGCCACCGAGTGGTGGATGCCCGCCACCAGCCGCGCGCCGTCCGGCGCCTGGCGGACCAGCAGGCGGAAGGGGGCCTGGCGCGCGAGATCGACGCGGGCGCGCATGAAGTCGCGCTCGCAGGGCGCGGCGAAGCCCGCGCCGGGGCCTGGTTCGCCGACGGTGAAGAGTTCGTCGACCGGCTCGTCGGCCACGGCGTGGCGGGCGAAGCCGAAGCGCCCGCGGGTCACGCGCGTGCGCAGCAGGGGCTGCTCGGCGAGCAGGTCGGCGATGGCCTGGCGCAGGACGGCGAGGTCGGGCAGCGCGTCGAGCGAGAGCGCGTAGAGGTTCATGCTCGAAGGGCCTTGCAGGCCGTCGAGCAAGAGGAACAGGCGGTCGACGAGGTTGGGGCGGACGTCGGGGGTTGGCATGGCCCTTTCGTACCCAGTCGGCCCCGCGCGCCCTCGCCCCCCCTGCGCCCTCAGCCCACCTCCGCCCGCAGCCGCGAGGCCATCACCGCGATGCCGAGCGCGCCCAGCGCCACCGTCGCGAGCGCCACGCGCAGCCCGGCCTGCTCGGCGATCGCCCCCACCACCCCCGGCGCGAGCAGCGCGCCCGCGTACCCGATCGTCGTGATCACCGCCGTCGCCTCGCCGACCCGCCGCGGCGCGACCTCGGCCGCGAGCGAGAAGGCCAATGGCGCGACGGCCGAGAGCCCGAAGCCGACGAGCAGCAGGCCCGCGATCGCGACGGCCGGCTCCGGCGTGCCCACCGCGACCCCGGTGCCCAGCGCGCCGAGCAGCCCGGCGGTCACGAGCCAGGTCCGCCGGCCGACGAAGCGCAGCGCGAAGCCCGCGCCCAGCCGGCCGGTGGTCATCGCGGCATGGAACACGGCCACGCCGGAGGCCCCGACCAGCGCCGTCACGCCGAGCCCGTCGCGCAGGTAGATCGACGACCACGACTCCATCGCGCTCTCGCCGTAGTAGCCCGAGAGCGTCATCAGCGCGAGCACCAGCACGGGGCCCGGCCCGTACAGGCTGCGCGCGCCCGCGACCCGGCCGGCCACGTCCGCCACCAGCCCGGGCGGCCTGGCCTCGAGCGTGCGCGAGAAGCAGGCCAGGAGCGCGAGCAGGCCCATCATGGCCCAGACCGCGGCATAGACGCTGCGGAACGAGGTGCCGACCGCCAGCGCGGCGCCGGCGCCCAGCGCGCCGACCACGCCGCCGGCGCTGTAGCCCGCGTGCAGCCAGGCCATCGCCTTGCGGCCGGTCGCGGCCTCGTAGCGTGCCGCCGCGGCGTTGATGCCCACGTCGTAGAGCCCGCCGCCGCAGCCGTAGAGCAGCAGGGCCGCGACCAGCCCCCAGAGGCCGGTCGCGGCGATGTGGCCGACATACGCGAGCGTGATCAGCGCGGCACCGCCCGCGACCGCGAAGCGCACGCCGCCCTGGTCCACCACGCGCCCGCCCCAGAACATGACCGGGATCGCGGCGATCCCGCCGCTCATGAGCGCGAGCCCGAGCGGCCCCGGCGTGAGCGCGAGCGCGCGCGCCAGGTCGGCCAGCACGACCTGCCAGGCGCCGGCCGCGGCGCCGAGCGCCATGAAGAGCAGCAGGAGCAGAAAGAAGGTGCGGCGAGGCGGCGGGGATCCAGGCATGCGCGACTTATTATGGCCGCCCGGGCCGGCCGCGAATGTGAAATCTTCGTGAAATCCTCGTTTGATCGCGCCGGGCCGGGCCGCTCAGCCCCTATAAGCGATGCGGGCCTGTCCCCGCGACGGGTATGAAACGGAAGCAACCTGTATCGGAGGAGCCCCCATGGCCGGCGACATCACCACCACCACGCCCAAGCCCGCGACCGGCAAGCTGCCCGCCACGGCCAAGCTGCCGGCCGCGCCCGCGCCCGCCGCACAGGCCCCGAAGCCCGCGCCCGCCAAGGCCACCGGCGACCTGAGCACCGCCAGGGCCACCATGGGCACGCTGCCCACCCAGCGCGTGGGCCTCGACAGCGTCGCGCTGCCGATCGACCTCGAGCGGGCCAAGGAGCTCAAGGGCACCACCGAGGACGCCCTGACCGTCGCCGAGGCGAGCGGCAAGGCCGTGAACGGCATCCAGAAGGCCGGCAAGGCGCTCGGCGCCCTCGGCGTGGTCGCCGCGATCGGCCAGCTCGGCTCGATGCTCGCGAAGAGCCCGGTGGACCTCTCGGGCGTGATCGGCTGCCTCGGCGAGCTCGGCCAGAACCTCGCCTCGGCCGCCGGCGAGCTCGCGAAGTTCCCCGGCCTGACCAAGGCGCTGCAGGTCTTCGGCGGCATCGGCGGCATCATCGGCGGCATCATGCAGCTGAAGGACACGCTCGCCGACATGAAGGCGAACGGCGCGAGCCTGAGCAACATCACGGGCGCGCTGGCCGGCGGCTGTAGCCTGATCGGCGGCGTGTGCATGGCGCTCACGCCGATCTTCCCGCCGCTCGCCGCCGTCGGCGCGGGCCTCACGCTGGCGGGCGCCGCGCTCAACGTCGGCAAGCTCGCGATCGACAACTGGGACACGATCAAGGAGTACGGCGGCAAGGCCGTCGACGCCGTGGCCTCGGGCGCGAAGGCGGTGGGCGGCGCGGTCGCCGACGGCGCGAAGGCGATCGGCGGCGCCGCCTCATCGGCCTGGAACTGGCTGACCGGCGGCTGACCGAAGCCCGCCTGCGACCCCCGCCGAGCCCTCAGGAACGCCCCATGCCCGAACTGAACCGCCCCGTCGTCCGCACCGGCAACACAGCCCCGATCACCGAAGGGAACCAGCGCAGCGGGATCGCGCCCGCGCGCCCCACCAGCGGGCCGATCCAGCCGGCTGCGCCCACGCCCCGCCTCGCGACCAACGACCGCAACCGCGTGGCCGAGGCGGCCGACCCGCTCGACCGCGCGCCGCGCCCGGTCGACCTCGGCGCGCTCGCGCGCACGGCCGGCCAGCTCGGCCAGGCGCTCGAGGCGGCCTCGCCGCTGGTCGACGCGGCCGCCAACACGGCCGACGCCGTAGCTTTCTCGCCCGACGCGATCGAGACCGCCTTCGCCAAGCTCAAGCCGGCCACGCCGCAGGGCCAGGCCCAGCTCTCGGCGGCCGTCGAGGGCGCCCAGAAGGCCGGCCGCGTGCTCGGCGTGGTGGGCGCGGCGATCGCCGCCAAGGACCTCTTCGACTCGGTCTACCCCGAGCTCGACCCGGCGGGCGCGGCCGAGGCGCTCTGCAACTTCGCGCTCGGCCTCGCGACCGCCGGCGACGAGCTGCTGCGCTCGCCGCTAGCCAACGCGGCGCTGCGCACGGTGGGCGGCGTGGCCGGCCTCGCCTCGAGCCTCTTCGCGCTCGCGCGCGACGTCCAGGACCTGCGCGCGAACGGCGCGAGCTTCACCAACGTGCTCGGCCTGCTCGGCAACGGCATCACGGCGGTCGGCAGCGCGATGCTGCTGATCCCGGGCCTGCAGGCGTTCGCGGGCGCCACGCTCATGGTCGGCGCCGCGCTGAACGTGACGCGCCTGGCGGTCGAGAACTGGGACGCGATCCAGCGCGGCGCGAAGGTCGTCACGACCAAGGTGGGCGGCTGGCTGGCCAGCGCGCAGCAGTGGGCGACCGGGCCACCGGCCGAGCCGGTCCCCGCCCGCGCCCCCGCCTAGCCCCCGCCCGCCTCGCGGGCCCCAGGAGACCCCATGCCGAACGTCGGCCGCCGTCAGATCCTCGCCAACCTGCAGGCGAGCCTCAGCGCCATGCCGGGCAGCGACCCCGAGCAGGTCTTCAAGCAGGCGGTCGCGACCGCCGGGCTCAAGGACAAGCCGTTCTTCACGCCGGAGGAGACCGCCCGCGTGGGGCGCGCGATCATGGAACGCGCGCAGGCCGACATGCAAGCAGCCATGCAGGCCGTGAACGCCGAGCTGCAGGCCCAGGCCGCGGCCGCCGACGAGGACGCGTAGCGCCACTCAGGCGGTCTTCTCCTCGCAGTAGCCCGTCATCACGGCGTCGTTCAGCTTGCAGATCACCGAGAGCGGGATGAAGGCGTCGGCCATCTCGGACTGGGCCCAGAGCAGGAAGCCGAGGATGCGGCGCTCGTCCTTGGCCTCGCACATCTGCACGAAGTAGTCCCAGTCGAAATCCGCGATCGGCTGCTCGAACATCGAGAAGGCGTCGAACAGGTCCGGCCGGCCCTCGCGGTGCGAGAGGATCTTGCGGAAGAGCAGGTCCTCGGGGCCCATCATCAGGAACGCATGGCCGTAGAGCGTGACGCGCCGCGCGCGCTTGAAGGTCTGGGCCGTGCAGTGGATGTTGCCGGTGGTGCGCACGATGATGTCCACCAGCACGTCGGCCTTGATCGCCTTGTAGAGCCAGGTGGCGTCCGTGTCGCGGGTGTGGAAGTCGCCCTCGTTGGTCAGGGCGTCCATCGCGCGGAAGACGTCCTCCTTGCACAGGAAGATGTCGGCGTCCTTGAGCGGCCGCGTGCGGCCATAGGCGCGCACGGCGACGCCCCCGCCCATCACGTGGGGGATGCCCGCGGCCTCCAGGATGCGGCAGGCCTCGCCGAAGACCTTGAACTTGGCTTTCTCTTCGTCGATCGGGTCGTACTTCGGTTCTTCCAGCAGGTACATCGCGGTGTCCTCCTACGCGGGACGCCGCGGTCCCGCTCCCGCCTGCCCCAAAGCCATAAATTACGCGGCTTTCAGGCACGTCTTCGAGTATCTGAGAGATCTGCACAGGTTTCAACAAGAAAGCGGGCGATCTGGACATTGCGGCCGAGCGCACAGATCGGCCAAGCAAATTTCATCATCATGCAATGGAGATCCGCCTGGGATCCGGGTATGAAGGTAGCAGCGGGCTTTTTAGCCCCATGGGCCGGGGATCGTGGCCCGCCGTGACACAGCAAGGGATGCGCGTCTTTATGCACCATGTGCTCTTGATCGCTCTCACCGTGAGCCTCTGCGTCGCTGGCGCGAGCCCGGTGGCGCTCGGCCAGAGCGTCGACTCGCCCGTGATCGAGGAGACGCTCACGGCGATCGAGCTGCCGCTCAGCGAGATGCCGTCGCAGCACCAGGACGACCGCCCGGCCGGCACCCCGATCGACACGATCGTGGTGCACGACACCGAGACGCCCGGCGTCAGCGACGCCACCACGATCGTCAACTGGTTCAAGCACCCGCGCTCCAAGGTGAGCGCGCACTACATCATCGGCAAGCGCGGCGAGCTGATCCAGTGCGTGCCCGACGAGAAGCGCGCCTGGCACGCGGGCCCGAGCAAGCTCGATGAGCGCGAGAAGGTCAACGACTTCTCGATCGGCATCGAGCTGGTCAACGCGCAGACCGGCAGCGATCCGTTCACCGAGGCGCAGTACGGCACGCTCGCGCTCCTGACCGCCGACCTCGTGCTCAGGCACCAGATCCCGCTCACGCGCATCGTGGGCCACCGGCACGTCACGAACTACCCGAAGGTCAAGAAGGACCCGGCCGACAACTTCGACTGGGCGCGCTACTTCACCGACGTCGAGCAGGTGCTCGCCACCAAGCAGGTGGTGCGCGTGGTCAATCCGGTCGAGCAGGCGGGTCCGTCGCGGCCTGACTCGCAGCGGCCGGCGGGGACGCCGCCGCGTCGCGGCTGAGCGCGCGATCCGTCGCGGCCCGCGCGAGCTCGGCTGGCATGCGGCCGAGGATGATCGCGAAGAACATGTGGAAGTCCGCGCGCAGCGACCAGAGCGGGTAGGTGAAGGTGGCCGGGCGGTTGCGCTCGAAGACCAGGTGGCCGAGCCAGGCGAAGGCGTAGCCGGCCAGCGGGCAGGCGATCAGCCAGCGCGGGTCGGCGGCTGCGACAGCCACGCCGAGGAACGCGAAGACCGTGCCGGTGCCGACCACGTGCAGCGCGCGGCAGGTGGGGTCGCGGTGCTCGCCGACGTAGTAGGGCCAGAACTCGGCGTAGGATTGGAAGCGGTCGGACATGGGTCCCTCATACCCGCATCCCTGGGGCGCGGGGTTCAGTAGGGCGGCAGCAGGCGGCGGAGGCCATGCGCGAGCACGACCAGCAGGAAGACCAGGTTGCGCAGCGCCAGCGCCGGCCAGGCGTAGCGCACGGGCGGCTGGGCCCGGCCGGTCGCGGTGAGGTCGGTCAAGCGGTCGGCGAGCGCCCGCACGACCGGGATGCCGCGCGGCCAGTCGCGCACGCCGGCGACCCAGTCGGCGGGCAGGCCGGCCTCGCCGGCGGTCGCCCCTACGAGCGCGCCGGCCATCGCGGCCACCGAGTCGGTGTCGCCGCCGGCCGCGACGATCCCCTCGATCGCCGCGCGGTAGTCGCCGGCGTGCCTGAACCAGGCGTAGATCGCGACGGGCACCGAGTGGTAGATGTAGCCCGTCACGCCGCGCGCGAGGCCGAGCCTGCGCGCGAAGGTCGGCACGTCGTCACCGCCCACCAGCGACTCGCCCATCGCCGCGAGCAGGGCGGGCCACTCGTCGTCCTCGGGCGGCGCGAGCGGGGCGAGCAGGTCGCGGGCGGTGAACCAGGCCGGCGGCTCGCCGTGCGTGACCGCCCAGGCGGCCATGTGGGCGAGCGCCAGCGCGCCTGTGTAGGCCCGCGGGTCGGTGTGCGTGAGCTCGGTCGAGGCCCGCACGTAGGCCGCAAGCTTCGCCGCGTCGCCCGCCAGCGCACCGCCCAGCACAGGGGCGCGCATGGCCGGGCCGTTGCCGGCCGAGCGCACGCCGGGCGCGCGCAGGCCGAGCCAGAGCCTGAAGCAGGCGCGCGCCGTGGCGAGGCCCATGCCGGCCGGCAGCCCCAGGAACCAGAGCCTGAGCTTCCAGGCCAGCGCGCCGCGGAAGGCCGAAGCATCGTCGGGGTGGGCGAGCAGCGCCTGGGCCGTGAAGATCGCATGCTCGGTGTCGTCCGAGACCAGGCCCACGCCCGGCAGCAGGCGGTGGCGCAGCGGGCCCGGGAAGAGCTTGGCGATCCGCCGCGGCGGCAGGCCCTCGGCGGGCAGGCCGATCGCGTCGCCCACCGCGAGGCCGAGCAGCAGGCCGCGCAGGCGATCGCGCGCGGCGGGCGCGGGCGCGGGCACTGGCGCAGACTCGGGCACCGGCGCAGACTCGGGCCCAGGCTCGACCGGCCGGCTCAAGGCGCGACGCCCCCCGGCACGACCAGCCGCGCCCGCGCGGCGGGGCCCAGCACGGCGCACACGGCCGCCTGCAGCACGCCGAGCTTGGCCGCATCCACCTTCGTGAAGAAAGGCTCGCGCAGCGCGACCGGCACCGCGCCGTCAGGCTCCGGCTCGCCGAGCGCGCCGTGCTGCTCGAGCATGGCGGCCAACGTGCGGCTCTCGGCCGCGACGGCCCTGATCACGGCGCGCCAGGCGCCGGGCGGCAGCGCCGGGCGGGTGTCACCCTTTGCGTCAGCCCCGCCGGCCGGCAGCGCCGGCCGAGCGGCACCCTTTGCATCGACTCCGCCAATCGGCCCGACGGCGGGGCGCGCCCGCGGCCCAGGGCCGTCCGCGAGCGTCTCGACCATCCGCCAGAAGGCGATCGCGGTGGCGTCGACGTCGGCCATCGCGCGGTGGCGGTCCTTCACCACCACGCCGTAGTGCTTGATCAGCGCGTCGAGGTTGTGGCGCGCGAGCTGCGGGTTGCAGTGGCGCGAGAGCCTGACGGTGCAGTAGCGGCCGCTGAACGGCCACTCGAGCTCGGCCGCGGCGAACTCGGCTTGCAGGAAGTTGTAGTCGAAGCTCGCGTTGTGCGCCACGAAGTGGCCCGGGCGCGCCGCGATGTAAGCGGCGAAGGCGCGCATGGCGTCGTCCGGCCGGGCCTGGCCGCGCACCATCGCGCTGGTGATGCCGGTGAGGCGCGTGATGAAGGGCGGGATCGGGACGCCCGGGTCGATCAGGGTCTCGAAGCGATCGACCACCTCGCCATGGCGCAGCGTCGCGCAGGCGAGCTCGATCACCCGCGACGACGGCGGCGCGCTGCCGGTCGTCTCGGTGTCGATGATGTGGAAGAGGTCGCCGCGCGCGGCGTTCCGCGCCAGCGAGATCCAGGAGCCGGCCATCGCTTGGGCGCCTTCCCGCCCGCGGCATTCTACCCGATCGGCGCAGGCCCGCGCGGATCGGGCCAGAAATCCGCCCTTAACACAACGCACCCGATCATCAAATGTTCATTAAAACCCCGACAAATCAGGCAACGGCCTCCCGGCGCTACGGCATAAGGAATGCACGTCGCTTATCAGCGGCGCGGTGGAGTGTGAGGAAAACGAGGAGGGGCGGCATGGCGCTCGACGGCGGAACGGGTGGATTCAACGCGGCGGCCGAGGCCGCGCGCAGGGCCGCTGAAGCGGCTGCAGCGGCAGCGCGCCGCGCGGCAGCTGCGGCCGCGGCCGCCGCCCGCAAGGCGGCGGCCGATGCCGCCAAGGCCCAGGCGCAGAGCGCCGCCAACGCCGAGGGGCGGGTCGAGAGGCAGACGCAGGCCGCCGACGCCGCCAAGGCCGGCGACACCAACCTCGCGCGCGCGCTCCGCAACGAGGAGCGCATGGGCGACATGGGCGACATGCCCTGGGACGCGGACGATCGCGCCGCCATGCCGCCCGCCGCCAAGCGGCTCGAAGAGGGCGTCTCGCTCGCCGACCTCAAGGGCGATCCGCAGCTCGCCAAGGACGTGGCCGCGCTCCAGACGAGCGAGGACCCCAAGGTGCGCGCGCTGGTGGAGGGCTCCGCCAAGGCCTGGGTCAAGGAGTCGCTCGACGGCGCGCTCGCGGACGGTGAGGGCAAGGACCCCAAGGCGGTCTTCGACGGCTTCAAGGCCGACGTGCAGGCGGTCGGCGCGCAGAGCGGCCTCGGCCCGCTGCTCAGCCAGCAGGCCGAAGCCGCCGTGAAGAACGCGGCGGTCGCCCTGCTCGAGAGCAAGCCGAGCATGGACGACCTCAAGGACAACCCGGCCAAGGGCCAGCTGCTCGCCACGCTGCAGGCGGACGCAGCCTACAAGGGCGACGTCGAGAAGCTGGTGCAGGGCTACGCCCAGAAGTCGATCGATCGCAACCTGGAAGGCAAGCAGAAGAAAGAGGGCGTCGAGGACGCCGTCGACCAGGTCACCGCCGAGATGGTCGACTTCGCGAAGGCGACAGGCCTCGGCGACAGCGTCCGCACGGCCACCAACGCGGCCTTCAAGGACTCCGAGAAGAAGTTCGAGGAGACCGCCGAGAAGGGCAAGAGCATGTGGGATCGCTTCACGGGCTTCGTGGGCGACATGATGGGCAAGGCCGGCGACCTGCTGGGCTCGGGCCTCGACAAGATCGGCGACGTCGCGAACAGCGCGCTGGACGTCGCGGGCGACCTCGCGCAGGGCACGGCCAACATCACGGCCTCGGGCCTCGACGCGCTCGGCGCCGACGGCATGGCCGACGCCACGCGCACGGTCGGCGCGGTCTCCAACAACGTGCTCGACGCGACCGGCGACGTGGTCGACACGGTCGCCGACACAGCGGGTGCGGCGATCGCGGACGGCCCGGCCGGCGTCGCGAACCTCGCGATGCAGGCGGCGCTCGGCGACCAGAAGGCCGAGTACAAGAACGAGCTCGACGGCGTGACCGGCGCGATCACCAACCGCCTGGGCAAGGGCGACTCGGTCTACATCGGCGTGGGCGGCAGCGCGACCGTCGGCGTCGGCGTCTACGGCGAGCTCGGCGTGGGCGCCGAGGCCCAGCTCTCGCGCAACGACGACGGCACGATCAGCCTGACCCTCGAGGGCGAGGTCAAGGGCGAGGTCGGCGTCTCGGCCGAGACCGGCGCCAAGGGCGGCGTCGAGGCCGGCGACATGAAGGCCGAGGGCGGCGCTTCGGCGGACGCCAGCGCCGGCGTCAACGCCAAGGTGATGGGCCGCGTCTCGCTCAAGTTCGACCCCAAGAACCCGGCCGACGCGGCGCGCCTCAAGGCGCTGATCGAGCCGGACCTCGCGACCATGGCGGCGGCCGCCACCAACCCGCTCGCCGCCGCCGCGATCAAGGGCCCGGCGCTGGCCGAGGCGATGAAGCACAACAAGGAGTCGGTCACGGTCGGCGGCTCCGTCGGCGTCTCGGCCGACGCCAGCGCGAGCGCGGGCGCGGGCCCGGTCAACGCCGAGATCGGCGTCGAGGCGAGCGCCACGGTCGGCGGCGCGCGTACCTTCAACGCGGACGGCTCGACCGAGACGACGGTCTTCATGAACGCGGGCGCCTCGGCCTCGATCGGCGTGAGCGCCGGGCCGGCCACGCTCGAGGCGGGTGCCGGCGTGAAGGCCGCGCTCGGCATGACGATCCAGAAGGACGCCGCGGGCAACGTGACCGGCGTGAGCGCCGTGCACGCGGTGAACACCCACGCGAGCGCGGGCGCCGACGTCGAGATGGGCGGCGGCGAGGCCGGCGGCGCCTCCGGCACGACCAGCAAGGTCACCGAGTCGCTCACGCCCAAGGGCCTCGAGGCCTTCAACGCCCTCGTGGCGCAGGGCAAGAACCCGATCTCGGCCTACGCCGAGGCGCGCAAGGGCAAGGACCACATCACCGAGTCGAAGAGCACCACCACCACCGACGAGTTCTCGATCGGCGGCGGCGGCAAGGTGGCCCTGGCCGGCGTGAAGGTCGGGTTGGATGCCCACGTCACGGTGGGTAAGAGCCACACCGACGAGACCCAGATCAGCGGCCCGTCGATCATCGACAACGACATCAACCACGACATCTCCCTGCCGTAAGCGAGAGCGGAGCGATACCTTGGCTACCATGACCCTCAACGAATCCACAGGGACCCGCGAGTTCCGGGTCGCCTTCGATGGCGAGCTGCCGAACGCCCCTTTCAAGGGCCCCGGCGAGATCGTGATCGAGACGCTCGCGCCGGACGACCGGCCGCGCAAGGTGACGGCCCGCTTCTTCGTGGCGGGCGACGACCTGCGCGCCCGCCTGCCGCGCGTGCTCAAGGGCACGCCGCTCGAGCCGCAGGGGCTCTCGTTCGTGCGCGCGGCCGCCGAAGGCCGGCTGGTCGTCGAGCTCGAGGCCGGGCCCGAGCTGCTCGCGAAGCTGACCGGCGGGCTCTCCTCGCTGCAGGCGCTGGAAGGCTACCTGCTCGAGGCGCCCCCGCTGCTCGAGTTCGCGGGCTACGAGCTCGAGAGCGTGGCTGTCGAGGCTTAGCCTGGCCCGGTCTAGCCCGCTCCCTGTTCGGGGAGCGGGCGTTTTTTTGTGGCCCAGCCGGCCGGGCGGAGCAGCCAGGCGGCGAGCAGCAGGGCCAAGAGCGAGATCGCGGCGCCCAGCGCCACGCTGCGCGGCCGGTAGCGGAACGCGACCGTGTGCGTCCCCGGCGTCAGGTACACCGCCCGGAAGGCCAGGTCGGCCGGCACGATCGGGGTCTCCACCCCGTCCACCGTCGCGACCCAGCCGGGGAAGTACGCCTCGGCGAGCACCAGCCAGCCCGGCCGCGCGGCCGTGGCCAAGATCGTCACGTGGTTCATCCCGCGCGCCACGATCCGCGCCGGGTCGGGCGGCAGCGGCGCGTCGGCCCAGCCTGCGGGCTGTGATGTCTCGAGCAGCGCGACCTCGCGCCAGCGCGCGGGCGCCTCGGCGAGCCGCAGGCTGGCTGCGCGCGCGTCCGGCTCCCGGTACTCGGCCTGGTAGAGCACGCGCGCGCGCGGCAGCGCGCGGGTGTTCTCGTAGAGCGTCGCGCGGGCCTGGCGCACCAGCGGCTTGAAGCGCGCGGGATCGCGCTGCACAGGCTCGCGCAGCGAGGCTGCGAGCTTGGGGAAGCGGTAGGGCCGCTCCGCGACCACCACGAATTGCACACCCGCGAGGTCCAGCAGCTCGGGCCGAAAGCCGCCCTCGAGGACCGTCAGGTTGCTCACCATCAGCCGTTTCGGCTGCAGCGCGAGATCATACAGGCGGTAGCGCATGAGGAAGAAGGCCTCGAGCAGGCCGAGGTGATCGATCCCGTGCACGGCGTTCGTGTTCGGCGCAAGCGCGAGCCCGCCGCCCGCCACGCGGGCGCCCCGCGGCTGGGCCTGCAGATGGGCCAGGATCGGCGTGACGGGATACATGAAGGGCGGCAGCGGCGGCACCAGCGTGCGCGCGGCGAACACCAGGTCGCCAGCCGCGAGCGCCACCAACACCACCGCCACGCCGGGCCGCGCGGCGGGCCGGCGCCAGGCGATGAGCAGCGCCGCGGCCACGAACATGGCCACCGCCGCGAACACCAGGTGGCCGACGCCCGAGTGGCCGAGCAGGTAAATCGGCGTGCGCCGCTGCTGCAGCACGGCGTAACCGGCGAAGCCCAGCGCGAGCACCGCGGCGAGCGCCCAGCGCAGCCCGCCGGGCCGCGCGGCGAGCCGATCGAGCCCGGCCGCGCCCAAAAGCCCCAGGCCGAGGGCGACGAGCGGCACCACGTAGAAGGAGTTGGGCGCCACCGCCAGCAGCGTGACCAGGTTGCCGGGCGGGCAAAGCGCGATCACGAGCGCCGCCACCGCGAGCAGCACGAGGCCCACGCGCGCGGAGGCGGAACGCCCCAGCCCGACCAGCGCGAGGCAGGCGGGCACAGCGCCCACGTAGGCGTTGAAGTAAGGCGTCATCGGGCCGATGTCGGGCGCGAAGACGTGGCGGCCGAGCGCCGCGAAGGCCTTCGGAAAGCGCCAGAAGCCCGACGCCGAGGCCATGAAGGACGCCTCGCGGGCGTAGAGGTAGCTCTGGCACAGGCGCACGAACTCCACGAACGGCACCAGCAAGACCGCCGCGAGCGCGACGCCCAGCGCGCACCCGCCCGCGAGCGCGGCCCAGATGCGCGCCCGCTCGGGCCGACCGAGGGCGCCCACGCCGACGACCGCCGCCGCGCCGCCCGCCGCGTAGATCGCGGGCTCGGCGTGGCCGACCAGGCCCGTCAGGCCCACCAACACCCCGAACAGCGCGATCGCCCGCCGATCCGGCCGCGCGAGCAACCCCTCGCCGGCCCAGAGCAGCCAGGGCAGCATCACGGCCGCATGGGCCTGGGCGAAATCCATGTTGGTGAGCAGCCAGCCATGCAGGCCGAACGCCAGGGCGGCGATCGCCCCCGCCGCCGCCGAGAGCCCGAGCCTGCGCGCGAGCAGCAGCGTGCCGCCCATCGCGAAGAGCAGGTGGGCCACCAGGAACCAGGCCCGCCCGAGCGGGTCGCCCACGCCGTCACGGCCCAGCAAGATCAGCTTGAACGGGTCGAAGAAGCCCGCCTGGCCATTCGCGAAGAGCGGCTGGCCGAAGCCGTTGTGGGGCTGCCAGAGCGCCGGCTCGCCCGCCTTCAGGCCGCGCAAGAACAGCGCGTCCCACGGCTGGAAGGCGAGCGTCGGCGAGGCGTCCGAGTGGCTGACGGGCAGCGGACCGGGCAGCGCGCGCATGTAGAGCGCGTCGTCGGTGTAGAGGCGGCTGCCGTCGATCGCCGCGCGGCCCGTCAGGCCCTCGTGAAAACACGCAAACACCACGACGAGCATCGCGAGGGCGGCAAGGCGCCAGGGCCAGGGGCTCGCGGGCGCGGCGTCGCTCGGTGGTGTCACGGGAAGGGCTCTCTCGTCGGGCGGGGCGCGGGCGCCCTCATTCTACCGAAAATCCCGCCGCACGCGGGCGCGCACGCGCAGCCGGCCCCCGCATGCTAAAATCGCGCTCATGGGGACCCCCGTGCGCGACACTGACGGAACGCCGACGGTGCCGGCGCGCCGGGCGCTCGTCGCCGCGATCGTGGCCGTGGCGATCGCCAACGCCTGGGTCGGCATCCGCTTGCCGGCGCTGCTGCAAGACACGCGCGTCCACGAGATCCTCGACGTCGAGCGCCGCGCCGCGGCTTTTCCGCGCGAGCGCGTGCGCGTGCTCGTCGCAGGCAACTCGCACGCGCTCGCCGGGCTGCGGCCGCCGGTGCTCGCGGCGGCGCTCGGCCTCGGCCCCGACGCCGTCTTCAGCTTCGCCCTGCCCGCGGGCTCGGCCCAGGAGAGCCGTCTCATGCTCGAGCGCCACCTGGCGAGCTTCCCGCGCGTCGCGCTGGTGCTCTGCACCGTCGACGAGTTCCAGCTGGCCGGCTTCCAGGAGATGCACCTGCGCTACCTCACGGCCGGCAACGGGGTCGAACGGGCGCGCTTCGCGGCCGGCCAACCGCTAGAGACCCAGCTGCGCTTGCTCGCAGGCACCTGGCTCCCGCTGCTCGATTTCGGCGCGACGCTCCACGCGGACCTGGCGGCCCACCCGGCGCACACCCTGCGCCTGCTGGTGCACGACGGCCCGCCGACCAACCCGTTCATCCGACGCGCCATGCGGCGCACGTACCGCTGGGGCTTCCCGCCACCCTGGGACGCCTATACGGCGCGGCAGCTGCGACTCCAGGCAATCCGCCACAGGTCGCCGGACGCGGTCGCGCAACGCGCCGCGTTCATGCTCGCCGACCGCGCGCGCGTGCCGATCGGCGTCGCCGAGGTCGGCCGGCTCACGGGCTGGCTCGCGGCGCGCGGGGTCCCGCTCGTGCTGGTCGAGGTCCCCTATACGGCGCTGCTCGACGCCGCGCTCCGCCGCCTGGACCCCGATGCCCAGCACGCCTGGCGCGCGGCCCTGGCCGCCCTGCCTGCGGCCGAGCGGCCACCGCGCATCCAGGCCCCCGAGCTGCCCAGCCAGGCCTTCTACGACGCCGACCACTTGGCGCCCGCGGGCGCGCAGGCGCTCGCGCGCCACGTCGCCCAGGCCCCTGTGGTGCGGGCGCTGGCGTCCAGGCTGGAATGAGCCCGGGCGCCGGCCGCATCAGAAGCGGAAGTAGATGAAGTCCTGATCGGTGCCGTAGCTCATCATGGTGACCAGCACGGCCGCCGCATACACCAGGCCGCGCACCGGCGCGGGCGTGTCGTTGAGCCAGCCGCGCACCTGGTCGGGCCAGCGCTCGCGCGCAGCCCACTCGGCCCAATGGAGCGCGTAGAGGCTGGTCAACAACAAGCCCATCTGGGCGGTCGCCCGCGTCGCGTCGAAGGTCCAGAAAGCGCCCATCGCACCCAGCATGGCGACCGCGACGTCGAGGTCCGGCGCACGGAACAGCACCCAGCCGGCGCTGGTCAGCAAGAAGAAAGCGCCGATCGCGCTCACGCGGTAGGCCAGCCCCGTGAAGACGCCCCAGCCGAGGCGGCGCTTGAGCGCCCCCAGCCCGCGCTGGCCGAGCAGCAGCGCGCCATGCCAGGCGCCCCACAGCACGAAGGTCCAGCTCGCGCCGTGCCACAAGCCCGAAATCAGCATGGCCAAGAACAGATTCAGCTGCGCCCGCGCCACGCCCGACCGGTTGCCGCCCAGCGGGATGTACACGTAGTCCCGGATCCACTCCGAGAGCGTGATGTGCCAGCGCCGCCAGAACTCGCTCGCGTCCGCCGCGACGTAGGGCGTGCGGAAGTTCTGGCGCAGCGTGTAGCCGAACATCAGGCCGATGCCCACGGCCATGTCCGAGTAGGCCGAGAAGTCGTAGTAAATCTGGAACGCGAACAGCAGCGCCGCCGACCAGGCGTCCGCGAAGCTCAGGTGCCAGGGCGCGGCGAAGAGCCTGTCGACGCCGGGGGCGAGGTGGTCGGCGATCGCCACCTTCTTGAAGAAGCCCCAGGCGAAGAGCCCGAGGCCGAGGCGGAACGCGTGGGCGTCGAAGGCCTTGCGGGTCGTCTCGGCGATCTGGGGGAAGAACTCGTGGCCGCGCATGATCGGGCCCGCGATCGAGTGGCCGAAGAACGAGATGTAGACCCAGAACTGCAGATAGCTCGGCGCGGGCGCCAGCGCCCGGTAGCGGCGGTCGACCAGGTAGCTGATGTGCTGGAAGGTGTAGAAGCTGATGCCGATCGGCAGCAGCACGTCGCGCACCCACACAGGGTCGAGGAACGGCAGCGGCAGCCAGGGGTACAGGTTCGCGGTCACGAAGCCCGCGTACTTGAAGAAGGCCAGGTTCGCCACGTTGAGCGCGATGCCGAAGCCCATCAGCGCCCGGCCGCGGGGGCCCGTCACCGCCTCGCCGAGCGCGTAGGTGGTGAGCGAGGCCACCAGGAACAGCACCAGGTTCGGCCAGCCGGCGGACGCGTAGAAGAGCGCGTTCGCGAACGCCAGCAGCCACAGCCGCGCGGCCGGCAGGCGCCAGTAGAGCGTCAGGGTCGCCAGGCAAAACAGGATGAAGCTCAGGCTCTGGAACAGCATCGGCGGCCCTTCAGGCGCGGCCCGGCGGCTCAGCCCTCAGGCGAGGCGCTCGGGCTCGGCGAGGGCGAAAGGTCCACGTCCGGCGAAACCTCGGCCGTCGGCATGTCGGCCGGGGTCGGCGAGGCGCTCGGCGGGCGCGGCCTCGCCGGGTCGGGCGTGACCAACACGCCCGACTCGACGTAGTCGATGCGCATGGTCGCCCAGCCCGTCGGGCCCACCGGCTGGTTCGGGAAGGCGCCGAACCAGAGGCGGCTCGGGCGGCGCAGGCTCTGGAGCCGCGAGAGCTCCGCGTCGTCGAGGATCACCCGGTAGGTGCCTTTGCCATCGCACTCGAGGCGGAAGCGATGCGGGGTCTTCACTTTCAGGGCGTCATCGGGGGCCACCGCATTGAGGGTCGTGCTCTCGGTCTTGAAGTAGAAATTGACTGTGTTTCGGAAGGTCAGCCAGCGCATGAAGGGCTCGGTGACGCCCGGGTCGGCGGCAGAGGCCGGCGGAACGTAATCGACGTTGAAGCCCGAAATCCGGCCGAGCGAGCTCATCTCGTAGCGCAGCTCCAGGTAGTAAGGACCGACCTTCGGCAGGTTGTCGTCTACCGGCACCACCAGCGGGAAGGTCGCGACCCGCCCGCCCACGAGCATCTCGAGGTGGCCGTCGGCCACGAGCACACGGCCTTCGCGCTCGAAGACCTTCCAGCGCGTGATATCGAGCTTGTCGCCATCGAAATCGTCGCGGAAGAACACGCCGGGCGCCAGCGCAGAAGGGCTCGCGGCAGGGGCCGTCGGCGAAGCGCTCGGCGGGCCTGTGGGCGACGCGGCCACCGAGGGCGAAGGCGAAAGGGGCGACATCGTGACACCAGGGTCGACCGGCGTGCCCATGATGCAGGCCCCGAGGGCGAGCGGCGCGGCCAATACGGCGAGGTGCCGGGGATGGAGCTTCACGGCGGCGATTTCCTTCCTGGGGCGGAACGGGGCGCCCATATTCTAACCCGATAACTCCGACGACGCGGGCGCGCCCCCGGTTCCAGGCCGACATGATAGAATTCCGCCCATGATGAACCCGTTTCCTGGCATCGGCCCGATCGATCATATCGGCATCGCGGTCGCGGACCTGAATCAAGCGCTGGCGTTTTACCGCGAGACCCTCGGCATCCCGCTCGTCGAGATCGAGGAGGTGGCCGACCAGCAGGTGCGCACGGCGATCTTCTTCACAGGCACCGGCCGCCTCGAGCTGCTCGAGGCGACCAGCCCCACGAGCCCGATCGCCAAGTTCATCGCCAAGCGCGGCGAAGGCATCCACCACCTCGCCCTGCGCGTCGACGACCTGCGCGCGAAGCTCGCCGAGCTCACCGCCGCCGGGATCCAGCTGATCGACAAGGAGCCGCGGATCGGCGCGGGCGGCCACCTGATCGCCTTCGTGCACCCCAAGGCCACGGGCGGCGTGTTGCTCGAGCTCTGCGAGCCGTGCCCCCCCCACCCCGACGAGCCGTCGCGCCATTGAGCGGTGTGCGGCTGCGCGCGCTGCTCGGCGCGAGCCTCGCGCTGAACGCCATGCTCGCGGTCGGCCTCTGGCGGAAGACGGCCGACACGCGGGCCTTCTACTGGGCGCGCGCCACCGCGACGCCGAGCCCCACCCAGGCGCCGACACCGCTCGACGAAGAGCGCCTGGCCTCGCCCCCGCCGGCCGCCCCCCCGCCGATCGCGCGCGAGCTCGCGGCGACGCGGCCCGCCAGGGCCTACGCCGGGCAATCCGGCCCGGCCTTCGAGGCCTGGCGCCGCGCGGTCAGAGAGGCGCTCGACGCGGCGCTCGGCGGCACCACGGCCGAGCCTGTGCGCGAGGCGCGCCTGGTGACGCGCACGACGTTCCCCACGGTGGTGCGTGAGAAGCACTTCCTGCGCCTGGTCGACGGCACCTGGCTGCCGGCCTACCTGCTCACGCCGCGGGGCGGCGGCGGGCGCCGTCCCGCCGTGCTCGCGCTGCCCGGCCACGACGCCCCGCAGCCCGATTGGGGGCGCGGCGCGGCCGCCGTCGCCGAGGTGGGCGGGCCGCGCAACTACCTGGGCGGCTTCGGCATGAAGCTCGCGGAGGCCGGCTACGTGGTGTTGGCCATCGACGTGGCCGGCGTCGGCGAGCTCGCGCCGCTCGGCTACATGGACCTCGCACACCGCGGCCTGCTCATCGACCGCCCGCTCGCGGGCCGCATGGTGTCCCAGGCCCGCGCGGCGCTGGGCTGGCTGGCCGCGCGGCCGGGGGTGGCGCGCGTCGGCACGGCCGGTCTCTCGCTGGGCGGCATGCTGGCGCTCTACACGGCCGTGCTCGACCCCCGCGCGGCCTTCGCCGCGGACGCGGGCTACTTCCTCTCCTACCGCGACCTGCCCGCCGAGGCGGCCGCCGTGAGCTTCCTGCCGGGCATCCTGCGTGCGGCGGACCTGCCGGACGTCGCGGGTGCACTCGCCCCGCGGCCGCTGCTGGTCCAGGTCGATCCGCGCGACCCGATCGCGCCCGCTGCGGACCTCGCGGCCTACGCCCGGCGCACCGCCGCGGCCTACGCCGGAGCAGGCGCGCCCGGGGCGTTCACCTTGCAGACCCACGCGCGCGGGCATGCGCTTGACGCGGCGGGCCTCGCGGGGTGGCTGAAGCATGTGGTCGGGGTATAGCGCGGCCATGAGCGCCCTGCCGGTCACCGACGCTGCCCCGGGAGCGCGCCCGCCGTCCGCGGCCTGGCGCCCCTGGCTCTTCGCCCTCATCGCGCTGCTCGGCCTGCTCATCGCCTGCTTCCCCACGGCCGTGACGGGCCACGCGGCGATCGACGGCGCAGGGCGCCTGACCTACCTCGACGCGCTCTACGAGCCGAGCGGGCCGCCGCTCGCGCGCATGCTCTCCGATGCGTCCACCGAGACCCTGCACCAGCCCTGGGACGCCTGGATCATCCGCACCATGCGTGGCGGCGAGCTGCCGCTCTGGCTGCCGCACAACGGCTTCGGCGCCCCGATCCTGGGAAACGGCCAGACGGCTGTCTTCAGCCCCTACAAGTGGTTGCTGTTGCCCTGGACCGACGGGGCCTGGAGCACGGCCTTCGTGCTCGGGCGCCTGGCGATCGCAGGCGCCGGCGTGCTCCTGCTGGCGCGCCACTTCGGGCTCTCGCCGCTGGCCGGGCTGCTCGGCGCCGGCGCGTTCATGCTCCATGGGTTCTTCCTGCACCACCTGCGCTTCCCCGAGGTCCACGTCTACGCCTTCTTGCCCTGGGTGCTGCTCGCGACCGAGCGCCTGCGCCGCGCCCCGGACGCGCGCGGGATCGGGCTGATGGGGCTCGCGATCGGGGTGACCGGGCTGCTCGGCCACCCCGAGCCGGCGCTCTACACGGCGACGGCGGCCGGCGTCGTCTACGCCGTGGCCGTGCTGGCCGAACGCGCGCAGGTGGGCCGGCGGGCGCTCGCGATGCTGCTCGCGGTGGGCCTGGGCGCCCTGCTGAACATGGTCGTGCTGCTGCCCTTCTTCGAGTTCGTGCGCGACAGCCGGTCGTACCTCTTCGAGGGCCGCCACTTCTTCGGCATCACCTTCCGGCACATGATGACGTTCTCGATCAGCCACCTGTTGATCCCCGACGGGCCGCGCTTCGTCTTCGAGCACTTCGTGGGCATCCCGCCGCTCGTGCTCGCGGGCCTCGGGCTCGGCCGCTCGGCAGCGCGCAGGCCGGGCCTGGTCCTGCTCGGCCTCGGCGGGCTCGCCTACCTGGTCTTCCCGCCGGCGAACGTGGTGCCCGCGCTGCCCGTCTCGCCGAACTCCTTCTACGCGACGCCGCTGATCGCGCTCGGGCTCGCGCTGCTCGCGGCCGCGGGCCTCGACGCGCTGCTCGCGGCCCCGCGCGGGCGGGCCGTGCTCGGGGCCGGCGTGGCGGCCGGCCTGGTGGCGTTGGCGGTGGCGCGCTACCAGCTCTTCGCGCCTTTCAAGACCTTCGGTGACCTCACGCCGGCGCTGCCCTTCCTGGTCGCGGTGGCCGTGCTCTTCAGCCTCCAGCGGCTGCGCGCGTGGCCGCGGCCGCTGCTCGCGGGCACCTTGTTGGGGCTCACGGCCCTGAACCTGGGGCTCGCCGTCCGCGCCGTCGTGATCCCGCTGCCGCCCTTCCACTACCCCGCGACCCCGATCCTGGCCCACCTCAAGGCCCAGCCCGGGCTCTTCCGCGCCGCGGGCGGCATGGCGGCCCTGCGGCCCGACACCAACCTGCTGCATGGCATCGCCTCCGCCGAGCACGTCGACGCTTTCTACCTCCGGCGCTACGCCGACTATTGGGACGCCACCACGCGGCGCCTCAGGACCGAGGGCTACGAGCCCGACCTGCTCGACCTCGCGAACGTGCGCTACTTGGTCGTGGCGCAGACGAAGGCGGGGGCCGGCCTGCGCCGCCAGGTGGCCCAGGCGCCTGCGCGCTTCCCCTTGCGCGTCGCGCAGGCGCGGGCCCACCTCCACGAGAACCTGACGGCGCTGCCGCGCGCCCGTGTGCTCCACGCGGCCGAGTTCGTGCCGCTGGGCTCGCCCGAGGCCTTGCAGCGGCTGGAAGCGCGGCCGGCGGCCTGGCGGCAGACGGCGCTGGTCGAGACGCCGGACGGCCAGGCGCCCGCCGGCTGGCGCGACGCGCCGGGGCCGGCCACGCCGGTCGAAATCGCGTCGTACGCCGCCCGGCGTGTCGAGCTGACCACCCGCCTGGCCCGCCCGGGCATGTTGGTGCTCGCCGACCTGTACGCGCGCGGCTGGACGGCCGAGGTGGATGGCCAGGCCGCGCCGATCTACCCGGTGGACGTGGCCTTCCGCGGCGTGCAGCTCGGCGCAGGCGCCCACCGCGTGGTCTTTCGCTACGAGCCGCGCAGCGTGACGGTCGGCCTCGCGCTCTCGTTGCTGGCGCTGCTGCTCTGCCTGGCCGCCCTGGCCTGGCCGACCAGGCGGGCGCCTGCGTCACCCGACCAGCCGGCCTGAGGCGGCCGAAACGCGCCCGATTGGTCGCTCGCCTCCGCTTCATGCTAGAATCCCTCGCGTCTCGCGATGTTGCGGGCGTCTAGGCATACTGAGGAGTAACCAGCGGATGAAGATCCACGAGTACCAGGGCAAGCTCCTGATGGAGCGATTCAACATCCCGACCACCAAGGGCCGCGTGGCCGACACGCCCGATGACGCCAAGCGCATCGCCCAGGAGATCGGCAAGAAGGTGGCGGTCAAGGCCCAGGTTCACGTGGGCGGCCGCGGCAAGGCCGGCGGCATCAAGATCGCGAACAACGCGGAGGAGGCCTACGAGGCCGCCCGCGCGATCCTCGGGATGGACATCAAGGGCCTCAAGGTGAAGAAGGTGCTGGTCGAGGAAGCCGTCGAGATCGCGACGGAGTACTACGTGGGCATGCTCTTCGACCGCGACGAGAAGCGTGTGATCATCATGGCCTCCTCGGAAGGCGGCATGGAGATCGAGGAGGTCGCCGAGAAGTCCCCCGAGAAGATCCGCAAGGTCTGGGTCGACCCGGCCGTGGGCTTGACCGACTTCCAGGTCCGCCAGCTGATCTTCGAAGGCGGCTTCGACAAGAAGCACGTGAAGGAAGCGACCAGCTTCCTCAAGAACCTCTACCAGCTGATGGTCGCGTGCGACGCCGACATGGCCGAGATCAACCCGCTCGCGATCACCACCGACGGCCGCATGATCGCGGCCGACGCGAAGATCACGATCGACGAGAACGCGCTCTTCCGCCACAGCGACCTCGCCGGCTGGAAGGAGTCCGAAGAGGGTCATGAAATCGAAGAGGAAGCGGCGCGCCGCGGGCTCACCTTCGTGCACCTCGGCGGCAACATCGGCATCATCGGCAACGGCGCGGGCCTGGTCATGACCAGCCTCGACGTGGTCAGCCGCGAGGGCGGCCAGCCCGCGAACTTCCTCGACATCGGCGGCGGCGCCAAGGCCGACGTGGTCAAGAACGCGATCGAGGTCGTGCTGATGGAAGAGGGCCTCAAGGGCATCATGATCAACATCTTCGGCGGCATCACCCGCTGCGACGAGGTCGCGAAGGGCATCCTCGAGGCCACCAAGGACATGACCAACCTGACCGTCCCGGTCGTCGTGCGCCTCGCCGGCACCGCCGAAGAGGAAGGCCGCGCGATCCTCGCGACCTCGCCCAAGTTCCACCCCGCTGCCAGCATGCAGGACGCCGCCCAACAGGTCGTCGCCCTGGCTGGCCTCAAGTAAGCCCCGGAGGACCTCAAGATGAGCATACTCGTCAACAAGAACACCAAGCTGCTGGTCCAGGGCATCACGGGTCGTGAAGGCGCGTTCCACACCAAGCAGATGATCGAGGCCGGCACCCAGGTGGTGGCCGGCGTGACGCCCGGCAAGGGCGGCAGCCAGGACGCCAACGGCGTGCCGATCTTCGACACCGTCCAGCAGGCCGTGAAGGCCACCGGCGCCAACGCCTCGATCATCTTCGTGCCGCCGCCGTTCGCGGCCGACGCGATCCTCGAGTCGCTCGACGCCAAGCTGCCCCTGGTGGTCTGCATCACCGAGGGCGTGCCGCTCCACGACATGATCAAGGTCTACGCCCAGCTCGAGAAGAGCGAGTCGCGCCTGGTCGGCCCCAACTGCCCCGGCGTGATCACGCCCGGCGAGGCCAAGCTCGGGATCATGCCGCACCGCATCTTCAAGAAGGGCAACGTCGGCCTGATCAGCCGCTCGGGCACGCTCACCTACGAGCTGGTCGCCGAGTGCTCGAGCCGCGGGCTCGGCATCAGCACCTGCGTGGGCATCGGCGGCGACCCGATCATCGGCATGCGCTTCATCGACTGCCTCAAGCTGTTCGAGGCGGATCCCGAGACCGAGATCGTGGTGATGGCCGGCGAGATCGGCGGCTCCGACGAGGAGGTCGCGGCCGAGTACATCAAGACCATGAAGAAGCCGGTCGTCGGCTTCATCTCGGGCCGCACGGCGCCCGAGGGCAAGCGGATGGGCCACGCGGGGGCGATCGTGTCGGGCAACAAGGGCACGGCCGCGGGCAAGGTGAAGGCCCTGACCGAGGCCGGCGTGCCGGTGCCCTTGCGCATGCACGAGGTGATCGACGAGGTCGAGAAGAAGCTCAAGTCGCTCGCGAAGGTGTAGCGAGCGAGAAAATAGCCTGAGGCCCGGCGGTGTTACCGCCGGGCCTCGCCGCACATGCCGATCTGCTGGGTTAGTGCAATAAACGAAAGCCCCTGTATCACGTTGGTACAGGGGCTTTCTAGCGCTGGGCCTTCGCCTTAGAAACTCGGGGCCGAGTTGGCGAAGGAGTCGACCATTAATTGGACCGGTGTCAGGGCCTTCGCGGCGGGATCCCAGGACATTTTCACGATCCGGATCCGTTGCTGGCTGCTAGAGTTACCGATGAACTGCGTCGAAGCTCTCGCAGAGGAGGCTTCGGCGAGCATCACGTAATACTTTCCATCTGCACCGCGCTCGACGAACCAAGGATAGCCATTTGTGAACGGCGTTTGCATCGCGGGAACGGCGTTGCCACCGGTGCCGGGACCGTAGTAATAGATGTTCTGGTCGAAGGTGTACCCCCAACGGGTGAACAACAATTCACTTGCGTCTTCCGCGAGCAGTTCTAGCCCGTATGCCGGGCCCGCAACAATCCGCTGCGGCACGGCCACGGACGCCCCTTGCCGGAAAATGCCGCCGAATGCGGCCCAAACTGGCACACCGGGCACCGAGGACAAACCTGTCAGCGAACTCGCCCACGACATGCTGTGGGGGAGGTAATAGTCGGTGGAGGTGGGATCTGCTTCTGGTACGCTCACCAACGGCTGTGTCGTCGGCAGACTCTCTTCGTATATATGCATGGATTCGACCCAGGGACCGTTGAGCGTGAGATTGCGCTTCGATACTGTCGAAAACACCACATGGCCGTTCGATTCGTTGACGGTGTTCGCAACGTGGTGCCAATTGGTTGATCCACTGACCTGGGGCACCAGGTTGTAGATTGTCGCGGTAGGCAACGACGGCTGAAGCGTATCCCACACAATGGCTCGCTCTGAGAGGCCATTTACCTGGCCGCGGAACTCGCCGCCAACGATTTCTCCCTCGGTCATAAAGTCGGTGCTGTCAGCGAAGTACGAGACCGGCTGCGGCAAGGAGAGATCGGGATTCACCTTGATGACCCGGGCGCGCCCACCGCCGATGGCAGTCAATCCCGGATCCCAGGCAAAGATGTAGATCGCGCCGTCGGCCCCCACCGAGAAGCCGGTGGCTCCACTCAGAAGCGCGCTCGGGAGAGGCAGTGGCGTTGGAGTCGGCGTAGGGGTCGGCGTAGGGGTCGGCGTAGGGGTCGGCGTGGACGTCGCTATCGGAGTTGGCGTCGGCGAGGCTCCCCCCGAGGGCGAAACGCTCGGAGCGGGGCTGTTGCAGCAATCGATCTTCACGGCCAACTGGCCGGTCTTGAAGTCGCACTGCAGCGTCTTGATGATCGTCTGGCCGGGCTGGATCGTGACGATGTCCTTGGCGAAGGCGACCACGTCCCCCCGGGAGCCGATCGCCTGAAACTCGACATTGTAGGTGCCGTCGGGCACTCCATAGAACTCCGAGGTGAAGACGCAGCCTCCCCCGAAGTCTCCGAGGCTCACGGGAATTACGAGGTCGTCGATCAGGTTGGGGCCGGAAATCCGGACCTTGAACGACCGAATGCGGGGATCCAGCGGACTGGTCGCTTGCTTGAGGTCGTACCCCGGCCTCTTGGCATCACAATCTCGCTCGAACACGAACGCCACGTCAGCGTCCGAGCCGATCTTCATCGACCCCTCGTATTTGGCGACGCGAGGCTTGCCGGGCACCGATTGAGGCGGCGCCTGGCAGCCGAGCGCCACGGCGCCGGCCAGGATGCCGCCCATCAGGTAAAAACGGTGCTTATTTCTCAAGACCTGTCTCCTCTTATCGCGCGGACCGGCGGCGCCGGCACCCCTTACCTCGAACGAAAATCATCACGGCTACCAGCTCGGTGCCGGGTTCTGGAACGTATCGACGATCAGCTTCGGATCGACCAGCTTCTTGGCCGCCGCATCAAAGCGCAACTTCACGACGCGCACCTCGCGCTTGCCCGGGAATTCGTACATGTACGGGTCACCCGAGGCGGCGTCGAAGGCCAGCGGCCCTTCGGCCAGGAGCACGTAGTAGGCGCCGTCGGCACCCTTCTCGATGCGGTGCGGCGTGCCGGCGAGGAAGGTGTACGCGATGCTCGGCGCGGCGCCCGTGGCGAGGTCGTCGTAGTAGATGTTGGTGTCGCCTTCCTCGTAGGTCGTGAAGAACACCTCGCTCCGCAAAGGGACGATCTGCGCGAGGCCGTACGCGGGCCGCGAGACGAGCACCCTGGGCGGCGCGAGGTGATTCGACCCGCGCGTGAGAATGCCCTTCTTGCAGGTCCAGATCGGACCCATGATGCTCACGCGATCGAGCGTCAGGCTGATCGGTCGCTCGACCGCCGCGCGGCGGTCGCCCTGCAAGGCCCGTCGGTCGACGTACATCGTCCCGTGGGCACCTGCGATCATATAGCCGGCGGCGTTCGCCGGGTCGACCGAGCCCGGCGCGATGATCTGCCCGATGAGCCCCGCGCTCGCGCCCCAGGGGCGCAGGAAATCAGCCTTGATCGTGTGCGAGGCGTAGCCGACTATCTGCATGCCGTCGCCAAGCTTCATGTAGGTCGTATTGGCGGAGTAAGACGCAGTCCCATACGTCAGGCGCTTCGGGACCACGCCCGCGAACGCTTGCAGCGTGGCCGGTCCGCGGGTGGCGACGGAGAGGTCACCCTCGTACACCACGTAGTCATGGGCCGGGTTCCTGGTACGCTCCAATACCCGCGTCGCGCCGCTCGGGGTGACCTCGACCGTCCGGCCGATGTGGTAATCATCCGGCCAAGGCTTCGGCTTCAGCCCGAACAGGTACACGTTGCCCTGGTCGTCCGCGTGCAGCCCATGGATCCGGTCGAATAGGCCCGCGATCGGCGGGAGTGGTCCCGGCGGGGGGAACGTGGAGATGGGCGAAGGCGAGGGGGTCGGGCTCGGAGACCCGCAGGGCCCCACGCAGACGACGATGCGACCGGTACTGAAATCGCACCGGAACGTGATGGTCTTGGGCTTCGTCGGATCGACGGACTCATGGCCCTTCGCGTGGGCGATCACGTCGCCAATCGCGTTATAGGCGTTCAGCGTGACGAGGTAGGTCCCGGGCGGCAGGTCGTACACCTCCGAGAGCCACTGGCACCCGCCGTTGAAGTCCGCGCGGCTCACCGGGATCTCGAGGGCCTTGATCAAGGCGGGGCCGCTGATCGAGATATCGAAGCGGTCGATGCGTGGATCCAGGCCGCCAGGGGCCTGCGCCAGGCCGTAGCCCGCGGGGCGATCCGGGCAGCCGCTGTCGAGCACGATCGACATCGGCGCGACGGGCGCGAGCTGCATGGCGCTCTCACGGACCACGACGCGCGGCTGCGCGGCTACCATCTGCGGCGGCGCCTGGCAGCCCAGCGCGACGGCGACGGCGAGCACACTGGTCGAAAGAAATAGGCGCGAATGGAGCTTCATTTCGTCCCCTACCGCGCCAGCTGCTTGACGACGGCGTTCGCCGTGTCCACCACCCAGGCGTTGCCCGCGGCATCCAGCGCGAGGCCCACAGGCGCCCCACCGACCGGGATCGTCGTCACGTGCGAGCCCGCGAGCAGGCTCACGGTGCCGTCGCCCTGGTTCGCGACCCAGCGGCGGCCCTGCTGATCGATAGCGATCGCGCTCGGGGCCGCGCCGACGGCACGGATCGACTGGATCGCGCCGTCCATGTCGAGCTCGTACAGCCGATCGTCCCCGCGCGTCACGACCCAGGCGTGGCCGGCGGCGTCGACCGCCACGTCGGCCGGGTAGCGGCCGACGCCGGTCTCGCCCTGCGGCGTGCCCTCGGCGAACAGCCGCAGCACGAGGTCGCGCCGTGCGCTGACCACCCAGACGGTGTCGTCGAGCCCGACCGCGAGGGCTGCCGGCTCCTTCTCGACCCTGTAGGAATCGAAGGGCGTGCCATCCGGGTGGAGCACCGTGACGGTCTTCTTGTCGAGGTGCGAGATCCAGACGCGGCCCCAGTCATCGAGCGCGAGGTCCCAGGGCGTCTTGTCGACAATCGTCCGCCCGACCTCCTGGCCGTCGGGCCCCAACTGAACCACCGCGTTGCTGCCCGACACCGCGACCCAGGCGTTGCCGTCATGGTCGACCGCCACGCTGCGCGGCGCCTCGCCCACGTAGGTCGTGCCGAGCGGCGTGCCGGCCGACGACAGGCGGCTCACGGTGCCGTCGCCGGTGTTGGTGACCCACACCTGGTCGCCCACGGCCACCCCGGCCGGCTGCGACCCGACGGCGGCTGTCGCGAGCACGGTCCCTGTCGGTGGACCCGCGGGCGAGGGCGAAGGCAGCGGTGAGGCCGACGGGCAGGCGATCGGGACGGCGAGGCCCGCCGCCAGCGGCGCGAGCGCGAGTTCAATCGTCGCCGACCGACCAGCCGTGATGGTCGCCGAGCCGGTGGCCGATGCCGTCGCCCGGCATTCGGCATCTACGGCCGTCGCCGTGATCCGGATCGCGCCCGGCGGCAGGCTCTCGAACGTGACCTGACCACTCGGCATGTCCAGGTCGGTCGACTCGACTCGGCGGGTGATCGGCTTGACCAATGCCTCGCCTTCGATGCTGACGACGATCGCGACGCCGCCTGCACCTTCCACGTCCAATACACGCCCTGCAAAACCGACGGCAAGCGCCGCGGGAGCGACCTGCCAGCCGAGCACGACGTCCGCCCTCGACGCCGGGGCGGGGGCATCGGGATAAGGCGAGCATGCGGCCGAAAGCGCGATGACCGGGGCGATGATGAAGCAAGAACGAGTGGAAATTATGGGATCACACCTTACAAAAACCGAGCTTGAAACGAGTGCTCACTTTACCAGCCAAGCGAGATACCCACATCAAAGGATGATTGGCCGTCGATTAAATCTTTGTTAGGTCACCGGGCGACGCTCGCGCTTCTCAGAACTGGAAGTAAATGAACGCGCTAGGCCGGTCGAGCACGAGCAAGGCCGCGAGAAACAACGCCGCCGTGGCCGACGCCCACATGAGCCCCGGCCGCAGCCGCTGCGCGACCGCCGGCGCGTTGGGCGCGAGCCACACCCAGGCGAGCAGGCCGAGCAGCACGAGCAATTGCTCCCGCGCGAGCAGCCCCGAGGCCTTGTAAGCCAGGTTCGCCGACGTGAAGCCGGACAATCCGGCCATGCCGGCGAGGAGCTTGCCGGCCGCCTGGAAGTCCGGTGCGCGGAAGAAGACCCAGGCCACCACCACGGCCAGGAACGTGACCAGGCGCCCGGCCCACGCGCCCGCGCGGCCGAGGTCCGGCAGCCGCCCGGCGAGCGCGCGGAAGCCATGGTTGATCACCAGGTACAGCCCGTGCAGGGCGCCCCAGAACACGAAGGTCCAGGCCGCGCCATGCCACAGGCCGCCGATCAGCATGGTGAGCAGCAAGTTGAGGTAGCGCCGCACCTTGCCGTGCCGATTGCCGCCGAGCGCGATGTAGACGTACTCGCGCAGGAAGGCCGACAGCGTCATGTGCCAGCGCCGCCAGAACGCGATGATGTCCGTGGCCTGGTACGGCGAGTCGAAGTTGAGCGGCAGCTTGAGGTTGAAGAGCAGCGCGAGGCCGAGCGCCATCTCGGAATAGCCCGAGAAGTCGTAGTAGAGCTGGAAGGTATAGGCCAGCGCGGCCGCCCAGGCGTCGAAGAAGCCCACCGTGGCGGCCTGGTCGAAGGCCGGCACGACCCACGGGGCGAGCGTATCGGCGATGGCCACCTTCTTGAAGAGCCCGCAGGCCAGCAGGAACGCGCCCAGGGCCAGGTTGCGCGGGTCGGGCACGAAGATGCGCAGGCGCTGGAGCTGCGGGATGAACTGCGCATGGTGGACGATCGGGCCCGCGATCAGCTGCGGGAAGAAGGTCACGAACAGCAAGAAGTCCCGCAGACGGTAGTTCGCGGCGTGGCCCTTGTGGCTGTCCACCAGGAAGGCGATCTTCTGGAAGGTGATGAACGAGATGCCGAGCGGCAGCACCACGTCGAGCCGCCCCAGCGAGGCACCGGTGAGCTGCCCGGCGGTGTCGAGGAAGAAGTTCGCGTACTTGAAGTAGCCGAGCACCAGCAGGTTCGCCACGATGCCGAGGGTCAGCAGCCGGCGATCCGGTTGGGCCGCGAGCTGCCGGCCCACCAGGTAGTTGAAGGCCACCGACAGGCCGAGCAGCGGCAAGAAGCGCCAGTTCCAGTAGGCGTAGAAGACGCACGAGGCGGCGACCAGCGAGGCCACCGCCCAGCCGACCGCGCGCAGCCGCGCGAGCCCGTACCACATGGCGAGCACGAGCGGCAGGAAGACGAACAGAAACTCGTAGGAGTTGAAGAGCATCGGCCTAGCGCACCCCGAGCTCTTGGCGCAGCTGCCCGAGCAGGCGCAGGTCGGCCGGGTCGCGGGCCGCCCAGGCCGCCCGCTCGGCGCGCAGCTGGGCGATCGAGGCCTCGACGTTCGCGGCCGTCACCAGGCGACCGAAGCCGGGCGGCACGCCGGGCCCGCCGTACATGCGCTGGAGCACGAGGTCGCCGGCCGCAGGGCGGTAGTGCGTGACGTCGAGGTAGTGCCGCATCCTCGCCGCGAGGGGCTCGGTGGTCACGGCGTTGTAGCCCGAGAAGTCCCAATACGGCGTGACGGCCGCGAGGTCGCGCTTGACGCGCTCGAGCTCCGCCCAGGCAGGCAGGCCCCAGGCGCCTTCGTACTCCAGGGCGTGGCCGGGCGCGACGAAGACCGTGAGTCGCACGCCGCCCGCGCGGCAAGCCTCGACCATCGCGCGCAGCCAGGCCAGCTGGCCGGGATCGTAGATCTGGCCGATCGGTTCCTGGCCGTAGCGCCGCGCGCCGTAGCGGTAGGCCCTGTAAGTCCCAGACAGCTCGAGGCTCGCGATCCAGGGCTGGCTGAGGTCGCGGCCATCAGCCGCGTAGACGCGCGCGTCGGGTGCCCGGCGCGAGGCCTTGATCGTCGCCGCGGCGTCGCTGAGCGCCGTGACCGTGAGGGTGTGGCGCGCGAGGTCGGCGAAGGGCAGCCAGCCCCAGCCGAGGTGGCGCGCCGCTTCCGCCACGCGCGCACGTGCGGCCGCGGTCGGCCGCAGGAACTCCTGGTGCCCGAGGCCGAGCACCACCTCCTCGAGATCCGGTCGGTGGCGGCGGACGTGCGCGAGGACCGCCGGGAAGGCGTCGGCGGCCAGGCCGCCGACGCCCATGTTGTACGCCTCGCGGCCGGTGAGCCGGGTGTAGGTGGCCGGATCGAGGCCGTACTTCACGCGCGAGGTGCCGATGAAGACCGCGGACGTCGGGCGGCGGGCGTAGGCCGCGGCCTTGTAGGTGACCTCGTAGCGGTGCTGGTTGACCTTGTAGCTATTGAATCCCGCGATCGCGGGCGTGCCCCACAGCCCGACCGCGTCCACCGCCACGGTGAACGCCGCCACGGTCGTGAGCACGCTCGCGACGAGGCCGAGGACCCACTGGTTGTGCCGGCGGTATTGCATCGGGGCTTCGAAAGGTGATTGTACGACCTATCGGCCGCCCGGGCATGGGCCTTGAGCGCGACCGTTTCATTTCAGGCAACCGAGGTTGACACTCCCCACGGCCAAAAGCCGGGGGATTCTTGTTTCGCAGGAGCCGCCACTGCTAAGCCCCTCCACAAGCATTGAGGACGACGAGCCCCGCCGCCCTGATGTTCAGACTGGCGTTCCAGTCTCGATCGATGACCGTGCCGCAGCCGCCGCACGCATAGGTGCGGACAGAAAGCGGCATGGGCTTCTTTTCGCCGCAGGTCGAGCACGTCTTGGAGGTGGCCTCGAAGCGTCCGATCCGAACGAAGTGCTTGCCAGCCCACTCGGCCTTGTATTTGAGCATAGCGAGGAACAGCCCCCAACCCACGTCGCTGATGGCGCGGGACAGGTGCCGGTTCTTGACCATGCCCTTGATGTTGAGATCCTCCACCGCAATCACGTCGTGGTTCTTGACGATCGTGGTGGAAGCCTTGTGGGCGAAGTCTTTCCGAGCGTTCTTGACCTGGATGTGCAGCTTGACGACTTTCGCCATCTGCTTCTTCCAGTTGTTGCTCCGCTTGGTCTTGCGGCGCAATCGTCGTTGGGCCTGCTTGAGCTTGGGGAGGGCTTTGCTCATGAACCGTGGGTTCTCGATGTCGGTACCATCTGACAGGAAGGCGAAGCGCTTGAGCCCCACGTCGATGCCGACGGCCGTTTCTTCCGCGACGGTCACAGGCGCGAGGTCCGGCAACTCGACCTCGCAAGCCAGGCTGATGAACCAGTGCTCACCCTCTCGCTTGATGGTCGCTTGCAGGATCTTCCCTTCGACGGGCCGGGAGTCGCGGTACTTCACCCAGCCGATCTTGGGCAGGTAGATCCGCCCGCCCTCGACCTTGACGCCTTGCGGGTAGCGGAAAGCGTCCTTCTGGCCTTTCTTCTTGAACTTCGGGAAGCCGGGAGCCTCGCCTGCCTTCACATGCCGGAAGAAGTGCTGATAGGCCGTATCCAAATCCTTGAGGGCCTGCTGCAAGACCTGCGAGTGTATCTCGCCCAGCCAGGCGGTATCCTTTGCCTTCTTGAGATCCGGCAGCACCTTGCACTGGTCGGCGTAGGAAAGCGTCTCGCCCTCCGTCTCGTAGCTCGCCTTCCTTGCAGCCAGGCCCTGGTTGAATACGAAACGGCAACACCCGGCGAAGCGGGCAAAGAGCTGTCGTTGAAGCGCGTTGGGTTCAAGCCGGTAGCGGAAGGTTTTGGCAATGATCATCGGGCCTCGCTCCGCTTCTGGTTCTCGATGTACTGCTTGACCACGGCTAAAGGCGAGCCTCCCACCGTCGAGACGAAGTATCGGCCACCTCTCGCAGGATCGCTTTCAGGCGTTCGTCTACCCCATTGACGAGCACAGGCCGCCGGTTCTTCGGGCACCAGACAACGTAGTCCTTGCAGGAATAAACGACGTTCCGGTTGCTCTTGTACTCCACTCCAAGAATTATAGAGCAATGAGACAGGCAATGCAAACATATGTTCCATCCATGAATCGTGTTGCGGCTCACGCTGTCTTCGAAGAGTCCTTGCTGCCATCCGGTGCCCCCGACGACCTGCTCATGCGCATTGGCCCCGACGGCCGGGTGCAGGCCTTCTACCACCTCGGCCTCGGCGTCGACATCAACGACCTCCTCGTCACCGACGACGACCACCTCTGGGTCGCCTCGCCCACCAAGGGCCTGCTGCACTACCAGTTGCCCGCCGCCCCCGCGCCCGCCGGCCCCTGAGGCCCGCGCAGGCCCGCTCGCTGCTTCACGTTCGCGCAACGCGCCCGCAGGCTGGGCGCAACACCCCGGCGGTATGATCGGATCGGTTGGGGAACCGTATCCGAATCGAGCACCGCCATGAAATCGACCCTCCAGCGCCTCGTGCGCGAAGAAGACGGCACCTGCTTGACCGACGCGCGCGGCATGTACGGCTGGGTCGCCGCCGCGGGCGTGACCGCCTACTTCCTGGTCGGCCACCGCTTTCCCGAGCTGCTCGCCTACCTCGATCAGGCGCTGCCGCAGCCGAACCATTACACGGTCAGGTAGGCCCGCTCGACCGCCCAAATCCAGGCAGGACGCGGTATAATAAGGTGTGTCCGACAACCGCCTGACCACCGTCACCGCCTTCGTCCTGCGCCACCATGTGCTCGGCGAGGCCGACAAGATCCTCGTGCTCCTGACCCAGGAGGACGGGCTGCGCCGCGTCGTCGCGAAGGGCCTGCGCAAGGCCAACAACCGCATCGGCGGGCGGCTCGAGGCCTTCCGCGAGTGCCAGGTCATCCTCGCGAAGGGGCGCAACCTCGACGTGGTCACCCAGGTCGACTCGCTGCGCCGCTTCCCGGGCGTGTCCCAGGACTACGACGCGCTGGCCTGCGGCATGGCGGCTTCCGAGCTGCTGATGGCCTTCCTGGAAGAGGGCGATCCGGCGCCCGAGGCCTACGCGCTCTTCGCCGAGCTGCTCGGCGAGCTCGGGCCGGGCGCGCCCGCGGAGGTGCTGCTCACGGCCTTCGAGCTGCAGCTGCTCGACGTGCTCGGCTACCGCCCGCAGCTCGACACCTGCATGGCCTGCGATCGCCCGATCGAGTGGGCCTACGACGTCGCCGGCCTGCACATCGAGGGCGGCTCGGCGATCTGCGTCCACTGCGAGGGGCTGGTCAGCGGCCGCGTGCGCAAGCTCTCGGGCGGCGCCTGGGCGCTCATGAACAAGCTGCAGGAGACGCCGCTCAGCGAGGCCCGCCAGGTCGACGCCCAGCCCGGCGTGCTCGGCAACTGCCGCCACGCGCTCAAGGAATACCTGAGCTTCCGCGCCGAGCGCGAGCTCAAGGCCCAGGGCATGTTCGACTGGCAGCCCGCCCCGCGCGCCTGAATATTCGATAAACCTGCCATAACCTTTTCATAATCTATCCTTAAATCGATCATGCGGACTGCGCGGTACGGTAAAGGGGATGGGAACGGCATTGTCGTTCTTCCGTCAGGTTAAGATCAGGGTAATCCAATTAACCCCTGGATAAACAGGCCGCCCGGCCAGCCGGCCCCCTGATCCGCTCGCGAGCTGGCAACCCTCGGGAGTCCCCTCATGCGCAAGCTGATCGCGGCGGCAACCGCGTCCCTCCTCGTGGCGGGCTGTGGCACCGCTCATATGGCCAAGGCCCCGGTCCGTCAGGGCCAGACCGCCCAGGCCGCCAAGGCGAAGGCGAACGACGCCTTCCTCCGGATCACCTACATCACGGCGAACGGCCTGATGGGCACGTCGTTCACGGCGCCGCCGAACTACCAGGTGCGGCTGCGCGCCTACACCACCGCCGACTGGAACGCCCAGCTCGACTGGAACTGGCGCGCCTTCGGCCCGATCTTCGGCTTCAACGACTCGGCCACCTGGACCACGCCTTCGTTCGACGGCACCTACACGGTCGACGTGCAGGTGCGCAACCGCGACAACGGCTGGGACTGGAAGACGCTGTACTTCCGGGTCCAGAAGAACGCCAAGCTGGCCGAGGCCGAGCTCGACGAGGCCGACAAGGCCGCGGCCGAGGGCCCGGTGACCCGCGACAAGCAGTAGCTCCGACCCACCTGGCGAGGCCCCGGCGATGCCGGGGCCTCGTCGCATGAAATCCCCCGCGCCCTTGTTGGGGCTGCGCGACCTCGGCTGTAATCTGGACTCCGCGACCTCGCGTCGCCACCAAGCCCCCAGAGCCAATGAGGAGGAGAATCCAGATGGCACTCACGCGTTGGGAACCGCTCGCGGAGATGGAGTCGATGCGCCGGGCGATGGACCGGGTGTTCGAGCAGTTCGGCGGCGGCCGAATGCTCGGCGGCCTGCCGTCGCTCGAAGGCGGGCGAGGCTTCGCGCCTAGTATCGAGGTCTATGCGACCGACAACGAGGTGGTGGTCTCGGCCGAGCTGCCCGGGATCGGGCCGGACGACGTGACCGTGGAGATCACCGACGAGGCCGTGCACCTCACCGGCGAGCTCAAGAAGGAGTCCGAGATCAAGGAAGACAACTACTACCGCACCGAGCGGCAGTACGGCCACTTCGAGCGGGTCGTGCCCTTGCCCAACCGGATCAAGGACGACCAGGCCAAGGCCAGCTTCAAGAACGGCGTGCTGACCATCCGCGCGCCCTTCGCCGAGCCGGTCAAGAAGCCCCAGTCGCGCAAGCTCTCGATCGACCAGGGCGGCTAGTCGAGCACCCGCGCGTCGTTGACGACCAGCCGCGCGCCGTTGATCGCGGCCGGGCACGTCACGAAGAACGCGACGGCCTCGGCCACCTCCTCGACGCTGGGCAGGCGGCCGGCAGGCAGGCTGGCCGCGACCTGCTCGACCACGCGCGGGTCGAGGTCCGCGTTGAGGCCGGTCGCCATCATGGTCGGCAGCACGCAGTTCGAGGCCACGCCGTACGCGGCGTTCTCGGCGGCCCAGGAGCGCGCGAGCGAGGCGAGGTAAGCCTTCTCCGCCGCGTAGGCCGCGAGCCCGAGCGGCGGGCTGCCGACCAGCGCGTCCGAGAGCACGGTCACGAGGCGCCCGCCGCGCCGCTTGCGGAAGAGCGCGAGCGCGCGGTGGCTGAGCGCGACGACCGGCGCGACGTTGAGCGCGAAGCCGGCCGCGAGCTCGGCGGCCGTCAGCTTGTGGGCCGGCTTGCGCAGCAGGCCGCCCACGGCGTTGTTCACGAGCACGTCCGGCGCGAGCCGGTCGAGCGTCGCGAGGAAGGCCTGCAGCGAGGCCTCGTCCGCGAAGTCGAGCGGGTGCGCGTGCACGTTCGGGTGCGCCGCGGTGAGCGCCGCCGCCGCCGCCGCCGAGCGGTGGAAGGTGAAGTGCACGAGGTTGCTGGGATCAACCGCGAGGCGGCGGGTGATCGCCGCCCCCAGCCCAGAAGCGCCGCCCGTCACGACGATCGTGCGCGTCGGCGCGGCCTCACTGCCCGCGGGCAAGTCGCTCTTCGTCACAGCAGGCCGACCTGCAGGCGGCCGGTCGCCACCTTCTCGCCGGCCGCGTTCGCGAACACGAACGCGAGCTCGAGCGCCCGCGCGCCCGCCGAATGGTGCGCGACCGTGGCCTCGAAATCGAGCGCGTCGCCCAGATACACAGGGCGCCGGAAGCGGATCTCCTGCTTGTGCAACACCACCTCGCGCGTCGGCAGGCCCTCGCCCACGAAGTGGGACAGGAAGCCCGCCAGGATGTTGCCGTGCATCACGCGCCCGGCGAAGCCCTTCGCGCGGGCGAAGTCCTCGTCGGTGTGCAGCGGGTTGCGATCGCCGAAGGTCGCGAGGAAGCCTTCGTACACGGCCTCGCTCACCACGTAGCGCCGCGCGAACGTCGCGCCGACCGCGAACGCCATCGGCTCAGGCCGTCTTCTCGACGATGCGCTCGCACATCTGCCCGACGTTCTGCAGCGCCTGCACCTCGCCGAGCGTGAACTTGACGCCGAAGCGCTTCTCGATCGCGACGACGAGCTCGATGTGCGTGAGCGAGTCCCAGTCCTCGACGTCGCGCGCGGTGGTCGCGGGGCCGAGCTTGATGCCCGGGTCGCCGAGCACGTCGATGAAGACGGCGTTCACCGCTTCGAGGACTTCGTCGATGGTCATGCCGGGCTCCGATCTCGCGGGGGCGCAGCCTTTGATAACCGCGCCGGACGCCCGCTTGTCAAGGTCCGGGCCGCGGGTCGTGGGTACAATTCCCCAAGCGCCATGGACTTCACCACGCTCAGGAAGAATCTGAAAAAGGACTTCGCCGGCCTGCCCGAGGTCCGGCTGGCCGTGCTGGGCGATGCGCCCACCCAGTGGCTCGCCCAGGCCATCCGCGGGCTCGGCCACGCCCAGGGGCTCGACGTGCGCGTGTTCGACGCCGACATCGACCAGCTCGAGACCCAGATCCTCGACCCGGCCTCGCCGCTCTGGGCGTTCGGCCCGCGCCACGTCGTGCTCTACCCGGCCGTCGAGACCTTCCTCGCGCGCTTCGCGGCCCAGCCCCAGGCCGGGCGCGCGGGCGCGGGCGAGGCGGCCGTCGAGCGGCTGGTCGCGCTCTGGCGCGCGGTCGCCGCACAAGCGCCCGGCACCCGCGTGATCCAGCTGAACTTCCAGGAGGTCGACGACGGCGTCTGGGGCGGCTACGCCAACAAGACGGCCGCCTCGTCCCGCTACCAGCTGCGCAAGGCCAACCTCCTGCTCATGGAGGCCGCGATGGCGCATGGGCACGTGCTGGTCGCCGACCTGGCCGCCTTGCAGGCGCGCACCGGCCGGGCGGCGCTGTTCGACCCCAGGCTCTACTACGGCGCCCACATGACGCTCGCGTTCGAGGCCCTGCCGGCGGTCGCGGGGCTGGTGCTGGCTTGCGCGGGCGCGGCGGACGGGCGGGTGCGCAAGGCCCTCGTGATGGACCTCGACGACACGCTCTGGGGCGGCATCGTGGGCGAGGACGGCATCGAGCACCTCGCGCTCGGGCCGACCGGCGTCGGCCAGGCCTTCCGCGACGTGCAGGTCTGGGCCCGCCAGCTCAAGCAGCGCGGCGTGCTGCTCGCGGTGGCGAGCAAGAACGACGACGCGCTCGCGCGCGAGGTCTTCGAGCGCCACCCCGAGATGGTGCTCAGGCTCGACGACCTCGCGGCCTTCAGGGCCAACTGGGAGACCAAGGTCGACAACCTGCGCGCGATCCGCGCGGCGCTGAACGTGGGCTTCGATGCCCTGGTCTTCCTCGACGACAACCCGTTCGAGCGCGCCATGGTGCGCGAGCTGCTGCCGGACGTCCTGGTGCCCGAGCTGCCCGCCGACCCGGGCGAGCGGCCGGCGTTCCTCGCAGCCCTCGACCTCTTCGAGACCGCGAGCCACGCGGCCGACGACGGCGAGCGGACCGTGCGCATCCAGGCGGCCCAGGCGGCCGAGGCGACGCGCGGCCGCTACGACTCGGTCGAGGCGTTCCTCGCGAGCCTGTCGATGGAAGCCGAGGTCGCGCCGGTCGGGCCGCTCACGGTGCCGCGCGTCGCGCAGCTCACCCAACGCTCGAACCAGTTCAACCTGCGCACGGTGCGCTACGACGAGGCCGCGATCAGCCGGCTCATGGCCTCGCCCGGCCACCTGACGCTCACCTTCACGCTGCGCGACGTGCACGTCGACCACGGCCTGGTGGGCGTGGTGATCCTGGCGCGGCGCTCGCCTGACGCCTGGTTCGTGGACACCTGGCTCATGAGCTGCCGGGTGCTCAAGCGCGGCATGGAAGACTTCATGCTGGCGGCGGTCGTGGCCGCCGTGCGCGCAGCGGGCGGCACGGCGCTCGCGGCGGAGTTCCTGCCGAGCGGCAAGAACGAGCTGGTGAGGGACCTGCTGCCCAGCTTGGGCTTCGCGCCGGCCGGTGAAGGCTGGTCGCTCGCGCTCGCGGACGCCGCGCCGCGGGCCTGCTTGATCCGCAGCGCGGACGCGGCGGTGCCCGAAACGGGCGGCAGCCCGGCCTAACGTCGCTTCGGGCGGGTATGATGGCGGCAGATGCTCAAGCCGTCATCACCAGCCAAGCTGCGGTCACTCAACGCCCTGCGCTTCCTCGCCGCAGCAGCTGTCTTCGGCGCGCACCTGTTCTTCCTGGCGGGGAACCCGAGCACCCAGCCGTTGTACACGCTATTCCTCGTGAAAGGCGCGAGCGGCGTGACGTTTTTCTTCATTCTGTCCGGGTTCATCCTGGCTTACGGATACCGCGACCGCCTGCTGGGCGCCCGGCGCGCAGACGATGCGTTGGGTCGCTTCTACCTGGCGCGGTTCGCCCGCATCTATCCCGTTCACCTGCTGACGATCGGCTGCGCCGCCTTGTTGAGCGGGTTGACGGTATGTCTGTCGCGCGGCCCCGAGCTGCTGGCCAACCTGCTCTTGCTCCACGCCTGGGTGCCGAGCCTGCCGTTCATGGGCGCCTTCAACCAGGTCTCCTGGAGCCTCTCGCACGAGGCGTTCTTCTACTTGTTGTTTCCTGTGCTTTTGCCCTTCATCCTGATGAAGCGCCTGACGTTGGTGCTGGCGGGAGTCGGCCTGCCGGCGCTGGGGTTGCTGGCGATCGCCGTGTTCGCCCCCAGCGATTACCACTACTTCTTTCACCTGTTTCCACCCGTGCGGTTGATCGAGTTCGTGTCAGGAATGCTGCTGTTCCGCCTCCTGCACGACCACGGGCTGTTGGAAGGCGGAGCCAGTTCGACGGCGAACGCTCAGACGGCTCGCTTCACGCTGCTGGAGGTCGGGGCGGTCGCGTTGGTTGGCACGAGCGTCGCGTTGAGCAATTACGTGACGACGAATCTGGCCGCATCGCTGCTCTACATCCCCGCATTCTCGGCCGTCATCGCCGTGTTCGCGCTGGCGCGCGGCAAGCTCTCGGCCTGGCTCGCCCACCCGTTCGCGTTTCACCTGGGCGAAATCAGCTACTCATTCTATATGTTCCACCTGCTGGTGTTGATCGTGATGGTGCGCCATTTCAGCGCTGTCGGGCCGATTGGCATCATTGTAGGCGGCTTTATGGCCACCCTGGTGGTGAGCCACCTCTGTTACACCTTCTTCGAAGTTCCGCTGCGGAACCGCATCAACAACTGGCTACCAGTGCGTTACAGAGACCAGGCGCAAGCCGCTTAGCGGCTCCCCGCCTAGGGCGGGCTCGGTCGCTCGGCGTGCAATTCAGGCGAGGGACTCAGAACCGGCCGATCTCGCTTGTCGGTCAGCCACGCGTTGATCTTCGCTCGCATCGGCAACTCGAAATACCTGTAACAAAGCAAGCTGACAGCCAGGGTCGCCGCAAATGCCGCCAGCGCCATACCATAGGGTCCGAGCGTGCTGCGGTGCCAATAGGCGACGGTCAAGATCATCAGGTGGAACATGTAGAACGAATAGCTGACTTCCCCCAGGTGAAACCAGAGCGGGCGCGACAGCCAGCGGGAAACCGCCCCGCCTTCCGAGGCGAAGACGAAAATGGTGAGCGCGAAGGCGGGAACGTAAAGGAGCGACCACTCGAGGTTGCGCGGGACGTAATAGGCGGAAATAGCCGTCAGGATGATCAATGCCAGGCACATCACCTCGGTGAGCGTGGCCCGGGTGCCTCCGCCAGCTGCCTGAAAACCGCTGCCAACCCGATCGCGGTGGAGCCTGAAGAGCACGATGCCGGTCATGAACTCAGCGAGCCTGGCCGGCGGGAAGTACATGAACAGAAAGATCGAGGTCGACGGCCAGAGGCACGCCAAACAGACGAGGCCCGCAAACAAGCCCGCGACCACCGTGACGCCCATGGCACGAGTGGTGTTCAGGAAAAAAGGAAGCAGGAACGGAAACAGGGCGTAAAAGAAGGCCTCGTGGGCCAGACTCCAGGACGGGCCGTTGAACACGGGGTGAAAAGGCCGAATCGGCAGCCAGCTATGGAGCAGCAAGGTCGAAACGACCAGCTCGGCCAGGTGGTTGCTGAGCTTCTCGGCGCCCCCCATCACGACGGCGACGGCGAGCGTCAGCGCGTGCACAGGGTAAATCCGGGCGAAACGCGCGATGAAGAACTGCTTGAGCGCCGTCGCGCGCGAAACGCCCGATGCCAGCAGGCGGTCGTGGTAGGCGTAGGCCAGAATGAACCCGGAAAGAATGAAGAAGAACGTCACGCCGGCATGGCCGCGACTCAGCAACAGGCCTTGAACCTCGCCGACGACGGGGAAGCCCCGCAGGTACCCCAGGTGGGACACGAACACGGCCACGGCCGCCCAGAACCGGAGGGCGTTCAAGGCGCGCAGTTTGGGCAGAGGCGAGGGTTCCGGGGTCACACCGGCACTATACCCGGCTCAAAACTGGAAGTAGATGAAGGCGCGGTTCTGGTACGAGCCGCCCAGCGCGATCAGCGCGAGGCCCGCCAGGTAGGCCGCCCAGCGCGCGGGCAAGGGCCAGGCCGCGAGGCGGGCGATCACGCCGGCGCGCGCCTCCAGGGCCTCGCCGGTGAGCAGCAGGCCGATCACGAGCAAGACGAAGGCGAGCCGGCGCGGCGAGCCGTGCAGCGGATCGATCGCGGCGACGAACCCCTGCACGGTGGTGAGCTGCGTCCAGAGGCCCGTGTGCAGGTGCGTGGCGAAGTACGTGGCCTGGGCGAGCGTGGGCACGCGGAAGAAGATGAAGGAGAACGTGACGAAGCCGAGCGTCGAGGCCCAGGCGACGAACGCCCAGAGCGGCTGGGGCACCCGCGCGGCCACGCGCTTGCGCGCGCGCCGCGTGACGATCTCACAAGCCACCACCACGCCGTGCATGACGCCGTACACGACGAACGTCCAGTTCGCGCCGTGCCACAGGCCGGACAGGAAGAACGTCACGAGCGCGGCGGCGGCGGCACCCGCCCGGCCGGCGCCCTTCCAGCCGTAGGCCAGCGGCATGAAGACGTAGTCGTTGAGCCAGCTCGAGAGGCTGATGTGCCAGCGGCGCCAGAACTCCGCGATGTTCTTCGCGAAGAGCGGGCGGTCGAAGTTGACCATCAGGTCGTAGCCCATCACCTTCGCGGCCCCGCGCGCGATGTCGGAGTAGCCCGAGAAGTCGCCGTAGACCTGGACGGTGAACAGCGCAGCCACCAGCAACAGCGTGAGGCCGCCGTGCTCGAGCGGTGAGGCGTAGATCGGGCCGATCAACGCCGCGATCTGGTCCGCGACGACGACCTTCTTGAAGAAGCCCCAGCCCATCAGGCGCAGGCCGTCGGCCAGGCGCGCGAACTCGAAGCGGTGCTCGGCGTGGAACTGGTGGAGCAGATTCTGCGGCCGCTCGATCGGCCCTGCGACCAGCTGCGGCCAGAACATGACGTAGAGCGCGTAAATGCCCAGGTGCCGCTCCGGCGCCTGGTTGCCCCTGTACACCTCGATCGTGTAGCTCAGGCTCTGGAACACGTGGAACGACAGGCCGATCGGCAGCAGGATCTGCAAGACCGGCAGCGGCAGGTTCCAGCCGATCAGCTGCGCCAGCGCCCGCGCGTTGTCGGCGAAGAAGTTGAAGTACTTGAAGAAGCCGAGCACCGCGAGGTTCGCCACGATGCTCAGCAAGAGCCAGCGTCGCCTGGCCGCCCCGTCGCTCCGCGCGATCAGCAAGCCCGCCACGTAGTCGATGCCGATCACCGCGAACAGGATCAGCACGTACTTCGGCACGAAGGCCATGTAGAACACGCAGCTCGCAGCCAGCAGCCAGGCCCAGCGCAAGCGGTGCGGCAGCGCCCAGTAGAGCCCGACGACGACCGGGAAGAAGAACAGGAACGACCAGCTGTTGAAGAGCATCGGGCTCAGCTGCCGCGAGGCCCGGCCGCGAGCGCGCCGAGCGCGTCGAGGTCCAGGCGCAGCCGGGCGCTGAAGCGCGCCCGCCCGGTCGGGTTCAGGTGGTTCCAGTCGGTGAACATGGCCTGGTCGTGGTTGAAGGCCGAGGCGCGCTCGGCGTTGTAGTTCAGGAACGGCCAGCCGAACTCGCGCGCGAGCGCGGCGATCGCCTGGGTGTCCAGCGGGTGGTCGCCCGCGTGCGGCGTGTACTCGGGCGTCTGCACGAACACCACCCGCGTGCCGTCGGCCCGCAGCTGCTCGCACAGGCGGCGGAACGCCGCGGCCGAGCCCGCCGGCACGGGCTGCCGGTAGGCGTTGCGGCCGTCCACCTTGCCCGCGCGGTAGCCGGCCTGGACGATCGGCGTGCCGCCGCGGTAATAGCGCGCCATATCGAAGTTCCACTGCGCGGGCTCGGCGAAGCCGATGCGCAGGAACTCCGCCTGCTCCTTGAGCAGCGCGAAGCGCTGGGCGCACAGGGCGCCTGCCGCGCGCGGGCGCGCCCGCATCATCTCGAGCCAGGTGGCCGCGGGCAGGCTGTCGACGTCCTCGCGCAGCGTGCGCACCATCCGGGTCCAGAACCACTCGGCCGAGATCAGCGCCCAGCGGGCCTTGCCCACGTGGGCGCGGTAGACCTCGTACCAGGCCGCGAAGTAGAGCGGGCCGCTCGCCGCGTTCGAGAAGTTGTAGGGCCTGAGGCCGGGGGCCTCGAGCGCCGCGACGTCGATGCAGAACTCGCCGTGCGACGAGCCGATCACGATCGCATCGAGCCGCTCAGGCCCCGTGAACAGGTCCGCGTAGCGCCGCTCCACCGCGCGATCGACGCACACGTCGACCACGCGATCGCAGAGCACGAGCGTGAGGAGGGCGAGGGCCGAGAAGGTGGCTGCGACGAGGGCGTGACGGGCCATGGCTGGTGGCCTTCTACCCTGCGCGGGGGGTCGGCGGCACCTGTGCTACACTGGCCCCATGACAGCCCCCGCGCCCGCCCGCGGCGGCTTCGGCCCGCTGCTCGCGAACCGTTCGTTCCTCGTGATGTGGATCGGCCAGTGCTTCTCGCAGGTGGCCGACAAGCTGGTGTTCATCCTGCTCGTCGAGATCGTGGGCGAGCTCTCGAGCTCGCCGCGCGTCATGAGCGTCGCGCTCGCGCTGCACACCGCGCCCAACGTGCTTTTGGGCGCGCCCGCGGGCGTGCTGGTCGACCGGCTCGACAAGCGCCGCGTGATGATCGCGACCAACGTGCTGCGCGCGGGCGGCGTGGTGCTGCTCGGGCTGTTCGGCCACGCCCACGTGGCGATCGCCGTCGGCCTCGCGTTCCTGGTGGCCGCCTGCGCCCAGCCGTTCATCCCGGCCGAGGCCGCGGCCATGCCGCTGGTGGTTGAGAAAGACGATCTGCTCGCGGCCAACGCTGTCTTCGCGACCACCATGATAGGCTCGATCATCGTCGCGTTCTCGTTCGGCGAGCCCTTGATCCAGGCGCTCGGCACGCGCCTCGCGGCGCTCGTGGTCGGCGCCGGCTTCTTGATCTCGGTGGGCTTCCTGAGCTTCATGCGCTACAGCCAGCCCGACGTGCGCCAGGCGGCGGCCTCGCCCTTCCTCGACCAGCTGCGCGACGGCCTCGCCTACATCCTCGCCACCCCCGCGATCCGCCGCACGCTCGGGCAGCAGGTCGCGCTCTTCGGCATGTTCGCGGCCATGAGCGTGCTTGCGATCATCTTCGCGAAGACCGTGCTGCACACCAACTTCTCCTGGTTCCTGGCCGCGGCGGGCTGCGGCATGGGCGCAGGCGCCTGGCTGGTCGGCCACGTCGGCACAGGCTGGAACCGCGACGCGGTCGTGACCACAGGCTTCACGGCGGCGGGCCTCGCGCTGCTCGCGCTCGCGGCGCTGGCGGCGCTGGGCGCCGAGCACAAGGCCTGGGCCTTCGCGATCGCCGTCGCGATCGGCCTGAGCGCGGCGCTCGCGGCCGTGCCGCTGCAGACGCGCCTGCAGGAGCTCGTCGACGAGCAGCGCCGCGGCAAGGTCTTCGGCGCGCAGAACATGGTGCTCAACATCGCGACCACCGTGCCGCTCGCGCTGGCGGGCTTCCTGGTCGAGGGCGTCGGGATCGCGCCGGTGATCGCGGTGACCGGCCTCGCGATGCTCGTGGCCGCCGTCGGCGCCTGGCGCGGCCGCGCGCGCGGCGAGGCGGCATAGAGCAGCGGGTCTGGCGGGTATAAAGCGGACGCAAGCCCGCCCGGTCCAGGAGCCCATGCGCAAGCCCTTCGCCTTCCTCGTCGCCGTCTCCCTCGCGTTCGCCGCCCTGCCTGCGGCGGCGGCCGACACCGGCCGGCCCAGCGACGAGACCCTGCTCGTGGCGGCCCAGAACGGGATGGAAGAGCTCGTGACGAGCCGCATCCGCGGCGGCGCGAACGTCGACAGCTGCGACCACCGCGCGCGCACGGCGCTCATGCTCGCCGCGCGCCACAACAACGTGCGGACCGTCCAGCTCTTGCTCGAAAGCGGCGCGGACGCCGAGCGGGTCGACCAAGACGGCCACACGGCCGCCATGTGGGCCGCGCGCAAGGGCCACGTGACGCTGCTGCACGCGATCCTCCAATACCTCGAGGGCACGCCGGCCTTCGACCGCCAGGCCCGGCTCGCGCTCGGCGTGGTCCAGCGCGTGGGCGATCGCGCCACCGAGCTCGCGCTGCGCGAGCTCTACCCCGACGTGCTCGGCCGCGGCGGCGCGCCCGCGCCCGTGATCCCCTGGACGCCCGCGCGGGCGGGCGGCGCCACCAGCGAGGGCGGCGGCTTCGAGCCCAGGCCTACCGGCGAGGGCGCGCGCGTGGCGCCGCCCGCCCGCGCGATCCCCACGCCGCCGCCGATGGTGGTCCAGCCCGCCGGCTGGCCGTTCGCGCCGCCCACCGCGCAGCCGAACAACCCGCTCTCCGAGCTGCCGCCTTTGCCGATGGCGCCGCCCGAGCCGCGGCCCGCCAGGGAGCCCGCGCCCTGAGCCAGCGCCCGGACCTGCCGACCGACCACCTCGACCTGCTGCGCGGCCTGGCCGCGCTCGCCGTGCTGCTCTGGCACTGGCGCAACCTGTTCTTCATCGACTACCACGCGCTCGCCCAGCCCTCGGCGCTGGTCGCGACCTTCTACTTCGCGACAGGCTTCGGGCACGAGGCCGTGATGATCTTCTTCGTGCTGAGCGGCTACTTCATAGGCTCCTCGGTCATGCGCGACGTCGGGGCCGGTGCCTGGTCCTGGCGGCGCTACCTCACCAACCGCGCGACGCGCCTCCAGATCGTGCTCTTGCCGGCGCTCGCGCTCGGCGCCGCCTGGGACCTTTCAGGCCTCGCGCTCTTCGGCGCGGACGGCGTCTACGGCGGCGCGCGGCCGGCGGTCGGCCACACGATCATCAACTTCCCTGTCGAAACGCGCCTCGGCTGGCCGGTGGCGATCGGCAACGCGCTCTTCCTGCAGAACGTGCGGGGGGTGCCGACGCTGGGCTCGAACACGCCGCTCTGGAGCCTGAGCTTCGAGTGGTGGTACTACGTGCTCTTCCCGCTCGCGGTGCTCGCGCTCGCGCACAGGACCCGTCCGCGCCACCGGCTCGGCTACGCCCTCGCGGCGGCCCTCGTCGGCTGGTTCGTGGGCCCCACGATCCTGGCCTTCGGCACGATCTGGCTGCTCGGCGCGCTCGTCAGCATGGCGCCCGCGCCTACCTGGACGCGCGCGCGCTGGTACCCGCCCGTGGCGCTCGCGCTCGCGGGCGCGGGCTTCGTCCTCGCGGCCACGCTCTCGCGCGGCCACGTGCTCAGGCCCGGCATCCGCACGGACTTCCTGGTGGGCGCGGCGTTCGCCTTGTTGCTCTACGCGCTGCTGACGGGCCTGCGCCGCTCGCGCTGGCCGCGCTACCAGGCGCTCGCAACGGCGCTCGCCGGCTGCTCCTACACGCTCTACCTGGTGCATGTGCCCGTGCTGGTCTTCCTCACGGCCTGGCTGTGCGGCAGCGCCCGCTGGGCGCCCGATCCGCCGCACCTCGCAGCGGGCCTGGCCGTGCTCGCCGGCGTGTTCGCCTACGCCTACGGCCTCGCGAGCGTCACCGAGGCGCATACGCAGGGCCTGCGGCGCTGGCTCGGCGGCCGCCGCCCGGCGGCGCCGGACACGGCCTGAGCCGCGGCCTTCGGCGTTTTTTCCTGCCGGCGTCAAGACCAAGCGTTTTCGTCGGAAATTACGCCCGCTTCTCGCCTGACCCGCGGCCTTCCTGCAACTAAGCTGGGGTTGCAAGCGAAGCATCCCGTTCGCCTCAGAGGAGGTCGCCATGGCCGGGTCCAGCCAGATGTCCATGTGCCGCCGCTGCGGCACGCTCAACCGGGTCGTCCCGGGGCGCACGGGCGCCCAGTGCGGGCGCTGCCAGACGCCGCTCGAGGCGCCGGCCTCAGGCGGCGGCGGTGGCGGCGGGTCCGCGACCGCCGCCAGGCCCGCCCCGCAGCCAGGCCAGCGCGCCGCGGCGAGGCCCGTCGAGGTCGACGAGCGCAGCTTCAAGCGCGAGGTGCTCGAGAGCGACCTGCCCGTGCTGCTCGACTGCTGGGCGCCCTGGTGCGGCCCCTGCCACATGCTGGCGCCGGCGCTCGACGCGCTCGCGAGCCAGCACGCGGGGCGGCTCAAGGTCTGCAAGCTCAACGTCGAGGAGGCCCAGGGCCTCGCCCAGCAGCTGCAAGTCATGGCGCTGCCCACGCTGGTCGCGTTCCGCAACGGCCTGCCGATCGGCCGCCAGATGGGCGTGCAGTCCGCCGACCGGATCACGGCCTGGCTGCGCGATCTCGGCGCGGTCTGAGGCCCCAGGAGATGGCTGAGATGAAGAAGCTCGCGATCGCCTGCGCCCTCGTCGCCTTCACCGCCGCACCGGCGGTCGCCATGCACCACGAAGGCATGGAGAAGATGGACATGAAGGGCAAGTCCGGCATGATGACGGGCCCGCTGGGCAAGGTGATGGTGATGAAGGACGGCGCCATGATCATGATGGGCAAGGACGGCACCATGATGATGATGGACAGGCTGGGCAACTGGATGATGTTGGACAAGCAGGGCATGGCCCACAAGCTGATGGCCGACGGCAAGATGATGCTGCTGAAGCCCACCGACGCCAAGATGATGGCGGACATGAAGACCATGATGATGAAGGACGAGAAGGGGCCTATGTAAGCCCCGCGGGATCATGGAAATGCAGGCCGCGCCGCCCGATTACCCGCTCGCGATCCGCCTGGCCCACTGGCTGAACGTGGTCGCGCTGGTGGCGCTCGTGATGAGCGGCCTGCAGATCTTCAACGCGCACCCGGCGCTCTACGCCGCCGACGACTCGGACGCGCGGCGCACGGTCTTCACGCTGCCCGCGCCCGCGATCGGCGACGACGGCCGCATGCACGGCGAGATGGTGCTGCTCGGCCGCGTGATCGACACGGGCAGCTTCACGCTGAGCGATTTCCCGCGCGCCGTGACGCTCGGCGGCTGGCTCGAGGGCGGCCGGCGGATCCACCTCGCGCTGGCCTGGCTGTTCTTGCTGAACGGCCTGCTCTACCTCGGCGTGATGCTCGCCAGGCGCCGCCACCGCGCCGTGTGGCCACGCCTCGCCGATCTCGCCGCGGTGCCCGCCGCGCTGCGCGACCACCTGCGCCTGCCGCTCAGGCTCGAAGGCCCAGCAGGCAGCCTCAACCCGCTGCAGAAGATCGCCTACTTCGCGGTGCCGGTGCTGCTCGGCCCTCTGCTGGTCGTGACCGGCCTCGCGCTCTCGCCGGCCTGGGGCGCGCTCTTCCCCTGGTGGACCGACATGCTCGGCGGGCGCCAGTTCGCGCGCACCTGGCACTTCGTGGCGATGCTCGGCGTGCTCGGCTTCATCCCGCTGCACCTGCTCCTGGTGGCGCTCGCCGGCCCGCGCACCTGGGCGCGCATGGTGACGGGCGGCCCCGCGCGCCCGCGCCCGGAGGATTCACATGAACGGAAGTAGCGCATGAGGCCCGCGGATCACAGGCTCTCGCGGCGCGCGTTCCTGGCGGCGGCGCCCGCCCCGCTGCTGGCCCTGCTCGGCGGCTGCTCGCTCCAGCCGGGCTCGGGCTGGTGGGAGGCGCTCGCCTGGGCCGAGCGGCTCGATGAGGCGCTCGCACGCCCGTTCGCCGGGCGGCTGGTCAAGACCTACGCGCGCGAGGCCTGGAGCGCCGAGTTCCCGGTGCGCAGCCTGACGCTCGCGGGCGACTACCCGGCGACGCTCGCGGCCTGGCGCCTGCGCGTCGACGGCCTGGTCGAGCGGCCCGCGAGCTACTCGCTCGCCGAGCTGAGGCAGGCCTTCCCGAAGGTCGCCGAGGCCACCCGCCACGACTGCGTGGAGGGCTGGAGCGCGATCGCCGAGTGGGGCGGCCTGCGCGTCGCCGACCTGTTGGCCGCGGTCAGGCCGCGCCCCGAGGCCCGCTGGATCGTCTTCCACGCGGCCGACTACGACGCCGACACGGGCCAGCGCTACTACGGCAGCCTCGCGCTCAGCCACGCGGCCCACCCGCAGACGCTGCTGGCCTACGAGATGAACGGCGCGCCTTTGCCGCTCCGGCACGGCGCGCCCCTGCGGCTCAAGGTGCCGAACCAGCTGGGCTACAAGTCCACGAAGTTCGTGCACCAGATCAGCCTGGTCGAGCAGCTCGAAGGCCTCGCGGGCGGCCGCGGCGGCTACTGGGAAGACGTCGGTTACGCCCACTGGGCGGGGGTCTGAGCCCGTTACATAAATCACCGCGGGCGGGCGGATCTTTCAGCTAAGCTCGGAGATCCGCGGACCCGGCCCGACCCCCTTCGGCCGAATCCCACGTTGACATTTCTTAACTTTCGTAATAAAACTTTACATGCACCTGGCTCCGGCCAGGCGTCCGTCGTCCGCAGCAATCGCCGCGGAGGCTCATGCCGCAAGCGGCATCTAGGAGGGTCACGATGCGCAACGGTCTGCTGGACAATCTCGACGGACACGAGCATCCATTGGACGACTCCCAGAGCCAGATCGGCCTCGAGGAGGTCGACGTCACGGCGATCGCCGAGAGCGAGGATCCGTTCGAAACCGACTCCGCGCCCGAGCCCACGGCCGACCCCGCGAAGCTCGCGGCGCTGGCGGGCACGACCTCGGACTCGGTGCGCCTCTACCTGCGGCGGATCGGCAAGATCGCGCTGCTCAACGGCAAGGAAGAGGCGGACCTGGCCCGCTGCATCGCCGAGGCCGGCCCGGGCGCGAACCGCGCCAAGAAGAAGCTGACCGAGGCCAACTTGCGGTTGGTCGTCTCGATCGCCAAGAAGTACGCGGGCCGCGGCCTGACCATGCTGGACCTGATCCAGGAAGGCAACCTCGGGCTCATGAAGGCCGTCGACAAGTTCGACTACAAGAAGGGCTTCAAGTTCTCGACCTACGCCACCTGGTGGATCCGCCAGGCGATGACGCGGGCGATCGCGGACCAGGGCCGCACGATCCGCATCCCCGTGCACATGCTCGAGGCCGTGAACCGCTTCAAGCGCACGCACCGCGACCTGATCCAGAGGCTCGGCCGCCAGCCGACCGCCGAGGAGATCGCGAGCGAGATGGGCGTCTCCGAGGCCAAGGTCCACGAGATCCTCGAGCTGCCCGGCGAGCCGGCCTCGCTCGACACGCCGGTGGGCAAGGAGGACGACGCGCGGCTCGGCGAGTTCATCGAGGACGAGAACGCGCCCGCGCCGGTCGACGGCGTGGCGCGCAGCCTGCTGAAAGAGGACATCCTCGACGTGCTGAACACGCTCTCGCAGCGCGAGCGCCAGGTCCTGCTGCTGCGCTTCGGGCTCGAAGACGGCCAGGAGCGCACGCTCGAGCAGGTCGGCCAGTGCTTCGGCGTGACCCGCGAGCGCATCCGCCAGCTCGAGGCCAAGGCGCTGCGCAAGCTGCGCCACCCGAGCCGCCACAAGTGGCTCAAGGACTACACAGCCTAGCCCGTCCAGCTGGTGTCGAGCATGTAGCCCTGCCAGGAGCTGGTCAGGAAGCCGAGCTCGACGCCCGCTGAGCGGAACTTGCCGCGGATGTTCTTGAGGTGGGTGTGGATCACCTGCGGGTTGCCGACGCCCGCGGGGTAGTCGAGCGCCTCTTTGAGCAGCGCCTCGGCGTTCACCACGCGGTCCGGGTTGGCGACGAAGTACTTGAGGATCGCGAGCTCGGTGCCGGTCACGCGCACGTCCACGCCCAGCGCGCTCGCCAGGTAGCGCGCGGGGTCGAGCGTCAAAGGGCCGGCCGCGGGCAACGCCCGCGCGGAGCCGCCGGCGGGCGCCTCGCTGGGCTCGGGCTTGCGGCCGGCGCGGCGCAGCAGCGCCTTCACGCGCAATTGCAGCTCGAGCATGTCGAAGGGCTTGGTCAGGTAGTCGTCGGCGCCCTGCAAGAAGCCCTCGTAGCGGTCCTGGGCCTCGCCGCGCGCGGTCAGGAGCAGGATCAAGGTGTCGGTCAGGCCCGGCGTCTCGCGCAGCTTCTGGACCAGCGTGAGCCCGTCCATGTCGGGCATGTTCACATCCGAAATGATCAGGTCAGGCACCTCGGCCTTCGCCTTGGCCAGCGCCTCGGCGCCGCCGAAGGCGGAGTCGAGCGTCACGTCGCCCATGGCGCGCAGCACGGCATTGACGAGCTGGTGGGCCATCGGCTCGTCGTCGACGACGAGGATCTTCTTCATCGAGCGGTCTCCTGAACGGCCGTCATTATCGCCGCTGGCGGTCGCCAGGGCAAACGGGTTACGCTTGGCCCTGTGGAACGCGTGGGCCCCAAGCGCTGTCCGCCCAGGTGATGACCCCGATGCAGCCCCCCTCCTTCTTCCGCTCGACGCGCTTCCTCATCATGGCCCTGGTGGCGGTGGGGCTGCTCGCGCTGCTCTCGGTGGTCGGCCTCTCGGCCGCCTCGATCCGCCAGATGGCGCTCGACGAGGACCGCGAGGTCGAGGACGGCCTCGCGCTGATCGAGTCGGCCCACGGGCTGAAATCGGCCGCCAACGACCAGGTGCTGCTGGTGCGCGACTACCTGCTCACCGGCAAGCCGGTCTTCCTCGACCCGCGCGCGCGCGCCGCCCAGCTCTTCGAGGAGCGCGTCGCGACGTTCCACCGCCTGCCGGTCGACCCGCGCGACCACGAGCTGCTGGGCGAGATCCTGCGCTTGGGGAGGCGCTTCGGCCTGCTCGAGCAGCAGGCGATCGCCCTGCGGCGGGTCGGCCGCGAGCGCGAGGCGATCAACCTGCTCGCGCTCGAGGGCGGCGCGGTCAAGGAGATCTGGCTCGCCCGGCTCGACGAGCTGATCGCCCGCCAGCGCCAGCACGTGGGCGACCTGCACGCGCGCGTGAACGAGACCGAGCGGCGCATCCAGCTGCTCTTGATGCTGCTCTCGCTCGCGGTCGTGCCCACCACCGTCGTGCTCGGCGCGCTGGTGCTGATGCGCGTGATGCGGCCTTTGCGCGAGCTCGAGCACGCCAGCCGGGCGATCGCCGCGGGCAACCTGGCCGTGCGCGTGTACGCCCGTAGGCCCGACGAGTTCGGCGAGGTCGCCGAGGCCTTCAACCACATGGCGAGCGAGGTCGAGCGCACGCTCACGCGCCTGACCGACGCCAACGAGGCCTTGCGCACCGCCGACCGCCACAAAGACGAGTTCCTCTCGGTGGTGAGCCACGAGCTGCGCACGCCGCTCTCCTTCGTGAAGGGCTTCGCGCACGTGCTGGAGGCCGAGCTCGCGGGGCCGCTCACCGAGGAGCAGCGCCAGTACGTCCACAACATCACGACAGGCGCCAACCGCATGCTCTTCCTGGTCAACGACCTGCTCGACCTCGCCTTGATCCAGGCCGGCAAGCTGCGGCTCGCGCCCGCCCGCCTGACCTACGACGACGTGGTCGGCGAGGTCGTGGGCACGCTCGCGCCGCTCGCCGCCGAGAAGCGCCTCACGCTCGCCCACACCGGCGACACCCAGGTGCACCTGGTCGCCGACCGCCAGCGCGTCGCCCAGGTGCTCACCAACCTGGTCGCCAACGCGATCAAGTTCACGCCGCCGGGCGGCCATGTCACCGTGCGCGTGGCGCTGGGCGCGCAGGCGCTGCGCACCGAGGTGGCCGACACGGGCCCCGGCATCGCGCCGGCCGACCAGGCCAAGCTCTTCCAGCGCTTCACCCAGCTCGACATGAGCTCGACGCGCGCGGCCGGCGGCACGGGGCTCGGGCTCAGCATCAGCAAGGCGCTGGTGGCCGCGCACGACGGCACGATCGGCGTCGCGAGCGAGCCGGGCCACGGCAGCACCTTCTGGTTCGAGCTGCCGCTCGAGCCGAGCCTGCAGCCGACGTAGCGGTTTCTCAACCTGGGGCTTGGCGATCTTCAGGGATCATTCAGCACCCCCGCCCAGGACCATCCAGGGTCCGTTCAACGGCAGTTCAGGTCGAATCGGCGAAGATGGAATCGTTCCCTCCTCCCCCGGACGGACGCCCCCCTTTCCCCGAAGGAGACCGACGATGAAGCTGATGGAATTCTCTCCCGAGGCCGCGCCCCAGCCGCTTGGCCACAGCCGCTTCTCGCACGTCGCGACGTCGCCCTCGCAGCGCTGGACGCTCGCGGTCGACGAGTCCAGCCACAACCTGATGGTGCTCTACCACGGCCCGGGCTGGGACAACCCCGGCGTGCTGCAGACCTGGCCGTGCGCGCGCGCCAAGCACGCCGCGTCCGGCTTCCGGGCGCTCAAGCGGATCTTCCGCGGCCTCGACGAGCGCGCCCCGCTCGACTCGGTCGCCCGCCGCCTGCCGCGCGTCGAGTCCTCGTTCCCGCGCCGCGTCGCCTAACCGAACCCCGACCTCCCGTCCCCCGGCGCGCCCCCCGCGCCAGAGAGGCAGGCCCCCCTTGCTGCTCGATCTCCCGCTCACCCGCACGGTGCCCACACCCTGGGCCTTTCCCCAGACCTGGCTCGCCCGACTCTCTTCCTGGCGCCGCGGCAAACGCGCGCACCAGGCCGCGGCGAGCCGACTCACGCGCACCGATGCGGCGACCGGGTTGACCGAGCGGCGCGTGGCGACGCTCTGGCTGCACGCCGCGGCCGGCATCGCCGCGCGCCGCGGCGAGCGCCTCGCTTTGGCGCTCGTGCGCGCCGACCGCGCGGCGCCGGCCGA
>JAKFEW010000124.1:0-2879 GCA_036675505.1 Candidatus Sericytochromatia bacterium
GGGCGCTGCGGTTGCGCCGCCCGCTCCGCCGGCGCCCCCCGCCGCACCCGCGGCACCGGCGGGACGCGCGGCGCCCGGCAGCCCGTAGCCCGACCAGGCGCCTGCGATGCTGCGTACCCTGGCTGCCGTCACCTGCGCGTGGCTCGTCCTCACGGCGTCCCCCGCCTGGGCCGAGACGCTGCAAGGGCGCGTGGTGTCCGTCCACGACGGCGATACGATGCAGGTGGAGGTGGACGGGCGCCGCGAGAAGATCCGGCTCGTGGGCATCGACTCACCCGAGATGAGCCAGGCCCCGTGGGGCGAGCGGGCCCGCGACTTCACCCGCGGCCTCGCGCTCGACAAGGACGTGCGCGTCGAGACCGACGTGCAGCCGCGCGACCGTTACGGCCGCCTGCTCGGCTACGTCTACGTGGGCACGACCTTCGTGAACCTCGAGGTGATCCGCAGCGGCCACGCCGTGCTGCTGACCTACCCGCCCAACGTGAAGCACGTGGACGCGTTCACGGCCGCCCAGACCGCCGCGCGGGCCAAGGGCCTCGGCCTCTGGGACCCGAAAGCGCCGCTGAGCGAGACGCCATACCAGTTCCGCCACCGGAACGACGGCAAGCCCACGTTCACGCGCGGCGACCGCCTGAAGGTGGCCTCGCCCGACACCCACTCCTCGCGCAGCGCGAACCCGGCCGCGCAGGACGCCCCCAGGGGAATGGTGCGGTTCAACCCGCGCAGCAAGAAGATCCACCCGCCTGGCTGCGGCCACGAGTGCCCGAGCTGCGTGCCGATGACGATGGATGAGGCCGAAAAGCGCGGCGGCGTGGTCTGCAAGCACCGCTGAGCGCGCTGCTACCGCCCCGGGGTGGCTCAGAGCTCGTCGGCCGCCTCGCGGACCAGCGCCAGCAGCGCGGTGACGGCCTCGTCGGGGCGATCGCCGCCCGCATGCACGTGGCGGGCGTCCTCGACCATCGCGAGCCACGGCGGCAGGTGCCCGGGCGCCCCCTCCGAGCGCCTCGCCACACGGAACGGGCCGAGCAACGGGTGCCAGCCGAGCTGGAACGCGCCGTCGAGCTCGATCAGCACGGCCGTCTCGGTCTGCGCCGCGGCCGCCACCAGGCGCCCGGCCTCGGCCATCACCTCGCCCGGATCGGCGTCGGCAGAGGCGGCCAGGCTGTACAGGTCGAAGGGATCGGGGTTCATCTAAACATCCCCCTCTCCGGGTGGGCGGGCAGGCAGTACGGAGAGGGCCGGGGTGAGGGGGGGCCGCAGGCCTCATGTATATCACGGCACGCGGCCGCCGGTCGTGTTATACAACCCTGAGGTAGCACGCCGATACCCGCCGGAGCGCCCCGTGGACCAGCCGATCGACCTCTCCCCGCCGAGCACCGAGCCCGCCGCCGAGCCGCCCGCCCCCAGCGGGCTGTTCGCCCATCCCCTCTACCAGAAGTACGGCGAGGCGGGGTACCTCTTCGTGCTCTTCTGGTGCATCTACGCGCTGAGCGGCGCGCTCAAGACGACGCATTACAACGCGCACGTCTACCTCGCCAAGGCCATGTTGACCGGCCGCTTCTTCATCGAAGACCTGCCCGGCTTCATGGAGCACACCATCTACCAGGGGCACACCTACATCGCGTACGGCATCGCCCCCACGCTGCTCATGCTGCCCTTCGTCGCGATCTTCGGCATCGGGTTCCACCAGCCGATGTTCAGCGCCGCGCTCGCCGCGCTCACGGTGACGCTGTGGTGGAAGATCCTCGGCCGGATGGACCTCCTGCCGGCGTGGCGCAACTGGCTGACCGCGATGTTCGGCCTCGGCTCGCTGTTCTGGTTTTACGCCGGGCAGAACGGCAACACCTGGTCGATCATGCACGTCGTGGTCTGCCTCGGCCTGCTGCTCGCGATCGACGACAGCCTCGGCAAGCAGCGCGCCTGGGTCGCGGGCCTCGGCCTCGGGCTCGCCGTGCTGTCGCGCCAGACCGTGTTCCTTTCGCTGCCCTTCTTCGTGGTGATGATGTGGCGCGACGACCGGGCCACGGGTGGCGCCTCGATCGCCCGCAAGGCGCTGCTCTTCGCGATCGGCTTGGGGCTGCCGCTGCTCTTCAACGCGTACTACAACTGGGTGCGCTTCGACAACCCGATGGACAACGGCTACGCCAAGGTCATCAACGAGTACCAGAAGCTCGACCACGGCTTCTTCCACTGGCAATACTTGATGATCAACCTGAAAACATACTTCTGGAGCGTGCCGGAGCGCCTCGGCCACTTCCCCTGGTTCAACCCGACCATGGGCGGCTTCAGCATCTTCCTGAGCACGCCCGCGCTGATCTTCACCTTCTTCGCGGACTGGAAGCAGAAGGTGAACGTGCTCGCCGCGATCGCGTTGCTGCCGATCCTCGCGTTCTACATGGTCTACCACTGGACCGGCTACGCGCAGTTCGGCTGTCGCTACTCGCTCGACTTCATGCCTTTCGCGCTGCTGCTGATCGCGTCGGGCGTCCGGAACCGCTGGGGCACGGCGCTCACCACCTGCGTGGCGTTCGGCATCCTGGTCGAGATCTGGGGCCTGTTCTGGTGGGGGATCAAAGAGTGGTAAGCCTCGCGGGCCCTTACTGACAGTTTGTTAACCTGGTCTTCAACGATCATTGTTGGCGGCATAACGGGGTTCAGGGGGATTGTCGCCCATAACTTCCTCAGAGAGATCCTTTGAGGAGTTACCCGATGATCGGCCCAATCGACCGCCGCCAAATCAAGCCCGTGGGCCCTCGTCGGCCCCAGCCTGTGAACGACGACCGCCCGCGCGCCGCCGATCGCCCGGTCGACGTGTACCTGCCGAGCGGCCGCCCGGTGGCCCCGCCGCCGCCGCCGCCGCCTCCCCCGCCGCCGCCTCC
>JAKFEW010000123.1:0-15565 GCA_036675505.1 Candidatus Sericytochromatia bacterium
GCCCATCGCGGCCAGTGCGTCGAGCCGGCCGGCCGAGGCCGGGGCCGCGGTCTTGTTGAACTCCAGCCCGGACAGGTTCAGGCCCTTGAGCCGAACGGCCTTGCCCGCCTCGTCGACGATCTGGTTGCCGCGGGTCGAGAGCCAGGACAGCGTGCCCGGGAAGCGCGGCAGCGCGGCGCCCAGCGGGTCGGTGGTCGCGACCTTCGGCGGGTCGGGCAGTCGCCGCAGGCCGGCCAGCCGGTCGACCAGCGCCCAGACGCCGGCGGTCGCGGCGCCGAGCGCGCCGATCGACCGGCGGCCGACCGCCGAGCCCGAAGCGGCCGTGCGGAAGCGCGCCGAGAGCTTGCCCGAGCCAACCCAGAGGTCGTGCACCCACTGCGGCACGCCGGCCCAGCTCGGCGCCCAGGCCTTGCGCCAGCCATCCTTCACCCGGCCCCAGGGACCCGCCGGGGCCACCTGGGCGGGTTTCGCAGGGGCGACGGGCGCCGCGATGCGCACCCGCGTATCGGCCGTGATCGCGGGCGCGACCAGCGCCGCGGCGGAAGCGGCGGGGCGGGCGGGCGAGCCGACGCGGATGGGCTGGGCGGGCTGAACGGGGGGCAAAGGAACGGCTCCTGGTTCCGAGGGGTGACACGGGCGAAGCGAAGGTCCGCAACGAGTCTTGTATCGCCACTTCGCGGCGGGAGCGGGCGTTAAGGTGTCTTTAAACAGTTGAACGATGGCCGCGCCGGGTGGCTGAAATCGGCTCCCCATGCCGCGGTACGCAACTCGCCCGCCAGCCCGACCGGGCAGTTCCCCCGGGAGCTACTAACCATCCGCCGGCTCTCACTTGCACGCTCAGCGAAAGAACATCCAAGGGTCATGACGTTGGTTGATTTATGTTAAGCGACCGCGTAGGATGCCACCTCCCCGACCCCCCTCATCGAAAGGAGCGCGCCCATGCGTTGTATCGTGAAGGTCCAGATCCCGATGGAATCCGGCAATGCGATGATCGTCGAGAACAAGCTCAAGGACGTCGTCGGCGGCATCCTCGAAGAGCTCAAGCCGGAGGCGGCTTACTTCTACAGCGAAAACGGCACGCGGGCCGCCCTGTTCATCCTCGACCTGGCTGACGCGTCCAAGATCCCCTCGATCGCCGAACCCTTCTTCCTCGCGCTCAACGCGCGCGTCGAGATCCTCCCGGCGATGACCGCCGAGGACCTCATGAAGGCTGGCCCGGACCTCGAGGCCGCCGTCAAGAAGTGGGCCCCCCACCGCGCGCCCGCGCTCACCCGCTAAGCCCTGAACCTCGCCCGGCTCCCGCCTCTTCGGCGGGAGCCGGCGCGCTTCAGGCCTCGCAGGGGTCTTCCAGCGGCCCGACCGGCAAGACGGCGTCTTGCGCCTCGTCCTCTCCCAGGTCCGCGTGGTCCTCCAGCTCGGGCGTGATCGGCTCTGCCGAGATCATCATCTCCTCCGAGACGAAGAGCCCCGGATCCTTGTGGCCATGTTGCATCGTCCGCTCCTTTCCCGTTCTGCACCCTGGCGGGCGCATTGGCCATCCTAGCGCGTGGGCGCCGGAAGGTGGACGGGCGAGCGCGGGTCGCGCGTGCGGTCCCCGTGTCGGTCGGCTGCGCGAACCCGCCGCCGCGCCGCGGGTACAAGAACCCCATGACCCGGTTACACGCGCTCGTTTCCAGCCTGACAGCAGCCTGCCTCGCGGCGTCGGTCGTCGCCTGCACGGTGAAGGGGCCGACGAGCGAGCCGCGCAAGGCCGCGGCGAGCGCCAGGCCCCGGCCGAGCGGGGCGCCGACGGGGGCGCCGGTCGACACGGTCACGGCGGCCGCCAAGCCTGGCGCGCTCGCCAAGCTGATGCGCCCGGCCAGCGGCACCACGGCGCTGCGCGGGCGGGTCACGATCGAGGCGACCTACGCGCTCGGCGCGGGCGGCACGCTGATCTCGGACAAGGGCAGCGGGGTCGTCGCCAACAACGGCGCGTCGGTCGCGGTCGGCGGCGCCCGGCTCGACGCCGCGAGCGGCCGCCTCGTGAGCAACAACAGCGGCAACGTGCTCGCCGAAGGCACCGGCAACGTGGCGGCCGAGGCCGCGGGCGGGCGCGCGCCGATCCTCGACGGCGGCGCCCTGCTCGCGGGCGGCGCGCTGGTCGCGAACAACGGCGCGAACCTGACCGGCAAGACGAAATTCGGGCTCGCGCAGGCCGCCGCGCCGGGCGTCGGGACCGAGCTGCCGGCGGCGGGCATGCTCGTGAGCGTCGTCTCGCTCGCGGACTACCGCTACGTGCCGCTCGGTGTGCGGCCCGACGGCAGCGAGATCTTCGCGGTCTACACGGACGTGGGCGGCGCCTTCGAGGTCCATGTGCCCGAGGCCAACCGGCGCAACCTGCTGGTGGTGGCGAGCGTGCCGGGCGTGCCGGACCGCCGGTTGAACCCCAACGTGGTCGTCGCGAGCGGCACCGACGCCTTGACCGTGGACGAGCTCGAGCGCCTCACGACCCAGTACCTGCGCCTGGTGTTCACCCAGCAGATGGGGATCGCGATCCAGAACCCGGATCTCGCGCTGGCCTTCGTGGCGACCGAGAACTACCTCGACGGCGCGCTCGACGATCCGAGCTCGTCGCGCGGCACCGTGGCCGCGATGCTGCGCAAGCTGGGCGACCTGGGCCGCGAAGCCGGGCTGCCCGCCGAGCCCGATCCGAAGCGCCTCGAGGCGGCCTGCCGCCGCGTGGTGGACGCGATCATCGCGCGGGTCGACCTGCCGGGGTCGGTGATCACCCGGGCGGACATCCCGATGTGGGTCGAAGGCGGCAGTGCGCGGGCGCCGATGCCCGTGATGACCGGCCTGCGGCAAATCCTGCGCACGCTGCTCGACGGCGCGGGCGCCCGGCTGCGGACGGACCCCGGCGCCTACGCCCAGACCTACCTCGCGCAGAAGATCAACGCGTCGACCGAGGCCCAGCCGATGGCGCCGATCGGCGACTGGACGGGCAAGATCACGACGCCGGGCGACGTCGCGGAGTTCATGCTGATCGAGTACGCGGGCGCCGTGCGGCTGAACGCCAACGTGGGCTACCGCAGGCTCTATACGGACTTCCACGCGGCGCTCGGCGTGGCCGAGCCGGTGCAGGCGGGGAACGAGAGCGCGAACGTCCTTCAGGCCTCGGGCTACGGCGTGGTCCTCGCGTTGGCGCGCGTGCTGCTGAACGACCCGGCCGCCGCCGCCGAGGTCCGCACGATTCTCGCAGAGGAAGCCCGTTGAGCGCGCGGCGGGTATAACCCTCGCATGCGCCCCGCCGCGATTATCGGTCGAATGATCCCGCTCGGGCTCGCCACTTTGCTCGTGGCCTGCAGCCTGGGCGGCCCGGCGGGCGGCCCGACCAAGCTGGGCGCCTCCACGCGCGTGCGGCCGACCGGCAAGACGCCGGCGCCCACCACCGGCGATGGGCTGATCTCGGACAAGGGCGGCGCGGTCCTCTCGAAGCTCTTGAAGCCCGCCGCGGGCACCGTCGTGCTCGGCGGCCAGGTCAACATCGAGGCCAGCTACGCGCTCGGCGAAGGCGGCCTGCTGATCGGCGACGCCGGCAGCGGCCTGATCGGCGATGCGGGCAGCGGGCTGATCGGCAAGGTCAAGCTGATCGGCGACGCGGGCAGCGGGCTGATCGGCAAGGTCAAGGCGCCCTTGATCGGCGATGCCGGCAGCGGCGTCATCTCGAACCATGGGGCGTCGATCGCCGTCGGCGGCGCGCGCGTGGTCGATGGCCGCCTCGTGAGCAACAACAGCGGCAGCGTGATCGCCGAAGGCGCGGGCAACGCGATCGCCTCGTTCACCGGCGGCCGCGCCACGGCCCTCGACGACGGCACCCTGCTCGCAGGCGGCGCGCTGATCGGCGACGCAGGCAGCGGCCTCATCGGCAACAACAGCGGCGGCTTGATCGGCAACAACAGCGGCGGGCTGATCGGCGATGCCGGCAGCGGGCTGATCGGCAAGACGAAGTACCAGGCGCCGCGCTACAGCCTGGCCCAGGCCACCTCGGGCGTCGGCGTCGCGCTGCCCGCGGCCGGCATGCTGGTCGGCGTCGTCTCGCTCGACACCTGGGAGTACCTGCCGCTGGGCCAGGACGCGAGCGGCAAGCCGGTCTACGCCGTCTACTCCGACGCCAACGGCCGATTCGCCGTGCACGTGCCCGAGGCGAAGAAGGACAACGTGCTGGTCGTCACCACCGTGCCCGGCTCGCGCGATCCGCGCGGCACCTACGACTTCGTCGCCACCGACCGCTCGGCGGAGAACGCCGTCGACGACCTCGGCCGCATGGTCGCGCGCTACATCCGCCGCACCTTCACAGGCCGCCTGGCCGACACGATCAAGGCGCCCGAGGTCACGCTCCTCTTGCTCGACCGCGAGGCCACCCTGGGCGGCGACCCGAGCAAGCCGGACAGCGCGAAGGGCGCCGTGAAGGTGATGGTCGACCTGCTCGTCTCGCTCGGCGCCGAGACAGGCGTCGGCCCCGACACGCCCGACGACGTGCTGAACCGCAAGGCCCAGCGCCTGATCGACCTCGCGCTCGCGCGCATCGACCTGCGCAACCTCATGATCACGGCCGACGACATCCCGATCTGGACCGACGACGTCGGCATCCGGCCGCCCTACCCGGTGCTCGACGCCTACCGCGCCGGCCTGATCGTGCTGCTCGACGGCTCCACCAAGCAGCTGCGCGCCGAGCCGAACTTCTTCACGCAGGATTACCTCGCGAACGTCATCAACGCGTCGTCCGGCGGCGACGCCCCGCCGCTCATGCAGGACTGGACGGGCCGCATCAAGACGCCGTCCGACCTCGGCGAGTTCATGATGGTCGAGTACTTCGCGGCCGTGCGCGCGAACGGCACGGCGCCGAACCGCCGCATGTTCGAGATCTTCCACCGGGCGCGCGGCGACGCGGGCCCCGAGGCGGCCGCCTTCGAGACGATCAAGGTGCTCAGCTCGACGGTGAGCCAGACCAGCGTGGCTATCTGCCGCGTGCTCGCGCGCGAGGACCTGCGCGCCGAGGTGCGCGCGATCCTGGCCGAGCCCGATGACCGGAGGGAACCAGCGAAGCTGGATCCCGGCGCCAAGCCCTGAGCCCCCGGCCATGACGCCCCGCCCGACAGCCGCCCGCGGGCTCGCAGCTCTCCTCGCCCTCGCGCTCGCGGCCTGCACCCTTCCCGCCCCGACCAAGGCGCCGAAATCCGGCGCTTCCGTGACACCGCGCTCGCGCGTGACCTCGCCCAGGCCCGGCGCCGCAGGCACCGCCGCGAAGCTCGCGAAGCCGCAGGCCGGCACCACGGCGCTGCGCGGGCGCGTGACGCTGGAAGCCGCCTACGCCCTCGCGCGTGGCGGCACGCTGCTGCCGCGCACCGGCGAGCAGGGCGCGGCGGTGGCCGCGGCCGGCCTGCGGCTCGACGCGGCGAGCGGGCGCCTGCTGAGCGACCAGGGCGGGCTGCTCGTCTCGGACGCCGGCGGGAACGTCGTCGCGCCGGGCGGCGCCGGGCTCGCCCCCGACCTCGGCGACGGCACCCTGCTGGCCGGCGGCGCGCTGATCAGCGACGCGGCGGGCGGCCTGATCAGCGATGCGGCGGGCAGCCTGGTCGGCAACAACGCGGGCGGCCTGGTCGCGAACAACGCGGGCGCGGCGGTGGCGCGCTTCGGGCTCACGCAGGCCGATCGACCGGCCGCGGGGACCGAGCTGCCGGTGGCCGGCATGCTCGTGAGCGTCGTCTCGCTGACCGACCGCAGCTACCTGCCGCTCGGCCAGGACGCCGCGGGGAAGCCGGTCTACGCCGTCTACTCGAACGTCGCGGGCGAGTTCGAGGTGCACGTGCCCGACGATGCGCCCGCCAACCTGCTGGTGGTCGCGAGCGCGGCCGGCGAGCGCGACCGGCGGCTCAGCCTCAACGTGGTCGTGACCGACCGCGCAGGCGCCGCCCAGGTCGACGAGCTCGGCCGGCTCGTCACGCGCTACGTGCGGCGGGCCTTCACTGGCCGATTGGCCGCCATGCTGCGCGACCCCGCGCTCGCCAAGACGGCGACGGTGGTGGAGCCGAGCCTGACCGACCGCTCGCGCGGCGAGCTTTTGACCTTCATCGACGCGATCGCAGACCTCGCGCGCGAGGCCGGCCTGCCGGCCGACGCGGACGACGCGCGCCTGTTCGGCGCCTCGCAACGGATCGTCGATCTCTTGCTCGCCGACATCGACCTCGCGACGGTGCGGATCGACGCGGCGGACGTGTCGCGCTGGAATGGCCGCGAGCCCCTGCCGGTGCTCGCGGGCTACCGCAAGAGCCTCGGCGACATCCTCACGGGCGCCGCCGCGAAGCTGCGCACCGATCCCGCCTTCTTCACGCAGGACTTCCTCGCGAACGTGGTGAACGCCCCGCGCGGCGACGGGGAGCAAGGCGCGCCGATCGGCGACTGGACGGGCGCCATCCGCACGCCGGGCGACGTCGGCGAGTTCCTGCTCGTCGAGTACTTCGCCGCCGTGCGCTTCAACGTCGCGGCGCCCTTCCGGCGCCTCTCAGCCACCCTGTACGGCGCGCTCGAGCCGACGGCGAGCGCCGATGCGAACGTCGCGAAGGCGTACGACGCCGAGGACCTGCTCTACGGCGCCGGCATGCAGGCCACCGTGTCGCTCACCCGCCGGTTCATGGCCACGCCCGCGCTCGCGGCCGAGGCCCGCAAGATCTTCGCTGCGCCCTGACGCCGCGCCGGCCCGGGACGCGGCGTGGTTACAGCGCGAGCGGCAGCGTCAGCGTGCCGACCGCGTCGTCGGCCTGGCCATTCACCACCGTCGACGTCGTGAACGTCACTGTCGATTTCGTCGGGTCCGAGGCGGTCGTGCCGTCCGCGCTGCGCAGGCCGTCGGCGTAGGCGCGGTAGGTGGTGCCCGAGCGCAGCTGGCCGACGCTGAGGGTCTGGCCGGCGTTCACCGACGCGAGGTCGTAGGTCGTGCGGATCTTCTCGGTCTCGGAGCCGTCGCCGCCCACGGCCACGAGGCGCACGCGCACCTGGTCGATGGCGTCGGCGTCCGCGAAGGTCGAGTCGAACGAGAGGGTGAAGGCGGCGGAGCCTGCGAAGGTGGTGTCCTTGAGCTTGAGCGCCAGCGCGACCAGCGTGACCGCCGCGTCGTCCACCGCCGACACGCCCTCCACGGTCGCGACGCTCGGCGTGGTGAAGGTCGTGGCGCAGCCTGTGGCGTCCGAGATGACGGTGGTCTCGGCGGCGTCGGCGTAGGCCGTCGCGCGCACCTCGTAGGCGGTGCCCGCGCGCAGATTGGAAATCGTCACGATGGTGGCGAGGCTCGCGGCGGAGCGGGTCAGCGTGGTGACCGCCGTGGCGCCGCCCGCGCGGTAGACCGCGAGCACGACGTGGTCGATGTCGGCCGACGTGTACGCCGCGACCACCGCCTGGGTCTTGTAGGTCGCAGGCCGCGTGACGCGCACCTGGACGCTCACCGGCGCCTGGCGCGCGGCCGCGACCCGGGTCAGCTTCATCGCGGCGGGCGCGGCGGGCGCGGCACAGCCGGCGAGCGTGGCTGCGATGATGGCGGCGATCAACAGGGCGAGGGGGTTCCACATCGTCTCGGTCTCCGAATGGCGCTGGCGTCGGTTCAGGCTCCGGCTGGAGTCAGTTCAGGGTCTCGGTGGAGGTGGTGTCGTTGATGACGCCGTTGGTGACCGACACGCCGGCGGCGGCGCTCGCGGTGCCCGCGAAGGTCTTGCTCTTGAGCTTGAGCGGGATGGTGACGACCATCGAGGCGTCGTCGATGTTGTCGCCGGCCGCGGCGCTGACCACCGTGGGGGTCGTGAAGTCGACGGCGCAGTTGGTGGTGGCGCCGCTCTCGGCGATGTCGTCGATCTCGGTGACCTCGGCGGAGTCGGCGTAAGCGCGGGCGACCACGCGGTAGGTCGCGGCGCTCCGCAGATTCCCCAGCGCGATGGCGGTCGCGAGCGCGGCGTTGGCGACGTTCTTGGTGACGCCGGTCGAGACGTAGGTGCCGGTGCCGTCGTTCTTGAAGAGCGTCAGCGTGACGTGGTCGATGTCGGTGGTGTTGTAGGCGGTGAGAGTCTGCAAGCGATAACCAGCAGACCCGGTGATCGCGAGGGTCGCGGTCGCGACGATTTCCGGCGCGGCCTTCGCGGCGGCGGCCGCCGGAGCCTGCACCTTGGCGGCGGCGGGCTTCGAGGCGCGCACCTGCCGGACGGTGAGGCTGCCGTCGGCCGCCGCGTTGGGCGCGCCGGCGTTGCAGCCGGTGAGGCCGGTGGTGAGGAGGACGGTCGAGAGGGCGAGGGCGGCGGTGCGGTTCATAGTAGGAAACTCCTTTTCCTGCGCGGTTCGCGGAGGGCGCGTATCGGATGTCGGCCTGGGGTTCGAGAAGTACGATACGAGCGCCCGGCATCGCCCGAACTTCACGCCGGGCAAGTTTTGGTAAACCTCCACGCGCACGTGAAAGCGGCCCTTTTCAGGGCCGGTGATTCATCCCGATACATTCCCGATACATATGCCTGCGACAAAGCACCCCGCGAAGGGTGATTAACAGGTATTTATCCCAAGCCGGGTGTATCAGGCCGGGCGATCGGCCTCAGCGCCCCACCACACCAGGGCGCGCCACTCGCCGAGGCTGTAGGACGTGGGCCGGCGGCCGGCGAGCAGCGCGCCGTAGCGCACGCCGAGCTCGGGGAGGTCCGTCGCCACGAGGCCCGCGAGGATCAGCGTGCCGCCGGGCGCCAGCCGGGCGACGAGCGGCTCGGCGTGGGCGAGCAGCACGGGGCGCAGGATGTTCGCGACGACCACGTCGAAGGGCGCCTCGTCGGGCGCGAGCGCCTCCGCGAAGCGCACGCGTGCGGCGACTTCGTTGAGCTCGGCGTTCGCCGTCGCCGTCGCGATCGCCGCCACCTCGATCTCCACGCCGCGGGCCTCGGCGCCGAGCTTGGCCGCGGCGATCGCGAGCAGGCCGGTGCCGCTGCCGAAATCCAGCAGCCGCCACGAACGGGCCTCCGCGGGCGCGGCGGCGGCGATCGCCCGCAGGCAGAGCCGCGTGGTCTCGTGGGTGCCGTCGCCCCAGCCGGCGCCGGGCCCGCGGACGATGGCCACGCCCTCGGCGGGGCACGGCGTCCCGGCCGACACGATCTTCCAGAAAGGCGGCACGGCGACCACGTCCAGCTCCTCACGCCAAGTGCTTCGCTCATACCCAGCGCCCCACGTCTCAGCGCTTTGACAAAGTTCTTGTCGAGCGCCACCATGGTCGGCAAGGCCCGCCATGTCCACGAACCCGATTCGCAACCCACGCTTCGCCACCCTGCAAGCCGCGAACGCCGCGCCGTTCTGGCGGGCCGTCGCCACCTGGCTGGGCGAGACCACCAGGCGGCCCATCGCGATCGAGGGCGAGGGCCACTGGACCGCCTGGCGCGACCTGCTCGCGGCCGGCGAGGTCGACCTCGGGACGGTTTGCGGCAGCTACTACGTGCGCTGGGCCGCCGAGCGGCCGCCGGCCGTCACGCTGCTCGCCGCGCCCGTCATGGCGGGCGCGCGGTACGGCGGGCGCCCTGTCTACTTCTCGGACGTGGTGGTGCGGGCCGACAGCCCGTTCGAGATGCTCGAGGACCTCGTGGAGGGCCGCTGGGCGTACAACGAGCCGGAGTCGTACTCGGGCAAGCTGGTGATCCACCATGAGCTGGCCCTGCGCGGCTGGGGGCCGAGCTTCTTCGGCAGCATGGTCGAGAGCGGCTCGCACGAGACCTCGCTCTCTTTGATCGCGGCGGGCGCCGTGGACGTGGCGGCGATCGACAGCGTGGTGCTGGAAGCCGAGTTCCGTGCCCGGCCCGAACGCGCCGCGGCCTTCCGCGTGCTCGAAACCTGGGGCCCGAACCCGATGCCGCCGGTGGTGGCATCCAGCGTCGTCTCGCCCGCCTGGCAGGCGCGCTACCGCACGACGCTGCTCGCCATGCACCAGGACCCCGCCGGCCGCCGGATCCTGACGGACGCCGGCGTGGCCTGCTTCGCACCGGTCGAAGACGCCGATTACGAGGCGCTGCGCCACCTCCAGGCGCCAGCTTGACCGTCGGCTTCGCGACCTGGCATGGCGCGCCGGACCTCACGGCCGACGACCGGCTCGTGGTCGCGCCGCTCGCGAGCCGCGGCATCGCCGTCGTGCCCTTCGACTGGCAGGGACCCACGCCCGCGGGCCTCGACGCGATCGTGCTGCGCTCATGCTGGAACTACCACCTGGCCGAGGCCGGCTTCCGCGCCTGGCTCGACCAGCTCGAGGCCGCGGCGATCCCGGTGCTGAACCCGGTGGCGGTGGCGCGCTGGAACTTGCACAAGGGCTACCTGCGCGAGCTCGCGGACCAGGGCGTCCGGCTGCCGGCCACGGCCTGGGTGGAGCGCGCGTCGCCCGAGACGCTCGCGGCCGTGCTGCACGCGCACGATCTCGACCACGTCGTCGTGAAGCCCGCCGTCTCGGGCACGGCTTACCGCACCTGGCGCTCTTCGCGGGCGCAAGCGGCGGACGACCAGGCTGAATTCGCCGCGCTGGTCGCGGATTCCGGCGTGCTGGTCCAGGCCTTCGTGCCGGAGGTGCTGCTGAACGGCGAGGTCTCGCTCGTGTACTTCCGCGGCGCCTTCAGCCACGCGATCCGCAAGCGCCCGTGCGCCGGCGACTTCCGCGTGCAGTCGGACTTCGGCGGCACGCGCGAGCCCATCTCGCCCTCGCCGCGGCTGCTCGCGCAGGCCGAGGAGGTGCTCGCGCAGGTGGACGGCGAGCTCTTGTACGCGCGCGTCGACGGCATCGAGGTGGACGGCGAGCTCGTGCTGATGGAGCTCGAGGTGCTCGACCCCGAGCTCTACCTCAGCCAGGACGCCGCTGCGCCCGAGCGCTTCGCCGCCGCCCTCGCGGCGGCGATCGCGGCTCGCTGAGCCCCGCAGGCTGAAACGGGCGAGGGGCCGTAGCCCTGCCACCGCGATCGCCGTATAATGTGACGGCTACGCCCCTTGCCCACGTCCACCGAGGAAAATCCCCTGGCTATCTCGCCCGAAGAAATGGAAGCCTGCCTCAGCGTGCTGCAGCGCATTGCCGATTCCGGCGGCGCCGAGCCGCGCAGCGATCGCTTCAACGGCCTGCTCTCGAAAATCTACAGGGAGGGCCGCAAGTACGACAAGCAGATGGAACGCAAGCGGCTCGAAGACGAGGACCGCGTGCTCAAGGCCACCACGGCGATGGTGAAGATCCAGCGCGACGCCGTGCCCGCGGGCCAGGCCATGCTGCCGCCGCCGGGGGCGGGCCCGGGGGCGGATGGCGAGGCGCCGCGGCTCTTGAACACGCCCGAGAACTGCTACATCTGCAAGGCCGAGTACCGCGAGGTCCACTTCTTCTATCACATCCTCTGCCCGAAGTGCGCCAAGTCCAACTGGGAGATGCGCCACCTCAGCGCGGACCTCAAGGGCCGCACCGCGCTCGTGACCGGCGGGCGCGTGAAGATCGGCCACCAGACCGTGCTGCGCCTTTTGCGCGACGGCGCGAAGGTGATCGTGACCACGCGCTTCCCCAACGCCGCTGCGGCGCGCCTGCACGCGGAGCCCGACTCGGCCGACTGGATGCACCGCGTCCACCTCTACGGCCTGGATCTGCGCAACATCCCGGCCGTCGAGGCCTTCGCGCGCCACCTGTACAACACCGAGCCGCACCTCGACATCCTGATCCACAACGCAGCCCAGACGATCAAGCGCCCGAGCGGCTTCTACCGCGAGCTGATCGAGCAGGAGCGCAACCCGGCCGCCACCCTGCCGCCCGAGGCGCGCCGGCTGGTCGTGCAGGACGTGCCGAAGCAGCTCGTGCACGCGCTCGGCGACAGCCCCGCGGCCGCCCTGCCGGTCGTCGGTGCCGTGTTGCCCGTCGTGAAGGACGTGCTGCCGGTCGACAAGTACGCCGACAACGAGGAGCTGATGGACTCGCGCACCTCGAACAGCTGGCTGCTGCGGCTCGACGAGGTGAGCGCGCCCGAGATGCTCGAGGTGCAGCTCGTGAACGCGGTGGCGCCGTTCTTGCTCAACAGCCGCCTCAAGACGCTGATGATGAAGTCGCCGCACGAGCGCCGCTTCATCGTGAACGTCTCGGCGATGGAAGGCCAGTTCAGCCGCCACAAGACCGTCTTCCACCCGCACACCAACATGGCGAAGGCCGCGCTGAACATGATGACGCGCACCTCGGGCGAGGACTACGCCAAGGACGGCATCTACATGACCAGCGTCGATACCGGCTGGGTGACCGACGAGAACCCGGGCCCGAAGCGCGAGCGCAACCAGGAAGAGCGCGGCTTCTTCGCGCCGCTCGACATCATCGACGGCATGGCGCGCATCTACCACCCCGTGGCGTTCGGCGTCGAGCGGCCGGAGACGCCGTTCTTCGGGCTATTCTTGAAGGACTACGCGCCCTGCCCCTGGTGAGGTTGCCGGCTCAGTTGCGGCTATTGCTCGGGCGTGGCCGCCGCCGATGGGGACGGCGACGGAGAGACGTCGACCGAAGGCGAGGGTGACGGGCCGGCGGTAGGCGCGAGCGAGGGTGGCGGCATCTTGGGGGGCTCGCCCGCCACGGGCATCGGGGATGGGAACGGGCCCTTCATCGGCTTCGCATAGAACTGCCTGTGGGGCCGGCTGAACCGGATCACGGCGCCGGTGGTGGCGTCCACCAGGCCGCGCGCCGAGCTGTTGAAGTAGAACCCGGGGTCGTCGTAGACCGGCATCTCCCCTTGGGGGCCGGGCGCCACCGTCGGCTTCGGCGGCTCGGGCTGCGCGTAGAAGCTCAGCTCCCACACGGGCTTGCCCAGGATCACCTGCAAGCTGGTGTTCCAGCGGGCGTTGTCGGGCACGTCGTAGACCACCTCGGTGCGGTTCTCCTGGCTCCCGCCATACGGGTAGGGCGCCGGCATCGCGACCGGGCCGAAGCAACCCTGGCCGAAGCTGCCGCCCATGAAGTAATCCAGCCCGCTCTTCTCTTCCTCGCCCTTGAAACCCCTGGTCTCGATCGCGGTGGCGAGGCTGCGCAGCGCGACGTCGTTGTCGACGGCGACCGGCGTCGCGGCGAGGTCCATCGGCGCCCAACGGGCCCGGATGACCAGGGTCTTCGCGGGCATCACGTAGAAATTCAACATCTCGCGCCGACTGGCGGAGAGGTAGGTGAGCCGCCATCCCGAGTCGGACGGCGAGCCGTACATCGGCTCGCAGCCGGCCCGGAAGCCGGACGGCGGCGGGCTCGACGGGCTCTCGGTCAGGAGGCCATCGGTGCCGGTCGTGGCGTTGCTCATCATCAGCTTCGCGTCGGCCGCCCAATCCTTGACGACCGGCTGGACCACCGCCTCGATCAGCTGGCGGTAAGGGCCCTTGGACCCCACCGTCTCCGACTGCGTCAGCGAGATCAGCGTGGTCGGCTCGCCGCCGAAGAAGCCGGGGCCATAGCCATAAGCATAGCCGTAGCCGCCGTTCATGTTGCCGCTGTTCAGCCCCTCGGGCGGCGCCGGCGGGCCACTCGGGCCGCCGGGTACAGGCATGCTCGTCCCGGGCGCCGTCGTGGCCGCGGGCGCGGGCATCGGCGCCGTCGTGGCGCCCGTCGGCATCGCCGCGCCGCCGACGCCGCCCGCGTAGCGCGCGTTCTCGGGCGCCAGGACCTTGAAGACCAGCCCACCCAGGGGCTCCGGCGGCTGGCTGAGCGCCTCCCGGGAGGAAGCGCCGCCGCCGGGCGCTGGCGCGAGAGGCGCCGCACAGCCGGAAATGGCGAGCAGCAGGAGCAGGTGGACGGGCTTGCGGCGCATGGGGCGACTCCTTGATGGGGATCGCCGGAGACTTCCACGGCGCGATGCCAACATCGCACAACTCATACCGGCGTTATCCCTATGGAGTATATCAACCAAACGATCGTTTCTTGTGTGTCAACACGAACATGTTTCATGTGATGGCCGTCAGGGCCCGCGAGCGTCCGCCAGCCAATCCGCCACATACGCCGCCAGCGCCTCGAGCAGCGCCACGCGCTCGCCGCCGTCGTCTTCCACGACCCGCTCGGCCGCCAGGTAGAGCAGCGCCCTCGTCGCGCCGATCGGCAGGCACCAGACCGTCCGCAGCCCGAGGGCCTGGACGCTGCGCTCCTGCTGCCATTCCTCGCTGCCCGCCGCATCCAGCAAACACAGCGCGCGCCCCGTCGCCGCGACATGCGCCGCGATGCTCTGGCTGATCGGCACGGCCGCCCCGTCCGCCACGACGGCGGCCCACGCGGCCCCTTCAACAGGCGGCGCCAGCCAGCCCGCCGACTCCGCGCCCACGGCCTCCCGCGCCGCCGCCAGGAACAGCCGCCGCGCGTCAGGCGGGGCTGTGTGCATGCGCCGCGCCAGCGTGGCGCACAGGGCCTGGGCCGCGCGCGCGGTCGCGAGCGTCCGGGCCGCGCGCGCGCGGTCCATGGCCGCGGCCGCGCTGGCCGCGAGCGCGCCGAGCAGCAATACGTCGGCCTCGGTCAGCAGCGGCTCCAGGGCCTCGCGATCCACGTAGACGACGCCGAGCAGGCTCTCGGCTGCGGCCAGCGGCAGCGCGACCACGGTGCGCAGGCCCAGCGCCTGCACGCTGGCGTTCTCGCGCCACTCGCCGTCCGCGCTCGCGTCCACCACGTAGAGCGGCGTGGCCGTGAAGAGCGCGCGCTCGGCGATCGAGCGGCTGAAGCCCTGCTCCACGTCCAGGCCGTAGTCGAGGCCGACCGTGAAGGCCTCGCGCAGCCGGCCGCCCTCGAAGGTGAGCAGGTAGCCGCGGGTCGCGCCGATCAGGTCGAGGACGGCGCGCAGCAGGGTCTCGCCGAGGCCCTGCTCGTCCGGCGTGGCCGCGAGCTCCTCGAGCCACGCGGCGAAGCGGCGCGGATCGACGGCGCCGCTGGCGGTCACCGACCAGGCCGCACCGACGGGTGTTCCCATCAGCGATTCGGCGGCCGCAGCCGCCCAGGGGTTGTCCTGGCTGGCCGCGAGGCGCGCCGCGGCCTGCGCGGCCGCGGCATCGCCGGTCGCCTGCAGCGCCGCGGCCAGCAGCAGCTGGTCCGCCGCCTCGTGCCAGCTCGAGCCCCAGCCGCGGGCGATCGCCACCGCCCCAGCCGCCGCCGCCACCCGCGCGGCCGGCGGCTCGCCCACCGTCGCCAGCGCCTGCAGCCCCAGGTGCGCCGCCACGCGGTCCCGCGACGCCGGGAGCGGGCCCGCCAGCGCACACGCAGCGGCCGGGTCACCCTGCAACACGGCCAGCAGCGCGCACAGGCCCGCGAGCCGGCCGATCGCCTCGGCCTGCCCCGTGCGCGCCACCAGTTCCTCAGCCGCCGCAGCCTCGGCCTCGGCCGCCGCGCGATCGCCACGGCCGAGCGCCACCTCCAGCCGGATCAGCCGCACGAGCGTCTCGAGCATCGCGTTGCCGAGCGCCAGCGCGAGCGCCAGCGCCTCGTCGAGCGGCGCGCGCCAGCCCGTCGCATCGCCCTGCTGCCACAGCGCCAGGCCCTCCACCGCGCGCGCCGCGCCCAGCACGAAGCGCC
>JAKFEW010000042.1:0-186982 GCA_036675505.1 Candidatus Sericytochromatia bacterium
GCCCGCGGGTCGGCCGGGCGTCCCGCGAAGCGCGGATCCGGGCCAAGCGCGCCGGTGTCGCCGAGCGGGGCGGTGCCGGGCGCGCGGCGCGGGTCGGCGCACGGGCGCAGGCGGCTGGTCTCGCTGGGGCTCAGGCCCTGGGTGCCTGCGGGACGGGCGGGGCCGCGGCCGACGCCGGGCTCGCGCGATCCTTCCGGGCGCCACACGGGCACCTGCGAATCGGCTTCGGGATCGGCGAGGCCGCGCGTGGGCGCACCGATCGGCGCCTCGCCAGGCACCGCACCAGCCGTGGGTCGCGGCGCTTCGACGAGCCGGCCGTCGGCATCGCGGACGGTCTGGGTCCAGCCCGAGAGACGCGCGAACTCCTGGACGTTGGCGGGCTTGGCGGCCCCGAGCTTGCCTAGCTCACCCACCAACGCGAGCCGGAAGCCGGGCACGCCGCCGATCTCCGGCAACGAGAAGGCTTCTTCCCTGACGCGGATTTCGCGCTTCGAGACTTCCGCGAAGACGAGCTTGCGCTCCTCGATGATTTTTTCGTCCACGTCCTCTTCCTGGCCGTTCATTTTTTTGCCGCCACGCGGCACCAGGCGGATCGTGACGCCATGGAACCAGGGCAAGTAGGACTTGGGGATATCGGCGATCGCCTCCTTCACGGCCATCACCTGCGGCACCTGCCAGTCGCCCAGCAGCTTCGCACCCGGCACCACTTCCTTGAGGGCCTCGACCATCGCGCCCGCCACGTTGACGGGTGACTTCACCACCGAGAGGACCTGGAGGCCGGCCGTCACCGCGATCTCCGCAGCGTCCGCGACCGCGCCGACCAGCGCGTCGTCACCGGCCGCGGGCGCGGCGGGAACGGCGATGTCGTCGTTGAGGGGCACGGGTCCGGCGAGCGGGACCACGTTGGTGGGAACGCCGGGCGTCCCGCCGATCGCGAGACCGTCGATGGCCATGGAAGTGACTCCTGCTTGAGAGGGGGACCGATCGAGGTTGTCGGTCCGAGGCCCGCGCACTTGTCGCGCTAAACAGGCTTTTAACCAACTCTGAAAACAAACCAAACGGCGCGCCGAGAACGGCCAACCATCTTATACCCCAGGGATGGCTCAGAGGGGCGCTCGCGCGCCGGCCGTCATCGAGGTGGACCAGGCGTCGAGGCCACCGGCCAGCGCGGGGGGCACGCCCCCGGCGGCCAGCGCGTCGCGCGCCTCGATGCGCAGGGCGGCCACGCGCGCCTCGATGTAAGTGGTCGTGCCCGTGCGCGCGAGCAAGAAGGCCAGGTCCGGCGCGTCCGCCTCACCTCGCCAGGCGGCCTCGAGCAGCGGGCGCTCCGCGGGGGCCAGGTTGGCCCAGGCGCGCGCCACGGGCAGCGTGGCGCGGCCGGTGGCGCGGTCACGCGAGGCCGGGGCGGCCGCGTCCGCGAGATCGCTCGCCAGCTGGAGCGCCGCCCCCGTGGCGACGCCCCAGGCGCCGAGCGCCGCCACCATGGCCGGCGCGGCCCCGGCCGCGAGGGCGGGCAGGGTCGCGAAGAGCGCGATCGAGCCGCCGGTCTTGCCGCGCACGCACGCGAGGTAGGCACGCTCACCGCTGAAGGCGCCAGGCCCGCCACGCTCCGCCACGTCGGCCGCCTGGCCGAGGCTCATCGCCAGGCCCGCGTCGGCGAAGGCCGCGGCGAGCTCGCCGGCCCGCGCGGGCGCGGCGGCGATCGCCTCGCGCTGGCTCGAAAACACCAGCGCCATCCCGATCGAGACCGCGCTCGGCCAGCCGGGCCATGGGGCCGCCGGGAGGTCGCCGTCTTGCGCGTCGTCGATCACGTCGGCGCTCGCGAAGAAGAGCACGCAGGCCGCCGCGAGCCGGTCGGCCGTGTCCTCGGCCAGCCCGAGCGCCTCGCCGAGCACCAGGGGCAGGACGATCGGCGGCCAGCCGGGCAGGTAGGCCGCCTCGCGCGCGGGCGCCAGGGCGGCCTCGGCCAACGGCCGCAACGCCGGCCCGATCGGCGCGAGCGCCGCATCGACCCTGGCGAGCACCCGCGCAATCCGCGCGGGCCCGGGAGGTGCCACTAGCCGGCGGCGCCGGGTTCAGGCGGAGGCGCGCCGCCCGGGTGGCGCTTCACCAGCCGAATGATGCGGCGGCCGTCGCTGCTGGTCGTGTACTCGACCTCATCCATGAGCTTTTTCATCAAGAACAGGCCCAGGCCGCCGACGCGCCGCTCGGCGATGTATTCCTTGAGGTCCACGTCCGGCTGGGACGCAGGGTCGAAGCCCAGGCCGTCGTGGCTGATCAGGATCGTGAAGCTGTCGCCTTGATGCGTGACCGAGAGCTCGACCTGCGCGTCCTCGCGGCCCTCGTAGGCGTGCTCGATCACGTTGGTCAGCGCCTCGTCGACGGCCAGCTCCAGGTCATAGACCTGGCGGTCGTTCATGGGCACCGACTTGGCGATCTCCGCGACGAAGTCCCGCGCCAGGCCGACGTGGTCCAGGCTCGAGGTCAACCGGATCGCCTTGGGGTCCATCTGGCTCACGGCCGCGTCTCCAAATGCGCTAGGCGGTCGCGGCGAAGGCACAGGCAGCCTCGTCGACCGTGTCGAAGAACTGGAAGAGCGTGGTGAACTCGAGCATATCGAAGATCCGGTAGACCTCCGGCTGGACGCGGGCCATCATCAAGTCGCCGCCGCCCTCGCGGATTTCCTCGATCACCGACATGAGGATGCCGAGGCCCGCGCTGCTGATGAAGGGGACCTCGGCGAGGTCGATCACGATGTTGAGGTGGCCGGCATCCATGACGGCGCGGATGCCGCCCTCGAAGTCGCCCATCGTGCGGGCATCGATCTTACCGGCAACGGCCAGCACGTGGGCGTTCGCGGCGTCGAGTTCGTTCAGCGTGAGCATGGGATTCCTTCCGACCGACGGGGCCACCCCTTCATACCCAGCGAGCAGCCATCCGTGGCTGGTCGATCGTGATAATATGAGGCCCACCCCGACGAGAGGAGAACCGAGAATGGCCTTGCCCGCCCAGGTCAGCGAGTTGTGGTCCATCTGGCGCGAAATGAGCGGCCATGCCGCTCACCCCGTGACGATCAACCTTTACGGGCCCGCCGGCGAGCACCGCGAGGCGGTGCGCGAGCTGTTTCTCGAGGGCAGCCAGCACCGCTCCACACTGCGCGTGGCCGACCTCGGCAACGACATGCCCCCGGAGGCCGACGTCCACCTGGTGCTGCTCGACCCGGCTTTCGGCCCGCCGTCGAGCCAGCTCAGCGTGTTGCGCAAGATCAACCCCAAGGCCGTGCTGCTGGTGTTGCTCGGCATCGAGGACGACGCCTTCGAGGCGCGTCGCCGCGAGGTCGCGACCAGCGTCGGCGTGCGCCTCGACCACGTCGTCGGCGCCAAGACGCTCTCGCTGCTGCGCCCGACGCTGACCAAGCGGCTGCTCACGGTCTTCGAGGACTCCACGGTGCCGCTTTCGCGCCAGTTCCCCTTCTTGCGCGACGAGGCCGCGAACCAGGAAATCGCGGCGTCGTCGCAGCAAAACGCGATGATCGGCCTGATGCCCGTGCCGGGCGCCGATATGCCGCTCATGACCGCGAACCAGGTGAAGATGGTGATGCGGCTGGCCGCGATCCACGACCAGCCGATGACCTACGAGCGCCTCAAGGAGGTGTTCGCGGTGGTGGGCGGCGGGCTGGCGCTGCGCACCGCGGCGCGCCAGATCGTGAAGTTCATCCCGGGGCCCGGCTGGCTGATCGGCGGCGGCCTCGGCTTCGCCGGCACGCTCGCGATGGGCAAGGCCGCGCTCGAGTACTTCCGCCGCCAGACCGAGGCGCCTAAGGCCGTCGGCGAGAACGACGGCCGGACGGTGATCGACGCCGAGGCGACGGTCGTCGATCGGCAGGAGTCCCGCTAGCCCTGTGTCCACCCTGATCCTGGGCGTCGAGACGAGCTGCGACGAGACGTCGGTCGCGGTGGTGCGCGATGGCCGCGAGATCCTCTCGAACGTCGTGTCCTCGCAGATCGAGCTCCACCGGCGGTTCGGCGGCGTCGTGCCCGAGGTCGCCTCCCGGCAGCACATCCTCACGATCAACCCCCTGTTCAACGAGGCGCTCGAGGAAGCCGGTGTGGGCTGGCGCGACCTGACGGCGATCGCCGCGACCCACGCCCCCGGCCTCATGGGCGCCCTGCTGGTCGGCCTCGTGGCCGCCAAGAGCGCAGCCTGGACGCTCGAGATCCCTTTCATCGGCGTGCACCACCTGGCCGCCCACATCTGGGCCAACGTGATCGCCGATCGCGACTTGCCGCTGCCCTTCCTGTGCCTGCTGGTCTCGGGCGGCCACACCTCGCTCGTGCGCGTGAACGGCCCGATGGCCTTCAAGACGCTCGGCGAGACGATCGACGACGCCGTCGGCGAGGCCTACGACAAGACCGCACGCCTGCTCGGCCTGCCCTACCCGGGCGGCCCGCACCTCGACCGTCTGGCGCGCGACGGCGACCCGAAGGCCTTCACGTTCCCGCGCGCGATGCTGCACGAGCCGGGCTTCCGGTTCTCGCTCTCGGGGCTCAAGACGGCCGTGCGCACATCGATCGAGAAGCACACGGCGGCCGGCATGCCGGTGCCCGTGGCGGACGTGGCGGCGAGCTTTCAGGCCGCTGTGGTGGAGGTGCTGGTCGCGAAGACTATCGCGGCTGCCGAGGCCGAAGGCCTGACGACCGTGGCGCTCGGCGGCGGCGTGGCGGCCAATCGCGGCCTGCGCGAGGCGCTCGGCGCGGCCTGCGCGCAGCGCGGCTGGCGGCTGTCGCTGCCACCGCTGGACCTGTGCTCCGACAACGCGGCGATGATCGCGGGCCTCGCCCACGACCTCTACGAAGCCGGCGTGCGCTCGCCGCTGGACCTCCCGCCGCGGTCCCGCCTGGCGCTGCCGGAGGGCGCCTAGCTTTCCCCGCGCGGGATGAGCAGGTAAAGGCACGCCGCGATGGTCGCGATGTTGTAAACGATCTGCCAGACTTTGTACCAGACCGAGTCGTGCAGCGGGAAAGTCGCGGCCCGGTTGCCTTCCGCCACCGTGAAGTACATCTTGCGCCCCGTGTAAAGCGTCTCGAGCGCCGCGATGACCATCAGCACCGCCCAGGCGAGCCCCACCTCGCGGTCCAGCGCCTTGAGCGGGAAGACCAGCGAAAAGAGGTAGACCTGGGCCAGCACCGCGATCGTGAGGGCCAGGCGCAGGCGATCGAGCCCGCCTTCCGTGCCGATCAGCTCCAGGGAAATCTCGCGCACCGTCGGCGACGCCTTGGCGACGACGGCGTAGATGTTCGTGCTCGCGATCAGGATGAACAGGAAGGTGATGAAGGTGAACATCCGGTGCCTAAGGCGCAGTCTCTTCGGGCAACGCGCGGCTCGCCTTCCAGGAGAGCCGCATGAAGCCCCAGAACATCACGAACGTGATCGCGCTGATGATGACCGCGAAGACCACCGGCGGCACCAGACCGGCCGTGAATTCCCGGCTCATGAGCTGGGCATCCGTGAGTGTCCCGCGGCCGGAGAGCAGCACCAACGTGAGCAGATCCTTGAAGGCGTTCAGGATGCTCTGCACGGCCAGGAAGCTCAGCAGGAAGGCCAGCTGCCAGCCCGCACCCCGGCGCGCGACGTAGGCGAAAAAGGCCGCGAGGCCGAAACCCACGCCGAAGCCGAAGAGGTTGCGGACGAAGAGCAAGGTGAAGACCCCCAGGAACCCCGCAATCGCCCAGCAAATCGCCTTCTCGAGGCCATGCGCGCGCGCCGCCACGAGCAGGGCGCCGCCCACCAGGGCGCTGCCCGCGTAGCCCGCGAGCAGGATCACCGGCCGGAAGCCGCCGCGCGTCAGGGCCATGCCGCTCGTATCCGCGTTGATCACGAACGAATGGAGCTCGCCACCGGTCAGGATCGCCGCGATGCCGTGGCAGGCCTCGTGCACGAAGGTCAAGAAGAGCTGGTCGAGCCACAGGCTGTAGGGCGATAGCCAGAGCAGCAGGCTCGCGCCGATGGCGAGCGGCAGGGCGTTCTTGTGGACGGTGGTCTGGAGTTCGCTCATGGTCAGGGGTAGACGAAGCGGAAGAGCTTGTTTTCGTGGCTCACGACGTAGCCACGCTCGGCTGTTAGGCGGGCGCCGGAATGCAGCCGCGAGCCGTTTCGGAGCATGATCGACTTGCTCAGCTCCGCGGCCTGGTTCCAGGTCTTGCCGCCGTCGTTCGTGGTCCAGGCGTCGTTCGCGGCGATCGCGAGGCCAGCCTGGGCGTCGGCGAACGTGAGCGTATGCGGGCTGCCCAGTTGCGCGTCCGGGACCACCACCCACGTCTTGCCGGCGTTGTCGCTGCGCATCAGGTGGGTCGGCCCCGCAGTGAAAACCGTCTCGGTGCCCGGCACGACGGCCATCGCCCCCAGCGCCTCGACGTAGCCCATGCCGAACCCGGCGTTCTGGGCCAGGTCGAGCTTCGTCCAGCCGCCCTCGTCGGGATCGAGCCGGTAGACGCCGCGCTCGGCGAGCGCCACGAGGGCGCCGCCGACCCGGACAATCGCCGCGACGTTCTGCTTCGCGAACGCCTCCACCGTCTCCTTGGCCCAGGTCTCGCCGCCATCTCGGGTGTGGTAGACGATGTTCGCGTAGTACCTGTAAGGATCGAGGTCGATGTTCAGGGCGTACGCCTCCAGCGGGCCCACGACCTGAACCTTGTAAAGCGTCGGCGTCCCGGTGCCCGGCGCCCCGGTCGGATCGACCGGGATCTTCGTCCAGGTCGCGCCGCCGTCGGTCGTGCGCAGCACGTTTCCGCCAGCCGAGCTGATCGCGGTGTCGGCGTCGAACCACTGGACCTGGTTGCCGAGCCCGACGGTGCCGGGGGCTGCCAGGAGGGTCCAGGTGGTGCCGGCGTCCGAGGTCTGGAAGAGGCCTTCGGCCGCCATCAGCAGGCCGTGCTTCGCGTCGCGGAAGAAGACGCCGCTGACGGTGGTGATGCCGTCGAGCGCCTGCGCGATCCACTTGCCCTTGGGCGTGTTCATGACGACCTCCTCGCCAGGCAACGCCCCGGGCGCGACGGAGCCGGTCCCGGTGGCGGGCGTCGTGGCTGTGGCCGGCGGGTTGCCGATCGTCAGCACGGCGATGCCCTTGAAGCGCGGGTCGAGGGCGTAGATGGCCTCGATGGTCACCTTGCCTTCCTTGCGCGCCCGCACCTCGCCGGCAGCGGTCACCGTCGCGATGGTCTCGTCGGAGCTCTGCCACTTCACGTTGCCGTTGATGGTCCCGTCGGCCATGAACACCTGCGCCGTGAGGCTCACCTTGCCACCGTCTTCCAGCCGCGGGCTCGCCGGGTCCACCACGATCTGCTTGACCAGCTGCTTCTCGGTCACCCTGACCTCGATCTGGGCCTGGGCGGTCGGGTTGGCCTGCGAGCTCGCGATCACCACGGCCGTGCCGGCGGCCAGCCCCTTCGCTTGCCCGCTGGTCGGGTTGATCGTCAACACCGCCGGGTTGCTCGACAGCCAGGTCACGCCGCTCGTTTGCACGAGCCCGTTCGCGTCCACCACCAGGGCGGCGAGCGGGCGCTCCTCACCGAGCGTCAGATCCACCGAGGACTGCTTGGCCCGCAGCGTCGTCGGCCCTGTGCCAGGCGCGACGACGGGCACTCCGGCCACCACCGGGGCGACGACCGGCGGCGCCGTGGGCACGGGCGGCTGGCCGAGGCTCGAGCCGGCGCCGAGCGGCACCACGCAGCCGGCGGCCGTCAGAGCCGCGAGGACGAGGGGAAGGGCGCGTGTCGTCTTGATCATCGGGATGCTCCTGCCTGGAATTCGGCCGCAGTTGACGGCCTAGCGGCCGCTGAAGCGGGCGATCTTGCCCTGGTCGCCGACGAGCCAGCCGGTGGCGGCGTCGAGGAAGTGGGCGTCGTAGTAGCCCAACCCGTTGCCCGCCAGGCCCTCTTGCTGAGCCCAGGTCACGCCCCGGTCGGCCGACGAGTAAAGGCCGTTCCCGGCGAGCAAGAACATCCCGCCTCCGGGCAGCACGACGAGGTCGTCCGCGGGCTCGCCCGGCGAAAACGTGCTGCCGTCCGCCCGCTTGAGCGGACCGGGATCCGTCCAGGTCGCGCCGCTATCGGCGCTCTTGTAAAGGCGCCTGAGTTGGTTGTCGTAGTACCACGCCGCCTGGCCGTCGGTGGCGAGCATCGACGACCGGCCGTCGGTGCTCGTGATCTGCGCCGAGGCGTCACGCCGCTTGTCGTAGCCGCCGAGGGAGGCGTCGTAGACGTAAATGCCGCTGTCGCCGAGGAGGATGTCCGCGTTCCCCACCCGGATCATGTCGACGATGGTCCGTGGGCCGGGCACGGTCACCTTCGACCAGGTGGTGCCGCCGTCGACCGTGCGGTAGTAATACGCCGTCCCGGCGTGGTTGACGTCCGGAACGATGTGGCCGACGTTGCGATCCTGGAAGTGCATGCGGACCAGCGTGCCGCCGGCGGCGTTCAGCTCGGTCGCGTTCCAGGTCGCGCCGCCATCGGTGGTGTTGTAGGCGGAGTTGGCCGCGAGGATCACGCCGGCCAGGCCGTTGAAGTGGACGCCGCGCGGGCTCTTGCCGACCAGCTCGCCGGGCGTCACGTCCTGCCAGGTCGCGCCCCCGTCGGTGGTCTTGAGGAGCGCCTCCTGGCCGCAGGCCCAGCCGGTCAGCGGGTCCGAGAAGTCGACCGACTGGAGGACCGAGGTCGTGGCGCTGGCCTGGTAGACGATCCGGCCAGGCACGCCGGCCGCGCCGACGGGCGTGCCCGCGGGGGTGCCGGTGCCAGCCCCCGTGACGGGCGTGGTGCCGGTGGGCGCCGTGCCACCAGGCCCGAAGACCACGGTGGAAGGCTGCGGCGCGGGCGCCTGAGCGCCCTTCTCCTTGAGCACCGTCACGTTGGCGACGCCCTTGAAGCGCGTATCGAGCGCGTACGTGCCCTCGATCGTGACGCGGCCTTCCTTGAGCGCGAAGACCTCGCCATTGGTCGGGTTCACGGTCGCGATCGTGTCGTCCGACGACGACCAGACCACGTTGGCGCTGATCGTGCCATCCGCCATCGCCACGGCCGCCCGCAGGCCCGCCTTCTCGCCGATCACGAGCGTCGGGTTGGCCGGCTCGATCGTGATCTGGCGGACGGTGAACTTGTCGACGACCTTCACCTCGAACTGGGTGCGCGCCGCGGGGCTTGCGGCGAGCGTGGCCACGAACACCGTGACGCCGGGCGCGACGCCCTTGGCCTGCCCGGTGGTGGGGTGCACCGTCGCGACGGCCGGGTTGGTGGACTGCCAGAGCACCGCGCCCGCGGCCGGCTGGTTGCCGGCCTGGTCCTTGAGGATGTCGCCGAGCAGCCGCTCCTCGTTGAGCGCGAGCTCGACGGTGGTCCGCGTCGAGCTGAGCGACGCCGCCTGGCCGGCCACCGCGGGCGCGCCCGGCGACGCCGGCGGGGTCGGGTTCAGCGCGCCGAGCGGCACGACGCACGCCGACAGGCCGAACGAAACGGCGACCAGCGTGGTGCGGGTGAGGTGGGACAGGCGGATCATGGCGGCTTCTCCATCGAGTTCAATTGAAACCGCCGGCCGCCGCGCACGGGGCGCGGCGACCGGCGAGGGCGATCACCGGATCGTTACTGCTTGGCGACGACCTTGACGGTCGACTTCGCCTTGACGGTGGAGTCGGCGCCCTGGGCGGTGATGGTCGCGGTGCCGGGGGTCTTGCCGATCACCGTCGCCGAGCCGCCGGTGCCGGTGACCGCCGCGACGCTCGTGTTCGAGCTCGTCCAGGTGATCGACGTGGAGACCGAGCCGTCCGAGTTCTTGATCGAGGCGTCGAGCGTGGTCGTGTCGCCGACCATGATCTCGACTTCCGCCGGATCGATGGTGGCGACGCCCTCGGTGACTTCGCCGGACTTGACCGTCACGGTGGCGGTCGCCTTCTTGGAGTTGTCGACGGTCGAGATCGCCTCGATCGTGGTGATGCCTTCCTTGAGGCCGCTGATCGTGCCGTTGGTGTTGTTCACCGACAGGATCGTGTCGTCGGACGACGCGAGGGTGACGTTCGAGTCGCGGGTGCCGTCGGTGTAGATGACGTTGGCCGACACCTTCTTCGCGACGCCCTTGGTGACGACGAACGAGCCGGGCGTGACCTGCACTTCCTTCACGACCTTGTTGTTGTTCGTGTTGGTGGAGGGCCCCGCGCTCGGCGTGGCGCTTTGCCCACCCTGGCCGCTGAGGTTCACGTTGTTGCCCGAGACGTTGCCAGCCATCGGCACCATGCAAGCCGAAAGCGTGGCGAGGGCGGCGAGGGCGCCGAGGCGCGCGAAGGTCTTTTTGGTCATGAAAATTTCAAATTCCTTGGCTCGGAGGAGGGACGGCCTGGTTTGGACGACGAGCGAGCGAGGTATGTTCCCCGAGCCCGTTTCTGGGCACGCCGGGGTCATATGGCGGCCAGGCTTACGTGAACATTAAGGATACAGCGTCATGAACCCCTCTCGGTCCGTTCTCATGTCAAGTTTTGTTACACTGGCGCTGTTCGCCGCGACGCCAGCCGAGGCACGCGATTCGGTCGCGCTCGGCATCTCGGCGGGGGCGACCCAGGCCTTGCAGCCGAGCCTGGCGGCCCAGGTGCGCATGAACATGGATGACGTCCTGGAATTGTCGCTCGGCGCCCAAACGCGCGACCTCGTCGTGGTGCCCGGCACGACCAACTACGGCATCCAGACCTCCGGGCTGACGGCCGGCCTGGGCCTGCGCCTCTTCAACATCGACGTGGGCGCCCAGGTCGAGGCCTCGCTGATGCGCCGCGTGGAGGCCACCGCCCCCGGCCAGCTCGCCGTGGCCCAGGGCCTGGCGTTCATGGTCGAGCCTTACGCCGGCGTCTATCTCGCGCCCTGGCTGCATGTCGCGGCGTATTACCCGGTCTTCCGGCCCGACCCGGCGATCGGGCCGCGGGCGATGCTGACCCTGTTCGTTCCGATGAACGATTGAGCGCCGCGATCCCCGCCGTGAACCCGCTCTAGAGCCAGATCCGCTCGTTGCGCGGCACGAAGCCCATGAAGCCCATGGCGCGCGCGTCCACCTCGGGCGGGTGGTTGTAGTGCATCAGGCGGGTGATCGCCTTTTGCTCGGGCGGCATCTCGCGGTTCAGCTTCTCGAGCGACGTGTGCACCGAATACGGGATGTCGAAGAGCTGGCAGTCCTGGAAGATCGCGCGCAGCGGCTTGCCGGTGGGGCCCACCGTGGGTGGCAGGAGCTGGGAGTCGGCCGAGAAGTAGACGTCTTCGCCCAGCCAAAAGCCGAAGCTCGCCTTGCCCGGCACATGGATCGTGGCGCGCGGCGTCAGCGTCGGCAGCTCGGCGATCGCGACGGCCTCGCCGTCTTTCATCACATGGGCGTCGAAGTACGCGTCGATCCCGACCTTGCCCGGGGCGCCGTCGGCATTGTTGACGCGCTCGAGGCCGCCGCGCAGCGTCCCTTCCCAGAGCTCGTCGAGCAGCTCCTCGCGAAACCACAGGGGCGGCCGCTGCCGGTAGACATAGCGGTTCAGCTGCGCCCAGAGCTGAAGACCGCCCACATGGTCATCGTGGACGTGGGTCAGAAAGGCCTGCTGGATGGTGATCAGCCGATCGGCGACCTTGAGGTCGGTCGCGGTGACCGGGCCACAATCCACGAGCAGGTTGACGCGCGCGTCTTCGCTCTCGATCAGGACGTTGTTGTTGCCGAGCTCCGGACTGAGGCCGGCGCCCACCCCGAGGAAGGTCATGGAGTAGCGAGCAGACATGAGCGGTTCCAGGAGCGAGGACGGTGCGGTGGGCGCCTTTCACCGGGCGCGCGGGTCCGGCCATTGTACCACCCGGACACCTCCCCGCACGTGATCGCCGCCGCGCCGCGCGCAGAAAAGGGCCCGGTCCGTTGCCGGACCGGGCCCCTGAGCTGAACGCTCGCCTCGCGGCGTGGCGTTTAGCCGTTGCCGCCGCAGCCGCCGCCGCAGCCCGGGTCGCACGCGACGACCGCGTCGCCGTTGCCGCCGCAGCCGCCGCCGCAACCGGGGTCGCACGAAACGACGACGTCGCCGTTGCCGCCGCAGCCGCCGCCGCAGCCCGGATCACAGGCCATCGCCGGCGAGGAGGTCAGCGCGACGAACGCGAGGGCGGCCAGGAACGCAAGCTTCTTCATATGAGGTAATCCTCCATCACCGGCGGGAGCCGCCGGACAAAACGCACGGTCTGTTTGTACCGGAAAGGCGAGGTGAAGGGCAACTTAAGACGGCCACAAATCATTTCACAATTGGAGCGTTTGGAGGCCTGCGAGGACGGTGTTCGTACGCCGTCATGACTGATGGAGACTCGACTACCCGGCTTTTAACACGGAAACATCGCATCATTGCTCGGTCGCTCGAACAGGCGCGCCGAAATCGGCCCGGCATCGCATTCCACCACTTGACGAAGATTTAATAAACGCCTTTGTGAAATCTTGATTAAGCGACCGATAAGCTTCGTTTGTTACACGGAAACATGCGCCTTTCCAGCCACGGGGCGGGGCAAGGCGGGACCGGCCTGCCCCGATAGTGTCCATGAACTGTTCAGGAGCCTGCCCATGTCCCGACGTCTCGCCGCGATCATTCTCACGAGCCTGCTCGTCCTGCCCACCGTGCCGGGCTGCGGCGCAGGCCCCGGCGCCCGTCCCCAGGCCGCCCGTGCGGCAGCCGGCCGGGCCGGCGCGCGGCTGCATGCGCCTGGCCACATCACGATCCTCACCCAGCCGGAGTCCGGCACGCGGCCGGTGGTCGAGGCGATCGACGGCGCCCAGCGCAGCGTCTGGGTCCAGATCTACATGATGACGGACGTGAACGTGATCGAGGCGCTCGGCCGGGCCGCCAAGCGCGGCCTCGACGTGCGCGTGCTGCTCGAGGAGAGCCCCTACAACCCGGGCAACCCGAACAGCGCGCTGAGCGGCAACCAGAAGGTCGCGACGACGCTCGAGGGGTTGGGCGTGAAGGTGGCATGGACGAACCCCGCTTTCAACTTCACCCACGCCAAGTCGATGCTCGTGGACGGCGAGGTCGCCTACGTGCTGTCCTACAACCTGACCAAGGCCGCCACCGAGACGAACCGCGAGTTCGCGATCATCGACCGCGCCATGTCCGACGTGGAGGAGCTCAAGCGGATCTTCCTCGCGGATTGGGAGCGCAAGCCTTACCAGCCGCTCGATCCAGACCTGGTCATCAGCCCGAACAACGCGCGTTGGCGCATCCTGGGCGTCATGGAGCAGGCGCGCCGCGAGCTGCTGGTCGGCGTCGAGGTGATCAGCGATCCCGAGTTCGTGGCGACGCTGATCGAGAAGCGCCGTGCCGGCGTCGACGTGCGCGTGCTGGTCGGCGGCGTGAAGAAGGTGCCCGCCAACCTGCCTGCCGCGCGCGCGCTGCTCGCGGGCGGCGTGCCGACACGCAGCCAGGGCCGGCCCTACCTCCACGCGAAGTACGTGATCGCCGACGGCGGCGCGGCCTATATGGGCTCGATCAACTTCTCGACCAACTCGCTCGATGAAAACCGCGAGATTGGCCTGCTCATCAGCGAGCCGGGCGCGATCGAGACCATGCGCGGCGTCTGGCTGCGCGATTGGGACAAGGCCAAGGGCGTCGAAGAAGACGCCGAGAAGCGCGCCTGCGAAGAGGTCGAAGGCGGCTGCAAGGATGAGCGCGTCAGCCGCTAACGCGACGGGAAGCTCTCGGGCGGCAACAGGACGAGATCCCCGCCGGCCTCACGGTCGAGGCGGCGCTGCGCGCCGGTGGGCTTGAGCACCACTTCGCCGCGCTGGTCCTGTCCGTCCCAGGCGACGCTCCAGAGGCGGCCGCCAGCGAAGCCGAGCGGCCGATCCGGCGCGTAGGGATCCGCAGGGACCGCGGGCAAGTAAGCCGGGACGAGCGCCGCGAGGCTCGCCGGCGGCTTGTGGTGGGCGCGCTGGTACAGCTCGGCGGCGATCGCCACCCGCAGGGCGTCGTAGCGCGCCTCGACGTCCAGGACGCGCATGAAGATGCCTCCGAAAGTCGGGACGAAGGCGCGGGCGTAGTGCCAGCCCAGCGCGTGGCCGGGGTGCAGCACCTTCTGGAGGAGCGGCAGGGGCGCCCGCAGGCGGGCCTCGTGCGCCCGGGCGCCCGCGAAGTCGCGTCGCTCATAGAACTCGCTCGTCACGGCGTACCAGGCGTCGATGTCGGCCGCGGCCGTCGAGGCGAACAGCGCCAGCTGGACTCTCAGTGCAAGCGACGGCCCCTCGTCGCCTTCGAGCTCCTTGATGCCCGCGGGGTCGCGCCAGGGCCTGGCGGCGACGTCCCGCTCGCCCGCCAGGAGCCGTCCCAACGGCTTTTCCAGGGCGTCCGCCGCGTTGAGATCCGCGAGGAAGGCCGTGAGCTCGGAAGCGGGCCGTGCCGCCAGCCGCGCGCGATCGGCGATCAGCGCGGCGCAAACGCCCTGGCTCTGAGCGATGCCGACCATATTCACGATCAGCGGCTCGCCTTCCACGTACATGAACCGCCGGCCCAGGTGCAGGGCATCCGCGGCCGGCGCGAGGGCCGCCGTGGCGCCCGGATCGGCGAGGCGCGCCAGGGTCGCGAGCAGCGCGATGTTGCCGATCGCCTGGCACCCGACGAGCGAGGCCAGGTGCGGGGCGCCATCCGCGGACAGGCTGGTGGCTTGCAAGCTCGGCCGCTGCCGTGCCTCGCGCAGCGCCGCGATCGCGACGGGCGCGTTGGCGCGCACCAGAGCGGCCGCGGGGCCCGCCGCCGCACCACGTGCTCGAATCGCCCGGGCCAGGACGTCGCGGTCGAGGTGGTTCAGCGCCAGCCTGGAGCTGGCCTGGTTGACGGCGAAGAGCGCATTCGTGTCGGCAGGCACCGGAAGGCGCGCAGCAGCTGGTCGGACGCGCCTCGGAACAGGCGTCGGCGGGAGCGACGCCCACCACAGGCCGCCCGTGGCCAGCGCCACGGCGAGCGCGGCCACGCCGGCCGCCGCTCCCCTGCTGGTGACCCGCGTCGGCAGCACGGCTTAGCGGCTCCCGGCGGCCTTGTGGGCCTCGGCTTCCACCTTCGCGAGCTGATCGCAGCGCTCGTTGTAATGATGGCCGGCGTGGCCCTTGACCCATTGCCAGCGCACGTCGTGCGGCGCGACGGCCTCCTCGAGCTGTTCCCACAGCTCGCGGTTCTTCACAGGCTCGCCGGCCGCGTTGCGCCAGCCTTTGCGCTTCCAGCCAGCGATCCACTCGGTGATGCCCTTGATCACATACTGGCTATCGGTGACGACCAGCACCTTGCAAGGCTTCTTGAGCGCGCGCAGCCCCGTGATGGCCGCCAATAGCTCGGCCCGGTTGTTGGTGGATTGCGGCTCGCCGCCGACCACTTCCTTCTCGACGCCCTTGCATACCAGGATCGCCGCCCAGCCGCCCGGACCCGGGTTGTTGAGCGAGCAGCCGTCGGAGTAGATGGTGACTTCGGGTTTGGGCGCTGTCATGAGGACCTCGGGTGGCGGACGCTTCATCGTACCGCCCTATCGGCGCAGCGGGAAGGTCATGGGCGGCAGCAGGACGAGGTCGCCCGTGGCCGATCGGTTGAGCTTCATATACCGGCCCTGCGGCTGCACCACGACGCCGCCCTGTTGATCCGTGCCGTCCCAGGCGACGCTCCAGAGGCGCCCGCCGGCGAACCCGAGCGGCCGGTCGGGCCGGTAGGGATCGGCCGGCGCCGCCGGGAGGTAGGCCGGGACGAGGTCGGCCAGCGCCGCGGGCGGCCGGCTGGCCCGGCGGCGGTACAGCTCGGCCGCGACGGCGACGCGCAGCGCTTCGAAGCGGGCCTCGGCGTCGAGAATCTTGTAGGGCGAGCCGCTGGCCAGGGTCGGGAACGAGGCGGAGGCGGCCTGCATGGCGACTGCGTGTCCGGGATGGAACACCATCACGTGGAGCGGCCAGCCCGTCCGGATCAAGTCGTCGAGCGCCCGAACATCGGCGAATCGCCGCCGGTCGAGCGCCTCGATCGCGTGGTCGTAGAACGCCTTGAAGTCGGCGGCGATCGTCGGGCCGAACGTCCGGATCTCGAACGCCACGATGCGTTCAGCGGTGGAATCCCCGTCGAGCCGTCTCAGCTCCTTGGGATCGGTCCAGATCCGAGTTTGATCGTCGCGCTCCGCGACCAGGAGCCGCCCGAGCGGACGTTCCAGGCGATCCATCGCGTTGAGCTCGGTGAGCAGGCCCGTGAGCTCGGGCGTGGGACGCGCGAGCAGCCGAGCCCGCTCGGCGAGCAGGATGTCGCACACCAGGCCGGTCCAGGCGGCGCCGTTGAGGGCCGTGTGGAAATCATCTTCCACGTATAAATAGCGGCGCACGATGTGCAAGGCATCGGCCAGCGGTTTCAGGGCGTCTTTCGCGGCCGGGTCGGCGATCCGCGCCCGCGCGTCGAGCAACGTCAGCCCGACGAGGGCTGGCATCCCCGGCGTACCGCTCGGCCGCCTGGGCGTCACGACGATCTGGAGGCCGGGGCGCCGCCGCGCCGCCGCGAGCGCTGCAGCGGCGGCTCGCTTGTGGACCTTTACGAGCGTGCGCGTGCGCGCGGAGGGCGGCGCCAGCTCATACGCCTCCCTCCCGATCAGGAGCCGGTCATCCCTGGTCAGGGCCATCCGGCGCACCACCTCGTTCATGAGCGCCACGGCGTTGGCCGGGGGCTGCACGTTCGCTCGCACGATCGGCGGATAGACATACGCGGCGGTCGGCAGGACGGGCTCCGTGGCGCGCCAGGTCGCGAATCCGAGCACCAGGCAAGTGACGCCGCCGGCCGCGATCCGTCTCGTCGCACGGCGCCTGCGGGCGGGCGAGTCCTTGGCGGGTGTCATCGGCGGGCCTCCCGGTCCGCGCGGGACCTCGGTCCCTATCTACCCGCCGGTCGGCGGACCTCGCCCGGGCGGCGCACGACTCCGAACCGCGTTTGGTATAATCGAGCCCCCTAGTGAAGAGGAGCCGATCATGACCCATTTCGCCGCTGGCCCAGACCTCGCCACCGTGATGGACGACGACGACGACGAAGACGACGCCGTGTCGGTCCGTACGCCCGTCGTTACTTCGAAGTCCACTGAAGAGCGGCTCAACCCGCCGACCGAGTACGAGGTGCTCGACCTCGCCAAGGAATCACCGGAGGCGCTCAAGAAGCGCCTGAACGAGCTTGGCGACGAAGGCTGGGCGCTGGTCGCGACGACGCCCGCGTTCATCTTCCGCCGCATGAAGAAGTCGGAAGAGAAAAAGAACGAGCGCCGCGTCGGCTTCGGGTTCAGCTAACCCGGCGAGCCCCAGGGCTCCGGGGCAGGCTCACCACGCGGGGACGACGTGGCCGACGACGTCCCCGTGGTTGTTGCGCACCTCGGGCCGCAGGTGCCGCGCGAGCCGCGGGTCATCCGGGAGCGGCCGCCCCACGAGGGCGGCCGCCCGCGCGAGCGCCGGGCCGATCGCCCGGCGGTTGCCGTCGCCCACCTTGATCGCCCAACCCGGCCCACCGCCCAGCCAGGCGCCGGCATGCACGGCCTCGCCGCCAATCTTCGCGACGAGCGCACCCGCGCCCGCCGCCACGAGGTCGGTGTCGAGCCGGTCCTCGCCGGCCACGAGGCGGGGATGCGCCGCCAGCGTCTCGGCCGCCGCCCGCGCGGCCGCAGCCAGCTCGGGGCGCAGCCCGCCCGGATCGCCGAGGCGGGCGAACGCCCGCGCGAGCCCCACCAGCGGCAGGCGCCAGACCGGCGCGCCGCACCCGTCGACCCCGTGGCCGATCGCCGTCGCGGGCACCTCCGCGAGCTCCGCGAGCAGGTCGCGGATGAGCCGCTGGAGCGGGTGGTCCGCGTCCCGGTAGCCGGCCAGGTCCCAGCCCAGGTGGCGGCAGACCGCGAGCATGCCGGCATGTTTGCCCGAGCAGTTGCAGTAGAGCGGGCCGGGCGCGAGGCCTGACCGCCGCAGCGCCTCGGCCGTCGGCTCGTGGTAGGGCACGTGCGTGCCGCAGCCGAGCAGCGCCGCGTCCACGCCAGCCCGATCGAGCAGGTCCTGGACCGCGCCGCGGTGGACATCCTCGCCGGAGTGCGAGGCCATCGCCACCGCGAGCGACGCGGGCGGCAGCGCGAAGGCCTTCGCCGCGCCGGTCAGCCAGAGCGGCAGCGCCTGGATCGGCTTGGCGGCGGAGCGCACGTAGACCTCCGCCATCGGATCCCCGCGCGAGGCGAGCAGCGTGCCGTCCGCCTCGACCACCGCCAGGTGGCCGAGGTGCCAGGACTCGACCAGGCCGCTGCGCATGGCGAGCGCGAGCGGCTCGCCCCAGCTGGGCTGCGGGCCCGGGCTCACCGGCCGAGCGCCTTGCCGGCGTCGAGCAGGCCCGCGCCGAAGTAGACGTCGAAGCCGATGATGGTGTCGCCGGGTGGGGTCAGCTCCCTGGACATGCGCTTGAGCCGCTCGGTGATCTGGGCGGGCGTCCAGCTCGGATACTGCGAGGCGAGCAAGGCCGCGGCGCCCGCGACGAACGGCGCCGCCATGCTGGTGCCGGAGAGGTAGGCGTAAGGCTCGACCGGGCTCATGCGCGTGGGGACGGTCGAGAAGATGTCGACGCCAGGCGCGGCGATCGTGACCCACGAGTTGTAGTTCGAGAACGCCGCGCGCTTGTGATCGGGGCCGACCGCGGCGACGCTGATGACGCCGGGGTAGGACGCCGGGTATTCCAGGTAGTTGCCGTCCCCGGCCTCGTTGCCGGCGGCGGCCACCACCACCGTGCCCGCCTCCGTGGCGCGCCTGATCGCCTCGGCCTCGGCCTCGCTGCCGTCGGACGAGCCGAGGCTCATGTTGATGACGGCGGCGCCGCGCTGGGTGGCGAACTCGATCGCGGCGATCGTGTCCCAGGTGTCGCCGGTGCCGTCGACGCCGAGCACCCTGATCGGCATGATCTTCGCGCGATAGGCGACCCCCGCGGCCCCCGCGCTGTTGTCGCCGACGGCGGCGGCGATGCCCGCGACATGGGTGCCATGGCCGAAGTCGTCGTCCGGCGGCTGGTTCGGCTCGACGAAGTTGCGGGCGCCGGCTGGGTCGATGTTCGCCGCGAGGTCCGGGTGGGCCATGTCGACCCCCGTGTCGATGATCGCGATCTTCACCTCGGGGTCGCCCATCGTCACGTCCCAGGCCTCGCTCGCGCGGATCGCGGTGAGGCCCCAGGCCACGGCCATGCCGGCGATCCGCGCCTCCGGGCTGAGCGCCCGGTCGTTCGGCGTCCGCATCAGGTGGCGGGCGCGCGGGCGGATCGCGCCGACGTGTTGCGACCGAACCACGCGGTTCGGCTCAGCGTGGGCGATGCCGGGGCGATCGCGCAGCGTGCGGCAGGCGGCGAGCTCGGCGCCGTCGGGGACGCGCAGCAAGGTCCGCGGGCCGACCTCGTCGATGACCGCCCCGCCGACGCTGGCCAGGGCCCCTTGCAGGCTCGCCTGGTCCGGCGGCGCCTGCCAGACGACCAGCACCTCGCCCGCCCGGATCGGGCCGCGCGGGCGCTGGAGGGCCGCGGAGAAGGGGGCGGTCACCGGGTAAGCGGCGCAGCCGGCGAGCGCCACACCGACGGCGATGAGGCAGGAGAGCCGCTTCAGGCCGGTCGGCCGGCCGATCCCGCAATGGTGGCTCATAGGGCGAACCCGTTCCCGATCACCGAAGACTCGCGCTTGCGCACGCGGTAGGGCTTGATCGGCACGGGGCCCGCCACGCCCACCGACAGGACCTGGAACGCCCGCGCCGCCGAGGGGGTCTCGGTCTCCTCGAGCAGGTCGATCGCCCGCAGGTCCCAGACGTACTTCTTGTCCGGCCGCAGCGCGCCGCCGTTGATGTCGTTCGGCGCGAAGCCCGGATAGGTGATCTCGGGCTGGTCGGTGTAGCCGACCCATTTGGGGCTGCGCTCGCCCACCTCGTACACGGTGACCTCGTAGTTCACCTCGCCCGGCACCGCGGACCAGGCGAACGTGGGACGCTGGCCGGCGCTGGTCGCGGGCGGCGACGAGACCTTGGGCACGCCTAGCATCTGGAAGGTGGCCTTGCCGGGGTCGTTGGTGGTGAGTGTCACGAGGCTGCTGGTCTTGCCGCCGGGGAAGCGCGCCTCGCCGGTCACCACGTACTTGAGGCCCGCAAGGGTCGGCACCTTCAAGCTCTGGGCGCTTGCGAGCGCGCGGGCGACCGGCACGTAGCCGAGCACGCCGAAGTCGAGCAGGACGTCCGTCTGCACGGCGTCGGCGCCGGCGATGTTGCCGTAGGCCACCCGCACCTCCTTGATCGGCACCTGGCTCTGCGGCAGGACCTCGAGCGGCTTGAGCTGCTGCGACTCGGGCACGGTCTCGCCCAGCGCCCAGCTGCCCACCTCATACCGGAAGTTCAGGAAATGGAAAGGCTGGGACGCCGCCGCGCCCTCGAAGTAGGCGTCATTGGTGATGCCCCAGGCGAGCACCGAGGACAGCACCTTGCCCGGCACCGCGCCCTTGAACTCGAGGGCGTACGCGTTGTTCGACACCACGGCCTGGGTGCCGCCGAGCGACACGAGCCCATGGGCGCCGCCGACCAGGCCGGTGACCGGCCCCACCAGCGTCAGGAACCGCGTCGGCAGGGACGACGACGTCGAGAAGATCGGCTCGAGCTCGAACTGCAGCTCGCCACCGGGGTCTGGCGAGACCCCGCCCCTCGTGATCGCGACGTAGCCCGCGCGGGCCACCGAGATCTCGCGGGCGGCGAAGTTGCCCAACAGGCTGAAGCGCCCGTTCCCGTCGGTGATCGTCGCGCCGAGGCCGGCCAGCACCGTCGCGCCCCCCACCGGCAGGTGGGTGGTCGCGTCGACGACCCGGCCGACCATCGGCCGGCCGAGGCCGGGCAAGAAGTAGCCCGCGATGGCGGCGTCGCACCCGCCGAGGGCCGTGGTACCGAGGGCCGCGACGAGCGCAGGCAAGAAACGGAAAGGGGGGCGCATGCGCCCCCCTTATACCCTCGCTCGGCCGGAGCCTACGTCAACCCGGCGGCCAGGCGAGCCCGCGGCCGCCCAGCACGTGCCAGTGCAGGTGGTCCACCGATTGGCCCGCGTCCGGCCCGACGTTGCACACCACGCGGTAGCCGCTCTCGGCGACGCCCTGCTCGCGCGCGACGGCCTGGACGGCTGCGGCCAGGTGGGCGAGCAGTTCGCCGTCTGCCGGCTTCAGCGCGGCGAAGGACGGGACGTGTCGCTTCGGGATCACCAGCACATGCGTCGGAGCCTGGGGGTTGATGTCCTGGAACGCGAAGGTGTGGTCGTCTTCATGCACCTTCTTGGCGGGGATCTGCCCCGCGATGATTTTGCAGAACAGGCAATCGGTCATGGGGTTTCCTCTCGACGGAAGCGGCGTCCGGCGCAGCATAGCGGGCTGCCGTCGCTGCGTCAACCGAGCGGGGTCGCCGAGCGAATTCGGCACTTTGGACAAAGTGATCGGGGCCGAACCCCCGCTAAGCTGATGGCGGCCCCCGAAACTGCGTCGTGCCGGGCCGATCCCGACAGGATAAGGAGGACCTCGACATGTACCAGTTCATCTCCAAGCGCTCGTTGTTGCCCCTGATGCTCGGCACCGCCCTGCTCGCCGCCTGCTCGAGCGGCGCGCCCACCACCACCCCTGGCAAGACCGGCGGCAAGGCCGGCGGCACCGCCGCGGGCGCCCCCGGCAGCGCCACGGACAAGGGCGCCCATGCCAACGCGCCCACCGCGCCCGAAGGCCCGGGGACCAACCCCCTCGAGCTCGGCCCGGCCGCGCCGCCGCCGGCCGCCGCGCAGAGCCAGGCCGCCGTCACCTTCAACGACGAGGCGGCGAACGGCCAGTTCGCCGACCCCGTCGGCGACGGTGCAAAGGCCAGCAACCGGTTCTTCGGCGGCCAGTGGGCCGTGACCGGCGGCTACCTCGAGCAGTCGCAGGGCGCCCGGATGGCCTCGCTGAGCTTCCGCCAGTATACCGGCGACGGCTTCGGCACCCAGGGCGGCGTCGCGCCCGGCCACTACCGCGCCGACGTCACGGTCTGGGTCTACCAGCCATCCGCCCAGTACGCCGACATGGTCGGCGCGCCGCTCGGCATCCTCGGCTACGCGCCTTACTACATCGATGAGATGCACTACCTGCTCGCGGTCGCGAAGCCGACCCAGCTCGAGATCTGGGCCGTCGACGGCCAGGAGCCCGGGACGGAATGGCCGATCACCAACCGGCTGTACTCGCGTCCGCTCGCGACGCCGCTGCAGGTGGGCTCGCCGGTGGCCTGGTCGGTCGAGGTCGACGCGGCGACGCAGTCCGCCAAGGTCTGGGCCAACGGCGAGGAGCTCACGACCGTCACGCACCCGATGCTCCAGGACCGCGGGCAGCGCGTGGCGCTGGTCTCGAACGGCAACTTCCTGCACTTCCAGGACTTCAAGGTATTCCGGTTCTAGCCTCCTCCCGCTAACATGCAGGCATGCCGTCCAAAATCCGCCCCATCGCAGCCCTACTCTGTTCAACCTGCCTGGCCGGCTGCCCGGCCCCGCCCGCGACGCCTGCCGCGGGCGGGCCCGTCACTTACGACATGGTCGCCACCCAGGTGTTCAGCAATTGCACGACGCGCTCCTGTCATGGCCAAGAGGGCAAGCGGGGCGGGCTGCAACTCACCGCCGACGTCGCCTACGACCAGCTCGTCGGCGTCGCCGCGGCCAACCAGGCGGCCGCGGCCAAGGGCAAGCTGCGGGTGAAGCCGGGCGACCCGGCGGCGAGCTTCGTGATCCAGAAGCTCGAAGGGCCCGCAGCCGACGAAGGCAGCGCGATGCCACCGCTCGGGACGAAGCTGCCGGCCGAGACGATCGACCTCCTGCGCCGCTGGATCGCGGCTGGTTGTCCGCGGTAGGCAAGCCGCCAAGCTTCACGCGGCCAGGTAGGCTGCTCAACGGGGGGATTCGCGCTTGGGTACAGACCGCTTCTTCGCCTTGCTCCTCATCGGCGCCCTGCCGTTCCTCGGCGCGGCATCCCAGGCGCCGGCACCCGGGCTCACGCCCGCGGCCACGCTCACGCCTACGGTCGCGCCCCGAAAGCCCGTCCAGGCTTACGGTTTCAGCGAGTCGAGCGCCGTGAAGTACACGGTGACGCACCGGATGGGCAAGGTCCAGGCCAGGTCCAACCGCATCTACGGCACCGTCACGGTCGCCGACCAGCAGATCGGCACGCCGTTCACGCTCCGTGTGCCGCTCGGCAGCTTCCGCGGCAACCCGAGCCGCGACCTGAAGGCGATGCAGGCGCTCGGCGCCCTGCGCAACCCTGAAGCGGTGCTGGTGGTCGAGCAGCTCGCGCTCGACTGGAAGACCTTCGTGCCGGGCACGGTGGGCGGGCGGCTGGACTTCAAGGGCAAGGCGGAGGGCACGCTCACGCTCCATGGGGTGACCAGGCCCGTGGCGATCGCCGTGAGCGGCTGGGCGATGCCGGTCGACGCGAGCGTCAACGCGCGGTTCAGCGTCTCGCTCAAGGATTACCGCATCGTGCCGCCGCGCTGGATGTTCTCGCCGGTGAACGACCGCGTCGAGGTCGAGGTGGAAGGCATCGCGAGCCGGATGGTGAATTAGGCCTTATACTGGACGGCGCGGCGCGCCGCGCCGTCCAGAGGAGGATTCACCGTGAACCAGGACGCGATCGAGTCGCTGTTCCAGACCCTCGCCGCCCGCTACGCGACGGGCGAGCTCACCACCGCCACCAACGTGCTGGCCGTGCCCGTGGAGCCGCCCAAACCTGGCGAAATCGAGACCCAGCCCGCGCCCGGCACGCCTGAACACCGCCCGCTCGCTGAAAAGGGCCGCGCCGCGCTCGACGCGGGTCAGTTAGGCGTCGTGATCCTCGCGGGCGGGATGGCCACCCGCTTCAACTACGACAAGCCGAAAGGCGTCTTCCCGATCTTCGAGGGCAAGAGCTTCCTTCAGCTCAAGCTCGAGGCCGTGAAAGCGCTGGGCCGACCGGTGCCGATTTTCCTGATGACGAGCTTCGCGACCGACGACGCGATCCGCGAGCACCTGGAGGAGAACGGCTATTTCGGCCTCGATCCCTCGCTCGTACACCGCTTCAAGCAATACATGATGCCGCGCCTCGCACCGGGCGGCGGCTTCTTCATGCATGACGGCGAGCGCAGCCTGGCCGCCCCCGGCCATGGTGATTTCCCCTACGCGTTCAAGGAAAGCGGGCTGCTCGCGGCATTCCGCGAGCGCGGCGGGCGCTACCTTTGCTTCTCGAACGTCGACAACCTCGGCGCCACGGTGGATCTCGCGATCGTCGGCGGCCACATCGCGGCAGGGGCCGAGATGACGGTCGAGGTGGCGCCCAAGAACCCCGGCGATCAGGGCGGCGCGCCCGCGCGCGTCGGAGGCCGCCTGCAGCTCGTCGAGGGCTTCGCGTTCCCCCCGGGCTTCCCGCACGACCAGGTGGACGTCTTCAACACCGCCAACTACGTTTTCTCCGCGGACGCCCTCACGCGCGACTTCACGCTGCCCTGGTACGTCGTGGAGAAGAAGGTCGACGGCCAGAAGGTGATCCAGTTCGAGCACCTGGCCGGCGATCTCTCGACCGTCCTCGCGGCCCGCTACCTGCGCGTGGACCGCGAGGAGCGCTTCTTGCCGGTCAAGAACGTAGAGGACGTGCCAGGCGTCCAGGCGATCCTGGCCCGCCGCTGGCCAGCCAAGCTCGCCGCACTCACCTGACTTGATCCCGCGATCCGCCCAGATCATACACTTGAATAACGCCCTTCGCTTTCCGCGGAGGGCGTTTTCGTGCGGGTTTCCAGGATCGCTTATGTCGCCTTTCCCAATCTTTAACTATCAATTAACGTCAGCATCAGGTCGCGACGACCGACAATCTCAACATCAAAAGTGCGTGAAGGTTGCGTAAAGCGTTGTAGGAGGATTCCAAAATGTTCAAGCGTGAAGTGATTGCCAAGGTTCTCGTGGCTGCCGTGATTGCGGCCTCCCTCACCGGTTGCGGCGGTGGTTCGCCCGCTGGCGTCGAAGAGGACTGGAGCGAAGATACCGGTTCGTACGGCGGCACCACCGGCGGCGTCGGCACCGGCGCCACGGGCACCGGCACCGGCCAGTACGGCGGCACCACCGGCGGCTACGGCGGCGCGACGGGCGGCTACGGCGGCGCGACCGGCGGCTACGGCGGCGGGATGGCGACCGGCGGCGACCTGACCGCCTCGGTGTTGAAGAAGAAGAACGGCTCCTTCTTCGGGATGGGCAAGTTCAAGGTCACCGTCGAAGTCTCGAACCCCAGCTCGGCCCAGAAGACCGGCACCCTGACCGTCACCTTCAAGAACGGCTCAAAGGCCTCCAAGACGCCCGCGATCACCGAGAGCGTGTCGCTTGGCCCCAACGAGACCAAGACCTTCGACTACGAAGACAAGAAGTGGTCGACCGACGCCGTTGACGTCGAGATCACGACCGATGCCTCGAGCGCGGCTGCGCCCGCGGCCGGTGGCTACGGCGCCCCGACCGGCGGTTACGGTGGCGCGACGGGTGGCTACGGCGGCGCGGCTACGCCCGCGGCCGGCGGCTACGGTGGCACCACGGGTGGCTACGGCGGCGGCACGACCTACTAAACAGGTCCCTTAACGAGGGGATCACCGATCCCCTCAACGAGTTTTCCGCTCCTCCTATCCATCACGCACGCACGCAACGACTTGGCTCGTCCGAAAGGACGGGCCTTGTCGTTTAGGGAAATCCGCCACGGCCCGCATGGCGTATCATGATCACCAAGAGCACAAGGAGAGCTACCATGACCGAACTCGCGATCTTCGGCCTCGGCTGATTCTGGGGGCCGGAAGAGGTCTTCGCCCGCCTGCCCGGCGTGGTCGGGACCTCGGTCGGCTACTCGGGCGGGACGTCCGAGCATCCCACCTACAAGACCGTCTGCGCGGGCGACGGCCACACCGAAGTGCTCGCCGTCGAGTACGACCCGGCGCGGATCAGTTACGAGCGCCTGCTCGACGTGTTTTTCAGCGAGCATGATCCCACCGGGCAGGCCAAGCCGCAGTACCGCTCGGTGATCTTCACGACCACCGCGCAGCAAGCGGCGACGGCCCAGGCCGTCAAGGCCCGCGTGGCGGCGGCCCGCCGCGGCGGCCGTCCGATCGCCACGGCGATCGAGCCGGCCAGGCCGTACTGGCCGGCGGAGGAGTACCACCAGCAGTACATGGCGAAGCGTAAACGGGTCTACGGCTTCTAGGGCGTGACGGGCTCGCGCGAAGGCGCGGGCCCCGTGAGCACCTCGACCACGTCGCCGCGGATCGTCCAGGTCCGCGCGTCCGTGATGCGGACCTTCACGAGCTGGCCCACGAGCGCGGGGTCGCCCTGGAAGAGCACGACGCGGTTGTTGCGCGCCCGCCCCGTGTACACCTGCGGGTCGCGGGAGCTCGGGCCCTCGACGAAGACCTCCTGGTCGGTGCCGACCATCGCGCGGCTGACGGTCGTCGCCACCTCGTTCACGACCTCGTTGAGCTCGCGCAGCCGGCGATCCTTCACCTCCTCCGGCACCTGATCCGCCCGGGTCGCGGCGTGGGTGCCGGGGCGCGGCGAGTAGGCGGCGGTGTTCACGGCGGCGAAGCGGACCTCGCGCACGATGTCGACGGTCCGCTGGAACTGTTCGTCGGTCTCGCCGGGGAAGCCCACGATCAGGTCGGTGCTGATGCCGGCGTCCGGCAGATGGCGGCGGATCATCTCGAGCTTGGCCAGGTACTTCTCGCGCGTATAGCCGCGCGCCATCTGCCGCAGCACGAGGTCGTCGCCGTGCTGGATCGGGATGTGGAAGTAGTCGCAGACGTTCGGCAAAGCCTTGATGCGGAGCACCAAATCTTCGTCGAGGTCGCGCGGGTGGCCGGTCAGCCAGCGCACGCGCTTCACGCCGGAAACCTGCGCCGTGGCCGCGATCAGGTCGGCGAGCGAGCGTTTCGGCTCGAGGTCTTTGCCGTAACCGTTGATGTTCTGGCCGAGCAGCACGATTTCGCCGAAGCCCTCGGCGACGACGTGCTCCACCTCGCGCACGAGGTCGACGATTTCGCGCGACTTCTGGTCACCGCGCACCTTGGGCACGATGCAGTAGGTGCAGCGATCGTCGCAGCCGTAGATGGCCGTGATCCAGGCCGAGTGTCGGCCCTGGCGGAGCACCGGCATCTCGGGCGGCAGCTCGTCGGAGAAAGGCCGGATCGCGACGACCGGGGCGCGCTCGGCGCGCACGCGGTCGATCAGCTGCGGCAGCTCGTGGATGTTCTCGGTGCCGAAGACGAGGTCGACGTGGGGGGCGCGCAGGCGGATGCGCTCGCCCATGTATTGGGCCACGCAGCCGGAAATCGCCAAGATCGCATCGGGCTTGAGCGCCTTGATCTCGCGGAACTCGCCGAGCAGGCTGAAGAGCTTGTCCTCGGCCTTTTCGCGCACGGCGCAGGTATTGATGACGACGAGGTCCGCCAGGAGCGGCGTGTCGCTCAGGGCGTAGCCGAGTTCCGTCAGCATTCCGAGCATCCGCTCGGAATCATTCTGGTTCATCTGGCAGCCGTACGTCTTGATGTATACTTGCTTGGACACGAGGCGGTCCCTCCACTCATTATCTTATCATGTCCGAGAGAGGCCCTATGAGCGCGTCATACCGCATCCAGGACGTCATCGACCTGATGGTGGAGCTGGCGCACCCGCGATTGGCCGCGGATTGGGACAACGTGGGCCTCATGGTCGGCGACCCTTCGCGCCCGTTGCGCGGCGTGACCGTCGCCCTCGACCCCACCTTCGAGGCGGTCGAGGAAGCGATCGCCCAGGGCTCGAACCTGGTCGTCGTCCACCACCCGCTGCTCTTCAAGCCGCCGCGGTCGCTCGACTTGCGCAAGGAGCCGGGGCGCACGCTGCAAGCCTTGATCAAGGCCGATTGCGCGCTCTACGCGGCCCACACCAACCTCGACGCCACGGCGGTGAACGTGGCGCTGGCGAAGGCCCTGGGCCTGACCGGCACGGACCTGCTCCACCGCACGGGCGAGGCGATCACCTACAAGGTGGCGGTCTTCGTGCCGGCCGCCGAGGTGCCGCTCGTGCGCGAGGCGGCCTGGGCCGCGGGCGCGGGCTGTACGGCCGGCTACGAGCGGGCTGCCTATGAGATCCAGGCCCGCGGCACCTTTCTCCCGCGGCCCGGCGCCGCCCCCGCCGAGGGGCGGCCGGGCGAGCAGACCGAGACGGACGAGCGCAGGCTCGAGTTCCTGGTGCCGGGGGAGAAGCTCGCGGCGGTGCGCGCCGCGATCGGGCGCACGCACCCCTACGAGGAGCCGGCGATCGACGTGATCACGCTGCACGGGGCAGGCGCGCCGGAGGGCTGGGGCCTGGTCGGCGACCTGTCGCCGGCCGTCCCGCTGGCCGAGCTCGGTCGGCGGGCCAAGGATGCGCTGGGCATCCAGGCCGCGCGGATCGTCGGGCCTGCGGACCGGCCGATCCACCGGGTCGCCTGGCTGGGCGGTAGCGGCGGGGATTACTGGAAGGAGGCGTTGGCCGCGAAGGCGGATGCCTACATCACGGGCGAGGTGCGGCACCATGCCGCGCTCGACGCGCTCGCGGCGGGGCTGTGCTTCGTGGAGGTCGGGCACGTGGGGTCGGAGCAGCCGGTGGTGCCGTTCCTGGCGGAGTTTTTGCAGGGGCGGCTGGGTGAAGCTGTGCCGGTGCGCTGGTTGCACCAAATTGATCCCTTTAGGCTGGTATGATCTGGCTGGGATCCTTTGATCCCGCGTCGCCTCGTCAATCCCAGCGAACCTCCGCCAGCACCGGCTGGTGGTCCGAGCCCGTCGCCGACTGGTCGATCAGCGCGCTCGTGATCCGCACGTCCGGCGTCGCGAGCACGTGGTCGAAGCGCTTCCGCGCGCCGAGGTGCGACACGCCGTCCATCGCGAACAGCAGCTGCTTGTGGCGCGCCGAGCCGGCCGGCACCCGCCCGGAAGCCAGCTCCGCGCGGGCCTGCTCAGGCGTCGAAGGCGCACCTTCCACGATGACGGTCTTGTTCGGCGCGTCCCAGTAAGGCCGCGCGACGTCGAGCAGCTGGCGCGCCGCCGCCGCGACCGCCGGGTTCGCGATGTTGCCGGGGTGCGCGCCGTAGCGATCATGGTACTCGGCCACCGTATCGGTCGGCGTGTCGAAGCGGCCGGGGCCGTCCGCGGCCGGCGTCCGGCCGGGGCTCGCGGCCAGGCCCAGGTTGGCGTTGAAATCGCCGGCGACGATCACGGTGCCACCCAGCCGCCGCCGTTCCGCCACGAACGCGGCCAGCTGCGCGACCTGGCTGGCGTTGGCCTTCACGTCGCCCAGCCCCAGGTGGGTATCGACCACCTCGATCCGGCGATCGCCCACGCGGATCGTGGCGGTCAGCCTGGAGCGCCCCTCGAGCGGTTCGGCGAACAGCGCCCGGTGCCCGGCCCGCAGGTGCGCGAAGCTCGCCGCGATTCGCTGCCCCCACGGCACCCGGAAGCCCACGTCCTCGGCCCGCTCGATCGGGTAGCGGCTCAGGATCGCCTTGAGGCTGCCCTTGATCGGCCCGCGCTGAGCGTAGAAGGCCACATGCAGGCCGAGCGTCCGGGCGATCGCCTCGGTCGCCTCGCGCGAGGTCTCCTGCAAGCAGATCACATCCGCATCGAGCCGCTGCAGATCGCGCACGGCGGCCGCGAGGCGCTGGCCGCCGAGCAGCACGTTGTAGCTCGCGACGCGCAGGCCGCCGCGGTCAGGCGGGCTCTGCCGCGGTGCGAAGGTTGACGTGCACCACATCGGCGCGAACAGATCGCGGAAGAATCCGGCCACGGCGCCGGCGGCGCGGGCGAGCGGGCCCGGAGCCTGCTTGGCGGCAGGCTTCCGTGGCACCGCGACCAGGCGATCGGCAGCGAACGCGGGCGTCGCAGGCGGCGCCTGGGGCGGGGGCGGCGGTACGGGCGGCGACCCGACCGGGGGCTGTGAGGGCCCCGTTGTGATGTCGATTGGATCCATGGGCCTCGAGGGGGTGCGCCCGATCGTTATCCCCCATCGAAGCGCCAGGCTTGCTGCCCGCCGCTCTAGCGCGCCTTGAGCAGCCAGGTCTGGGTGACGACCGACTCGCCGCCATCGCCCGGCGAGATGTTCGTGGAAACGACCTTCACGGGCGGCGCTTCGGCGACCACCCAGACGTCGGTCAAGATGCGCTTGCCGTCCGCCCGCGACTCCGAGGTCGTGCGCTTCTCGGCCGTAAAGGTGCCGGCCGGCACCGTGACCGCCTCGGTGGTGATGGTGTCGGCCACCGCCTTGGACTGGAAAGGCAGCGCCAGGCCGTCGTACGGCCGGCCGGCCGGAAAGGAGACGGGCGCCGTGGTGACCGTGGGCTGCCCTGCGCCCAGCGTGACGGTGATGCGCACCTCCCCGGTGGCGCCCGCGATCGTGAGCACCTCGATGCCACCGGTGCCCTCGAGCCGCAGGTCGCCGGGCTGGGTCACGCTGCTGACCGCGTAGTCCCACTTCTTGCCCACGGCGAACGGCGGGGCGGTCGGCGAGTTGCAGGCGGCGAGGGAGCCTAGCGTGAGCAGGAGCGCGGCGGAACGGACGAGTCGCGGCATGGGACCTCCAGGTGGACGGTTCGGGTCGCGCCGCCCGACGTCGGCGGCGCCGCTATGATACGGCGTCGATCCGCGCGACGCCAGCCGGAGGGAGCGCCGCTACGGATCGACGTAGGCCTCGAGGAGCTCGCGATCCGCCTCGACCTGCTTCGTATACGACGCCGCGAAAGGCAAAAGCCGTCCGGCCAGCTTCTCGGTGCCGCCTGCGTCCTTGAGGATCGCGCCGATCTTGCCCGAGCGGGCGTGGGCGCGGGCGGTCGCCAACGCCACGGCGCCGAGGTACTGGCCGAAGCGGGCCTCGCTCTTGAGCTCGGCGACCTCGACCTCACCGCGCCAGGGCGCCAGCCGGCGCACGAGGAAATCGGCGGCGCCGCCCGGCATCACGCCGAGGTAGGCGTCCGAGCCCGGCACGAAGTAGGCCCAGGCCTTGCGCACGCGCTCGGCCTGGCTGCCGGCGGGCGCAGGCACCCAGGGCGCCGACGCCGGCGGCCCTTGTTCTTTGAGGTCGAGCAGGATGTCGTCGCCGTCGGAGATCGAGGGCCCTTCCACGAGCACCAGGTAGCGCATGCGCGAGAGGCTCGCGAGGCCGGCCACTCGCCGCGCCGCGTCCTTGACCTTGAAGAAGCCGGCCGGCTCCTTGCGAGGCCGGGCGTAGGCCTCGAGGCCCAGGCCGATACCCTTCGCGGTCGCCGCATCGAGGGGCACCACGTGCTTGCCGGGCCTGAGCCGGCCGCCCTCGACCCAGCGGGCGAGGAACTCCTTGGCGTCGAAGTCCCGGGCGTCCTCGATCGCCTCGGTCGCCGGCCCCGGCACCTGGTCCGCGGTCAGGGGCGCCGCGATCGTCTTCGGCGCCGAGCCGTACTTCGCGAGGCGGGTGAGGTAGGCGGCCACGAAATGGCGCACCAGGCGGTCCTGCGCGGGCGCGGGCAAGCCGGCCGTCTGTGCATGCAGCCGCACGCTCACGCTCGCGCGGGCGAGCTCCCAGGTGTAGGGGCCCGTGAAGGCCTCGTCGAAATCATTCAGATCGAAGACGAAGCGGCCGTCGGTGAGCCTGTGCGCGCCGAGGTTCTCGAGGTGCAGATCGCCCATCAGCGGGATGACGACGGACGTGCGGAGCGTCGGGTGCTCGGTCAGGTCGCGGTAGAAGAGCGGCGCCCCGCCGCGGAAGAAGCCGACCGCCGAGTCGCTCATCGCGGCGAGCTTGCGCGCCACGTTGTTGCCCGGCCGGCGCGCGGCCTGGGCGTGGTGTCGCTTGAGGAACTCCGCGGCGTCGCGCGTGTAAATCCAGGACACCCAGTCGCGGGCCTGGACCGGGGTCGCGACGAGCAAGGCGAGGGCGGTGGACAGCAGGACGCGACTCAACATCCCTCAAGCGTAGCCGACCGCTCGGCTTCCCTCAAGTGACCGCGGCACCGTGGTACCATGGCGGCATGGCGAAGAACGCACCGCTACCGCTCTTTCCCGCCGACGGCGGGCCGGGCGCGCCGCTCGCCCACCGGATGCGGCCACGCACCCCGGAGGAATTCGTGGGCCAGGGCCACCTGCTCGGCGAGGGCCGCCTGCTCCAACGCGTGGTCACGGCGCGCCGGCTGCCGAGCCTCGTGCTGTGGGGGCCGCCCGGCACCGGCAAGACCACGCTCGCCCGGATCATCGCCGAGCAGCGCAAGGCCGAGTTCGTGCCGTTCAGCGCCGTGACCTCCGGCGTCCCCGAGCTGCGCAAGCTCCTCGCCGAGGCACGCGAGCGCAAGAGATACGGCGGCGACACGCTGCTCTTCGTCGATGAGATCCACCGCTTCAACAAGGGCCAGCAGGACGCACTGCTGGCGGGTGTCGAGGACGGCACCGTCACGCTGATCGGCGCCACGACCGAGAACCCGAGCTTCGAGCTGAACGCCGCGCTGCTCTCGCGCGTGCGGGTGCTGACGCTGCGGCCGCTCGCGGAAGAGGACCTCGACGCGATCGTCGGCCGCGCGCTCACCGATCCGCAACGCGGCCTCGCGTTGCGCGCGGATCAGCTCGAGCCCCAGGCTCGCCAGCTGCTGGTCGAGCGGTCCGCCGGCGATGCGCGCACGGCGCTCAACACGCTCGAGGCCGCCGTGATGCTGTCCGGCGCGGGCGGTCCTCAAGCCTGGGGCCCCGGCGAAGCCGGGGAAAGGGGTCCCCAGGCCGACGCCACGATCACCGCCGACCACGTCTCGCAGGCGATGCAGCAAGCCGGGCAATACGACCGCCAGGGCGAGCACCACTACGACACGGTCTCGGCGCTGATCAAGACGATGCGCGGCAGCGACGCCGACGCCGCGCTCTTCTGGCTGGCGCGCATGATCAACCGCGGCGAAGACCCGATCTTCATCGCGCGCCGGCTCGTGATCTTCGCGAGCGAGGACGTGGGCAACGCGGACCCGCAGGCGCTCCAGATCGCCGTGGCGGCGGCCCAGGCGTTGCAGCTGATCGGCATGCCCGAAGGGTCCTATCCGCTCTGGCAGGCCGTCACCTACCTGGCGCTCGCGCCGAAGAGCAATGCCGCCAAGCTCGCGGGCCGGGCGTCGCTGGCCTTCGAGGAGGCCCACCCGGCCTATTCGGTGCCGTACCACCTGCGCAACGCGCCGACGCGGATCATGGAGAAGCTCGGCTACGGCGAGGGCTACCAGTACCCGCACGACTTCCCCGGCGGCTGGGTCGACCAGTCTTATTGGCCGGACGGCGTCGCGCCGCAGCGCTTCTACGAACCGACCGAGCGCGGCCGCGAGGGCGAGCTCCGCCGGCGGCTCGCCGTGCTGCGCGCGCGCAAGGCGCCCGACGGGCCTTCAGGCGACGCATGACCACGCTAGCGGCCGATCTGGTCGCCTGGTACCGCGAAGTCGCCCGCGACCTTCCCTGGCGTCGGACGCGCGATCCGTACGCCATCTGGATTTCGGAGATCATGCTCCAGCAGACTCAGGTGGCGACCGTGGTCCCCTACTGGGAGCGCTGGCTGGCTCGCTTTCCGGACGTCGCGGCGCTCGCGGCGGCGCCCGAGGACGACGTGCTCAAGCATTGGGAGGGCCTCGGCTACTACTCGCGCGCGCGCCACCTGCAGGCTGCCGCGCGGCTCGTGATGGCGCACCACCGGGGCAAGGTGCCGGCGACCTGGGACGAGGTTCGCCGCCTGCCCGGCGTGGGCGACTACACGGCGGGGGCGGTGCTGAGCATCGCCTTCAGCCAGCCGGTGGCGGCGGTCGACGGCAACGTCTTGCGCGTGATGAGCCGCCTCGCCCTCGTGCGCGACGACGTTGCCAGGCCGGCGACGAAGAAGGTGATCACGGGCCTCGCGCAGGCCCTGTTGAAAGACGTCGACGACCCGGGCGCGCTGAACCAGGCGCTCATGGAGCTCGGCGCGACGGTCTGCACGCCGACCCGCCCGCGCTGCGACGCCTGCCCGCTCGCCCGGCACTGCCGCGGGCTCGCGGCGGGCGAGGTCGACGAGCTGCCCGTCAAGACCGGCACCAGGCCGCCGAAAGCCCTGGTGTTGGGCGCCATGCTGATCGCGCGCGGGCACGAGGTGATGCTCGTGAAGCGCCCGGCCCCGGGGATCTGGGGCGGGCTGTGGGCGCTGCCGGCTGCGGAGCTGCCAGGGATCGACCCCGAGCGGGCGGAGACCGCAGGCCCCGCCCTCGCCGCGGCGCTCGCCGCCGAAGGCCTGATCGTGGAAGCGGGCCCGCTGATCGCCGTCGTGCGCCACACGCTCACGCACCGGGCGCTGACGATCCCGGTCTTCCGGGCCAGTGACTGGCAGGGCGGCCTGCGCGGGCTCGAAGCGGCCTGGGCGCCCCCCGAGACGCCGGGCGACCTCGCGCTCCCCGTGCCGTTTCAGAAGATCTTGCGCGGCCTCGACGCAGGCCCGCTCTTCCGCACCACGGGCCTGCTCGGGTAAAAGAATCCGCATGCACCATACCATCTTGCTCGCGGACGCCGACCGCTCCGGCCTTCAGGTCCTCGCCGTCGGGCTCCGCGAGGCCGGCTACGCGGTCTTGCTCGCGAGCGACGCCGACGAGGCCATGCGGCGCGTGCAGGAAGACGGGCCGGACCTGATCTGCCTCGACGTCAACCTGCCGCGCGGCGGAGGCTTCGCGCTCTTCCCGCAAATCAAGGCCGCCAAGTCGATCCCGGTGATCTGGATGATCGAACGGCTCGACGACCGCATTTCGGCTGGCATCGCGGCCGCCGGGGCCGAGGATTTGCTTTTCAAGCCGCTCGACCTGATCGAGGTGATCGACAAGGCTGCCTGGTATCTCGAGCCCGAGGCCTGATCCGCTATAATGATCGGCCGATCCCCCCGTCCCTGACCAGGAGCGTCCCGCCATGGACCAGTTCGCCCGCGATTTCGGTTACCTGGACAAGTTCCTCGTCAACGTGGCGAAGCACGCGGAGACGCTGCCGCCCGATCGCGGCGGCCGCCTCAAGCAGCTGCTGGCCGAGGAGGCGACGCGCTGGGACGAGGTGAAGCGTCTGCTCGCAGGCGGCGCGCCGGGCGCGGCTTCGCCTGCGAGCGCGCCATCCGCCGCCGCAGCGCCGGTGAAGGAAGGCCGCGCGGTCCCCGTCGCGCCGACCGGCCTGACGGTCGGCAGCTTGCTTGGCGTGCCGAAGAAGTAATCCTCCCGACCTGCGGTCGGGATAACCCCGCGCTTCAGCCGGCGTCGCCGCCTACGGCGTCTTCGTCGTCCGCGCCATTCGCGTCATCCGCGGTGCCTGTCGCGTCCTTGTCCGCGACCGGCTCCGGGTCGTCCTCCGACCCGACCGGCGCCGCGACCAGGATGAAATTCTCGCGCAGCACCACGTTGCTGCCGTTCGCGCGCACGCCGACGGCCGCGACCTTGGCGAGCACGTCGGGCTCGAGGTCGGCCGTGTCGATTTCGGCCTTGTAGCCGTCGGTCGGGTCGTCGTCTTCGCTGATGACCTTGTCGTTCACCTGGAACTGGACCTTGGTGACGGACTCGCCGGGCGGGACCTTGATTTCCATCTGGACCACGCCGGACACCGGCTTGAAGACCAGCGCCGAGTTGACGGCGCGGGCCGTGCAGCCGGTGCCGAGGAGGGCGGCCGCGAGGCCGAGCCGGATCAGAATCGCCATACGAGCTGGACCTCCGGGCCGCCTCGGTTGAACGAGAAGGCCGAGTTGAAGCTGTTGTAGCCCTGGTGGCGGTAGCCCGCGCTCACCGAGAAGTGGCGCTGGCTCCACTTCAGGCCCGCCAGCCCCTGAAAGCCGTAGATATTGCCGATCGCGGTCGCCGTGACGTCGGAGCCGCCGAACATGTAAGGCGCGGCACCGACCTCGGCCGTGACGCCGAGCGCGCTCCATACCGGCACCCAGCCGCGCAGGCCGAGCGACGGGCCGTGCCAGAGCTGGGACGGGGCGTAGATCAGGCTGGGATCCGGCGGCGCGAGGAGGTTGTTCTTGGTGGCGACGTAGCGTCCCCAGTAGCCCAGGCCGACGGCCAGCACCCAGGGCCTGCGGATCGGCAGGTACTCCAGGGACAGCGCGCCGAAGTACTCGTCCCGCCGCGTGTCGGCCTGCGGCACCTGCAGGCTCGAGATGGTATAGCCGAAGGTCTCGGCGGCCAGGTTGACGTTCCAGTTCGAGCTGAGCGGCAGGTGGCCGGTCAGCCCCAACAGCGTCGAGCCGGCGCCGTCGAACTTCGTGCCCAGCGTGCGCGCGGTCTCGGACATGAGCGTGTAGCCGACGATCGCGTCGATCGCCGCGACAGGCCGGAAGACCGGCTCGCCGCGGTAACCCGGGACCTTCCAGGGCTCGTTCGGCAGCGGCCGCGTCCAGCCTTCCGGGATGGCGCCCGACGGCGCGGCGGCGATCATCCCCTCGGTCGGCCCGACCGCCACGTTCACGGCGTCGTTCTGGATGTTGCTCGCGATGTCCACGGCCGATCGCCGGGGCGTGCGGATCTGGATTTCGGTGACGTCCCGGCCGTTCTCGGACGGCACCGCCTTGCGATAGACGTACTCACCCGACGCCGGCGTGCCCGGCAGCGGGTTGGTGCCGCCCCAGCGCACGGGCGGCAGCGAAGGCGAGACGGCCGGCGCGTAAGGCGGCGGCACCGCCGAAAGCATGGTCTGGCCGGGGTAGCTCTCGACGCGTGGCGGCGGCAGCGCGGGCGCCGCCTGGGGCAGCGTGGGGCCGCTGCCGAAGCCGACCAACTGGGGCGCGGGCGGCTGGGGCCTGGTCGAAGGGTCGACGCGGCCGAGCTGCAGGCGCAGCACGTTGCGGCGCGCGTCGGGCACCACCGACATGCTGCTGGGCTGCGAGAGCGCGATGCTGACCCGCACGCGCGCCTGGTCGGGCAGGGGCGTCATCTCGACCTTCGAGACGAGCGGGTGGAAGATGCCCAGCTTGTAGGGCGTCTGCATGGTGGCCTGCGACCCTGAGAACTCGGCGATGAGGCGCGTGCCGCCGTCGCGCGATTCCGTCTCGAAGCGAGGCACCGGGCCCCGGAACGGGATCAAGATAACGTTGTTATCCCGATCGAAGGTCGGCCGATCGAGCACGACGCCGGCCTCGGCGGCTGCCGGCCCGGCCGCGCCGAGCACCAACACGACGGCCGCGGTGGCACTCGCGAGCGCCGCGGATGCGGTACCGATGCGGTTGGACGGGAACAGGCGCAGCATAAAGCCTCGGCGGTCCGGTGGGTCGAGAAAGGGAGGGCGGGTATGAGCGGAAGACGTGATGGGCCTCACATAGTTTGGCCCGTCGGATGGTCTCCCGTCGGTGATCCCGATCGGTTCTCGCGCGGCATTGGCCGCAACCGAGGATCGTGGAGGCTCGTAGCCCTCTAGCGGCCTTATTCCACCGGACAGCCTCAAGCGAAACGGAGCGTGCCTTAGGTGACTATTCCTTGACTGTTAAGAGATATGACATACATAATGCCACCTCCATCCGTATCAACTCCGATCGGACCGCTCCCGTAAGGCCCCAGAGGCCGGCGGGCGGGGTTCCCGGGGAAAAGGAGGCCACGATGGCGAAACGCCTCGCCTGGCTCGGAGGGATACTCGTCGCTTCATTGTTGTTGTTTATTCCTCCTGCCATTTCCGCGAACGGGCCGTTGCCCGTTAGCAGACATCCCAGTAGCCCCGATCGAGCAGGACGCTCGGTTCACCGCTACAACTTCCCACCCGCCAGCCGTGGCGATCGGTTCGCCCGCAAGGGCCTGAACCTCAAGGTCGGGATCAAGGGGTGGCGCCGCTTCGGCGGCCTGATCAAGCGCATCGCGCGCGTCCACCACGTCGATCCGTTCGTGCTCGGCGCCTACATCTGGGTCGAGAGCGAGTTCGACACCCACCAGGATTACGTGCGCGGTCCGCGCAGGGCCCTGGGGCTAGGCTCGGTCCAGGCTCAGGACTACCGGCGTTACACGACCGCCCAGTTGCTGGACCCGGCGACCAACGTCGACATCACGGCGCGCGAATTCAAGGCCAAGTGGCACCCGAACGACATGTTCGGGACCGTCATGGACGTCTGGTATCCGGCCTGGCGGCGGCTCGCGAAGCGCGGCGAGCCTTTGCCGGTGCTCAAGCGGCCGGACATCTATGTCCAGGCGATCGCCAACCGCTACTACGCGCTGCGCGAGATCGATCAGCGCCTGCGACTCTGATCCCCTGGCACCCTTTCCCGCTCCGGTTGGCGGAGCTACGGCAATGCGGCCCTCGCCGCCGCGTACTCCGCCACCATCGCCTCGACCACCGCAGCCGCCGTCGGCACGTCGTGAATCAACCCCGCCACCTGGCCAACCTCCAGCTCGCCGCCCACCAGGTCGCCCTCGTGGATGCCGAGCCGGGCGCGGCCGGTGCCCAGCAGCTCGCGCAACTCCTCGACCGGCGCGCAGCGCGCTTCTGCCTCGGTCACCTGCTCCCAAAACTGGTTCTTGAGAAATCGTGCGGGCACCACACGCTTGAGCGCGAGCGCCGTGTCGGTCTCGCCGGCCTCCACCACGGCTCGCTTGTAAGCATCGTGTGCCGATGACTCGGCGGTGACGGCGAAGCGGCTGCCCACCTGCACGCCTTCCGCGCCGAGTGCCAGCGCGGCGAGCATCGAGCGGCCGTCGCTGATGCCGCCCGCGGCGATCACCGGGATGGCCACCGCGTCGACCGCGAGGCGCGTGAGCACCAGCGTGGTCAGCTCGTCCGGCCCGTTGTGGCCCCCGGCCTCGAAGCCTTCGGCCACGACGGCGTCCGCGCCTGCGTCCTGGCATTTCCTCGCCTGGGCGCCCGTCGCCACGACATGCACGACGATCACCCCGCGCGCCTTGAGCGCCGGGGTGTAGAGCCGCGGGCTGCCGGCGGAGGTGAAGACGATCTTCACGCCTTCCGCCAGCGCGATGTCGACGAGGTCGGGCGCGTGCCTGGCGAAGACCGGGATGTTCACGCCCCAGGGCTGGTCGGTCCGCTCGCCCATCTTGCGCAGGTGCTCGCGGAACAAATCCGGGCGCATCGAGCCGCCCCCCACGAGCCCGAGGGCGCCGGCGTTCGAGGCCGCGGCCGCGAGGCGGCTGCCCGAGCACCAGACCATGCCGGCCTGGACGATCGGGTGGCGGATGCCGAAGAGGTCGGTCACGCGGGTTCGCATGGGGCGGGTGGGCATGGGCAGGAAGTGTAGCAGGCCGCCAGCCCTGGCGGCGAGCGTGCCCGGCCCCGTACCATAGAGAGGCCCACCCAGGAGGACCGCCCCATCCGCCTCTTCTTCCGCAAACAAGCTCGTCCCGTCGATGCGCCGCCGCCCGGCGTCGATTTCGAGGCCACGCTCGGCGACGAGCCGCCCGACGCCGCGCCGCTCGTCGAGGCGATGACCTACGTGCGCGAGCACCTGCCCGAGGCCGAGAACATCGGTGGCACCGCCGACGCGAAGGACTACTACCACCACCTCGACAAACTCGCCGAGGGCGTCGCGAAGACCTTCCCGAAGAGCTTCTGCAAGGCCGGCTGCTCGGGCTGCTGCTATTACCCGGTGGGCCTCTTCACGATCTCGTTCACGGAATGGGAGGTGATCCGGCGCCACATCGAGACCGAATGGACGGACGCCGAGCGCGCCGACTTCGTGGCGCGCTACAAAAAGGTCTTCACGGGCTTCTGGCGCTTCGTCCTCGGGCAACTGCAGAACAGCTTCGTGTCTCTGATCGTGACGGCGCCATTCGTGCACCGCGCGCGCATCGCCTGCCCGTTCCTCAAGGACGACAGGTGCTCGATCTACGCCGTCAGGCCCTACCAGTGCCGCACCTTCGGGCTGTTCGCGGCCCGCGCCAGCGTGGGCCGCGAGCCGAAGGTCTACGCTTGCAACGTCCAGGGCGAGAACCTGCTCGCCCAGCTCAAGCACGGCGGTCCGCAGATTCAGCTGCCGGTGATGAACCCGATTGTGATCAAGATTCGCAAGCTGTGTCGCGGCCCGAAGCTGGCATTGCCCATCTGGGCTGGCATCTGGGTGCGGCGCTGGGAGAAGCGCCAGCTCGGCGAGCGGGGTTAGCGCGGCTTCCCGGCCCCGAGCCGGTCCGCCGGCACCCTTTTCACCTGCCGGTTCCCCACGTCCGCGAACACCAGCGCCCCGTCCGGCCCGATCGTCGGGTACCGCGGGTCGCGCACGCCGTCGTCCACGCCGGTGCCCGTGAAGTGCACGCCGGCCGCCCCGACCATCGCTTCCCAGGCCCGGGTCCGCGGATCGAACCGGGCGATCGCGTTGCCTTCGCGGTGGGCCACGTAGAAGCGTCCCTCGCCGTCGCAGGCCAACGAGCCTGCGTGGTAGAGGTCCCCGGCCGGGAACGCGCCGGCCTTGCCGGCTTCGACCTTCGCCATCCCGGCCTCGCCAAGCTTGAAGAGCTCCCCGCCGATCGCCGCATGCAGCACGCCGAGCGGATCGAGCGCAAGCGAGGTGGCCGCGGCCCCGACGGCGCCCTCGGCCAGCACCACCGAGGTCGTGCCGGTCGGGCCGACCATCGAGATGCCGCCCCTGTGCGTGCACGGATCGTAGAGCCCGACGTACAGCGTGCCGTTGGCCGCCACCGCGAGGTCCGCCACGATGCGATCGGGCGCCTGGAACACGGTCTTGCGCGCGCCGTCGGCGCCGACCCGGGTCACCCGCGACAAGGGGGTCGCCGCCGCGCAGAGGTTGGTGAAGGTGCCCGCGGCGTCCGACTGGTCCGTCGCGAAGAGGTCCGGGTGGCGCTCGACGAGGTAGACGTCGCCGCCCGCGGTGACCCGCAGCGCCCGCGGCGAGACTATCTCCGTCGCGGTCGCGGCCTCGCCGTCGGCGCCCCAGCCGGCCGTGCCGCTGCCGGCCACCACGGCGGCCTGGCCGTCCGGCGCGACCCGGTGGATCTGGTGCCGGGTGCGGTCGGCCACGAAGATCGCGCCGTCGGCGCCCACCGCCACGCCACCCGGCTCGGCGAGCGCGAGATCGCTGCCGAGCGAGGCCGGCCGCTCGATGCCGGCCACCGCCTCGAAGGCGCCCGCGGGCGACACGCGGTACACCCGCTCGAGATCCAGGCGCAAGTAGGCGCCGCCGTCGGGCGTGAGCACGGCCCCGCCGAAGAGCGTGAGCTTGAGCCCCGCCGGCACGCTCGCAGCCAGCGTCGTGCGCGTGCCGTCGGGCCGCCGGACGACCAGCGCGCCCGAGGCCTCCACGGTGAAGAGGTTGCCGGCGGGGTCGAGCGCCAGGCCGGCCAGGCCGTCGGTGCGGGTGTCCAGGAGCTTCTCGAGCGTTTTGGTCGCCGGGGTGAAGCGGTAGACCGTCCACACGAAGCCCGCCGCGATGTCGCCGGTCTTGGTGCCGAGGTAGACCCGCCCCGAGCCGTCGCGCCCGGAGGCCTCGGTGTCGCGGAGGATCGTGGTGTCGGCGGAATCAAACCTATGGCGCACCTCGCGCGTCTTGTCGGGCTTGATCGCCGTCAACGTCGCCGCCTCCGGGCCGACGCCGGTGGTGACGACCAGGACCTCGCCGGCGAGGCCGGGCACGGCCGCGCGCCCGGTCACCGACGCCTCCCAGAGCGTCGTGAGCTTGCCGTCCCTCTCCAAGCGGGACACCCGCCCGGAGCCCGGGAACGCGCCCAGGCCGAAGTCGCCGACCCGCGCGAACGCCCCGATGTCCGCCTCGTACTCGAGCAGGATCGGGCGGCCGTCGTCGTCGACGGCCAGGCCGCGGACCCCGATCAACGGCGCATCGGGCCCTTTCATGCCGTCGATCGGCTTCAACGCGGGCATCGGCCCGAAGGCGGCCGCCTGCGCCTCGCCGTTGCCCGCCGCGTTCGCCAGCCGGCCGTCCGGCCCGAGCCGCCAGATGCGGCGGTCGTAGGGGCAGCTGAAGTAGAGCGCGCCGTCGAAGCCGCGCACCATCGCCCGCACGGTGCTGAGCGCGACTTCGGTGCCCGGCCGCCCGGCGCCGAGGTTCGACTGGCCAGCGGGGATGAGCAGGCGGCGCACCTCCTCGAGCTGGGCGTCGAAGGCCGCGTCGCTGCGGCGCAGGCCGTTGACGGCCCGCACGACGTCCTCGGGCGTGAACGAGGCGGGCGGCGCGGCGCCCGGCGCGCCGAGCGCAGCCTTGGCGCTTGCCCGCGTCGCGGCTTCCACGTCGGCCGGCAGCCGATCGAGCGTGGCCTGGCGGTCGTCGGCCCGCGCGGCCACGTAGCGGTCGAGGATGTAGCCCGTGGCGAGGGTGCTCACGAGGTCGAGGTCGACAGGGGTGCCGGGCGCGGCGCCGGGGGCGGCGATCGCCACCACCCCGCCCGCCGTGCCCGGCAGCGCGACGTGCAGCAAGCGGTTCGAAGCGCCCGGCGGCAGCGCCAGCGTGTACGCGCCGCGCTCGTTCGTGACGGCCTGGACGGGCTGGCCGTCACGCAAGACCGGCCGGCCGTCCGCGTCCAGCAGCTGCACGACCGCGCGGGCGAGCAGCGCGTCGCCCGTCGGCGCCGCCTGCCGCAAGCGGTAGCCGCGCGCGCGGTAGGCCGCCGCGCCGAGGAAGTCCGCACCCGAACGCACGCGGCCGACGAAGCCGCCGCCGTTGTTCGAGACGATCGACCCGCCCTGGTCGGAGACCAGGCTGCCACCCCGGTCGCTGATCAGGCCGCCGCCGTTGTTCGAGATGATTGCGGCCGGCACCCTCACCACGCCCGCAATCGACAGCCCGGCCAGGACGGATGGCAGGCCGCTCGCCAGGGGGGAGGCGGGCAGGAGCGAGGGCGCGAGGGTCGGTGGGGCGCCGCTCGCGCGCGGCAGCTGCGCCGTCGGCGAGGTCGTCGGCCCAGGCGCCACCGGGTCGCCGGCGACGCCGGGCCCAGGCTTGCGGGTCGCACGCGGGCCCGGCGTGGCGGTCGGCGCCGTCGGCGCGCTGCAGCCGACCGCCACGACCACGAGGACGGCCGTCAGGAGCGAGCGGGCGACGCGGACGCGAGACATGGAAATGTTATACCCCTGCCTGGTCGGTAGCGGGCCTGGCTGACCTGCCAACGAGATGACGGGCAGGGTAGTGGGGGCAAGTTTTGAGATTTGAGTGTTGAGATTTGAGTTGGGCATTTCAGTTGGCCATTCGAGTTGGGCAACGGAAAACGTGGAGCCACGCAGTTTGGGTTGGGAAACAAACACCGACCCAACTCAAATCTCAAAACTCAAATCTCAAAACAAAGACTCATTCAACCGCCATTAACCATTGTGCAAGACCACGGCGCCACGACGCCGAAGGCCTCGTAGGCCGCCATCAAGCCCGCGACCTGGGCGTCCAGCGAGAAGGCCTCGGCCACGCGGCGGCGGCCCGCCTCCCCCAGCGCGCGCGCGCGGACCGGGTCCGCCAGCAGCGCAAGCGCCGTCGCGGCCAGCGCCGCATCGTCACCAGGCGGCACCAGCAAGCCGGTCTCGCCATCCACGACGATCTCGGGGACGCCGCCCGCGTTGGCGGCCACGATCGGCCGCGAGGCGGCCATCGCCTCGAGCAGCACGCGCCCGAAGGGCTCGAAGAGCGACGGCATCACGAAGACCTCGAAGGCGCCGAGCACGGCCGGCACGTCCTCGCGGTGGCCGGTGAAGGCCACGCGGTCCGCGATGCCCAGGTCCTGGGCGATGCGCTCCAGGCGATCGCGCTCGTCACGCCACTGGAAAATCGTCTCGCCCACGATCGCGAAGCGCAGGTCGGGGCGGACGGCCAGCATCCGCTTCGCGGCGAGCAAGAAGACCTCATGGCCCTTCCAGGGGATCAGGTACGAGATCGCGCCCACCACCGGGCCCTGGCCGGCCGGCAGCGGCAATGGCGGATCAGGCGTACCGGCCGCGCGGTCGAAGGCCGCCAGGTCGATGCCGTTGTGGACCACCCGCGTGCGCGCGCGCATCGCAGGCGAAAGATCCGCGGCGACCGCCTCGGAGACCGCAATGATGTCGGGCCGCGCGAGCCTGGCCATGTGATCGAGCAGGTTGCGCGTATCGCCGCGGGTGCTCGGCAGGTCATGCATGTGCCAGATCACGGGTCGTCCGGCCATCCGGGCGGCCAGGCTCCCCAGCACATGGGCCTTGAGCGTGTTGGTGTGCACCGCCTGGACGCGCCGCTCGCGGATCACGCCCGCGAGGCGCCGCGCCTCGTTCAGGAAGCCACGCGCGCGCCAGACGAAGCCGAGCGGGTCGAGCCCCCAGGCCTCGCGTGACAGCGTGCGGGCCCGCTCGTCGAGCCGGAGCGGCACGACCTCGACGCCCAGGGCCTGCGCCCGCCCGAGCAACTCGCCATCCGGGCTTGCCGCGAGGAGCGGCGCGATCCGCCGGCGGTCGAGCCGCGGCAGCACGTCCAGCAGCACGCGCTCAGCGCCGCCCAGCTCGCCGGTGTGATCGAGGTAGAGAATCCGGACCGGTTCTTCAGGCACCCGTGAGAACGTCCTCCAGCCGCGTGAGCACCCGCGGCCAGGTGTAGTGAGCGAGCACGTAGTTCCGACACGCCGTTCGATCCGGCCCGGCCCCGTCCAGGAGCGCGAGGATCCGCGCAGCCAGCGCGTGCACGTCGCCCGGTGGGACGAGCAGGTGCGCGTCGAACGGCGCGAGGATTTCCGGCGTGGCCCCGACCGTGGTTCCGACCACGGGCGTGCCGCACGCCAGCGATTCTACCGTGATCAGCCCGAACCCTTCTAGCGCGAGCGTGGGAACGACCGTCAAATCGGCCGCCTGGTAATGCGCGATGCCCCGTTCATCGGAAATCCGCCCGAGGAACGCGGCGCCCGCACCGAGCCCCAGGGCCGCCGCGCGGGCCTCGAGCGCTTCGCGCAAGGGACCGGCCCCGGCGATCAGCAAGCGAGCGTCCGGCCGGGCCGCCGTCACCTGCGCCCACGCGTCGAGCAACACCTCGAGCCCCATCCGCCGCACCAGCCGGCGCATGGTGAAGACCACCGGGCCAGGGCCCAGGCCCAGGGACGCGCGCAGCGCCGGGCGATCCGACGCGGGCGAGAACCGGTCCGTGTCCACCCCGGCGGGGATCGCCCGGATCCGCCCGGGATTGACGCCGTACTCGCGGGCGAGCAGCTCGGCGAAGGCCTCGGAGAGCGTGATGAAGCGGTCGCACCGGCGGTAGGCCGCACGCTCGATCGCCCGCTTCACGGCGGTCGCGAGGCGTCCGCCGCCCTCGACCGCGCTCTCGCCGGCCCAGGGTCCCTGGAACTGGGTGACGCGGCGGGCGCCGGCCAGCGCCGGGTGCCAGAGCGGCGCGAGGCCGGTCAGCGCGAAGTGGGAGTGGACCACGTCGAACGGCCCGCGCTCGGCGACCAGCGGGCCGACGGCGCGCGCCATGCCCGCGATCCAGCCGATCGGCCCCGGCCGCAGGTCGAACCGTCGAACGGCGACGCCTGCGATCTCCTCGGCAGCCGCGTGGGCCGGGTCATGGCGGGGCACGGCGACGGTCACGGCGTACCCGCGCGCGGCCAGCCCGCGGGCGACGTCGGCGAGGTACCGACCGCCGCCGCCCGGGTTGTCGTCGAACCATTCGTGGCCGACCATGAGAATCCGCGACGTCGCAGACCCGCGCTCGTCACGTGCAGGCGCCCGCATGCAGGGTAGTATAAATCAGCTTCACCTCAGGCACGGTGTCCATGATCCAGCTCCGCGACATCTTCAAGATCTACAAGAACGGCAGCCAGGAGATCCGCGCCCTCGACGGCGTGTCCCTCGAGATACGCGAAGGCGAGTTCGTCGCGATCATGGGCACGTCCGGGTCCGGCAAATCGACGATGATGAACATCATCGGCTGCCTGGATCGCCCGACCCAGGGCGAATACCTGCTCGACGGCACGCCGATCACCGGCTACGACGAGGAGTCGCTCGCGCGCGTGCGCAACCGCAAGCTGGGCTTCGTGTTCCAGAGCTTCAACTTGCTCCCGCGCACCTCGGCGCTCGCCCAGGTCGAGCTGCCGCTCATCTACGCCGGCGTGAAGCCCGCCGAACGCCAGCAGCGAGCCGCCGCCGCGCTCGAGAGGGTCGGCCTCGGCCAGCGCACGGACCACAAGCCGAACGAGCTCTCGGGCGGCCAACAGCAGCGCGTGTCGATCGCGCGGGCGATCGTCAACCAGCCACGCCTGCTGCTCGCGGACGAGCCCACCGGCGCGCTCGACTCGCGCACCACCGTGGAAATCATGGATCTCTTCATCGATCTCAACACCGCCGGCATGACCGTCGTGATGGTCACCCACGAGCCCGACGTCGCCGCCTACGCCGAACGGCTGGTGCGCTTCCGCGACGGCCGCATCGTCTCGGACGTGAAGAACGAGGCGCGGACCGGCAAAGGCGCAGGCGTCCACCCGTGAGCATCCTCCTGAGCCTGGTGGTTGCCGCGGCCGCCGCCACCGCCGCGCCGCTCACGCTCGGTGAGGCGGTGGGCACGGCCCTCGCGCGCGACCCGCGCCTGCGCCAGGCCGAGCTCGACCTCGAGCGCTCCTCCGTCACCGAGACCGGCGCCCGCAGCGAGCGCTTCCAGTACACGGGCGATCTCTCGGCCGGCAACTGGACCGGCGCCTCCGGCCTGTTCGCCGGCGCCCCGATCATGCCCGCCAGCGTGCCGATCGGCAACGCCGAGGTCGCGGCGCGCCTGCCGGTCTTCACAGGCTGGAAGATCGACAACCAGATCGTGGCGGCCGAGGCCGGCGTGACGGCCGCGCGGGCCAGGCTCGATCAGACCCGCCAGGACCTCGTCTATGGCGTGACCGAGGCCTTCTGGCTCGCGCGGCGCGGCGAGCTGCGCGCGTTGATCCAGGCCGAGGCCGTCGAGAAGGCGCGCCAGGCGCGCGAGCTGGTGCGGACGAACGTGGCGATCGGCAAGGCCGGCGCCGCCGAGCTCGACCGCGCCGAGGTCGCGATGCTCAACGAGGAGAGCGAGCACCTGCGCCTCACGAGCGACGGCGAGCGCGCGCGCGACCACCTGGGCATCCTGCTCGCGCGTGACCTCACCGGCGTCGCGCTGGCCGACCCGCAAAGCCTGGCTGTCGTCGAGCCGCTGCCCAGCGAGGCGGGCCTCCGCCAGGCGATCGACGCCCGCCCCGACCTCCGCAAGGCGCTGGCCGACGTGGCCGCCCAGCGCGCCACCGTGGGCGTGGCCGGGGCCGACCGCTGGCCCCAGTTCGAGGTGCTGACCTCGTACCAGCATGGCAACAACCCGTTCTTCGCGACCAGCCAGAACCGCAGCGTGCTGGCGGGCTTCGTGGGCACCTGGAACGCCCAGGTGAATTTGAAGTACCACCTCTTCGACCACGGCGTGATCGCCCGCAACATCGAATCGCGCTCGCTGGAGCTCGCGGCCGCGGAGCAGGCCCTCGAGGCCGCGCGGCGGAGCGCCGAGCTCGAGGCCCGCCAGGCCCGCCGACGGCTGGACCTGGCCGGGCGCCGGCTGGCGCTCGGCGCCCGCGCGGAGACCCTCGCGGCCAAGAACCTCAAGTGGGTCGAGGGGCGCTTCAAGTTCGGCTACGCGCTGCTCACCGAGCTGAACGAGGCGCGTGGCAACCTGGTTTCCGCCCGCAACCAGCGGCTGGATTCCGATATCGACCACCGGCTCGCCCTCGCGGCGATGCGCAAGGCCCTCGGACGCCTCGAAGCGCCCGGTCAGGCGGAGTGACCCTGTGAACAAGAAGTCCATGCTGGTTGGCGGGATCGTGGCCCTCGGGCTGCTCGGCGGGGGCGCCTATTGGGCCGTTCACCGCGGCGACGACGGCGGCGTGAGCCAGGACGCCCTCGTGCGCGTCGCGCGTGGCCCGCTCGAGATCGTGGTCGCCGAGACCGGGCGCATCGAGCCGCTCACGAAGTCCGACATCAAGAGCAAGGTCGCAGGCCAGGTGCTCGCCGTCCGCGTGAAAGAGGGCCAGGCCGTGAAGAAGGGCGACGTGCTGCTCGAGCTCGATCCGACGGACTTCCGGCGCCAGCTCGCCCAGGCCGAGGCCGACCGCGCCATGGTGGCGGCCGAGGTGGCGCAGCTGGTCGCCGGCGCGCGCCGCGAGGACCTCGCCGAAGGCCGCGCCGTGCTCGCCCAGACCCGCGCGCGGGCGCACCGCGCCGCGGAGGAGAAGGACCGGGCGGCCAAGGCCCTGGCCGCCGGCTCGCTCACGCCCCGCGAGTGGGGCATCGCCCAGGCCGAGGCCGCGGAGAGCGAGGCCTCGGTCAAGGCGGCGGAGAGCAAGCTCGCACGCCTGCGCGCGGGCGCGCGCCCCGAGGAGATCGCCCAGGCCCGCGCGCGCCTGCGCAAATCCGACGTGGCTTACCAGGCCGCGCGGGACCAGCTGGCCTACGCGGTGCTGCGCGCGCCGATCGACGGCACGGTGATCCACCGCGGCATCGAGATCGGCGAGATGGTCACGCCGGGCGTGTCGGAAACGGGCGATCGCAAGCCGTTGCTGACCGTCGCGGACCTTTCGCGCCTGGTCGTGGAGTCCGACATCAACCAGATCGATGTGGGCAAGCTCGACCTGGGCCTCGCGGTGACGATCCGCGTCGACACGTTGCCGGACGTCGAGTTCAAGGGCAAGGTCCACAAGATCGCACCGGCGGCCGTGGCCGGCAAGGAGCGCGACGTGCAGCTCTTCCCGATCCAGACGCTGATCGAGCCGGTCGGCCTGCACAAGCTGCGGCCGGGCATGAGCGCGGACCTCGACATCTTCGTGCAGAAGCGCCCGAACGTGCTGCTCTTGCCGGTGCAGGCCGTGACCCGCGAGCGCGGCCGCTCGGGCTTCGTGACCTTCGTGTCGCAGGGCGCGGACGGCCGCTGGCGCAAGGAGAAGCGCACGATCACGCTGGGCGCGAGCAGCGACCAGCAGGTCGAGGTGGCGACGGGCCTCTCCGAGGGCGACCAGGTCCAGGTGGACCCCGCGTCGGCCAAGGACAACGTGAACCAGTTCTGACATGACCGCCCCTGCCCCACAGGGTGAGTCATGCTCGAAGTGGCGCACCCACGGGGGCAACGTGTGGCGCCCGCTGCGCCTCGCCACGCTCGCGATCGTCGCGCTGATCGCCCTCCGCGCCCTTATCGGCCTCCTCGACGTGCTTGCCCACGCCGCCGGGCACCTCGGCGCCGGGGCCGTAGCCCTCTGGCTCGCCGCCCTCGCCGCCGCAGCCCTCCTCGTCTACCGCCGACGCCGATCCACCGACCTGCTGACAGTCCTACCCACCGCTCTGCCCACCGGCCGCACGGCGATCGCCCTCGCCCTGATCGCCCTCATCGGCCTGCGCGCCCTCGCGGCCCTCGCGATCGACGCCCCGCTCATCTCGGACTTCAAGGACTACCATGACCTCGCCGTCGGCGTCCTCGGCGGCGGCCCCTGGCTGCGAGACGGCCGCCCCATGGGCTGGCCCTGGCTGCTCGCGGCCGCCTACGCCGTCACAGGGCCCACGCCTGCCGCCGGCGAGTGGCTGAACGTCGCTTTCGGCGGGGCCTCCGGGATGGCGCTCTGGTGGCTCGTGCGCCACCTCGCGGGCCCCGGTCCTGCGCTCGGCGCGCTGGCGCTCTTCGCCTGCTGGCCCGCCCACGCCCTCATGACGCCCGTGCTCGGCACCGAGGTGGTCTACGGCCTCGCGTTCCTGGCCGCGATGGGCGCGCTCGTCCGCGCGCGGCCCGCGGAGCCGATCTCGGCCGATCCGCTGGCCTGGCCGCTGCCGGCGGGCTGGGCGGTGGCGGCTGGTGCGCTGACCGGGCTCGCGCAATACATCCGGCCCACCACGCTGGCCCTCGTGCCGGCCGCGGTGGTCTGGCTCGCGCTCGCGGGCCGCCGGCCGCGCGTCGCCGCCGCGTTGATCGGCCTCTACCTGGCCGGCCTGCTCGCCGTGCTCGCGCCGGTGGCCGAGTGGAACCACCGCACGCACGGCAAGTGGTCGCTCACGACCTCGTCCTACGGCGGCTGGAGCCTGCTGGTCGGCATGAACCAGCGGCACGTCGGGATGTGGAACGTCGACGACGACGCGACCGCCCAGCGCCTCGGCGGCCTGGCGGCGGTGGATGCCTACGCCAGGGCCGAGGGCTTGCGGCGGCTGACGAAGGATCCGGTCGCGACGGCGCGGCTGGTCGCGGCCAAGTTTCCGATCATGTGGGCGATGGAAGACTACGGGACGTATTGGGCGCTCGGGACGGCACCGGAGCCCGAGCCGCGGCGGATGGCGCTGCTCACGCTGCTGGCGCAGACGTTCTACGCGGTGGTGACGGCCCTCGCGGCCTGGGCGCTCTGGCGGCGGCGGATCTGGGACGCGGCCTGGACGCCGTTGTTCCTGGGCCTGTTGTTGCTGGTGGGCGTCCACAGCCTGCTCGAGGTGCAGGGCCGCTACCACTTCTACTGGACCCCGCTCTTCATCGCGCTGGCAGCCACCTGCCTCGCCCCTGCGAAGCGCGACCAGGGTCACTCGTAGCGCAAGCACTCGATCGGCTGCAGGCTCGCCGCGTGCTTGGCCGGGTACCAGCCGAACACGACGCCGGTGCCGAGGGCGCTGGCGAAGGCCACCACGATCGCCACCGGGTCCACGACCCAGGGCCAGAACCCCAGCATGTTCGTCAGCACTGTACTGATCGCCCAGCTGGTCACCAGCCCGCCGACCACGCCCAACACGCCGCCCAGCCCGGCGATCGCCGCCGCCTCGAACAGGAACTGCCGCCGGATGTCGCGCTGGCGCGCACCCAGCGCGATGCGCAGGCCGATCTCGCGCGTCCGTTCGGTCACGGTCACGAGCATGATGTTCATGATGTTGATGCCGCCCACGCCCAGGCAGAGCACCGCCACCGCGATCAGCAAGAGCTGGAGGGCTTGCAAGAAGCCCTTCTCGCCGGACTTCTTGCTCGAGGCGTCGTCGATGCTCAGCGTCTTGCCAGGGTGCGCGCGCGCCTCGAGGATCGCGCGGATCGTGTGGCTGACGAGCGGGATCTTCACGCTCAGGCTCTCGGCCTCGTTCGTCTTGATCAGGATTTGATCGACCGCGGACGCGCCCCGCCAGGTCATGAAGGTGGTGTCGGGGATGGCCACCGAGTTGTTCCACGTCCGGTTCCCCACGTTGAGCGACGGCTTCCGCGACAAGACGCCCACCACCGCGAACCGCTCGCCGCCCACCGTGACGTCGCCGAAGCGCCCGCCCGCGTCCGCGCTCGCGCCGCCCAACAGCTTGGTGGCGACGTCCTGGCCCACCACCGCCACGCGGGCGCGGCGGGCGCGGTCGTAGCTCGACAGGAAGCGGCCCTGCGCCAGCTCGAGCTGATAGAAGCCCGGCGCGCCCTCGTTCGTGCCGACCAGCCAGATGCGCATGTCGCGGCCGTTCGCGCGCGCATCGAGCCGTGCGTCGAGCTGGGGCAACACGGTCGCGCGGTCGAGGCCCGCGGCGCCGCTGATCGCGCCCATGTCCTCGCTCGTGAGCGGCGGATCCTGCTTGCCCTCGGGCGTCCAGGTCTTCACGTAGACCTTGATCATGTCCTCGCCGCTGGCCTGCTGGACCGTGCGGCCGATCGCCTTGAGGCCGCCGCCCACCACGCTCGAGAGCAGCACGATCGTGCCGACACCCATGATCACGCCGAGCAGCGTGAGGAAGGAGCGGGTCTTGTTGGCGAGCAGCGCGCGCCAGACCGTGAGGAGCTGTTCGACGAAGGTCATCCCGCGGCGTCCTTCATGGTCCAGGCGTCACTCATGGCGCAAGCAGGCGATCGGCTCCGACTCGGCCGCGCGCATCGCCGGAACCCAGCCGAAGAAGAGCCCCACCGCCGAGGACGCAGCGAGCGCCACGAAGACCGCGCCCCACGAGAAGGTGGGCACCCAGGCCGGGTTCATCACCTGGATGATCGACGAGGCGCCCCAGGCCACGCCAGAGCCCGCCGTCACGCCCACGCTCGCGCCGACCAGGGTCAGCGCGATCGCCTCCATCAGGAACTGGTTGCGGATCGTCGCGTTGGTCGCCCCCAGGGCCTTGCGCAGGCCGATCTCGCGCATGCGCTCCTGCACCGCGACGAGCATGATGTTCATCACGCCAACGCCGCCGATCAGCAGCGCGATCGAGGCGATCGCCCCGACCACCAGCTTCATGATCGCGAAGGCCGAATAGAAGTTCTTCAGCAGGCCGCCGAAGTCGAAGATCTGGAAGTTGTCGACGTTGTTGTGGCGGTGCAGCAGCACGGCGTTCGCCACGCGGATGGCGTGCTCGCCGTCTTCGGTCTTGCGCACGGTCATGCTGATTTGCTCGACGTCGGTGCCCACGCCCGGCGCGGTGATCGGCACGATCATCACGGTGTCCCACTTGTAGCCCAGGTTGATCGAGTCGCCCTTCTGGTTCGGCGCGAGCACGCCGACCACCCGGAAGCGATCGCCGCGGAAACGCACCTCCTCGCCCAGGCCAGCCCCCTTGCCGAACAGCTTCGCGCGCAGCTCGTCGCCGATGACGGCCACGCGCGCACGGCCGTCGCGGTCGGCGTCGGTCAGCTGGCGGCCACTGCCCAGGCGCATCTTGTAGGCGCCGAAGTAGTTCGGCTCCGTCGCGAGCACGCTCGTCACCACGGGCGGCCGTTCGCCCGCGGCCACCGGCGAGTAGTAGAAGTTGATCGAGGCCACGATCGATTCGAGGTTCGGCAACGCGGCCGAGAGCGCGTCGCGGTCGCCCAACGTCAGGCGCCTGACGTAGTTGCCGCGCTTGTCCTTGGCCTTCTTGGGCTCATCCGCGAAGACGGTGATGAAGCGCGTGCCGCCGATGTCCTCGATGCCGCGCGTCAGCGTGGCGAGGCCGGACTGCGCGAGCGAGGTCATCGCGACGATGCTGCCCGCGCCGATGGTGATCGAGAGGACGGTGAGGAACGAGCGCAGCTTGTGCGCCCAGATCTGACGCAGGCTGAGCTTCACGTACTCGAAGAACACGCAGCCCTAGCCCCCGAGATCGGGGGCGTACGCCGTGACGCGGTTGCGGCCGCCGCGCTTCGAGGCGTAGAGCGCCTGATCGGCGCGCTCCATCAGCGCGAGCCCGGTGTCCGCCACGCCCTGGTAGGTCGCGGTGCCGATCGAGATCGTGACGTGCAGGTCGCCATGGCCCTCCACCGTGAGGCGCGTCTCGTCGATCGCCTGGCGGATGCGCTCGGCGAAGATCGCGGCCCCGGCGACGTCGGTCTCGGGCAGCAGCACGACCATCTCCTCGCCGCCGTAGCGGCACGGGACGTCGCACTCCTGGCGCAGGTTGTTGCGGATGACGCCCGCCACATGAGCCAGCACGAGGTCGCCGACGGCATGGCCATAGGTGTCGTTGAACTTCTTGAAGTGGTCGATGTCCATCATCAGCAACGCCACCTCGTGGCCGTGGCGCTGCGCGCGCGCGAGCTCTTCGCGCATCCGCTGCTCGAAGTGCGAGCGGAAGAAGAGCTTGGTGAGGCGGTCCACGGTCGCCAGGTCGTACAGCCGCGCGTTCTCGAGCGCGACGGACGCATGCGACGCGATCGCCTTGAGCAGCTCGAGATCGCGGTCCGAGAAGGTGTTCACCACCAGCCGGCTGTCGACGTAGAGCACGCCGAAGGCCCGCTGCTTGACCGCCAGCGGCACGGCCATGACCGTGCGCAGGTTGAGGTCCTGGATGCTCTTCTGGTGGCGCAGCACGTCGTCGTCGCGCGCGTCCTCGACGCACACCGCCTCGCCGGTCTCGAGCACGCGGCGCAGGATGCTCTGCGACACCAGCTCGCCGTCCACGCGGGCGTCGAGCGGGCCGTGGGCGTGGCGCGCGGCCTCGCCGCGCAGCTCGCCGCGCTCGTCGGTGAGAAACAGGAAGCCTCGCTCGGCGGTGGTGATCTCGAGCGAGAGCTTGAGCACGAGGTCGAGCACCTCGTCCATCACCAGGGTCGAGGTGACGCTCGAGCTGAGCTGGTAGAGCATCTCCAGGCGCTGCGTCTTCTCCCGCCACTCGCTCTGCATGCGCGCGTTGCGCAGAGCGCCGGCGAGCTGGTTCGCGAGCACGCGCAGGGCCTCGAGCTCGCGCTTCATGAGCCGGCCCGCGTCTTCCGGGTGCCCGAACGCGAGCAGCACGCCGAGGCGCTCGCGCTCGTCGGAGAGCGGCAGCACCAGCAGCGAGCGGGGCTCCCAGCCGCGGTGGCCCGCGAGGCCGGCGGCGTGGGTGTCGGGGATGTAGCGCATCACGCCGGACTGCGCCACCTCGGTGACGGTCTCGGCGTAGTCGGTCCAGTCGTCCTCGATCGGCTTCAAGTTCGCGAGCGACTTGCGCGCCCGTGGCACCAGCCGCGCCCCCTCGAGCAACAACACCTCGCCGCGCGCCGCCTGGCTGATCTCGAGCACCAACGCGAGCGCCTGGCTCATGATCGGCCCGGCTTCCTGCGCGCGGAGGATCGCCTGGGCGAAGTCGAGCTGCTTGAGCAGCAGGCCCGACGCGAGCTGCAGCTCGTCGAGCCAGACGCGCTGCTGGGCGATGATCTGGCGGGCCTCGCTGAGCTTGCCCTTCGGCTCGCCTTCGTCTTCCTCGGGCGTCGCGAAGGCGGTCGGCACGCCGTCCGGCCCCGTGCCCGCGGCCTGGCCGGGCAGCTCGCGGCGCCAGACGGCGCCCCGACCGGCCGCGGCGAGGAACGCCTCGCGATCCGCGGCCGCGAAGCCGTCGACCTGCTGGACCATGACCTCCTGCGCCCGGCGCAGCAGCTTCACCGACTGCGGGCTCGGGAACTGCAGCACGCCCCGGTCGTACCAGACGCGCGCCATCAGATCGAGCAGGTTGAGCTGGACCGCGCTGTCCTGGGCGCGCTGGAAGTGGCCGTCGGCCTCGATGAAGTCGCCCGTGACCATCGCCAGCCGCCCTCGCAGCCAGTGGCAGCGAGCCGCGAGCGCGAGCGCGTCGCAGGCCGTCGCGCGGTCCTGGGCGCGCAGCAGCCAGGGCAGGGCCTCGTGGGCGGCGGCCTCGTCCTCGAGCGCGACCTCGGCCAGCGCGGCGCAGAACTGGGCCTCCCACAGCTGGGCCTCCTTGGCCTCGGCGCGGGCGAGGCCCTCGCGCAGCGTGGCCTCGGCCGCGCCGCGGTTGCCGCGGCGCAGCGCGAGCATGGCGGTGTAGAGCTGGAGCGGGAAGGCGAACTCCATCAGGCCGGTGGCCGCCTGGGCGTTCAGAGCCTCGAGCAGGGCGGCTTCGGCCTCGCTCCAGCGGCCGAGGTGCAGCTGGGCTTCCACCAGCCAGGTGAGCGCGAAGAGCTCGCCGTAGGCGTCGTCGGCCGCGCGCGTGCGGGCCAGCGCGTCTTCCAGCATCGGCAGCGGGCGGGCGAGCATGCCGAGGTTCAGCAGCGCGCGCGCCTCGAGGCAGACGGCGAGGTCGAGCGCGAAGCGGTTGCCGATCGGCTCGCCGATCTCGGCGGCCTTCTGCGCGCGGTCGAGCGCCGCTAGGTGATCGCCGCGCTCGATGGCGACGAGCGCGAGGTTCAGGTAGGCGATCACCTCCTCGAACGCGCCGATCTCGTGGCAGAGCGCCTGGTTGCGCAAGAACGAATGCTCGGACGCCGGCAGATCGCCCAGCGCGAGCAAGGCGTTGCCGAGCAACATGTGCGTGTCGTTGAGGCCGAGCTTGTCGCCCACGGCCTCCTTGATGGCGATCGACTGCTTCAAGTAGTCGAGGCCCTCGCTCGCCCGCGACGGCTGGCCGGGGACCGGCTCCGCCGAGACGGCGAGCAGGCCCAGGAAGCCCAGGCATTCGCCCTGGTAGGCGAGGTCGCCCACGGCCACGGCGCGAGCCAGCGCCTCCTCGTAGGTGGCGGCAGAGCGCGCCGGGTCGCCGAGCTGGTAGTACGCGCGGCCCATCGCGGCGAGGCAGCGCAGCTCCTCGCGTGCGCCGGCGTGGGCGCGGCAGAGCGGCAGCGCCGCCTTGAAGTGCTCGAGGGCCGGCTCCTGGTGCCCGCGTGACTGGTGCACCAGGCCCTCGCCCACGCGCATCCGCGCGACCAGCTCCGACGCGCCCGCCGCCTCGGCGAGCGCCACGCCGCGCGCGTAGAGCGCTTCGGCGTCATCCAGGCCGCCGGCCACACGCCGCAGATCGCCGAGCAGGCTCAGGTAAGCCGCCCGCGTGGCGCCGGCCTGGCCCTCGGGCAGGGCCACGCCGCCCTCGAGCAGCGCGTGGCCGCGCTGGACCAGCGAGCGCGCCTGGTCGTTCGCGAACATCGCGGCGAGGCGCTGGGCGGCCGTGAGCGCGTAGTTGACCGCCTTGACGGGGCGATCGCCGGCCAGGAAGTGGTTCGCCATCCGCACGAGCAAATCGTCGGGGTCCTGGCCGGCCTGGCTTTCCTCGAGCGCCTCGCCGACGCGGGTGTGGAGGTCGCGCAGCACCTCGGGCGCGAGGCGGTGGCGCAGCACCTCGGCGAGGTGCCCCTGCTCCACCTGGTAGGCCCCGGCCCGGTGCCGCAGCAGATGGCCGTGCTCGAGCGCGGCGAGCGCAGCATAGACGGCTTCCTCCGGCGCGTCCGGCACCAGCCGCAGCAGCACGTCGAGGCCGAACGGCGCGCCCACGACGGCGGCGACCTCCAGGATCCTGCGCGCGAGCGGTGAGAGGTCCGCGAGGCGATTGGCGAGAATCGCGTCGGCGCCCGCCGGCAACCGCTCGGCGGGCAACGGCTCGAGCACCCAGCGGCCACCGGTCTGCGGCAGCAGGCCGCTCGAAACCAGGTGCTCGAGGAAGGTTTCCGCGGCCAGCGGCACGCCGCCCGACAGCTCCGCGACCTGGCCGACGAAGGCGCCCGGCGGGGAGGCCGCGCCGAACATCGCGCCGATCATGCGGCCGAGCTCGCGGCGGCCCAGCGGCGCGAGCGTGAATGGCTCGGCGTCGGCGGCGGACGGACCATCGCCCGCCAACACGAGCAACAAGGGCTGGCCGAGGAGCTGGCGCTGCAGGGTCGCGAGCGCCTCGATCGAGAGCGGGTCGGCCGCATGCCATTCGTCGAGCAGCAACACGAGGCCGCGGCGCTGCACGAGCGCGGTGAGCAGCTCGACCAGCGCGGCATGCAGGCGGAGCTTCTCCTGTTCGGGCTCCAGCCGGTGGACCGACGCATCCGGCACCAGATCGGGCGCCAGGCCATGCAGCGCCGGCGCATGGATCTCGATCAGGCCGGCTTCATGGCGGACGAGGTCGGGCCAGACCTGCCGCAGCACCTGCACGAACGGCTGGTAGGGCGCGCCCACGCCGGCCGCCGCCGCCTGACACACCGCGTGGCCCTCGAGCTGGGCGCGCAGCCCGAACTCGTCGAGCAGGCGGCTCTTGCCGATGCCCGCCACACCACCGATCCAGAGCGTGCGGCCCCGGCGCTCCTCGCGCAGCGCGACGAGCGCCGCCTCGAAGACCTCGATCTCGGTCTCGCGGCCGACGAACGGGGCGCAGAGCAGGGCCGCGGGCTCGTCGCTCACGGCCTCGCCGAGCACCTCGAGGACCTCGGCGGCCGACTGGTAGCGTCGCGCGGGCTCCTTGGCGAGCAGCCGCGCCACGAGCCGGTCCCACATCGGGTCGAGGCCCAGGCGCAGGCGCGACGGCGACACCGGCAGCTCCTCGAGGTGCGCCCGCAGCAGCGCGGCGGTGCTGGTCGCCTCGAACGGCGGCCGGCCGGTGAGCAGCTGGTAGGCGAGCGCGCCGAGCGCGTACAGGTCCGCGCGTTGGTCGACGCGGCACCGCTGGATGACCTCCGGCGCCATGTACGCGAGCGTGCCGCGCACGGCCTGGACCTGGCCCGCCGGGCTCATCAGGCCGAAATCCATCAGCGTGAGGCGGCCATCCGGCCGCACGCGGATGTTCTCCGGCTTGATGTCGCCGTGGATCAGGCCCTCATGGTGGATTCGCCGCAGCGCCCGGCAGACCTGGCGCAACATGTCGGTCACGACCTCGGGCGCGAGCGGCAGGCCCTCGTCGAGCGGGTGGCCTTCGACCACTTCCATGGTGAAATACGGCCGGCCACCCTCATCCACGCCGAAGTCGTAGACCTCGACGAGGTGCGGATCGCGCAGCCGCGACATCCACCAGAATTCCTGCTTGAGGTCGGTCGGGTTGGCGTCTTCCGAGAGGATTTGCTTGAGCGCGACCTCGCGGTTCGCAAGCTGGTCCCAGGCCCGGCTGACCCGTCCCATCCCGCCCTCGCCGAGCAGGCCGAGCAGCTCGTAGCGGGTGGTCAAAAGTTCCGTCATGACCCGGGTTGTGTACCCGGGGCCCTTCGCCGCCTATCACCCGGGGCCTCGCCGGCGCCCGGCCAGGCGGGGGTTGCTGCCCGGCTCGCGATGAATTAATATAGAACATATATTCGATATGTCGTGACCGGCTGAGCCGCCGGCGCCGGAGGGAACCATGGACAAGCGACACATCATCAAGCTGCAGGGCCGCGAGTTCGTCACGTACGAAGGGCTGCTCGACGCCGCCCACAAGCAGGGCCTCCAGGAGATCCGCACGCAACTCGTGCAGGTGCCCGGCCCGCAGACCGACCATACGGCCATCTGCACGGCCGAGGTGGTCCTGCGCGACCCCGAAACTGGCACCACACGTATTTTCACGGGCATCGGCGACGCCAACCCGCGCAACACGAGCCGGAACGTCGCGCTCCACCTCATCAGGATGGCTGAGACTAGAAGTAAGGCCCGGGCCCTGCGTGACGCCATCAACGTGGGCATGTGCTCGGTCGAAGAGCTCGAGAGCGCCGAGCTGCCCGCCGAGATCGGCGAGGGCCGCCATGAAGATCGCGAGCTCGACATCGCGACGCGCCCGGCGGTGAGCGACGACCGCCCGGCGAGCAAGGCCCAGATCGACCGCGTCGGCCGGGAGATGAAGCGCGTCGGGATGACGCCGGAAGAAGGGCGTTCGTGGCTCACGAACCGCTTCGGCAAGCAAAGCCGGCTCGAGCTCACGGAGCGGGAAATCGAAGGTTTCCTGGCCCACCTCAAGGACATGACTTCGGCGGCCCAGACGGCCTGAAGGACCCTCCTGGCCCACCTATCGGGGCCGGTCTCGGGCCGGTTGGATGTAGGTCGAGCTGCGGCGCAGTGGCACGATCGGGACGGAACGCTGCGACTGGAGGTGCGAGACCATGGACGCCATCAAGCTGTTGAGGGAAGACCATCGAACGGTCGAAAGGCTGTTCAAGGAATTCGAGAGGCTCGATGAGGGCGCAACCGAGGCCCGGCAGCGCGTCGTCGACGAACTGGTGCGGGTCTTGAAGCTTCACGGCCATGTCGAGGAGACGATCTTCTATCCGGCGTTGCTCCCGCTGGCGCAGGAGGACGAGCGCAGGTTCGAATGCGTGATCCTCGAAGGCATCGAAGTCCAGGCCCTGGTCACGCACCTGATCGGCGAGCTCGCGGCGATCGACGCGGGCCACCAACGCTTCGACGCGCGCGTGAAGGTGCTCAAGGATCTCGTCACGCACCACGTCGAGGAACAGGAGAAGGAAATGCTCCCGCGGGCGAGGAATTTGCTCGGCCATGCGCAGCTCGAGGCGCTCGGTGAGCAAATCAGCGCCGCCGGGAAGCGCGGCGCGCCAGGCGAAGCCTTACGTGTCACGCCGCTGGTGCGGGAGTTCCCGGTCGAGGCGCACACGGATCACCTCTGAGCGCCCCGCGGGCCTCAGTGGAATCCGCCGTCCAGCTTGGTGGCCGCGCCCTTCCAGCTCTCCACGAAGTCGAGGAAGGCATGGGCGCCACGCTGGGTCATCAGGTGCTGAAACTTGCCTCCGAGGCGGATCTGCTCGTCCTCGACGAACTTCGCCGCGGGCAACAGGACGACGATGCGATCCTGCATGAATTGCACCGGGATGTCCTCGGCCTTCAAGCCGCGCCAGCGCAAGCTGATCAGGCGGGTGAGAACTTTCAGGACGTCATCGCGGGTCACGGTCGGGGCGGCATTCACGGCAGTATCCTCCTGGTTCGCCCCATCATAGCAGCCCCCGCCTTTTCTACCTGTGCGCCGTCCCCTTTCACCTTACGGCGGCAGGGCCTCGCGCACCACGCGGACGTGCACGCGGTCGCGCAGCTCGGCCTTGAACGCTTCCTCCCGGCGGGAGCGTGCCATGGGCAACAGCAGGCCACGGGCCTTGGCCTCGTTGGCCGCGGCCGTGCCCTTGAAGCCGGTTGGATTCGCCTGGATGAAGGCGCGGATCTCCTCGCGGCTCACCGGCACGAAGTCGCCGAACCGGAAGTCCAGAAAACGGCGGGCCAGCGCGCGGTCGAGCACGATCTGGTCCCACTCGGCCTGCGCGAAGCCTTCCGGCAGCGGATGGGCCGCTCGCGCCTGCTCGAGCTCACCGGCGACGGGCGCGATCGCGTATCGCCGGGCCTCGGCGGCCAGCAGACGATCGTCGATCAACGCCTGTAAGACCACGGCCGCGGGCTGGTGCGGCGCGAAGGCCCGCTGGTAGGCGTTGACCAGCGAGCGCGGGATCACCTGGTAGCCGATCGCCGCCACCATCGCATCGGCCTCCCGCCAGGCCCCTTCGACCGCCGCGGCGGGTCCCGCGAGCAGCAGCACGGCCAGGCCGGCGAGGATGCTAGAACGCATGGCCCAACCCCACGTACAGGCCGTCCAGCCCGGGGAACTGGAACGTCGGCGCCACGCGCAAGCCGTAGTCCAGGCGAATCGGGCCGACCGGCGTGTTGTAGCGCGCGCCGAGGCCCGCCGAGAGCTTGAGCTGGCTGAAAGACACGTCCTGCGGCCGGCCCCAGACGTCGCCGGCGTCGACGAAGGCCACGCCGCCGAGATCGCCCAAGACCGGGAACCGCAGCTCGGCGTGCGTCACGAGCATGACCTGCCCGCCGATGATGCGCGGCTTTCCTTCAGGCCCCGGCGGCCCCGGCTGGCCGATCTGGTTGAAGCCATAGCCGCGCAGGCTGTTGCCGCCGCCGGCCAGGAACAGCAGGTCCCAGGGCAACGTCGGCTGGACGCCGAGCGTCTGGATGTAGCCGGCCTCGCCGCCCAGAGCGATCACCCAGCGCTGGGGCAGCGGAATGTAATGGGCGAACGCCAGGCGCGGGCGGGTGTAGGTCAGGCTGCCGTCGAGCAAGGGCGTGCCGAAATCGACGCTCAGGTCCCCCTTGGTGCCCCAGCGCGGGCTCAACAGGTCCGACCGCGTGTCGTACGTCAGGCCGGTCGTGAAGACGCTGTTGGTACGGTCGTACGAGCCGCCGTTGGCCAGGAGGTCTTCGACCCGCGTGTCCTGGCCGTATTGCGAGCGGCCCCAGGCGTAACGCAGGCTGGCGAAGACCGCGTCCGAGATCTGGCGACTGATGCCGATCGTGGGGCCGTAGCTGGTGACCAGCGGCTGGTCGGCCTGGCGCCGCTCCTGCAGGTACGCATAGCCGAGCTCGCCGATGAAGTTCGCGCCGAGCAAGTAGGGGTCGCGCAGCGAGGCCTGGAGGCTGCGTCGCGGCGAGCCGAAGCTGCCTTCGATCCGGAACGGGCGCCCGGTGCCCCACAGGTTGTTCTGTAGGAACTCGGCGCTCGCCTGAGGTCCTTGCAATGAGCCATAGCCACCGCCGAAGCCCACCCAGCCCGTTTCCCGCTCATGCACAGCGACGGCGAGGTCGACCGGCTCGCTCGGGTCGTTCGAGATGGGGTGGATCGGCTCGACCGTCACGCGGTCGAAGAAGCCGAGCTGGTAGATCTGCTGCTGGGTGCGGAAGAGCTCCTCGGCGTCATACGGGTCACCGGGCCCGATCGTGATCTGGCGCCTGATGACGCCATCCTGGGTCTTCACGTTGCCCCGCACCACCACGCGGCCGACCTGCTTCTGCGGCCCGAGGTCGACGTCGAAGCGCAGGGTCGCGTCCTGGCTGTCGGCGCCCGGGATCAGCGTGGCCTGCGCCTTCGTGAGCGGGTAACCGGTCTTCGCGAAGTAGGCCTGGATGGCCGAGACCCACTCCGGCACACGGCGCGGGTTGTAGGGCTCTCCGGGGTTCACCGGCAAGGCCTGCAACGCGCCCACTTCCTGCAAAGGCGTCAGCCCCGGGAAGAGGATCCGCCCGATCGCCGTGCGCGGCCCCTCATCCACGTGGATGGTCAGGATCAGCTCGCCCTGCGCGGGGGTGGGGGTGCGCTCGACGCCCTTCACCTGGGCTGCGAGGAAGCCACGCTGCTCATACCAGCCCTTGAGGTTGGCGAGGTCGTCTTCCCAGGCGCCCGGGTCGAAGGAAGAGCCGCCGAAGAACCGGCCTTTGCCGCGGGTCGCGATCGCCCGGCGCAAGGTATCGTCGTCGTAGGCCTGGTTGCCCTCGAAGCGCACCTCCTTGACCGCCACGCGTCGGCCGGGTTCGACCTTGAACCGCACGCGGTAGCGATCATCGGACGTCTTCTCGACGCTGTGCGACACATCCACGTCCGGGAAGCCCCGCGCGATGTACAGGTCGCGCAGGCGATCGGCGCTCGTGTCGAGCTCGTAAGGGCTGATCGAATGGCGTTCGTAGACGGTGATCGCGCTGGCCAGCTCGTTCGCCGGCAACAGGTCCTCGCCCTCGACCTCCACGACCGCACGCTGGCCCTGCTCCACCGCCAGGTGCAGGTCCACCCACTCGGGCCCGGCGGCCATGACGGCGGCGTGGTTGGTCTCGCGCTTGCCGTCGGGCAAGGTGAAGTACCAGCCGAGCCGCCCATTCACCCAGCCCTCGGCGGCGAGCAGCTGCTCGACGCGCTCGACGCCCGCGAACACCCGCTCGCGCGAAAGCCGATCCTTGGGTCCCACGCCGAGCGTCCGGCGGATCCGGTCGGCTGCGACCTGGCCTTCGGTGTCGAACACCAGGTTGCGGATGCGCACCGCCCGCCCTTCGGTGACGCGGATCTCGAGCTCGGCGCGGCCGGGGCCCTCGGTGGTCACCACGAACTCCGCCTTCGCGTCCGGATACCCTTCCCGGTGGTAGCGCTCGCCGATCACGCGCGCCCAGGTGGCGAAACGGGCCCGGTCGAGCGGCTGGCCCCAGGTGAGATCCATCGCGCGCGCCAGGTCGTCGCCGCCGAGCGCGGAGATCCCCTGGAAAGACCAGGCGGTGACCAGCCTGGACCTTCGCACGCGGAAGGCCACCACCGCGCCGCCGGTCCCGTCGGCCTGCCAGGCCACGTCGATCGCCTCGAACTTGCCGGTCTGGTAGAGGTTCGCGAGGCTCTCACGCACGCGCGCGGACTCGTAGGGCCGACCGACCGCGAGCGTCACCAGCCCGAGCAGCATGCCGACGTCCACGCCCTGGGTCTCGCCCTCGAAGCGGATGTCGGACACGCGCAGGGCCCCGATGAACGCATCGGGCGCGGGCCGAACCTCGGCCGCGACCGCGGGCGGGGCGCCGAGCGTGGCCGCGAGCACGGCGGCGAGTGTCGAGGCTATCATCGCCATCGTCACCGGATCGGGATGCGGTAGCGGGCGGAGGCGTTGAAGCCGCCGCCGAGGTCCTGCTCCATCTTGAGCACGACCGTGTTCGTGAGCAGGTAATCGAAGACCATCACCCGGCCCGGCGTGCGCCCCGGCGTGGAGGCGATGTCCTGTGTATAGGTGATCGTGAGCTTCTCGTTGAGTCGCTTGCCCACCGTGAAGCTGCCGCCGCCGTTCTGTTGCGACGGGTCCGACGAGCCCGGCTTGATGCGCAGCACGTCCACGACGCCGCGGTCCGTGATGCCGCGCGCCACGCCGCCCGCCACCTGGTTCAGGAGCAGGTTCGAGGCGGTGGCGAGGCCGCCGCCGCCGCCCTCGCGCAGCTGTTCCGGCGTCTGGCCGGTGGCGATCAGCGCGAGCACGTCGGTCTGGGACATCGCCGGCATGCTCGAGAGGTCCAGCTTGAGCTGCTCGGGGGTGCCGTTCGCCTGCACGCGCACGTCCACGCCCTGGATGCTGGATGAGGCCACCAGGTGCATGTAAGGCGTGAGCCTGGCGGGGTCGATGAAGTCGACGGTGGCCTCCTCGAGGACATAGGTGCGGTCCTGGAAGGTCACCTGGCCGTCGATCGCCTCCGCACGGCCCACCACGACCGGCTTCGCGGCCGTGCCGAGCACCAACAGGTCGCCGCGCACCTCGGCGCGCGCCACATTGTTCTTGATGTGGAACTGGTCCGGCACGAGCACCTGGACCCGCAGGCCGAGATCGCGCAGGAGCGGGTTTTCGAGCGCATCCACGCGGCCCGCGGCGGGCCGCACGCCGGCCGCGCGGCGCGCCGCGATGCCGCCCGTGAGATCCACGTCGCGGGTGTACTCGCCCTCGAGGATCTTCACCTGCCCATCGAGCCTACCGCCACCCGGCCGGCCGGTGAAGCCCAGGTCCGCGTTGGCGACGATCTCCATCCCCGGCGCGCGGATCGCGATTTCGCGGGCGTCGACCTGGAGGTTCACGTTCGTCGGCATGAAGTCTTCGCCGATGGTGGCACCGCCGAAGGCCTGGATGCGGCCGGTATATCCGAGCGTCGCGCGCAGCTGATCGAGGAAGACGCGGTCGCTCGAGAGGCGGACCGTGGCGTTCAGGTCACGGACCGGCTGCGGCAGGTTGCGCGTCTCGAGCTCGCCATCGCGGATCATGAGCGAACCCGTGAGGCTCGGATCGCCGAGCGTGCCACGCAGCTGCCCGTCGACCACGGCCCGGCCTGCGGCATCCGCGAAGTACCGGGGCGCCACCTTCTCGAGCAGCGCCAGGTCGAGCTTGCCTTCCACGTTCAGGTCGGAGCCCACGCCGAGGCCGAGCACGCCGCGCACGTCGACGTCCGTGCCGCCGCCGACCATGTGGAAGCTGCGGAAGCGCAGGCGCCGATCGGCGTAGGTGAGCTGCAAGGGGCCCTTGTTTTGCATCGCGAGGTCGTCGTAGGCGAACTGCAGGTCGCTGAGGTCCACCTCCGCGCGCAGCCGGCGCGGCTCCGTGAGCGGGCCCTCCACGCGCACCATGCCCGAAACCAGGCCGCCCATCGGCAGCTCCACCCGCGTCCGCACCGCCTCCGGCAGGAGCGCGAAGACCGGTGCGAGGCGGGTCTCCTTGAAGCGCAGCTCGACCTTGCCGGGGCCGCGGCCGAGCGGCATCTTCCCCGCGATCGCCGCCCGATCGCCGAAGAGCTGGCCGTCGAGCGCCAGCATGCGGCCATCGATCTGGGCGTGCAGGCGGGTCGCGCCGTAGTCGAGCTCCTGGTGGCGGAACGCCCCGAGCCCGACCACCACGTCGGCCTTCGGCTGCTCGACCGATCCCGCGCCCACCAGCTTCAGCTCGACCGGCGTGTCTGCCGGCAGGTGCGCGACCTCGTCCGCGCTCATGCCATGGAACACCCCGAGCGTGAGGTCTTCCGAGCGCAGCGCCACCTTGTACGTGCGCGCGGCCGGCCCGTACGACGCGTTGCCCAGGAACCGCGCGCGGCCCGCGCGGGCCACGATCGCGGGCAGATGGAGCGTGCCGCCGGTGGGCTTGCGCCCCGGCGCGCGGTAGGCGAAGGGCGCCTCGATCGCATCGAAGTCCGCGGCCGCGGTCTTCACGTCCTGCGCCGAAAGGCGGCCCTCGACCACCAGCTCGCGGCCGTAGGTGCCGCGCAGGGTCAGGTCGGCCGCACCGAAGCGGTTCCTCGCGATCTTCGTCTGGCCCGCCTTCAGCGCCGCATCGAAGCGCAGCGCGCCGGCGGGACCGGTGGCGCGGCCAGCGAGCGTCATCGCGCCGCCCTGCACGGGCGGCAGGCCGAAGAGGCGGGCGATCACAGGCGCATCCGCCACCTGGCCGCTGAACGTCAGATCCGACGCGCCGTCGAGGTTCAACGCCCCGCGCGCCTCGAGCCGCGAGCCACCGATCTGGGCGACGAGCGGCGTGAGGCGGACCGAGCGACGGGTGGCGGCGATCTGCCCATCCACCTGGAGCGCCAGGAAGCGCCGGGTCCTGGTCGTCTCGTCGGGCACCACGGCGCGGCCAGCCACGTGGATCGGGCCCTCGGCGCGGAACGCCGGGCCCGCGCCCGCCACGCGCAGCCGCGCATCGGCCTCGCCCTGCAGCGGCAGGTCCGCCAGGCGGAAGGCCCGTCGTGCCGCCTCGAGATCGACCCCGCGCCCCGAGACGGCCAGGTCGTACGCCGCCTGCTCGCCCAGCGCGATCGCGCCCGACGCCGTGACGACGCCGCCCAGCGTGCGCGCCTCGACCGCGTCGATCGCGACTTTCCGCCCCGCCAGGCGCACACGGCCGTCCAGGCTGCCGGCGATCGGCCCCGGCGCGAACTCGTAGGCACGCTCCACAGCCGCGAGGTCGAGCCGGTCGACGCGGATCGCGAGGTCGACGCGTTGGGGCGCGTTCTCGAGCGGCACGCGGCCGCTGGCGGTCACGGCGCCGCCGAACACGCGGCCCGTGAGCCGCTCGATCGCGAGATCGCGTCCGTCGAGCTTCACGTCGGCGCTGGCGATGAAGGGAACCTCCCGGTCGTTGCCGCCCTCGCCCTTTTTCAGGGCGCCGTCCGCGCGCACCGTCGCCCCGCCCGCGAGCACCGGTTTCGTGAAGCCGGTGCCGTGCACGTCGATCGTGCCGCCGACGCGACCGCGCACCGGCAGGTCGACCACGAAGGCCTGCTCCACCGCGGCGAGATCGACGCCGTCGACGTTCCCGTGGAAAGCATAAGCCGGATGCTCGGCGAGGGGCGTCACGCGGCCGGCGCCGGACAACCGGCCGCCGAGGGCCTGGGCGTCGAGCCGCGCGATCGAGAGCGCGCCGCGCTCCCAGCGGAGGTCCGAGCGTGCGGCGAGCGGCAGCGGCCGCCCGCGCACCGGAAACGCGCCGTCCGCGCGCACCCAGCCGCTCGCTGCGAGGGCCCTCGGATCCGTGCCCGTTCCGCGCGCAGCGAGGCGGGCCGAGGCCTGCCCCGTGATCCGGCGTGCGTCGCCCTTGAGGTCGAGCGCGCGCGCGGCCGCCGCGAGGTCCACTTCGTCGATGGCGAGCGTCGCCTCGAGCCGCCCCTGCCGGTCCAGCGGCGCCACGCCCTGGGCCTCGACGTGGCCACCCCAGAGCGTGGCGGTCGCCCGATCGACCTGGATCTGGCGGCGGGTGGCGACGAGCGCGGCGCTCAGCTTCGGCACCTGCACCGCGCGGGCGCTGAGCCGCTCGCCGACGAGCCGGATCGCCGCGCGCGGCTCCTGGGTGGTGCCCGAGAGCTGGAAGTCCGCCGTGACGATCCCGGCCGGCTTCCACGCCGCGAGCTGCGGCAGCCCGGCGTAGGCCGCGAGATCGGCTTTCAACATGCCGGCGAGCCCGAGCTTCGGCGCCGCGGCGCCGAGCCCGTCGACGCGTCCGCGCACGGCGACGGTGGTGCGGCCGGCGTCGAGCTTCAGCTCGTCGAGGCGCAGGGCCGGGCCATTCTTCGCGAACTTCACGCGGAAGCTGTCGATCGGGTGCTTCAGCCCGCCCTGCGCCAGCCAGCCCGCGGCCAGCGTCACCTGGCCGGTCAGCGCCTCGGCGGGGACGTCGAGGCCGAGGCTCGCGTCGAGGTGCGGGAATTCGCCCCGCACCCCGCGTGGATCGTCGCGATAGGTCAGGCGCCCGCCTTCCACGGTGATCCGCTCGAGCGAGACCGCCGACCCGCCCTGCTGGGGCTCGTCCGGCGTCGGCTTCGGCAGCATCTCCTGGAAGTTGTAGCGGTCGTTCCCGCGGTGGATGATCGTGATCCTCGGATTCACCGCATGCAGGCGCTTGATGCGCACCTGGCCGCGCAGGAGCGCCAGGACGTCGAGGTCGAGGATCACCTGGCGGGCCTCGGCGAACTTCTCGTCAGGGCGGCCGGGGAGCGCGAGGTCGAGGCCGTCGACGGCCACCACGCCCGTGAGCGGCTGGACCGAGACGTGCTCGAAGCGCACGTCCGCGGGGACCTGCTCATCCAGCTTGTCGAGCGCGTAGCGCGCAAGCCGCGTCGAGACGGTGCCGTTCGCGAGCAGGCCCACGCCGATCGCGGCGACGCCGACGATCGCGCCCACGGCGACCAACGACCAAAGCAAGCCCCTGCGCAAGTTCACACCTCCAATCCGGACCCATCTTGCGCGGTCCACGCCGGGGAAGCAAGGGACGATGTGGCCAAAGCGACATCACACGCCACGAATCCACCTATTAATCATTCCTTAATCGAATTTGAACTCTCGTATAACCGAATTTCGGCGGCGGCGCGCCATAACCCTCATGTCAGAATCGTGACCAACCCGCGTCCAGCGTTGAAGAGTGCCGAGGAGCCCAAGCCCATGACCGTTCGCATGACCCCTTCCGTCGTCGCCGCCCCCAAGTTCAAGGCCGTCGCGCGTGAAGGCACGGCGCCTGCGCCCGCTCCGGTCAAGGCAGCGGAAGCACCGAAAGAGCAGCCGGGTGCACTGGCCGCGATTGGCAGCTTCCTCGAGACCTCCGGCGTCTCCAAGAAGATCGGCGAGGCGATCAACGCCAAGCACTCGGACGAAGTCGTCGCCGCGGTCACCGCCGGCGTCGCCCAGCTGATCGTCGAGCGCACCCGCGTCGGCGATCTCGACAAGAAGCTGCACGAAGACTACAAGGGCACGATCACCAAGCACGTGTCCAACGAGACCGCGCAGAAGGCGCTGCTCGTGCTCGGCGAAATCTTCGGCGACAAGGTCGCCTCGAACCTGGTCTCGGCCGGCATCGGCTCGCTGTCCGGCACGATGATGGAGCTGGTCAAGGACGAACAGTTCAAGAAGCTGTACACCGAAGACAAGAAGGCCTTCGGCCTCGAGCTCGCCAAGCGCGGCGGCAAGAACTTCGGCGTCGCGCTGGCCGCCGCCTGGGGCACCGCCAAGCTCGAAGAGTGGCTGCCCGCCGGCTTCAAGTGGCTCGCCAACGTGCCCTTCATCAGCGGCATCCTCAAGAAGTTCTCGGGCGGCTAAACCCCGACAACACCCTACGGGGCCGCCTTCGGGCGGCCCTTTTTCATGGCTTGCCTGGGAACATTTCGATCGGCTGGGACATCCCCTCGACGCCGAAGACGCGGTAGTTCCGGCGGAACCGGATCACCCGGCCGGACTCGGCGTCGACGTAGCCGCCGGCGCCATGCACCCGCACGAAGCCCGCGCCGCGCGTCTGATCGAAGACCGTCTCGATCGACGGGCCGACCCGGCAGGCCGGGCCCACGTCGGCCTCGTTGATGCGCCAGACCAGCTTGCCGAAGCGCCGCTCGAGCTTCGGGGCGACGAAGGTCGCCGCGTATTCCGGCTCGACCCGCAGCGTCTCGCCGACGCCCGGCGTGAGCGCCAGGCAGCCCACCGGCAGCTGATCGCCGTTGCGGAAGGCCAGCCCGACGAACCAGTCCAGCTGGGTCTCCGCCTCGACGGACGAGGCCTGCGGGTCGGCGATCGCCGAATGCAAAGCCGACAAGGCCCGCACGGCATCGACCCTCGCCTCATCCCCGCTCGGCGCCGGCGCCCAGCGCACGCGCAGGCCAACCGCCCGGGCACCTTCGCGGTAGAACGCCAGCGTTTCGCCGCGCGTGCGCGACACGAACGCCGTGGGCAGCGGTGACGGCGTGCCGGTCACCACCGGCGCGGGCAGGAGCGGCAGCTCGGTGTCGTAGCCGCGGGTGACGACGTTCGTCGCAGCGCCGACGGCCTGGGCGTCGGCAGCCCAGGCGGCGGCGAGCCGCTCGAAGGCCAGGGCGGGGTCGGCGTCCGCCGCCAGCGCGACCTCCGCCGCGTCGATCGCCGCGCTCGCGGCGGTAAACGTCGCCGGGGCATCCGGCTGGTCAGCGGTGACGGTCCGCTCGGGCACGTGGAGGTGGTACGCCCAGTTGCCCGACAGCGTCTCGGGTGGCGCATCCCACCCCGCCACCACCGCGGCGGCGGCGTTGTGATACGGGTCGTGGCCCGGCCGCCGGCGCAGGAACGCGACCTGGTCCGCCGTCAGCGCGGCGAAGGCCAGGGTGGCCTGGAGGGCGGCCACGGCTGGCGCCGTCGTCGGGGGCTGGGGGAGCGCGGCAGGCTGGACCGGCACGGCCGGCTGGCAGGCGGCCACCCAGGCGGCGGCGACGAAGACGAGGCAAGCGCGTGCGGACATGGTCCCCCTCGAAAGGCTCATGGCTCTAATACCCGCTACGACGTACCGCCTTCCGGGCATAATGTCTCTCGCTCGCTCCCACGGAGGCCGCATGCAACGCAAGCTCACCGCTTTCGTTCTCCTCGCCTTCGCCGCCGCCGCCTGCACCCCGCCGGGCGCGACGACGTCGCCGACGAAGGCCCGCCGGTCGCCGAGCGCGATCCGGCCGGTGGTGAGCGCAGCCCTGCCGACGGCGCTGGCATCGGCGACCGCCCAGCTCTCCGGCGGCGGCACGCTGATCTCGGACAATGGCGGCAACGTGATCGCGAACAACGGCGGCACGCTGACCGGCAAGGTCAAGGCGCCCGCCTCGCTGATCGCGAACAACGGTGGCGGCCTGGTGTCGGATCATGGCGCTGGCCTGGTGTCGGACCACGGCGCCGGCCTCGTGGCGAACAACGGTGGCGGCGTGATCGCGAACAATGGCCCCTCCCGGACATCCCTGTCCTCCGGGGCATTCCTCCGTCCTGGAGATCGCGGCAGGTATCGCCTGAGCGCGGTCGACCAGCTGGCCGTGGCGGGCGCCATGGTCGAGCTGCTCGACGCCGCAGGCGGCCGCGCCCGCGATCGCCAGGGCAACGAAGTGCCGCCCGCGCTCACGGGCCCTGACGGGCGATACGCCTTCACGGCGGACCTGCCCGCGCGCAACCTCGTGGTGCGGGTCGTGCTGGCGGGCAAGAACGGCGAGCTGCGCGCCATCGCCTCGCCGGACGCCGCCGCGCGCCAGGCCACCGACATCGATCTCGTGAGCACGCTCGCCACCGGTTACATCCTCGACAAGTTCGTGAAGGGCCAGGCCGACGCCCAGGCCACGCTCGACAAGCTACCGGCCGCGGTGGAGGCCGAGACCCGGCGCGCCACCGCCGCCGCGCTCGACAAGGGGGTGGCGCCCGCCGACCTCGCCCCGGCCAGCGTGATCGCGGCCGTGGATGCGCTGCGCAAGGCCGACGGCGCCCTCGATGCGCAGCTCGAGAAGGTGCGGGCGTTGCTGGTCGCCGCCGGCCTGTCGGACCTCGGCGCGGGCCGCCTGGCCACTGAAGTGGGGCTGCCGGGCATCGACGACGTGGCCGTGACCTCGGACGGGCGCGTGTTCCTCTCCTGCGCGCGCGATCGCCGGGTCTGGACGATCGACGCGGCGGGCCTGCTGCGCGTCGCGGTGGGCCGCAGCCCGGCCGGCGCCGACGCCGTGATCGACGGCAAGGTGGGCGCCGAGATCTCGATCGACCGTCCCGTGGCGATCGCACCCGACGGCGACGGGCTGCTGGTCCTCGAGCCCACGCGGCTCTCGCGCCTGGGGGCCGACGGCGTGCTGAAGCTCGTCGCGACCGGCTTCGTCCGCGCCAAGGCCGTCGTGCCGCGCGCCGACGGGCGCCACCTGGTGTTCGGCGAGCCCACCTTCACCCGGGTCAAGGACGCGGCCGGCAAGTATGTGCAGCAGCAGGCGACGCCCACGACGGCCTGGCGTTCGGCGACAGGCGGCGCCCCAGCCGAGCTGGTCCATACCTTCCCGCCGGACGTCGGCGCGAAGGTCGGCTCGGCCGTTCGCGCGGTCTCCGCGCCTGGCGGTGCGATCTGGCTCGCGCTGCCGCCGATCTACAAGCAATCGCCGGCCACCGTGATCGCGCTCGACGCGACTTCCTTCGCCCCGACCGACGTCCTCAAGCGCGACGCGGCGACCCAGGCCCAGATCGCGTTCGACGGGGCGGGGCGCATCTTCGCGCGGGCGACCGGCAAGCAGATGTTGCAGGCCGTGGTCGGCGCGGGCGGCTTCTCGACGGGCGAAGTGACCGGCAGCCAGGACTTCATGCCGCTCGCCCAGGCGCCGGACGGCAGCTGGATCTTCGTTCGCGGCGGCACGGCCTACCGCACGACCGCCGCGGCCCCGGTGCTGATCGCAGGCCTCGCGAACCCGCCGCGCGAAGGCCAAGCCGCTGCGCTCTCGCTCGGGACGCTGGAGTGCCTGGCCGTCGCGCCCGACGGCGGCATGGTCTTCATCGACGACGCCACGCGCTGGCTCTGGCGCGCCGACGCCGCGGGCAACGCCCGCGTGGCGCTCGATCTGCCGGACGGCTGGCCGACGGAAGACGACGACTACGTCTGGCCGGAGTCGACTTACCTGGCGCCGGACGGCGCAGTCTGGTTCTTCGACTTCGGCGGGTCCACCCCGCGCGTGCTGCGCCTCGCCGAAGGCGGCAGCCTCTCGGCCCCCTTCGCCATCGATGACGACGAGACGCTCGAGAAGCTGGCGGTCCTGGCCGATGGCACCGCCGCGATCCTCATATTGAAAGCGGGCAACCCCGACGTGCGGGTCTTGCGCCTGCGCCAGCCGGACGGTCAGCTGCCGGCGGACGTGGTGGTGCCGGAGTACGGCGTGGAAGTCGATGAAGAGGACGAGTTCGGCTTCGCAATCGGCGACAGCGAGTTCCAACTCGCCGCGGGCCCGGACGGCGCGCTCTGGCTCGCGGGCGATATGACGCTGCGGCGCTGGACGGCGGCGGACGGCCTGACCACCGTCGCGAGCGGCGAGGAGTGGGAGTCCGCCATCTTCAACTGGGACCTGACCGGGCTCGCCGTCGATCGCGACGGCCGCATCTACGGCACCAACCGCGGCAGCGTCGACCAGTACGATCCGAAGACCAAGGTCTACAAGACCGTCGCCGGCCGGGGCCTCGAGGGCGCGGCCGGCGCGGGCGTGGACGAAGGCACCGGCCTCGACCTGCGGGCGCCCGGCTTCGACGGCGCGGGGAACCTCTACTTCATCGATACGGAGTACCGTCAGATCAAGCGAGTGGCGCGCGAAAAGCTGTAGGGCAGGGGCGATTCGCCCCTGCCCCACCGGTCGTCCCCGGGTTTACCGGTAGTAGCCGGCGTAGATCGTTTCCTTCTTCGCGAAGGCCACCAGGTACTCGCCGTTGCCGAGCTTGGTGTCGCGGTTCGTGTCGGCGGCCTGGAACTCGTCGTCCTTGAGCGCCTTGCCGACCTCGCCGCGGTCCAGGCCCTTGTCCTGGTTCTGGTCGAGCATCGAGAAGCTGATGCCGCACATGTGGGCGACCGAGCGCTCGATGCCTGACAGGAAGTCGTTCTTCGACACGGCGCCGTTGTGCCCGCGGTCGATGAACTCCTGGTACTCCTTGGTCTTCACGCGCTTGGTGGCGTCGTCGGCGGCCGGCTTGAGGTACTCGGCCATGGTCAGCTTGCCGTCCTTGTCGCCGTCGAGGCGATCGAACTGCTCGCCGAAGGCCGGGGCGATGATCTCGCGGATCGGCGTGGCCGGCTGCGAGGTGGGCACCGGGGTGGGCACCGGCGTGGCCGACGGGATCGGCGTGGGATGCGAGGACGGCTCGCTCGAGGGGTGGCTTGTGGGCTTGGGCGTGGGCTTGTTGTGGTCCCGCTCGCGCCACTTCTTCACGGCCCAGAACACCGCCGCACCGACCGCGACCGTCAGGACGACGGCGCCGATCACGAGGATGTGGACCTGCAGGCGCTTGCCGCCCATCGTGGAGACAGGGGTCATCGGGTCGCCGGTGGCGCCGTTCATGACGATGTACTTGGTCGCGGAGGCATCGCTCACGATCGCGACCGGCGTGACGCCGCCGCTCGTGCGGGTGTTCAGCACGACCACGTCTTCGGCGTTCTTGAGGCCGGCGGCCTCGGCCATCTTGAAGAGCTTCTTCGAGTTGAGCAGCGCGCCCTGCTGCCTGGTGAGGGGCGCGGCGTTCGCGAGGCCCTGGGCCGTCCGATCGTTGATCGCGATCTCCTGCGCGGTCACGCCGCCCTTGGCCGCGATCACGAGCAGCATGCGCTCACGCTTCGACTTCGACGCGAACACGAAGGTCGCGGTGTCCTGCACGCCCTTGGGCGAGCGGTTGATCATCACGCCCACCTGGTCGGCGTCGCGCGACCAGGTCTTCGCGACCGACACGGCCTCCATGTTGACGGGCTTCGAGAGCGCGTCGAAGCCGTCCTCGTCCGCCTCGATCGGCATCGGCGCGCCCGTGAAGGGGGCCTTGGCACAACCGGCCGCGCCGAGCGCGAAGGTCAGGCAGGCGGCGGTCAGCAGGCGGTGGGCGGGACCGAAGGTCATATCGTGCATCCTCTTGGCGCGGAGCTCTCACTCGGGACAGGATCGTTATCGGGCCGATCAACGGCAACTCGGTAAACAAAAAGGTAAACCGGAGTTAAAAAACGGTTAAGGGACGCGCCTGTGCTTGGGGCGCGCAACTGGACGGCCGGCGCGTTTCCGCGCCGGCCGTTCAGTTGTGCGTGCGTGCGTGATCGGTGTTGAGGAGAAAAGGGTTACCGGCCGCCGTTCGGGCGGTTGATCGCGTCGAGCATCTCGGCCGCGGCGGTGTAGTTGTTGTTGATGTTGAGGGCCTGGATGAAGGCCTGGCGAGCGCCTTCGACGTTGTTCATCGCCATCAGGCACTGGCCGAGCTCGAAGTACGCCTGCTCCGAATCGTGGAACGTGGTGGCGATCGCCTTCTTGTACGCGTCGGCGGCTTCGCCGTACTTGCCGTTGAGGTAGAGGCCGTTGGCCGCGTTGAGCGAGAGGAACGCCTCGAGCGACTTCTTCTCGTCGATCCGGTAAGGGGTCATAGCGGCGTTGGCGAGGACGCGCATCGTGTCGTCCGTCCGGGGGTTGCCGACGATGCCGCGCAGGACGATGTCGATGTTGTAGGCCGAGGGATCCTGGTCGGTGGTGGGGATGCCGAGGCGGACGTCGACCTTCGGGTCGATGCTCGAGCGGAACGAGCCGTTCTTCGAGGCGTCCTTCTTCACGTTCTCGACCATGTGGGTGATCATCGAGACGCTGGCGTTCGGGTTGTTGGCGAGGCTCATCAGGACGACGCGGTCCTGCTCGAAGTTCGCCTTGCCCGCGGGCAGGCCCGGCTCCATCCGGAAGAACCTCTTGACCTTCTGCATGAAGGTGTAGGAGCGGTGCTCGTACATCTGCTTGATGAGGTCGTCCGGCGCGTCGGGGCGGCGGGCGAGGGCTTCACGGACGCCGGCGTTCTCGGACTTCGCGAGGGCTTCCATCATGGTGCGGGTGAGGCCGATGTTCGGGTTCGAGCGCAGGAAGCCCAGCTTCTGCTTGGCGTTCGCTTCGGTGTCGGGCGCCGACATGATGCGGACGAGCGTGGCGTAGATGCCGCCCTTGGCCGCGTCGAGCTCCTCGAGCCACTTGCGCTGCTCCTTGTCGAGCTTCTTGTTGCCGAGGGCCGCGGCGCGAACCTGCGGGCTGGTCTCGGTGTCGGAGTTCGCGAGCTTCGAGATGGTCTTCGCCGACAGCTTCTCGGAGGACGCGACCATACCGCGGATCATCGGGCTCGGGTCGTTCGCCAGGATCTCGAGGACGGCCGAGTCGAACTCGGAGGCCTTCGACTTCACGCGGGCGGCCAGGGCGTAGCGGACCGAGAGGTCCGGGTCGGCGGCGAGGCGCATCTGGGTGCCGAGGCTCACCTGGCCCTTCTGGGCGACCAGCTTGCGCTCGAGGGGGTCGGTGCTCATCGCCTTGGCTTCGACGAACGCATGCTTGCGGTCCGACAGGCGGCGGATGACTTCGTGGGCGCCGAAGCCGACGGCACCGGAGAGGACGAAGAGGACGGCGCCGGCGGCCAGGTGCTCGGAAAGGTTGAGCTTGGCCGTCTCGATCTCGGGATACTTGTCCTTGTTCGAGGCGATGAACTCGTTGAGCGCCTTCTCGTCCGACGTCGCGTCGGTGGCCTTGAAGACGTCACCCGAGATCTTCGGGGCGTTGGCGGCGGCGGTCGGCTTCGGGGCCTGGACCGGCCGGCCGGCGTTCACCTTGGCCTGGGTCGAGGTGATGTTGTTGATCGTCATTTGCCTATTTCCTCACTCAATGCACGCGGTGAATGCTGGCTTACTGCTGGTCGTAGGTGACGGTGACGCCGTGGACGTCCTTGAGGTTCTTCACGACGTCCGCGTAGAAGGCCTGCTTGGCGGGGGCGCCGTTGCCGCGACGCTTGATGTCGATCGCGAGCATCTTGATGGCGTTCTCGTCGGCGGTCTTGTTGCCGGCCAGTGCGATCAGGGCGACCGGGGCGTTGTCCTTGCCGTTGTGGGTGCCGAGCGTCGGCAGCGCGGTCTCGGAGAGGACGGTGAAGGTGTTGAAGGCGCCCCACTTCTTCTGGAGGATGTCCCAGTCCTTCACGTTCTGGGTGAAGGAGTGCGGCTTGGCGAGCTCGGCGACGAGGGCGTCGGTGCCCTGGCTCTTGAGGGCGCGGTACTGGTCCTGCCCGTACTTGTCGAAGGTCTCGCCTTCCTTCTTCTCGAGCTGCTTGTGGACCCAGTCGTTGAACTTCCAGCCGACGAAGAAGCCGACCACCGAGATCAGGACCTTCTCCCACATCGGGAGCTTCTTGATGTCGCCGCCCACCTTGAGGAGCTTGTCGGCGCACCACTTGGCGATGCCGGTCGGCGTGGCGGGCTCGTCGCCTTCCTGCGCCTTCGCGGTGATGGCCGGCGCCTTGGGCGCGACCTCGGCCTTCGCGGCGACCGGGGTCAGCTGGCGGATGGGCGCCTGGGCATTCAGGGGCGACAGCGACATCGGTTTACTCCTCTTCCAAGTCAGGGCTTCGGGGCGCTGATTCTAACTGCTTGCTACGTTTTTGTTATCGCAGCCCCTCCACCAAAGTGTCTTATCATCAGATTAAGACCAATGAAAATTACAGTTAATGGACGCTTGTGGAACGCTTATCGCCTTGTTCTTGACCGATCCCTGACGAAAAAGGCCGGCCCGAAGGCCGGCCTGGATCTGGCGCCTGATCAGGCGAGGGATTAGGCGAGGTTGGAAGCGGGCTTGGCGCCGATCGCGGCGGCCACCAGGTTGCCCTGCTCCTTCCAGAAGTCCTTGACGTCGAAGTGATGGAACAGCTTCCACCAGATCCGCTTGAAGAAGCCGACCGAGTCCTTGAGCTTCTCGAACTCGACGGCGACCTCTTCGATCGCCTTGCTGGCGGCGCCCACCTGGCGCTCGGCGTCGGCGACCTTCTCACGGAAGGGCTTCATCTTGTCGTTGAAGATCTTGCTTTCCTCGTCGACCTTCGACTTGGGCGCCGCAATCTTCTGGTTGTAGGTGGCCTGCGCATCCTTGAGCTCGCCCTGGAGGTTGTCGACGCGACGCTTGGCGGCGACGACCTGCGGGTGATCCGCCGGGTTCTGGCGCGAACGCTCCTTGTTGGCCTCGGCGACGATGTGGTTGCGCTGCGAGACCTGGGTCTCGAGCTGTTCCTGGAGCTGGTAGATCTCGCGGTTCTTCTGCTCCTTTTCGGCCGTGCCGCTCGCGATCGTGGCGTTCGACTGGTTGATCGCGCTGATCGCCGTGTTGAGCTTGCTGCGGTTGCGGTCGAGATCGTCGGCGATGTTCGCCATGTCGTCGAGGCGGCGCTTCGCGTCGTTGTAGCTGCTCTGCGCCGAGCTCTTGGCGGAGGTCGCGCTGCTGTACTCGCTGTCGGCGTTCGAGTACTGCGAGAGCTGCGAGCGCAGCGTGGAGAGCTGGCTGTCGATGTTGGAAACGCTGCCGTAGCGGGCGATTCGGCCCTCGAGCTCCTGGACGCGGCTCGCGGCGCTGCTGTACTTCGACTGGGCCTCGGCCACCTTCGAGCGGGCGGCGGTGACCTTTTGGGGCTTGGAGGCGTCGGTCTCGGGCAGGCTCATCGCGGAGTCGAGCTCGTTCTCGGCGCGGGTCACGTAGCCCTTGTAGCTCGAGGCCGACGATCGGGCGCTCGAAAGCTCGCTCTCGGCCGAGCGGACGCTGTCGCGGGCGCTGGTGAGGTTCGAGACTTCGGACTCGATCGAGCGCTTCTTCGAAAGGTTGGCGTTGGCGGTGCTCACGCGGCTCTCGGCGTCGCGCAGGCGGCTCGCCGCGTCGTTGACGCGGGCGCGCTGGCTGGAGAGCTCGGAGCTCGAGGGCGCCTGGGGCTCGAGCGAGCGGATGCGGCTCTCGGCCTCGCTCTTCTCGGTGTAGGCGCTGCTGCGGCGGCTCATGGCGTGGGCGATCGCGGACTCCAGCGTGCCGATGCGGCCGCGGGCGCTCGAGATGTCGCCTTCGATGCGCGAGATCGAGCTGGCCAGGCGCGACGCCTCGCCGTCGAGCTCGGCGGCCTTGCGGCGGCCCGGGTAGATCGCGTCCTGAAGCGACTCGTTGGCGCCGCGCAGGTCGCCCGAAATCCGGTCGATCGGATCCTGGTAGAGCTTGTGGGTGTCGGCCAGCACCTTCTGGGCGGCCTTGAGCGGCTTGCCGAGCTCCGCGTCGGCGTCCGACAGGCGGGTCTTCTCGGCGTCGAGGGCCTGGCGCGCCACGTTCAGCTCGTTCTTGGCCGCTTCGTGGTAGCCCTTGAACTTGATCACGTAGTTCTTGTACTCGTCGGGGTTCTTGAACTTCGGCCGATCGGCCTTCATCTGCTCGGTCGCCGAGAGGCGGGTCTTGGTCGGCTGGACCGGCCGGCCGGCGGTCTTGAGCTCGTCGCGGGCGATGAGCGGGCGGTTGGCAGCAGGCGCCGGCGCGTTGTTGGCCGCGGGCTTGTTGTTGGCGGCAGGGCGACCGACCTGGATGCGGTTGTTGGCGACGTTGTCGACGGGGCTCATCTTATTTCATCCTCCAGGTCGGGGAGCTACTCACACACCACGCTTAACACCGTCTTTATAGCGACGGTCGGCCGGCGGAGTTCTTATTACCCGTTGAAGTCGAAGATAAGGCTCGGTTAAGCCAGGGCGTGCGAAAGCCGTTAACCAAGGTCCCGCGAGGCGAACAGCGCGGCGGCCAGGCCGAGCCAGGCCGGGATCGCGAGCAGCGCGATCAGCTGAACCGGCGTGGGTGATCCGCCCGCGCCGATCAGGGCGGCCCAGGCACCGAGGTGCTCGGAGGGGATGATCCAGCGCAACAGCCTGGCCGCGCCGACCACCCAGACGAGGTTGGCGGCCTCCTCGAACTTCATGACGCCGCCCGCGACCGTGACGGCGAACCAGGCCAGGCCGCCCGCCGCGATCGCCCCGGTGGCCGGCAGGCGCGTCGACGCGGCGATCGCGATCGCCGCATAAAGGAACGCCACCAGCGCGCCGGCCAGGGTCGCGAGCCCCACGCCGGCCGCGACGGCGGGCGAAAAGCGCAACAGGCTGACACCTGCCAACACCGCCGCCCACAGCGCGAACGAGCCGGCGATGAAGCCGAAAGCGCCGAGCGCCTTGCCGGCCACGATCCCGGCGCGCGAGACCGGCTTGGTGGCGAGCAGCAGCGCCGTGCCGCGCTCGACCTCGCCGGCGAGCAAGCCGCCGCCGGCCAGCACCGCCACGAAGACGCCGAAGAACGGCACGATCGTGACGCCGATGTCGTAGGTGAAGGCGTCGGCGGCCACGACGGCCGGCTCGCCTTCCGGCAAGAACGCCAGGAGCACCATCAGCGCCGCGAGCCCGATCGGCAGCAACGCGAGCTTGTGGCGCCACAGCTCGATCAGCGCGAGGCGCGCGAGGGCCAGCAGGCTCATGCCGCGCCCTCGGGCCCGGCCCCCCCGCTGCCGCCATCCCTGGCTCCGCGGGGATCAGCCCGTTCATGAGCATTGAGCCGCGGGCGCTGGGCAAGCCCGACCAGGCGCATGAAGGCGTCCTCGAGCGACTCGGCCTGCGGCGTCAGCGCGTGGAGCGCCCCGCCGGCATCGATGATCGCCGCCGCGACCCCGGGCACCCGCCCCGGCTCAGCGACGACGAAGGCCACGGGGTAAGCGCCGTGCGCGTCGGGGACGGCGCCGACGTCGAGATTGTCCACCAGCGGCGACACCGCCGCGGCGAGGGCCGCCGACCAGCCCCCCACTCGGGCCTCGACGCGCAGGGCCGGGCCCGCGAGCGACGCGATCGCGCCTTGCCACACGAGCCGGCCGTCTCGCAGGATCGCGACGCTGTCCGCGACCGCTTCGACCTCCGCGAGCAGGTGGGAGTTCAGCAACACGGTCGCCCCGCGCGCCCGCGCCTCGCGCACGATGTCGCGCACCTCGCGGCGTCCGACCGGGTCCAACGCGGACGTGGGCTCGTCGAGCACCAGCAGCTCGGGATCGCCGAGCAGCGCCTGGGCCAGCACGAGCCGCTGCTGCATGCCCTTCGAGAACCCGCTCACGCGATCGCCGCGCCGCGCATCGAGCCCGACCCGCTCCAGCCGGGTCGCGACGCGGCCCGCGAGGTCAGCGCCCGAAAGGCCGAGCAGCTGGCCATGCAGCCGCAGGAATTCCTCGGCCGTGAGGAAGGGCGGCAGCTGGAACTTCTCGGGCACGAAGCCGATGCGCCTGCGGATCGCGGGATCCGCGATCGCGCCGCCGAGCACGGTCGATCGCCCGGCCGAAGGCCGGATCAGGCCGAGCACCATCCCGATCGAGGTGGTCTTGCCGGCGCCGTTCGGCCCGAGCAGGCCGAAGGTGACGCCGCGCGGCACCTCGAGGCCGAGGTCGGCGACCGCGGTGAACGTGCGGAACCCTTTCCGGAAGCGTTTCGTCAAGCCTTCGCAGGCGATCGCGGGCGCGGCCATGCAAGGCACCTACCCGCGACCGAGCAAGCCTTATCGCACGCTCGGCCGCTCGGTATCGTCCGACCTGGCCAAAAATGGCGGGCGAGCTGCACTTGAGGTCCGCGAACCGGCATGAGATAATGATAGTTGCATAAGAGTCATTGCAATCGTGGCGCCGATTGGCCCCCGGTTCTCGAGGAGGTTACTGGTTGAATAAAGAAGATGTGCTCGAAATGGAAGGCACGATCGACGAGGCGCTCTCGAACGGCATGTTCCGCATCAAGCTGGACAACGGCCACGAAGTGCTCGGTCACCTGGCGGGTCGCATGCGTCGGTTCCGCATCAAGGTGCTGCTCGGCGATCGCGTGAAGGTCGAGCTTTCGCCTTACGATCTGACCCGTGGCCGGATCACGTTCCGCAACAAGGGCGAATTCTCGCCGGCGGGTCGTCCGGGCGGTCCGCGCCGCTAGTCGGCGCACCGGTCGAATCTCAGAGCGTCTTCGAACGGGGGCCCATCGCCACATGCGGGCGGGGGGCCCCCAAGTCGCCGAAACGCTCAGGCGGCCAGAAGCGGAAGCTCGCCCGGCCCATGACGTTGCGCAGGGGCAGCGGCCCCCAGGTGGCGCTGTCGATGCTGTGGTTGCGGTTGTCGCCCAGCACGAAGACGCTGTCGGCCGGCACGGCCTTCTCGCGCATGCTGTAGCGCGGCGATTCGTCGAGATAGGGCTCCGAGATGGGCCGGCCGTTGACGTAGAGGCGCCCGCCGTCGATCGCCACCCGGTCGCCGGGCAGCGCGACGACGCGCTTGATCCACGGGATCATCGGGTCCACGCCCACGTTCATCTGAACGGCCGGATCCGGCGGCCGGAAGACCACGATCTCGCCGCGCCGAGGGGTGCGCACGTGGTACGTGACTTTTTCGATCACGAGGCGATCGCCGACCGCCAGGGTGGGCGCCATCGAGAGCGAGGGGATGAAGCGGGCCTCGGCCACCGTCGCGTGACACAACGCGGCCAGCCCGACAGCCAGGGACAGGCTGAAAAGCATGTCCCGCCAGGCCTCGGGCGGCAGCCAACGTGTCTTGTCGTCGAAGAAATCAGTCATGATTCGGTTCCCGCGCCCAGCCTAGCCGAAGGCCCCTCACGAACCGGGTAAAATGTACGTGAAGGAACCCGCGAAGCGCCCACCCGGTCTACCCGACCAGCGAAGCGAGGGTATCCCCATCATTCCCCGTTCAAGGAAGCGTTAACGTGGTTCGTCGGCCCCTAATCAGCTTGCTGTGCTTGCTCGCGCTCGCCGGGTGCGCCGACCCGCCGGGCCTCAAGAAGCCGCTGCCGATCGACTACCAGGAGCAGTCGAACGCCCAGACCGTCTACCGCCGCCTTGGTCCCCTGATGGCCAAGTACGAAGGCGTGGTCGGCTCGTACCTGACCCAGACCAACAACCCGCGGCGGATCGTGTGCGTGGTGAAGGACAAGACCGCCCGCGAGCAAATGAAGGGGATGTTCGGCAAGCAGGTCGACGGCGTGAAGATCCGTTACGAAATCGCCTCGAAGGGCTTCGACGCGGACGAGGGCATCACGGAGGTCCAGAAGGTGGACCTGCCCACGACCTGGTGGGACAAGGTGGTCTATTACTTGAAGAACTTCGCCACCCGCGTGCTGCCGACCGACGTGATCCCGAAAGACGGCGCGCCGGCGCCGAAGCTGCCGCCGCCGGACGTCACGCCCAAGGATCCGAACCTGAAATCGACCTGACCGGGCCGAGCGCTAGGCGCTAGGCCGTCTCGGCCGCGGGCTCTGTGAACAGCCCGCGGGCGAGCCAGAGGTACTGCACGCCCGACGCCATCGTGAGCGCCACGCCGACCCAGTAGGTGACGATCGCGAGCATCGCGAAGAAGTCGTTGCGCAGCACACGCCCGCTGGGATCGAGGCTCCAGAGCAGCGCGATGATCGCGATCATCTGCACGGCCGCCTTCACCTTGCCGAGCCAGGCCGCCGGGACGATCACGCCCCGTGAGGCCTCCACCGCGCGCATCCCCGTCACCAGGAACTCCCGGAACAGGATCGCCGTGACGCTCCAGGCCGGCACGATGCCGCGCGCGGCCAGCGCCACCAGGGCCCCGGTGATCAGCACCTTGTCGACCAGCGGATCCATGAGCTTGCCGAGCTCGGTGACCTGGTTCAGCTTGCGCGCCAGGTAGCCGTCGACCCAGTCCGTCAGCGAGGCGACCACGAAGATCCACATCGCCACGAGCTCCCAGCCTGTGAACTCGAGCAGGATCAGGAAGGGGATCGCGAGGACGAGGCGGCTGAACGTGACCAGATTCGGCAGATTCATGAAACGCCCAGTCAGCCGCCGGCGCTGACGGCGGCGCGAACGACCTCACCATGCAAGTCGTAGGGCTTGGCGACTGTGACGCGCACCGACACGATGTCGCCGGGCTCGACATGCGGATCGTCCGTGCGCGCGAAGGTGGTGCCGTCCACGTCGGGCGCATCGCGGAAGGTGCGGCCGATCAGGATGCCGGACTTCGCCTCGAGCGCCTCGACCAGCATCGGCAGCGTCTCGCCGACCAGCCCATCGTGGATGGCCTGGCTGACGCCCTGTTGAATGGCCATCAGCTGGGAGCGGCGCTTGGCCGCGACCTTCTTCGTCACGCGATCCTTCATATCATGGGAGGGCGTGCCTTCCTCGGGCGAGAAGAGGAAGACGCCGACGTGGTCGAGCTTCTTCTCTTGCACGAAGGCCGCGAGGTGCGCGAACTCCTCTTCCGTCTCGCCGGGGAAGCCGACAATGAAGCTCGTACGCAGCGCGATGCCGGGGACACCGGCGCGGATGCGGTCAACCAGGTCGGCGACCGGCTCGTTGGTGGGGCGGCGCATCCGGCGCAGCATGTCCGGGTGGCTGTGCTGCAAGGGGATGTCCATGTACTTGAGCACCTTCGGCAGCTCGCGCATCGCCTGGAAGAGCGCCTCGTTCACGTACATCGGGTAGGCGTAGTGGACGCGAATCCACGCGAGCCCCTCGACGTCGTTCAGTGCGGCCAACAGTTCGGGCAGCGCCGCGCGCTGGTAAAGGTCGAGGCCGTAGCGCGTCGAGTCCTGGGCGATCAGCACGACTTCCCGGGTGCCGCCGGCCACGAGCTGCTTCGCTTCGGCGACGATCGTCTCGATCGCGCGCGAGCGGTGGCCGCCGCGCAACGAGGGGATCACGCAGAAGGCGCAGCGGTGATCGCAGCCCTCAGAGATTTTCAGGTACGCGCTGGGTCCCAGGCCGCTCTGGATGCGGGGCAGGACCTCGTCATAGGCATAGGTGGGCTTCTCGGAGATCTCCGTGAAGCGCTCGCCATCCAGCACCCGCTCGACGACCCGCACGATCGACTTGAGGTCGCCCGAGCCGATCGCCGCCGACACCTCGGGCAACGCCTCGAGCACCTCTTCGCGGTGGCGCTGCACCATGCAGCCGGCCATCACGATCTTCTTGGCGCCGCCCTGGGCGAGCTCGAGGATCTGGCGGGCCGACTCCTGCTGCGCGCTCACGAGGAAGCCGCAGGTGTTCACGAGCACGACGTCCGCGTCGCCGGTCTCGTCAACCAGCTTGAAGCCCGCCTGGTCGAGCAGACCCATCATGATCTCGGTATCCACGAGGTTCTTCGCGCACCCGAGATTGACCACACCGACCTTGGCTGACATAAAACTCCTGAAGGGTTACTGGAAAAGGAAGCCTCCCAACGCCAGATCGCCCGTCGGGGCGATAAACGCGGGATTCAGCTGTTGGAGGTTGAAGACCTGGGGCTGCAACAATTCGGCGCCCTTGCGCTCAAAGACGGCGACGTTGTTGCTGCCGGTGAGCGAGACGTAAACTTCATTGCCGAGCGAGGAGACCTCGACGGCCTGGGGCTGGGTGCCCTCGGTGCGCACCGGGCTGCCGACCTGCTGGAGGTCCGTGGCGGTGAACTGCTGGAGCGCGTTGAGGTTCTGGAGCGAGACGTAAACGCGATCCACGATGCCCGTCGTCGGGTTCCGGCCGACCGCCACGTCGTAGGGCGAGCCCTGCACGTCGCGGATGTCCGCCTGGACGTTCTGGCCGGATACGAAGAAGAGGCGGTTCGCGAGCGGGTCGGTGATGTAGATGCGGTCGCCTTCGGAGCCCTGGGCCGCCCCGGTCGTGCCGGTGGTGGTGGCGGCGCTGTTCACCGCGATGTTGAGCGGCTGGACCGAGCCGACGAGCGGAATGGTCCGCGCGACGCTATAGGACGAGCCGGTGGTGCCGGCGCCCGGAATGCCCGCGCCGCCGCCCACGGCCGACGAGGGGCCGCCCGTGCCGGGGTTGCCCTGCAGGACGACGAGGAAGCCGCCGGCGCAGGCCACGTACACCGTCGTGCCCGACGCGTTGGTCGCGATGCCCTGGGGGCGGAGCTTGACCGGCTGCTGCCCGGGCGTCGCGGTCGTCTGGCCCGAGCTGGTGCTCGGGTTCGAGAGCAGGATCGTCTGGACGACGTTGTTGGTCTCGATGTCGATGACCGAGACCGTGTCGTCGTCGCCGTTGGTCACAAAGCCGCGCGCGCCGTTCGGCGTGATGGCCATGGCGTAGGGCGCCCGTCCGACGTTGATCGTGCGACTGATCAGGCGGTTGCGGCGATCGACCACCGCGACGGCGTTGCCGAGCTCGCAGACGACGTAGAGGTAAAGCTGCCGGCCACGGGGGTCCATCGTCAGGCCGCGTGGGCCGTTGGGCACGGTGATCGGGTCGTTGTCGACGCGCGACTGGACGGTGTTGATCTCGAGGATCGCATTTTTCGAGAAGAGGGTCGTGTAAACGAAGCCGGTCGGCCGAGCGTTCGCCCCAACCCCTGTCGGGTTCCTTTCGGTGCCACCCACGCCGATACCCAGGAGGGTGCAACCCGCGAGCGTCATCGGGAGCATCGCGGCTGCAACGAGGGTGCGAAGAACAGACTTCATCTCGATCATGACCCTTTCATGTTACCAGAACGGCGTATTTACGCCAGTCGGCGGTCGAGCGACGGTTCGGCCATGGTCGGTCCGTGGAATGGACACACCTCGCCAACCTCATCATAACCTAGTGACCATCCTTCCACAATGATGGCGCGCACATGCGGGCGCGAGCGACCTCGGGCGGAATGGGGTATGGTTAGAAGCGACCAAGGGTAATCATGCCCGCGAGCCAGGAGAGTGTAGCCATGAACAAGATCAAGGTCGTCAACCCCGTCGTCGAGCTCGACGGCGACGAGATGACGCGCATCATCTGGAAGTTCATCCGGGAGAAGCTGATCCTCCCCTATCTGGATATCGACCTCAAGTACTACGACCTCGGCATGGAGCACCGCGACGCGACCGACGACAAGGTCACCGTCGAGGCGGCCGAGGCGATCAAGCAGTACGGCGTCGGCGTGAAGTGCGCCACGATCACGCCCGACGAGGCGCGGGTCGAGGAGTTCAAGCTGAAGAAGATGTGGAAGTCGCCCAATGGCACGATCCGCAACATCCTCGACGGCACCGTGTTCCGCGAGCCGATCATCTGCAAGAACGTGCCGCGCCTGGTGCCGGGCTGGACCCAGCCGATCGTGATCGGCCGCCACGCCTTCGGCGACCAGTACCGCGCCACCGACTTCCGGGTCCCCGGCCCCGGCAAGCTGACCATGAAGTTCGAAGGTGCCGATGGCCAGGTGATCGAGCACGAAGTGTTCCAGTTCCCCGGCAGCGGCGTCGCGATGGGCATGTACAACCTCGACGAGTCGATCCGCGGCTTCGCCCGGGCCTGCTTCAACTACGGCATCCAGAAGAAGTGGCCGGTCTACCTGTCGACCAAGAACACGATTCTCAAGGCCTACGATGGCCGCTTCAAGGACCTCTTCCAGGAGGTCTTCGACGCCGAGTTCAAGACCAAGTTCACCGACCTCGGCCTCACCTACGAGCACCGCCTGATCGACGACATGGTGGCGGCGGCGCTCAAGTGGTCGGGCGGCTTCGTCTGGGCCTGCAAGAACTACGACGGCGACGTCCAGTCGGACACCGTGGCCCAGGGCTTCGGCTCGCTCGGCCTGATGACCTCGGTGCTGCTGAGCCCGGACGGCAAGACCGTCGAGGCCGAGGCCGCGCACGGCACGGTCACCCGCCACTACCGCGAGCACCAGAAGGGCCGGGCCACCTCCACCAACCCGATCGCCTCGATCTTCGCCTGGACCCGCGGCCTCTTCTACCGCGCCCAGTTCGACGCCACCCCCGAGCTCGAAAAGTTCGCCCTGGCGCTCGAAGCGGTCTGCATCGAGACCGTCGAGTCGGGCTTTATGACCAAGGATCTCGCGATCCTGATCGGGCCGGACCAGCAGTGGCTGACCACCGAGCAGTTCCTCGACAAGCTCGACGAGAATCTCAAGAAGAAGCTGAACCTGGCCACCGCCAGCGTCTAGCCACGGGTCCCCCCGCCCAGGGGGGCTCGTCTCACTGCGCCGGGGGCGCCCGCTTCAAGTCGACGTCGAGGTCGACCACGATCTCGCGCGAGCCCAGCACGCCGCTGGGCAGCGCGAGCTTCGTCGCGAGGCGCTCGGGGGTGAGGGCCTGGAAGTCCAGCCACCGGAGCTTGTCGAGCACGCCCGGGACGTTGCGCTCGTCCCAGGCCCTGGTCGACATGGCCCGCCCGGGGCCCCAGCTCAGCGCGAGGCGGACCCGGCGCAAGTGGGCCTTCGTGAACGGCGGCTGCGCATCCTTGGCGACCTCGGCCTCCAACATGAACTGGTGGGCCTCGGCGGGCAGATCGATCCAATCGTTGAACTTTTCGAGCATGACCGTGGCCGCGACGACCTTGTAGCTCGGGTGTGCGTAGGTCGCGTAGATCCAGGGCAGCGGGATCGTCTCGCCGCCCTGGCGCATGACGGCCGTGCCGCCGCGCGTGCCGTCCGGTAGCGCGCCGGGCCGCTGGCCCAGGGCGAGGGCCGGCCCTTGGAAAGGGCCGGCCTGGAAGGGAATGGCATGGAAAAGGGCGGCGATGCCCACGGCCGTCAACAGCCGCGGCCACGCCGCCCCACGGGACATCGAAGCGCTACTTGGCCGCGATCGCGGCCTTGGCGTCCTCGACGGCGAACTGCCACGGGTGCCGCTTGGGCATCTTGCGGCCTTCCTTGACGTAGCGGACGCACATCTCGGCCATGGCGTTCACGACCCACTCGAAGTTCTCGGGGCGGATCGAGTAGTAGTCCATGTCCGGTGCCGGGTTCATGAAATCGATCGCGTACGGGATGCCGTCCTTGCACGCGAACTCGACGGAGTTCATGTCGTAGCCGAGCGCGTGGCAAATCGTCTTCGAGTCCTTGATGACGCGCGCCACCAGGGGATCGTTCGGGTCCGCCAGGCCCGGCACGTAGCGCTCGTGGAAGTATGCGCGCGGGTTGTAGCGGATGGGCAGGATGTTGTCCTTGCCGATCGCCAGGCAGCGGAAGTAGTCATCGAACTCGATGCACTCCTGCGCGATCATGACCAGGTTGCCGGTCTCCTCGTATGCGCGGAAGAATTCCTGCATGTTGTTGACCTTGTAGACGTTGCGCCAGCCGCCGCCGTCGTAGGGCTTGAGGATCGCCGGGAAGCCGATGTATTCGAACACTTCCTTCCAGTCGACGAGCGCCTGGTTGCGGTACGACATCTCGGTCGTGCGGGGGAAGCGACGCTTCGAGGGCAGCACCATGGTCTTGGGGTGCGCGACGCCCAGCGCGCTCACCAGCCCGCCGTCGAAGAACTTGTCGTCGGCCAGCCACCAGAACGGGTCGTTGACCACGTAGGTGCCCGTGAGGACGGCGTGCTTGAGGTAGGGCTTGTAGGTGAGGATCTCGTGCGAGATGCGGTCCACGATCAGATCGTAGCCGGTGGGCTCGCCCATCTTGGGCGCCGCGAGGCGCACGAACTCACCGACGATTTCACCGCCGCCCAGCTCATTGACCTTGTTGACGAAGGCGTGCGGGAAGCTGTCCTCGAAGCCTACGAGGATGCCGACTTTCTTGGGTGCCATAATTACCTGCTGTCTCCATCATTCTTCAATCCACGTCCCCTCAGGGAACGGGCGGGGTGGTGGACTACGATTCGCCGCCGGCGCCGACGGTTGCCGGGCGGGTGTCCACCCCGGCGATCGTTTCGCGCACGACCCAGTCGACGACGGCCTTGAGGTCGCCCGTCTCCCGGTAGATCTCCAGCTGCTTATCGGCGCTGGTCCCGCGTTTGAGGATGGTGCGCACGTGCTCGATCTCCTTGCGGCTGCCCAGCTCGTCGACCACCGGGTCGACGAATTCGAGCAGCTCTTCGATCAGCTCGCGCGCCGGGAGCTCCTTCTTCTTGCCGAAGTCGATCAGCTTGCCGTCGAGGCCGTAGCGGTAAGCCCGCCACTTGTTCTCCTCGATCAGGTCGCGCGTGTAGATGCGGAAGCCGAGGTTCTGCTCGCGCAGCACGTAGAGCCGCGCGACGATCGCCTGGATCAGCGCCACGATCGCGATGGTGTCGTCGACGTTGGTCGGCAGGTCGCAGATGCGGAACTCGATCGTATTGAAGAAGGCATGGGGCCGGAGATCCCACCAGATGCGCTTGCCATCGTCGATGCAGCCCGTCTTCACGAGCGTGTCGACATGCTGCTCGAATTCGCTCCAGCTCTTGAAGTAGTCCGGCACGCCGGTGCGCGGGAAGCGCTTGAAGATCATGCAGCGGCTGGACTTGAGGCCGGTCGCGCGGCCGAGCCAGAACGGGCTGCTGGTCGAGAGGGCGAGCAGGTGCGGCAGGAAGTAGCGTGCCTCGTTCATGATCTCGACGGCCAGATCGCGGTCGTCGATGCCGATGTGGCAATGCAGGCCGAAGACCAGGTTGCCGCGGGCGACGTCCTGCAGATCTTCCACGATCATGTGGTAGCGATCGCGGTCCGTGATGTCCTGCTTCTTCCAGTCGCTGAAAGGGTGCGTCGAGGCCGCGCAGATGGCCATGCCGTTCTTCTGGGCCAGCTTCGAGACCGTGCTGCGCAGGCGTCCCACGTCGGCGCGGGCCTCCTGCACGTTCTTGCAGATGTCCGTGCCCACTTCGATGACCGACTGGTGCATCTCGGGCTTGATGGCATCGCCGAGCGAATCGCCGGCCTCCTCGAGCATCGTCGAGATGTGGCTCTTGAGCTCGCGGGTCTCAGGATCGACGATCTGGTACTCTTCCTCGACGCCGATGGTGAACTGTTTCAGGTTGGTCGCCATGCGCAGGCCCTCTACTTCCGGGAAACGACGAAGGTGGGGACGATGCCGCCGCCAGCCGTCACATTGCACAGGTCGGTGGCCGACAGGCGCGTGAGGAAGCCGTGGGCCTCTCCGAAGAACACGTACGGATCGATGTCGATGGTCTGCGGCTCGAAGACCAGGCCTTCCTCGCCCCATACGGGGAACGCCACCTTGGGCGCCTCGACCTTCCACTGCACGACGTAGGGGCTCGCCTGGGCCTCCTGGATCGCCTTGGCCCACTCGGCCTCGTCGATCGCCCAGCCGATGTAGATGCCCTTGCCGCCGTACTCGTCGTTGGGCTTGAGGACCAGGTTCTGCTGGTTCGCCTTGATCCAGGACAGCAGGTCGATCTCGGTGCCGTCGAAGGTCTGGGTCTTGCCGTCCTGAACGAGGCGCGTCCACGGCACGGCGCTCTTCACGGCGTCCCGCTCCTCGGCGTTGAAGCTGGGCATCACGCGCTCGTCGGTCACGATCGCGAAGATCGACTTCTTGTGCAGCAACTTCGAGCGGAACGGGTTCACCACGCAAGCAGCGCCGGTGCGGTAGGCGTCCCAGAAGGCATGCAGCTCGTCGAAGCGCTCGAGGAACTCGTTGGTGAGCAGGCGGCGGTAGATCAGGTCGATCTCGAAGCCGTCCTTCGTGTAGAGGCGCCCGTTTTCGAACTTGAGCTCGCGCGGATCCGCCACCTCGGCCTTGAGGCCGTGCGAGCGGAAGTAGTCGCGGCAGAGGTAGAACTCCTCGACCGTGGGCACGTCCTGGTAGTCGACGATCGCGATGTTCGGCTGCTCGCGGCGGTCGGTGTGCCCATTCGCGCGCCAGGTCTCGTACACCTTGAGCAACATGGACTCCAGCGGCTCGCGCACGTCGAAGGACGCGACCTCGAAGCGCTCCTGGAACTTCTTCATGATCGGCTCTTCCAGCCAGAGGTTGGCGAGCACCGTCGTGAAGGCCGGGCCCGCGGGGCACTCCGCGTTCAGCTCGACGTAGGCGTAATGCTTGTCGCTGATGAACGAGTCGTACCGGCAGGTGGGCGTGAGCCACGGGTAGCCGGGATCGGGCGCGATCAGCTTCTCCTCGTCCGCCGTCAGGCGCAGGAGGTCGCGGATGGCCGGGTCGGACTGGATGAACGTGGCCGCCTTCTCCATCGCCTGGTTCACCAGCTTGGTGACTTTCTGCACATGAGCCCACTGCTCGGCGCTCACGAATTGCGGACGCAGGTACGGGCAGCTCGAGCGGCCGCCGAACGTGATCTTCGCGTCGATGACCCGTTTCTGGAAGGCCTGGTAATCGGCCGCGTTGAGGTGGGCGTCGACCAGGAGCTGATCGTAATGGGCGATGGCTTCCTGAACGGCGGAAGCCTGGCTGGCGGCTTGGGTCATGTTGAGTGGGCGATCCTCGGGAGGGTCGGACGATGCGGCGGTCGGTCCGCTTGGGCGTCCGGGGAGGGGCACAATGGCATCATTCTAGCAAGTTGCCGGAAAACCGGCCACCATGGCACCGACGCGATCGTAAAAATTATCACATCCTGGAAATCGGCTCGACTCGCCGGATGGTGGGTCCCGAACGACATAACCCTGGTGATCGCCGTCACCGCCCGCCCGTGCCGCGCGGCACCGCGGCGGCGTCACGCGCTGCGCTACGCTGGACGGATGCGTCGCGCAATCCTGGCTGCAGCCTTCCTCATGGTGCTCGCCTCGCCCGTCCGGGCCGAGGGCTTCAAGCTGCCGATCGAGACCGACAAGGCCGCCCACTTCGGCGTTTCCTACGTCATCACCGATCAGCTCATGCGCGCCGGGCTGCCGCCCGACCAGGCGATGATCGCCACGTTCTTCATCGGTTGGTTCAAGGAGGTGGCCGACGGCCGCGTCGATCCGGGCGATCTGGGTGCGGACGTGGCGGGATCGCTTGCAGCAGCCTACCTGCGCGTCCAGCTCGGCTGGTAAATGGCCCGACCCACAAACGTTTCGGCGTTGTCGAAATTTTTTCGGAAATTTAAGCAACCCGCGTCCTTAACCTTCCTATAACTTATCGAGGGAAGGCCGGCGTTCATCACGCCGGTCCCGGCCTGTCGCTGGATGGAGGTTACTTGGTGGAGCACATCCTGGTGGTCGAGGCGGAAGCGGTGGTGCGGAGCACCCTGGCGAGCGTGTTGGGGCGCGCCGGGTACCACGTTCACCTGGCCGCCGATCCGGAAGAAGCCGTGTCGATCGGCCGAGAGCTCCGCGAGCTGGCCGTGATCGTCGCTGACGGCCGCATCGCCGATCCGGCCGGCCGCGAGAGCTTCGCCAGGCTCCGTGCCAGGCACCCGCAGATGCGCGCCCTGATGATCGCCGGGCAATCCACCCAGGTCGCCGATCGGGTGATCGAGCCGGCCCCGACCGACGTCGCCCGCCTGCGCGGCGAAGGGCTCGCCGGCGCCATCGCCCGCCCATTCGAGGTCTTCGCCCTGGCCGGCAAGGTCGCCGAAGTCACCGCCGCCCTGGCCCAGGATCGCGCGCGCGGCGCGCTGCTCGATCGCCTGCGTCAGGACGTCGTCCAGATGGTCGATTCGCTCGCCATGGCGCTCGAGGCCCGCGATCCTTACACGCATGGCCATTCGTTGCGCGTCTCGGACTACGCGCTCATGATCGCCGACGGCCTGGGGCTTTCGGCGCGCGAGACCGAGAACCTCAAGCATGGCGCGGCGCTGCACGACATCGGCAAGATCGCCGTACGCCAGGAGGTGCTGCACAAGCCCGGCCGCCTCAGCGAAGAGGAATTCGAGCACATCAAGATCCACCCGTCGGTGGGCCGTGAGATCCTCGAGCCGATCGAGGACTTCAAGACGATGCTGGACGTGGTGTACTATCACCACGAGCGCATGGATGGCCGGGGTTACCCGGAGGGAGTGAAGGGGAACAAGATTCCCGTTCTGGCCCAGATCGTCGCGGTCGCCGACACCTACGACGCCATGACCAGCGACCGGCCGTACCGGCGTGGCATGGCACCCGAGAAGGCCTTCGCGGTCATGCGGGAGGTGGCCGGCACGCAGCTCAACGCCGAGTTCGTCGCCCTGCTGTCCCAGCGCATCACGTCGCGCGTCGAGGCCCCGCATGATCCAGCCGCCCAGCGAGCCTGCTGAGTCCCGTACCGCCGTCTCCGCCAAGGACCTGCATTTCAGCTACGGCCGGACCCCGGCCGTCGTCGGCTTCAAGTGGGAGCTGCCCGCCGGGTGCGTGGCAGCTCTCTTCGGCCATTCGGGCGCCGGCAAGTCGACCGTCCTCGCGCTGCTCGCGGGGGCCTTGCCCCGCGCCCAGGGCACGGTCGAGGTCCATGGCCTCGACCCGCTCCAGAGCGCCGGGCGGCAGTACCTCGGCTATATGCCGCAGATCGGCGGACTCTACGGCGGCTACTCCGTCGAGGAGAACTTGCAGACTTTCGCCGTCGGCGCGGGCCCACACGGCACGCTCGGCGCATCGATGGGCCGCATGCTGGAGCCGTTCTTCACGGCGGGACGTCGCCAGACGATGATCGACGAGGCCGTCGAACGTACGCTGACCACGATCCAACTCGCCGCTCGCCGCAACGAGCCGGTCGGCAACCTGAGCGCGGCGCTGCAGCAGCGCGTCTCGCTCGGCATCGCGATGCTCTGGACGCCCGACGTGCTGTTGCTCGACGACCCGCTCTCGATGGCGGACGACGCCTGGGCGCGGGAGGCCTGGGCGCACTTCAAGGGGCTCGCGGCGCGCGGCCACACCGTGGTCGTCGCCACCGGCCGGGCGCGCGACGCGATCATGGCCGATCGCATCGCGCTGATCCGCGCGGGCCGCGTGGTCCAGGTCGGCGAGACGGCGGCGCTCGCGCCGCCCGGCAAGGCCAAGGTCGCGCTCAAGTACATCCAGAAGACCGGTCCGATCTCGGAAGAGATCGAGGTCAACGACGTCGTGACCGAGTTGCCCGGGATCATGGACCGCAAGCCGGGGGCCAGGCCCATCGAGGTGCGCATCCAGCAAGAGTCGCAGGAGTCGCGCCTCGAGGCGCTGCTCCACGTTCAGTAGGCCGGGAGACCCCATGTCGCTGTTTCCGCTCGCCCGCCCTGCCTGGGCCCAGCAGTTCAAACGTGATCCGCTCGGGCTGCTGACGGCGGCGCTGGTGCCCGTCGCCGTTGCCGCGCTCGCGCTGATCGACGGCCGTCCCGAGCGCACGCCCGCGATCCTGGCCCTGGGCTGGACGCTGGTAGGCTTGCTGCCGCCCGCGGTGCGCGGCCGCACCACCGATGGCGGCCTCGAGCTGCGCTGGCGCGCGCAGCCGTTCGGCGCCGCGGACCGCTGGACCGGCGCGATGGCGACGCACGTGCCGCTCGCGGTGGCCTTCTCGCTGGCGATCGCGACGATCGCGTGGGTCGACCAGGGCTCGCTGGGCGTGCGCACGCCGGCGCTGTTCGCGGTCGCGGCGCTTTGCGGCGCCGCCACCGGCGCCTGGGGTGTGGCGCTGGGATCGCTCTCGCGCCGGCCCTGGCAGCGGGCGGGCCTGCTGGGCTTTGGCCTCGCGCTTTCCGGCTGGGCGCTGCTGCCGGGCGTGACCGGGCCGCTGACGCTCGCGATCCCCGCAGGCCAAGCGATCACCGCGATGGCGATGTTGCCGAAGGGCCTGGGCGCGGCGATCGTGCCGCTGGTGGAGATGGCGCTCTCGGGGCTGGTGGCGGTGGTCGTCGGCGTGGTCGGCTACGGCCGCCGCTGATTTCCTCCCGCAGCGAAGCGAGAATCGCTACGGCGCGAGCGCCTTGAACGGCTCGAACGCCGGGTCCTGGCGGAACGTCGGGTCGAGCGCGTTGGCCGTCGCGATCAGGCCGACCGCCTCGAGCGCCCGGCCGTCGGCGCGGGCCACCGCCGCCTCGCGGTAAATGAACGGGGCCTCGCGCGCGCCCGTCGCCTTGAGCTGGTTCACCGCCGCCGACGCCTCCGCCGCCTGCCCCAGCGCGAGCAGCGCGCCCGCGTGCAGGTCGAGCGTCTCGGCGTCCCCGCGGACCTTGCGCTCCGCCGCGAGCAGCCGCTCGGCTTCGGCCGCCTCGCCCGGCCGGGCCCGATCGAGCAGCAGCCGCGCGAGATCGCGCCGATGGTCCACCACGCCTTTGGCGAGCTCGGCCCGCAGCCGGCCCTCGGCAGCGCCCCAAAGCGCCTCCGCGTCCGCCGGGCGCCCCGCCGCGCGCGCGATGCGGGCGCGCGCGAGCGTCGGGCCCGGGTCGTGGCGCTGCGCCTCGACCCGTTTCCAGCCGTCGTCGGCGGATGCGAAGTCGCCGCGGCGCGCCGCCACATCGGCGGCGAGGCCGATCGCCGGCAGGTGTCCCGGGTAGATCCGCGAAGCCTCGGCGAAAAGGGCCTCGGCCTCCGCCAGCTTGCCGCGGCGCAGCCACATGCGGCCGAGCCAGGTCCGTGCGTCGGCCGAGGTCAGCCGCTCGCCGGGTTGTTCCCGGGTGATCGCCTCCCGGAAGGCGGCCTCGGCGCCCTTGTCGTTCCCGCGCGCGGCCCGCGCGAGGCCGAGCTGGGCGAAGGCGGGCGAGGTCGGCGAGCCGCTCACGATCCGCTCCAGCCGTCGTTCGGCTTCGGCCGTGCGGCCCTGAGCGAGGTCGATCGCCGCGAACACGCCGTCGACGTCGGCGGTGGGGTGGCGCCGCTTGAGGTCTTCGATGATGCGCCGGGCATCCGGGAAGCGGTGCTCGGCGATCGCGAGCTGCGCCCCGATCAGCCGCGCATCCGGGTTGCCCTGCGGCATCGCCCGGAGCGAGGCCGCGGCCGCCCGCGCGGCCAGCGCGTGCCAGGCCGGGTCGCCGGTCTCGCGCGCCTTCTTCATGTAGGCGGCGGCCAACATGTTCTGGTTCATGAACCCGTCCGGCGCCTTCTGGACGCGCCCCCGGTAGAACGCAATCTCCGCGTCGGTGGCCACCCCGGCCGTGAGCGGCAGCGTGTAGGGCCGGATGCCGGTCCGCCCGAGGTCGGGGCCGGTCTGGTACCCGCCCGTCGCCAGCCACACGACCCCCGCCGCGGCGAGGCCGATCAAGGCCGTCGCGACGAGCCGGTGGAAGCTCTGCTGCATCATAGGCCGGTGCGGTCTTCTTCTGGCGAGCGTCGGTTGGCTATACGACCATACCCGGCGAAGGGAATTGATTTTTCCATGCGCATGGATTTCCGCGCTTGGTATCATGCACACCCGAGCGGCCGCGGACGGCCGAGAGCGTATACGGAGCCAGCCTGATGTCCCCTACCCTCGCCCCCGACACCGGTTTGCCCCAGCTGCTCGCCGGCGCATCCCGCATCCCGCTGCGCGCGCCACGCGGCGCCAGCCTGAATTGCAAGGGCTGGCTCCAGGAAGCGGCGCTGCGGATGCTGCTCAACAACCTCGATCCCGAGGTCGCGGAGCACCCGGACGAGCTCGTGGTCTATGGTGGCACCGGCAAGGCGGCGCGCAGCTGGGACGCGCTGCGGGCGATCGTGAAGGCGCTGCTCGCGCTCGAGGACGACGAGACCCTGCTCGTGCAGTCCGGCAAGCCGGTCGGGCGGTTTCGCTCTCACGCCGACGCGCCGCGCGTGCTGATCGCGAACTCGAACCTGGTCCCGCACTGGGCCAACTGGCCGGAGTTCCGCCGCCTCGAGGCCGAAGGCCTGACCATGTACGGCCAGATGACCGCCGGATCCTGGATCTACATCGGGACCCAGGGCATCCTGCAGGGCACCTTCGAGACCTTCGGCGCGCTCGCCCGCAAGCACTACGGCGGCAGCCTGCGCGGCAAGGTGACGGTCACCGCCGGCCTCGGCGGCATGGGTGGCGCCCAGCCGCTCGCCGTCACGATGAACGGCGGCGTCGTGCTCGCGATCGAGATCGACGAAACGCGCATCCAGCGGCGCCTCGAGACCGGCTACATCCAGACCCGCCTGGACGACCTCGACGCGGCCTGGAACGCGGCCCAGGAAGCGGCCGCGCGCGGCGAGGCGCGGTCGATCGCGCTGCTCGGCAACGCCGCCGAGGTGTTGGCCGAGATGGCGCGCCGCGGCCTGATCCCGGACGTGGTGACGGACCAGACCAGCGCCCATGATCTGATGACCGGCTACATCCCGCCGGGGCATTCGATCGCCACCGCGAAGCTGCTGCGCGAGGCCGATCCTGCGGCGTACCTCGCCGCGGTGGGGCGGGCCTGCGCGGCCCACGTCGAGGCGATTCTCGCGCTGATGGATCAAGGGGCGATCGCCTTCGACTACGGCAACAACTTGCGGCAGGTGGCGAAAGATCACGGCGTCACGCGCGCCTTCGACTACCCTGGCTTCGTGCCGGCGTACATCCGACCGCTCTTCTGCGAGGGCAAGGGCCCCTTCCGCTGGGCGGCGCTTTCGGGCGATCCGGAGGACATCCGCAAGATCGACGCCATGATCCTGCGCGAATTCGCGAGCGACCCCCACCTCTGCAACTGGATCCGGATGGCCGGCGAGCAGGTGAAGTTCCAGGGCCTGCCGGCGCGCATCTGTTGGGTCGGCTATGGCGAGCGCGCCCGCCTCGGCCGGCTGATCAACCAGATGGTCGCGTCGGGCGAGCTGGCGGCGCCGATCGTGATCGGCCGCGATCACCTCGACTGTGGCTCGGTGGCCTCGCCCAACCGCGAGACCGAGGCGATGAAGGACGGTTCGGACGCGATCGCCGACTGGGTCTACCTCAACGCGCTGATCAACGCGGTCGGCGGCGCTTCCTGGATTTCGCTGCACCACGGCGGCGGCGTGGGCATCGGCTTCTCGCTGCACGCGGGCATGGTGATCGTGGCGGACGGCACGCCGGCCGCGGACCTGCGCCTGGAGCGGGTGCTCACCTCGGACCCGGGGATGGGCGTGATTCGCCACGTCGACGCCGGTTACGAGGAAGCCGCCGAGACCGCCCGCGCCAAGGGCGTCCACATCCCGATGTGGGAGATTTAAATTCCTTTCTAAGCTTGGATTAAGGCCGACAAGCGCGCGCCCCCCGCCTCCGATAGCACGCTCGGAGTAAGCGTGGTGTTAAGTGGGGAGTCGGGCACGATGGCCATTTCATTCAGCCCTGTCACGCATTTCGTGCGGCAGGCGTTGCACCTGCGTCAGGTCGAGAAGCCGGAAAACGAGGCCCCTGGTGCGAACCCGGGCACGCTCGGGCTGCTGACCCATCCGCTGGTGGTGAAGAACAACCCCAAGGCCCCGGCCCCACCGGCCGCACCGGCCGATCTCCGTGTTTTGTCGTTCAACGTTCGCCTCGGCGGGCTCGACTACCCCGGCGTCGCCAAGACCGTCGCAGACGCCAGGGCCGACGTGGTCTGCCTGCAGGAGGTCTCCCGCGCGAACGCCGAGAAGATCGCGGCCTCGCTCGGCATGCACCTCAGCTTCTACCAGAGCGTGCGGCACAACAACAGCCTCGACAACGGCAAGGCGATCCTCTCGAAGTTCCCGACCGTCCAGGCCGAGTCGAAGCCCTTCGACATCTCGGTGGCCGACCGCCTCAAGGGCATGTGGGCGCAGTTCAAGCGCTCGAAGGGATCGTTCAAAGATCGCCTGTTCGGCACCGTCAGCCTGTGGCAGAAGCGTACGCTCCTGACGAGCACGATGAAGATCGGCGGCAAGACCGTCGACGTCGTCGACATCCACCTGACCACCGGCAATGCGGAGGCCACCGCCAAGCAATACGCGCAGCTGCAGGCCTACGTGAAGGACCTGAAGGCCAAGGGCCACGAGGTGATCATCGCGGGCGACTTCAACACCCGCCACGATTTGCCGGCAAATCACGGGGCCGACACGCGCCGCTGGGCCGAGCTCAAGACGATCGTGACCGACGCCTACGACGCTGGCACGGTGCGCGTCCGCGACCTCGCGGGCAAGGTCCGCACGCCGGCCGAGGCGCGCGAGGCTTTGAAGGCTTCGGGGCTCAGCGCCGAACAGCGGCGCGTGCTCCAGATCGCGGCCAGGGGCACGACGGTCGCGAGCGGCAACGGCCGCATCGACGCCGTCCTGACCACGGACGGCTTCCGCGCCAAGGAGGTCTACATCGACCAGGCCAACGCCGCGTCCGACCACGAGCCGGTCCTCGCCACGTTTGAAGTCGCCCGATAAGTTGTCGGCCTAAAGGCCGCCCGGCCGTGTGCCGATGAATGGGGCAGAGATCCTCTGGACTGCACGCGCCATGGACGGCAACGAGTTCAGCGTCGCAGGTGCGCACATGGACGTGCGGGGACCCGTCCCCCACCGGCGGTGCCAGCTCTCGCATGAAGGCCCTCCCATCCGGGAGGGCCTTCGCGCATCTCCGTAATCGGCCACTATTGCGTTTCGATATAAATATGGCACAATGTATCGGCGCGAATCGGCTGGCCGATTGGCGCCACGGCGCCCGCGCCGGTCGAAGGCGACCGGCCGTCACAGGGCCGCCTTTCCAGATTTTAAGGAGCCGATTAAACGATGAAAATCGTCGTGTCTCTCAAGGTCGTGCCTGACTTCGAGCAGGTGCGGATGGCCCAGGGGGCGACCAGCCTCGACGTCACCAGCGTGCCCCGCGTGGTGTACGCTTTCGACGAGCTGGCGCTCGAGGCCGCCCTGCGTCTGAAGGACGCCGATGCGAGCAACGAGCTGATCGTGGTCTCGCTGACCGCGGACGCGGGCAAGGTCCGCGAAGTGGTGAAGAAGGCCCTCGCGATGGGCGCCGACAAAGCCGTCATCGTCGAGGACGCGAGTCTCGCCGACGCGGACGGCCTCACGCAGGCCCAGGTGATCAAGGCCGTCGTCGAGAAGGTCGGCGACGTCGGGCTCCTGACGTTCGGCATCCCGGGCATCCAGGGTGAGGCCTTCACCCTCGGCGCCGAAGTCGCGGGCCTGCTCGGCTGGCCGCTGGTCTCGTACGCGAGCGACATCAAGCTGAACGGCACGAACGTCGAAGTCGTGCGCCACGTCGAAAAGGGCAAGCAGAGCGTCGAGGCGCCGGCGCCGGCCGTGGTCACGGTCGGCAAGTTCCCCTTCGATCCCCGCCTCCCCACCTTCAAGGGCATCATGGGCGCCAAGAACAAGCCCATGGAAAGCTGGTCGTTGGCCGATCTTGGCCTGGCCGGCAGCCTGACGCCGTCCGTGAAGACGGCATCGCTCGCGCCGCCGCCGGCGCGCGGCGCCGGGCGTAAGGTCGAGGGCGAGGCCGCTGACACCGCCAAGGAGGCGGTCGCGGCGCTCAAGGGCAAGCAGTTCATTTAGGGGAGACGTACCATGAGCAACAACGGCATCTGGGTCGTCGCCGAACAGCACGGCGGCACCCTCGATAGCACCTCTCTCGAGCTCCTGGGCAAGGCCCGTGAGCTGGGCGCCCAGCTGGGCCAGCCCGCAACCGTCGTCCTGCTCGGTAGTGGGGTGAAGGGCCTCGCGGCCTCGCTCGGCGACTACGGCGCCGACAAGGTCTTCGTGGTCGACCATGCGGACCTCGCCGACTATCGCGCCGAGACCTATGGCTCGGTGGTCGCCAAGCTGGTCGAGGAGCAGAAGCCCGGCGTGGTCCTGTTCCCGGCGACCAGCGTCGGGCGTGACATCGCCGCGTTCGTGGCGGCTCGCCTCAAGGTCGCGGTGGCGCCCGACGCGAACCGCATCGCCGTGGTGAACGGCGCGCTGTCGGTGACCCGCCCGATCTTCGGCGGCAACGTGCTCGCGACGCTCGCCCCGGACGCGGGCCTGGCCCTCGTGACGGTGCTCCCGCTGGCCTTCGAGAAGGCCACGAGCGGCGCCGGCAAGACCGCCGAGGTCGTCGACGTCGCGGTCGATCCCACGACCCTCGCGGCGAAGACCCAGGTCAAGGGCTTCGTCGAGGAAGTGATCGCGGGCAAGATCAACCTGAACGACGCCGAGATCGTCGTGGCCGGCGGCCGCGGCGTGGGTGGCGGCGACAAGTTCAGCATCATCGAGGATCTCGGCCGCGCCCTCGGCGCAGCCGTGGGCGCCTCGCGCGCAGTCACCGACGCCGGCTGGCGTCCGGTGAACGAGCAGATCGGCCAGACCGGCGTCACGATCAAGCCGAAGCTCTACATCGCGGCCGGCATCTCGGGCGCGGTGCAGCACTGGGTCGGCATGAAGGAGGCGGGTTACATCATCGCGATCAACACGGATCCCGAAGCGCCGATCATGAAGGTCGCCGACCTCGCGATCGTGGGCGACCTCTTCAAGGTCATCCCGGAGATGATCAAGGAGATCAACGCGCTCAAGGGCGTGCCGGCGTAAAAGGGGTCGAAGACCCCGTTCTGCTAAACCCTCTCCCCGCCAGGCGTAGCCCTGGCGGGCTTTCGGGTGAGGGGGCTGTGCACGCTGGGTGCCTCGCGGGCCCCCTCACCCCGGCTGCGCCGGACCTCTCCCCCACCGGGGAGAGGGGAAGGGTTCTACTGGCCCGTCAACGTCGCGCGATCCGCGTCCATCGCCGCCAGCAACGCTGCCACGTCCGCCGTGCCATCCCCGGCCTGGGCGGCCTGGATGACGGCGTGGATCGCGAGGCCGGCCACGGCCACGCGGGGCGCCGACGACTTCTTCACGGGCCGCTTCACGGCTTTCTTCACCACCACCGGGGCCGGCTCCTTGCGGCGGCGGTCCGCCTCGGCGACGCTCAGGCCTTCCGTGAAGATCGCCTCGATCATCGTGGCGCGCTCACCGGCGTCCTCGATCTGCACCACCACGCCGGCATGTCGCGGCGTGAAGACCCGCATGGGCTTGCCCTCCGTGTTGGCGACGCAGCGTTCGAGCGCTTCTTGCACCTCGTCGGGCATCTTGAGCAGCCGCACGCGGTGGTCGACCCAGGCCTTGTTCTTGCCCAGGCGCTCGCCGAGCTGGCTGTAGGACCACCCGGTGGTCTCGAGCAGCGACCTCAGCGCCCGCGCCTCTTCCATCGGCGTGATGTCCTCGCGCAGCACGTTCTCGATCAGCCCGAGCTCGAGCGCCGTGCGATCGTCGAGCTCGCGCACGACGGCCGGGATGTCGGTCAGGCCGGCCTGCTGGGCGGCCAGCCAGCGGCGCTCGCCGGCCACGATCTGCCAGCGGCCGGTGTCCACGGGATGTGGACGCACCAGGATCGGCTGCAACACGCCGTGCACGCCGATGCTGGCGGCGAGCTCGTCGAGCGCGGCCGCCTCGAAGAACTTGCGCGGCTGATCGGGGTTCGGCGACACCTTGCCGAGCGCGAGCTTGCGGCGCTCGCCGGCGCTGGCCGCCCCGAGGCGCGACTGGGTCACGTTGAGGAGTTGATCCCACGTGCCGGGCTGCGAGGCCGTCTCCGCAGCGCCCGCAGGGGCGCCGCGGTGCAAGGGCTTATGCATGCAAGACCTCCTCGAGCAGATCCTTCGCGGCGGGCTCGAGCATCAAGCCCGCCAGGGCCGCCTCGCGAACGGCCTCGACGCCGATGACGTCCTCCTGGCGGCCGTAGGCGACGGGCAACGCGTTCCAGCAGAGCTGGTTGACGCGGCGCGGCAGGCCGTCGGCGATCGCGTGGATCAGGTCATGGGCCTCGTCGGTGAAGAGCGGCTCCTCGCGCCCGGCGACGTTGGCGCGATGGTCGAGCATGCGGCGCGTCTCGGCCGCGTCGAGCGGCGCGAGCGCCGAGCGGATCGCGACGCGGTTCTCGAGCGCGGGGTTGTGGCGCAGCCGCGCGAGCAGCTCCGGCTGGCCGACCAGGACGCTGGTGATGAGCTTCCGGCCGGCGTCGAGGTTCGAGAACTCGCGAAGCAACTCGAGGTGGTTGCGGCCGGCGTTCTTGCCGAGGTTCTGGCTCTCGTCGACGATCAGCACGACGTGGCGGTCCTCGGCGGCCACGCCGATGAGGTGGCCGAGCAGATCGCTCATCTGCTTGCCCTTGCCGCGACGCAGCGGCAGACCGAGCTCCAGCGCGACCTTTTGCAGCAGCGCGCTCTCGGTGGGATACGACGCCGGGTTCTGCACGTGGACGACCGCGAAGCGGCCGTCGGCCCGCAGCACGTTGTTCAGGTGGGAAAGCACGAGGCTCTTGCCGGTGCCGAACGGGCCGACCATCAGCGCCAGCGGTTGGCGCTCGGTGATGGCGTAGAGCAGCTTCGCGAGGCAGGCACGGTGCTGCGTCGACATGTAGAGCATGCGGGGATCGACCGCGTCGATGAAGGGCGACTCGTCGAGACCGAAGAAATCCAGCACATGCGGCTCCTTGCCAGCTTTGGGGCTATCCGGATAACAGAATACCACCGGGCTTCGGCGGCGTTATGTGATCCAGGCCACCGCCCGCGGCTAGAAACCCCGCTCCGCCTTCAATGCGAAGGTCGCATCGTAAATGCTGTAGAGGAGCACCGGCTGCTGGATGTTGTACTCGACCTTGATGTTCGGAAAGCCCGCGTCTTCGAGCTTCCAGTCGAAAACGGCCGACACGCCGGCCTGCTCACCGAGCAACGAGCCGGGCCCAGGCACCACGCTCGGGTCGGTGGCCGACAACACCTGCGGCTCCTTCACGCCCAGGAGCACCGTGGGCGCATAGGGCGCGGCGAACGAAGGCAGGAAGAGCGACACGCCAGGCGTCAGCTCGGTCACGGCCTTCTCGGATTCTTTGTAGACGACGGCCGCGCTGAGCCGCACGTCGCCCGCGATCGCCCAGGTTACCTGGCCGGACGCCTTGATGAGGTCCTTGGCCAGGTTCCCGGCCAGCGAGCCCGCGATCGGCCCGTTGCCGATGTCCACCAGGCCGGTGAAGTTGCGCGCGGTCGTCCGCGCGGGATTCACGCCCCACCAGTCCGGCTGATCGGTGTCCGCCGTGCCCTTGATCGTGAGCCACCCGGTGACCTTGGCGCTGAGGCCGGCCAGGATCACCGTCGGCGTGACGGCGGCCGAGGCGGTCACCGGCCCGAACTCGCGGGTGACGGCGACGGCGGCGTTCTTGTCGCCCCAGCGCGCGCTGCTGACCCAGGGATCGACGAAGCCGTTGCCGACGATGCCGCCGAACTTGCTCGGGATGTCGCTGCCGATCCCGAAGTACGCGTCCGGCACGAACATGCCGAGCCGCATCTTGGTGTCGACGATGCTGGTCGTCACGTGGGCCGAGCCGAAGTGCCAGGCATTCTCCGGAGGCTTGTCGCCGCCCGCCGTGCCCGGCATGTTGCCGGCGGTCGCGGCGGGCACGTCGCCGCCCATGCCGGCGCTGAGGTCCCAGCCGCCAACGGTGGCGTTGAAGTCGATGCCGAGGCCGGTCTTGAGGTAAGGATTCACGTTGTCCTGGGTGTTGTCCATCCAGGCCGTGTGCGTGCCACCGCCCACCTTCACGGCGGCCGGGCCGACGGTCTTCGCCGTGACGAGGTCGGCCTCGAGCTTGGCGACCCGCGCGCTCAGGCCCGTGAGGTCGAGGGCGTCGGCGACGGCCTTCACGGCTTCGACCTCCGTGCCGGTGGGCGCCGTGCCCGGCAACCGGCTCGCCATGCGCTCGAGCACCTTGTCGAGCGCGGCGGCCAGCTCGTAGCGGCTGACCTCCTTGCCGCCGCCGAAGCTCCCGTCCGGGAAGCCCGCCATGACGCGATACTTGCGCACCAGCGTCTCGACGGTGAGAAACGCCCAATGATCCATCGGGACGTCCTGAAACGAGCCGACAGCCGCGTCCTGCGCATGGGCGGGCGCCGCAAGGCCCGCGCCTAGCAGGCAAGCGGCGATCAAGACGCGGATCGGCAGGCGTGACGACAAGGGTTGGCGGGTCCTGGGGAGATGGGGCGACGATGTTTTACCCACAGCGCGCCGGCGGTCGCCGGCGCGCTGCGCCAGTCCTAATTGAGGCGTTGCTCGGTCACCTTGTCGAAGAGGTGGATCTTCGCGGGGTCGATCGTCAGCGCCATGACATCGCCCAGCTTGGGGATGTGCGCCTCGTCGAGGCGGGCGATCACGGTGCCCTTCTCCGCTTTGAGGTACACGAACGCCTCCGAGCCCATCGGCTCGATCACCTCGACCTCCGCGCGATAGGCGTGGCCGAGATCGGTGGTGGGCACCAGGTGTTCGGGCCGGAAGCCCACGACCACCGGACCGTCCTTCATGTCGCCGGTCTTCGGCAGCACGAATTCGAAGTGCGCGCCCTTCACGCGCACCTTGTCGCCCTCGACGGCCGCCGTGCCTTCGAGCAGGTTCATCTGGGGCGAGCCGATGAAGGTCGCGACGAACATGTTCACGGGGCGGTTGTACACCTCGAAGGGCGAGCCCACCTGTTGCATGAGGCCGGCGTTGAAGATCGCGATGCGATCGCCCATGGTCAACGCCTCGGTCTGGTCGTGGGTGACGTAGACGAACGTGGTCTGAAGTTGCTGGTGCAGCTTCTTGATCTCGGAGCGCATCGTGACGCGCAGCTTGGCATCTAGGTTCGAGAGCGGCTCGTCCATCAGAAAGACCTGGGGGTTGCGCACGATCGCGCGGCCGAGGGCCACGCGCTGGCGCTGGCCGCCCGAGAGCGCCTTGGGCTTGCGGTCGAGCAGGTGGGTGATTTCGAGGCGCTGGGCGGCGTCGTCCACGGCCTTGTCGATCTCGGCCTTGGGTCGCTTCTTGAGCTTGAGGGCGAAGCCCATGTTCTCGCGCACGCTCATGTGCGGGTACAGCGCGTAGTTCTGGAAGACCATCGCGATGTCGCGGTGCTTCGGGTGCACGTCGTTCACGATGCGATCGCCGATGTAGAGGTTGCCCTCGGTGATCTCCTCGAGCCCCGCGATCATGCGGAGCGCCGTCGATTTGCCGCAGCCGGAAGGGCCGACGAGCACCAGGAATTCCTTGTCCTTGATGTCGAGATCGAGGCCCTTGATCACCAGGACGTCGCCGTATCGCTTGACGACATTTTCGAACTTCACGCGTGCCATCGGGGGGTGGATTCCTCTCGGTTAACGGCCCTGGGGCCGAAGGAGACGCTGCATGGAGGACCGAGCCCGGCCGCGCCTCCCAGAGGACCGGGCATCACCGGCCCTTCTTACCCGCCGCAATTGCCGGGCAAACGGACCGCACGCCAACGCTCAGGCCTTCTCGTCGCCAGGCGTGTCTTCGGGCCCCACGCCGGGCACCGTCAGCCGGCCGGTGCCGGTCAACGGGTTGCGCTTCTCGATCTCCTCGACGAATTGAAGGAGACCGGTCTTGGCCTTTTTCTCACCGAGCTGACCGAGCTGGCGGAGATTGCGACAGCGATCGCAGAGCTCTTCGTCGTGGAGCAGCTGGCGCGTGCCGAGCGGATCGCCGCAATTGATGCACGTTTTACGCATGGCGGGGTCCTCGATGGGCGGGGGGCGGGCGTCCTATACCCGCGCGAGGCGAGCAGTGGCTGCACCGAACTTTAACCTGAACTTCAATGGCGCTTTACCAAGATCGGGTCAACGGCGGGCGATAGGAAGGCATCGCCCAGTTTCGAGGAGATGCCATCCCATGTACAAGCGCCTGTTCGCCTCCGCCGCCATCGCGGTCCTGCTCGCCGGCTGCGGCAAGAGCGCGCCCATGTCCGCCCTGCCCGGCGCACCGGTGCTGCCGCCCGCCATCGAGGCCCAGGCGACCCGGACGCTGCTGACCAGCTTCAAGCACATCCACCTCGCGGTCTTCACCAAGCTCGACGCGAACACCGACAACCAGGTCGACGAGTACGAGGCCGGCACGGCCATGGACCTCAAGGACTTCGGCCGCGCCGACAAGAACCGCAACGGCAAGCTGACCAAGACCGAATTCATGGAATACGCGACCGGCGGCAAGATGTTCGGCTTCATGCGCCAGGACAAGGCCGACTTCATGAAGCAGACGCGCGACGTGTTGTGGCGCGCCTTCCAGCGGATGGACGGTGACAAGAACCGCCTGCTCGCGCCCAAGGAACTGGGCGAGAAGGCGCTGAGCAAGGTCGGCATCAACCTGCGCATCGAGGGCCTCCACGCGAAGGTGGCGATCGCCGAGCTCGACGACGCGATCTTCGAGGCGAGCGACAAGACGGCCGACGGATCGCTGTCGCAGGCGGAGTTCGAGGACTACTGCATGACCGCCTTCATCAAGGGCCTCAACCCGGCCTACCAGGCCGGCGGCCAGCCCGCGCCGCAGCCCGATCCCGCGCCCGGCGGCGGCGAGGAGCCCGCTTCGGACAGCGAAGGCTGGTAAACAATCTTCACGGCAAATCGGGGCGCCGGCTGCGGCGCCCCTTCTTTTTGCGCTATAATGGAACGTATGTTCCAATCCAGGAGGACAGGCCCGTGGGACAGAACCTGAATCCGGTGAAGACCTTGCTGGCCGACCTGGCCCGGGACGATTACGTGCGGTTCAAGTACGGCAAGCGCGTCGACGCCGCGCTCAAGCTGCTCGACGCGCAGTCCGTCGGTCCCGACGCGACCGAGCTCGAAGCGCGCCTGCTCGAGCTGCTCGACCTCGTGCGCGGCGGCAAGGCCGGACGCAAGAAGGGGGCCGGCGCTGCGGCGCCGGAGGTCAAAAGCGCCAGGCGCACACCCAAGGCTGAGAAAACTCAGAATGTCACTCCCTGAAGGCGATCACTGCTTGCGCTGCAAGCACCACGCCGCCTGCGTGCTGCCGCAGAAGCTCGAAGGCCGCGTTTGCGGGTGGTACAACGCGGCGGTGGATCGCTTCGTGCGACGGGAGCGTGCGAAACACCGCGTCACCGACGCGCGCCTGACGTCCGGTAGCGCCTACGGCGCGAGCCCGGGTCCGCCGGACGCGACACGGCGCCCCGGGGGCTAGCGTCGGCCGCCCAGGCCCCCATCGACGTAGAACACCTCGCCGGTCACGTAGGAGGCGTCATCCGACGCCAGAAAGGCCACCATCTCGGCGACGTCCTCGGGCGTACAGGCGCGACCGAGCGGGACGCGCTCGGCGGCGCGCTCCGTGCCAGGCTGGCCTTCGAGCAGCCCAGGCGCGACGGCGTTGACCGCGATCTGCTTGGGCGCGAGCTCGACGGCCAGCGCGCGGGTCAACGCGTCGATCGCGCCCTTGGTGGCGGCGAGCGATGCCTGGGCGCGGCCCGGGTAGCGGCCGGCGAATCCCGAAAGGTTGACGATCCGGCCCCGGCGATCGAGGAGCATGTACTTGGCGGCGGCCTGGATCGTGTGGAACGTCGCGTGCACGCCGTCGCGGAAGGCCAGCTGCCACTCGTCCGGCGTCACTTGCAAGAGCGGGCCGATGGCGACGCGCTCTGCCGCGTTCACGAGCACGTCGAGGCGGCCGCGCCATTGGTAGACTTCGTCGACCATCCGCTGGACGGCGAACGCATCGCCGGCATCGGCCGCGATCGGGAGCGCTTCGCCGCCTGCAGCCGCCAGCGCTTCGGCGAGCGCCGCGGCGCCCGCGGCGTCGCCGTCGTGGTGCAGCGCCACGGCGGCACCGCGACGCACCAGCGCGTGGGCGATCGCCGGCCCCAACCCGCAGGTGGCGCCGGTGACGAGGGCGACCCGGCCTCCCAAGCTCGACATCGTTCTCCTCCAGGACGGCCCCTATGATACCTCCCTCAGGCCCAACATGATGGCACCTGCGAGTTGTATGATGGACGCGTGGAGGAGCCCGATGTCTCGCACCCGAACCGAATTCATGCAACCCACGGCGTTGCCCGTGCCAGAATCTACGCCTGATCAGCCCGAACTTCGCGTTGGCGAGGCCCATGGGCTGAGCCTGATCGTTGCCGTGGAAGCGCGCCTGGCGCTGTCCTCGCCCCCTTCGGCACCGGCCGGACGTGAATTCTATTTGTCGGCCGCACCGAAAGATGCTAGAATCGGGACACGAGGCCCTTCCCAGGAGGTTGACCCGTGAACCGGCGAGAGCTGACAAAATTTCAAGTTCCCGAAGTTCGGGATCAGTACATGGAAAAATACGGGGACCCGCTCGAGGAAGTCTCCCCTCAGGACCTGATGGACCTGATGGAGAACCTCTGGACCTCGAACCGTGGCACCTATGCCGCGCTGCGCGAGAAGTTGCGCCGTGAGGGCAGCGATCCGTGGACGGTGAGGCTCTCGCTGGTCGAGAACTACTTCCGCAACATGTACGTGCGGCAAGAGAAGCTGGATGAAGAGGCCGACAAGGTCAAGGTCCTCGACATCACCCACTTCATTCAGTTCCGCATCGAGGAGCTGATCAGGCAGCACCAGGAACGCGAAGCGGAAGAAGCGCGCCACACGCGCGACAAGTTCGGCATTCGTTCCCCCAGAGTGTGAGGCCAGACGCCCGGGAAACCGGGCGTTTTTTTTGTCCCTCGATCCACCCTGGGATCGAGTGCTTCCAGGCTAGCCTGGAAGCACTTCGGCGCTGATCATCAGCGCCAGGCCGTCCTTCCCAGGCACGGATGCGAAGGTGACACCTTCGCGCAAGGCCTCGAGGAAGTTCCCCGCGATGATCGCCTTGGCCCGCCCCAGGGCCTTGCCGTTCTCCACCACCAGCCCCAGCGCGACCGTCAGCGAGAAGCTGCCGCGCGCGCTGTCCTGGGTGTGCAGGCCGAGCATCTGGTGCACGATCAGCCCGCGCTCGAGCCCCGCCACGAGCGTCTCGACGTCAGACATCGGCTCCGGCAGCCACAGGCTGCTGCCACCGCGCGGCATCGACGTGGGCGGGCGCCCTGCCTTCTTGGCATGCTTCATATCCAGCAACGGCGTGACCAGGCGTCCGCCCTCGATGCAGCGCAACGCGCGCGCCGGCACGCCCTCGCGCGAGATCTCGTAGGAGCCCGCCGAGAGCGGCCTGGTGGGATCGATGCCGAAATCGAAGCTCGGGTGGAACACGGCCTCCCCGGCCTCGAACTGGGCCATCGTGAAGGCGCCGCCACCGCTCAGGACGCGCTGGCCATCGAGGTTCGCGATCAAGAACTTGCTGATCATCGACTCCGCCGACGACGGCCAGAAGACGATCGGCTGGCGACCCGGGCGCAGGGTCGCGTCCTGGCGCAGCAGGCGGTTGAGCTCGCCGACCCGCCGGATCACGCCGCCGAGCTCGTCATCCGTCGGCGGGCGGCGCAGCGAAAGGTAATCGTAGGCGCGGTGATCGGCGTCCGCGTAGGCACCGACGCTGGTGCCGCGGCCGGTATGGTCGAGGCCGGCCGAGGTGATCAGCCGGCGGCGCGAGGTCGAGGCGGTGATCGAGCCCGAGACGAGCTCGACGCCGTAAGGCGGCAGCTCGGCGCGGAAGCGGTCCAGCGCCGCGAAGAGCGGCGCCTGGTCCTGCTCGACGAGCGCGGCGGCGCCGGCGTCCCACAGCGGCACGTCGGGCACGGCCACCGGGCCCGGGACCTCCGGCGCCCAGGGGTCCTCGAAGGCGGCGGTTCGCCAGAGCACGAGGTCCTCGTCGAGGGCGTCGAGCGTGGTCCTGTCGATCACGCCCGTGCTGATCTTGCCGTCGCTCCACACGACGTAGGCCTCGCCTCGGGTCGCCGTGACCGTGTTGGGCGCGTCGTAGGGGCCGCCCGGGCGGTTGTCCTTGAGGCCGACCTCGGTGGCGGTGCCGGTGTCGACCACGATCCGCCATTGGGCGATCGCGAGCTCGGGCGCCGCCGGATGGACGGCGCGCCCGGCCAGGCGCTCGGCCAGCTTCGCTGCGAAATCGGTCACGCGGCGCCTCCCACCTTGACCTCGGGGTGCGCGTCGATCACCAGGAAGGCGTGACAGCCTCCGCTCGAAGGGACCGACTGGCCGCGCTTGCCGCACATGCCGGGCGCGTTCGTGAGCGGCTCGCCGATGCCCGCGCGGATGGCCGACAGCACCGACAGCACGTTGCCCGAGAAGATCGCAGGCTGGTAGAGCTGGAGGTCGGCCAGATCGTAGATCGCCGCGCAGTTGAAGACGAAGTCGCCGAGCGAGGTGTTGACCTGGCCGCCCTTGTAGCCGGTGAGAAAGAGCACGCGCTCGTCCGGCGCCATCAAGCCCCGGGCGAGCAGCAGCTCCCGCAGCTCAGCGGGGGTGACGTCGTCGAAGTCCGTCGCGAGCGGGATCGGTTCGGCGACCTCGATGCGCGTGTTGGTCATGCGCGGCATCGGCAGGCAGGCGTAGCTCTCGGCACGCGCCGCGCCGGTGGGCTCGGCCCCCGCCCGGCGCGCCGAGAACGTGTCCGCGAGGGCTTCGTCGAGCACGCCGTCGCGCACGATGTGGATCGTCTTGCGCACCTCGCCGTTCGCGCTGATCGGCTGGTAGGCGTAGTCGCCGGTCAACGGCCCGTCCACGATCGAGACGAACGACGGCGCGACGCGCTCTCCGCGCCGGAAGCGACCGCCGGTGCCGAGGATCGAGGCGTCCATCGAGTCCGTCTCGGCCGCGTGGCCGAACGCCTCGTGAGCGAGCCCTTTCGCGAGCGCGTAGTCGATCACGAGCTTGTACGATCCGCCCGGCACGCGCGGCGCATCGAGCAGGCCGAGGGCCAGCCGGGCCTGGCGAGCGGCGCGCCGGCCGAGCCTGGCCACCTCGTCCGGGTCGTCGATCAGCAGCGCGTCGAGCCCGACCACGCCGGCCGAGACCGACGCCGCGCGTCCTTCGGCGCGAGCGGTGATTTCGTGTCCCATCCGGGCCCGTGCCATCTGGAAGTAGCAGTCGGTGCCATCGGAACGCACGATGTGCCAGTGATCGGTCACCGCCATGAACGACGAGCGCACGGAGAGCCGCTCGTCGAGCGATCGCACCTCCTGGTTGAGCGCCTTGAGCCGCTGCTCGACGTGGGTCAAATCGGCCGGGTGGCGCGGCGGCGGCACCTCGTCGACCACCAACGGCGCCACCTCGAAGATCTCGGCGTTGGCGTCGAGCCCGCGCTCCGCGGCGCGGCGCGCCAGGGCCGCCGCGCGTGCCGCCACCTGCCCGGCCTCGCCGAGGTCATCGGTCGCCGCGAAGCCGCTGTGGCCGTCGCGCGTGAAGGCCTGCACGCCGAGACCCTTCATGCGGCTCACCCCGAGATGCTCGGTGTGCCCGTTGATCACGAGGGCCGTGGCGTCGCGCTTCTCCTGCGCGCGCCCGATCACGTAAACACCGGCGGCCTCGCCCGCGGCGAGCACGTCGTGCAAGGCGGCGGTGGTTTCGCGGCGATAGACGGGGTCGGGTCGGGTCATGCGGCCTCCATTTCTGCGGCCCATCATACCATCGGATACAATGAGGCCCCATGCGAAAATCGCCCCTTGCCATCCTCTTCGTCACCGTCTTCCTGGACCTGCTCGGGTTCGGGATGGTGTTGCCGCTCCTGCCTTACTACGCCGTACGCTTCGGCGCCGACGCGTTGCTGGTCGGCGCGCTGCTCTCCGTCTACTCGTTCGCGCAGCTGGTCTTCTCGCCGATCTGGGGTGGCCTTTCGGACCGGGTCGGCCGGCGGCCGGTGCTGATCGCCTCGCTCTTCGCGTCGGCCGTCTCCCAGCTGGCCTTCGGGCTCGCGGGCTCGCTCGCGATGCTCTTCGTGGCCCGCCTGATCGCGGGCGTCTCTTCGGCCACGATCGGCGTGGCGCAGGCCTACATCGCGGACTCGACCACGGCCGAGAACCGCGCGAAGGGAATGGGCATCATCGGCGCCGCCTTCGGCCTCGGCTTCGTCTTCGGCCCGGCGTTGGGCGGCCTGCTCGCGCCGTTCGGCCACGGCGTGCCGGCGTTCGCGGCGGCCGGCCTGGCGCTGCTGAATGGCGCCTTCGCGATCGCCATGCTACCCGAGTCGCTCCCCGCGGAGCGCCTCGGCGAGCGGGTGCAGCGCGGCCTGAGCCCGGCGCGGCTGGCCCAGGCGGCGACGATCGCCGGCATGCCCCCGCTGATGGCCATCTACTTCCTGACCATCTTCGCCTTCGCGACGATGGAAGCGACGTTCCCGCTGCTCACGCTGAGCCTGTTCCAGTTCAGCGAGGTGCAGAACGGCTGGATCTTCGCCTACATCGGCATCCTGATCGTGATCCTTCAGGGCGGCCTGGTCGGGCGGCTGGCCAAGCGCTTCGGCGAAAAGAAGCTCGTGATCGCGGGCGCGTTGCTGCTCGCGGTGGGGCTGGCCGGGCTGCCGTTCAGCACGAGCGTCCCGGTCCTGATGATCATCCTCGTGCCGCTGGCGGCCGGCAACGGCCTCGCCAACCCGTCGTTGACGGCGTTGATCTCGCTGACGGCCTCGCGCGACGCCCAGGGCCAGACCCTCGGCGTGGCCCAGTCGCTCGCGAGCCTCGGCCGCGTGCTCGGGCCGTTGTGGGGCGGCTTCGCCTATCAGACGCTGGGCCCGAAGCCCAGCTACCTGGTGGCGGGCGGCATCATGCTGGTCATGGCGCTGGGTGGCCTCGCGATCCGGCCACCCGAGCCCGCTCAGAAGGCCAGCGGCTCCTCGTAATCGGCGTCCTCGTCGAACCAGGTGAGGATGGCTTCGGCATCGGCGCCCACCTCGACCGCCGGCGACGGGCTCATCGCGAGCAACTGGGGATCGGTCGCCGGGCGAAGCGTCAGGCCCACCGCGGCGATCACCGCGGCGGCGGCCAGGCCACCCGCAAGCGGCAGCCAGCGGGCCGCAGGTCGGCGCACGGGCCGCTCGCGCCGCGCGGGCGGCTCTCCGAGGCCGAGGCCTCCCAGCAGATCGACCGGCGCGCCCTGGGGCGGGCTGGCCGAGAAGGCCGCCGTCACGCGTGACAGCCCCTCGCGGTGGGCACGGCAGCTCGCGCAGCCCACCAGGTGGGCCTCGTAGCCTGGCCGGGCGGCGGCATCCAGCCGGCCGTCGAGGTCCTCGTGCGCGGCGAGCCGCGCCTCGTCGCAAATCATGGCGTCCCCTCCTTCGGGTCGTCGCCGCCCAGCAGCACCTTGAGCCGCTCGCGGCCGCGGAAGAGCCAGGTCTTGGCGGTGCCGAGCGGCACGCCCAGGACGTCGGCGATCTCCTCGTAGCTCATATCGTCGTCATGGCGCAGCACCAGCGCCTGTCGCCAGGAGACCGGCAACTGGGCCAGCGCCTCGGCGAGCGCCAGGCCGGTGCCCAGGCGCACCAGGGCCGGATCCTCCGCGCCCGCGTCGTCGCCGACCTCACGCAGCGCGTCGAGCGACTCCGGCCGCCGCTTGCGGACATGGTCGAGGAAAAGATTGTTCGCGATCTTGAACAGCCACGGCCGCAGGGCCGCGCCGGCACGGAAGCCGGTCAGCGCGGCGAAGGCCTTCACGAACGTATCCTGGGCCAGATCGCGCGCCAGCTCCCGATCGCCGCCGAGCCGCAGCAGCAACCGGTAGACCGGATCCTGGTGCGCCAGCACGATCGCACGCAGGGCCTCGCGATCGCCCACCGCCCCCAGCCTGACCCAGTCGGCCTCGCGGGGGTCGGCCGGCGCGCGAGCGGGCGCGCCCATCCGCGCCTCCACCGCGACCATTCCTACTGGTTCCCCCAGCGTCGCTGGCCATGCCGCCCCTTCCAGCCGCCCTTGCGGCCGGCGGGCAGCTTCTCGAGCTGGGCCAGCTGCTCGGCCGTGAGCACCGCGCGGGCCTCGAACCAGGCCGTGAGGCGGGCCTCGGAAAGGCGCGCGTGCAGGGCGTCGACCTCGCGCTGCTTGGCGATCGCCTGGTCACGCGTGGACTTCGCGCTGCGCACCAGCACGAAGAGCTCGCCGCGCTTCTTACCGAGCTCATCCCGCAGCGCCATGGTTTGCTCCATGTTGCGGGCCCGGATGGTCTCGACCTTGCCGCGCTGCTCGGGCGTCAGCTTGAGCTGATCCATGAGTAGGCGCATGTGCTTGTCCGCCATCGAGGCCCAGCCGTCGACGCCTTCCCCGGCGAGCCCCGGGCCCGGGCCCCCATGGCCGCCTGGATAGGCCAGGGCCGGGGCCGGGGCGAGGGCCAACGCCATCACCAGCGCCATCGTCGCCATGCTCGTCGCACGCATCGCTCGTTCCTCCTAGGGGGGGCATCACCGTGGCCCCTGATGGGTTACGCCATGACTACGCGAAACATGCCCGGCAAGTTTCATCACGACCTTCGGTCGTTTGACGCCTTCATTAAGTTTTGCTACGGTAGGATCGCCCCTCATTGCTGGTTTGCCACATCGGGAGCCATTCTAGCGCATCATGTCATTGTTTCCCCGTGCGTCGATGCCGCTCGGTCGGCACTTGCTCATCGGCGCGCTGGTCGCGACGCTGTTTCCGCTGCTGTCCATGGTGGCGCTCGGCCTGTGGCAATACCAGCGCGACTTCGCGAGCGTCGAGGCCTTCACCGGCCGCGAGAGCCTCTCCTCCGCCCGCGTGGTCGCGAACTTCCTCGACTTCCTGGTCGAGGACACCCGCTCCATGCTCGGACGCATCGCGCGCCGCGTCGAGGCCGGCACCGTGACGGACGAGGTGCTGCGCTTCGAGGTCGCGCACCAGGGGCAGACCGAGGGCCTCGAGGTGACGAACGCCCGCGGCATCATCATCCTGAGCTCGATCGGCCAGCAAGGGCGGAACGTCGCCGATCTGCCGTATTTCCGGCAGGTCGCCGGCGGCAAGCCGATCGCGTATTCCGACGTATTCTACTCGCAATGGCTGCACGAAAACGTGGTGATGCTCGCCGTGCCCTACCTGGACAGGAAGGGCGCCTTCGGCGGGGTCGTCATGGCGCGGTTGCACCTCAAGAAGGTGAACGAGCTCCTGTCGGCGCGGCTCGACGACCCGCGGTTGCGCAACACGTTCGTGGTTGATCGCGGCGGCCATGCGATCGCCCACCCTGACCTCGAGCTCGTCTCGCGCCGCCAGAGCCTGCTCGCGCTGCCGCCCGTCAAGGCCGCGCTGCGCGGCGAGTCGGACTGGATGCGCTTCGAAGACGGCGCCGACCGCACGGCCCGCATCAGCGGCTACGTCCAGATGCCCGGCACGGGCTGGGCGGTGGTGACCACGCGGACGCCGGGCGACGCCGGGCTCCAGGTCGGCGAGCGGCTCCAGAACCAGCTGCTGCTGGCCCTGCTGGCGGGCCTCCTGGCCGGCGCCGCGGCGCTCGCCTGGGGCCGGCGGCTCACGCGCCCGCTCGAGGCCCTGGCGAATACGCTGCGCGCGACCGCCGAAGACGGCTTCCGCACCGGTGCGGTGCCGAGCCTCGCGCAGGCGGAACAGGGGCAGGACGTCGCCGAGATCGATACGCTCGCGGCTTGTTACAACGCGCTCGCCACCGAGCTCAACCGCCGGGTTGAAGAGATCATCGGGCTGCAGGCGAACCTCGAGGCCCACAACGAGGCCCTCAATGCCCACAACGAAGAGCTTGCCCTGCTTTCGACCCAGGCCCAGGCTTCGAACCGCCTCAAGAGCGAGTTCCTCGCCAGCATGAGCCATGAGCTGCGCACGCCGTTGAACTCGATCATCGGCTACACCGAGCTCGTCTTGACCGAAGAGGGGCTCGACCTCGACGCCCAGAGCCGGCAGAACCTCGAGATCGTCCACCGCAACGCGCGCCACCTGCTCACGTTGATCAACGACATCCTCGATCTCTCCAAAATCGAAGCCGGCCGCCTCGCGGTCTACGCCGAACCCTTCGACCCCGCGGCCATGCTGGAATCGGTCGTCGAGACGGCGCGCCCGCTGGCCGAAGCCAAGGGCCTCGGGCTCAGGCTGAGTCTCGCGCCCGGGCTCGGGCGCGTGGCGTCCGACGAGACCAAGGTCCGCCAGATCGTCTTGAACCTCGTCTCGAACGCCATCAAGTTCACCGCCACAGGCGACGTGTCGATCGCGCTCGTGCCGTTCGGTGCGACGCGCTGGGCGGTGGTCGTCGCCGACTCCGGCATCGGCATCGCCCCGGAGCACCAGGCGCTGGTCTTCGAGGAGTTCCGGCAGGTCGACCAGGGCAGCACGCGGGCGGCCGGCGGTACCGGCCTCGGGCTTTCGATCGCGCGCCAGCTCGCCCGGCAGTTGCAAGGCGACCTCACGCTCGAGAGCGCTCCAGGTCTGGGCAGCACCTTCACGCTCGAGTTGCCGCGACAGCTGGTGGTAGGCCCACCGGCGACCGGGGTCGGCGCCGAGCCCGCGGCACCGCGCGAGGCGCCGGCCAACCTCGATGTCGTGATCATCGATGACGACCCGTTGTCGCTCCACCTCACCGCGGAAAAGCTCAAAGCCACGGCATACTGCGCGGTCCAGGCGGCCACGCCCGAGGAGGGCCTCGCGCTCGTCGCGGAGCGCCGCCCCTACGCCGTGATCCTCGACGTGAAGATGCGCCGCGTGGACGATTGGAAGCTGTTGCGCGCGCTGAAGGGCAACCCGGCGACGTCGGCGGTGCCGGTCGTGGTCGCGAGCTTCGACGAAAACAAGCCGCTCGCGTTCTCGCTCGGTGCCGCCGCCTGCCTGCGGAAGCCGCTGGAGACCCCGGCGCTGGTGCTGGCCCTCGACGGGCTGCGCGAGGCCGCCCGCGTCTCGGCGGGCATCGCACTCGTCCTCGGCGACGACGACGCGGCCCTCGAGGTCTACCACCGGGTGCTCGCGGGCTCGCGGTACGACGTCCGTTTCGCGCGGTCCGGCGAGGAAGCGCTGCGCCAGATCGAGCAGACGGTCCCGGCCCTGCTCGTCGCCGATCTGCCGATGGCCACCGACCCCTTGCCCTTTCTCGATCACTGGCGCCAGAACCCCGCCTTGCGCGAACGTCCCGCGCTGATCGTCATGGGCGGCGAGCTCTCGCGCGATGCCATGTCGCGCCTGCCGCGCTTCCGACAGATCTTGCCCAAGATCAAGCTTTCACCGGAGCTACTCTCGACCAGCTTGAAGGCGTTGCTTTCCCAGTTGCGCGCGCCGATCACCTAGGAGGCCATTTCGCCATGTCTTTCAGCCAATACAAGATCCTGCATGTCGAGGATCTCGAGGACAACCGCGGCATCATTCGGCAGCTCGCGCGTCGCATGGGCGTGACGTTGCTGGAGGCGGGCGACGGCCTCGAGGGCGTCGCGATTGCAAAGCGCGAGTTGCCGAACGTGATCCTGATGGATCTCAGCCTGCCCATCATGGATGGCTGGGAGGCGACGACCCAGCTCAAGGCCGATCCGACGACCCGCCACATCCCCGTGATCGCCCTGACCGCGCACGCGATGGCCGGCGACGAGCAGCGCGCCCGCGCCGCAGGGTGCGACGGCTACGTCGCCAAGCCGATCGACCTCGTCTCGTTCCAGCGGCTGCTGGAACGCGTGCTGCACAGCGGCGCCATGCCGTGACCGTGCCCTCGCCCGCCACATGGGGCCCGTGACCATGATATGGTTTATCGCGGTCGATCCACGCGGGATTGATAAGCAACTTGAATCAAATCTGAGGGCGCCTTGAAGCTCGAACACCTCACCACCTTTTTGACCGCCGCCGAGGATCTCAACTTCACCCATGCGGCCCGCCGGCTCCACCTCTCGCAATCGGCCGTGAGCCAACAGATCCGCGAACTCGAGGACGACCTGGGCGTGAGCCTCTTCGAACGCCGAGGCCGAGGCCTGCTGCTCACGCCGGCGGGAGAGCGCCTGCGCGCGCTGGCGAAGCCCCTCATGCGCGACGTACGGCTCACGCGCGAAGCCCTGGGCGAGTTCCGCGAGATGCCGCAGGGCGTGCTCCACGTCGGCGCGAGCATCACGCCGGGCATTTACCTGCTGCCCTACGCGCTCGGCGAGTTCGCGCGTCGATATCCGGGCGTCCGCATCAGCCTGCGCGTGGCCGACGGCCCCGAGATCGTCCGTGCGCTGCAGGACGGTGACCTCGACCTCGCCTTGCTCGAAGACGATCCGGCGCCCGGCCGCATGCCGGGCTGGGAGCACATCCGCCTGCTCGACGACGAGCTGACGCTGATCACGCCGCCGAACCACGCCTGGGCGAAGCGCAGGGATCTGACGGTCGCCGATCTCGAAACGTTTCCGATCATCTTTCGGCAAGAAGACTCACCGACCCGCCAGCTGATCGTCGATCACATCGCGAAGGCCGGGCTCGACCCCGATCGCCTGCAGACCCTCTTCGAGCTGGGCAACACCGAAGCGATCAAGCGTGCCGTGATGGCCGGGCTCGGCATCGGCTGGGTCTCGCGCTACGCGTCCGCGCTCGAGCGCCAGGCCGGCTGGCTGGCGGAGGTCGACGTGGCGGGTCTGCACATCGGTAGGACGCTCTGGCTGTTGATGCCGCCACCGGATCGAACGACGGTCCATCAGAAGCGTTTCGCGGATCTGTTGATGATGGGCGGATGGCTACCACCGGTCTTTGCGGAAATGCGGCCGCCCGAGACGGCGCATTAAACGGCACCTGTCGGATGCCACCAACCTCGGGCGCGCTCGAAGGGGCGATCGGTTCGAGGGCCGGCTAGATCCGGCCGACGGGCTGGTTGGCGTCGCCCTGGGCCTCGCGGATACCGTTTCCGGCTGGATCGCCGACGGCCTCCACGCGCGCCTTGATGGCGTCGTTGCTGAAGAAATCAGGCCTACCGAGGACCGTGAGACGGACGACCCGCGGGTCGCTGGCCTCCACCTCGACGAGGACGGAACCGGTTGGCGCGCCGACCCGGTCCGCCACGAACGCGCCCGCGGCGAAGCGGAATTCTTCTTCGATCTCGGCGTCGACGCCTCCGAAGTCCGCAATGACACGCGGATCGACGTCGATCGGGCCATCGTTGTCGAGTTGCCGCCGCGCGAGATCGCCGAGGCTCTCGCCGATCATGAAGGTGTAATTCGCGAGGTCGCCGGCGTCGTCACCGAGTTCGGCGTGGCGCAGGCCGGTGACCGTGCCATCGAACGCGGCCATCGGCTCCGAAAAGGTGAGCTCGACTCGCGTCTCGCCCCCAACGGTCGTCACGCCTACCGCCATTAACTTCGGCTCGACTTCGTCGCGCCGCACCTCGAAGGCGACCACATTGTCGTGCGTGGCGGCCCAGCGCTCCTCGCTCGAGTTGTTCGTGAGCCCCGGAACGTCGGCGGTTCGGAGGTCCCTCGCCTTGAACGCCGATAGGATCAGCTCGCCGTCGGGCGGGTAGTTCGCCTGGCGACCGTTGGCGGCGGTGCCGAGTTGATGGCCGTCGCGATCCTCGATCGCCTTGTCGACGCCGCCAGAGACGAGCACCACCTGGTACGCCGCTTGATCGTTGTCCGCGGTGACGAGCGGCGCGGCGAATCTCAACGTCGCCTCCGTCCCCTCCGCGTTCCACGTCACGCGCGCGCGGCTGAGGCTGTCGCCGAGGAACGTGATGCCGCTCGCGACGGCGTAAGGGGCGACGGTCGCGTTGCCGTCTACCGTCTGGACGTAGGGAAACGCGTCGTCCTCGAGCGGCTCGAGTGCGGTCGTGGTGCCGGCCTGGTCGCCGTTGGCGGCGTCGTTGGCGGGTAGAACGCGGATCGCCTGCTCGAAACGCCCGCGGCTTTCCATCGGCAACGGCTCACTCAGCACGAACTTGTACACCAGGTGCGTCGGATCGACGTCGCGGGCGTCGTTCGCGGGCTCGACCCGCACGATCTCCGGGTACTTGGAAAGGAAGAACGCCGCGCCGGTTGCGTTCGGCATGTTGCCGGGCGCGCCGAAATCCATCGCGTTGCGCTGCTCGTTTCGCTGAAACGAGCCCACGCGGGCCCGCGACGTCCAACCGCTTCGGCTGGCAGTGAACTCCAGGTTGGCGCCTTCGGGGACATTATTGAAGACGTAGGAGCCGGCGACGGTCGCCGCCGAGGCCGAGTAGGGCACGGATGCATCCATCGAGCGTGCCTCGACGATGGCGCCGTTCAGGGTGGCCCCGTTCGAATCGTAGACCGTCCCCGAAACGACCACGCGGCGAGTCGGGTCAGGCGCCGGCGCGCCGGCAGAGCTCTTCGCGGTGGACATGGGACTCGTCGTCGTGGCGGGTGAGGTCGCCGGCGCAGGCGCCGGGCTAACCGATGTCGCGACCGATGGCAAGGTGCCGGGACCGGGCGTATCGCCTGCGGGCGCGGGAGCAGACGCCATGGTCTGGACGGAAGACGGCTGTGAGGGCACGGCGGCGGGCGTGGGCGCGCAGGCCGTGAGGGCAACGCTGAGCGCTAGGGCAGCCGCGGCGATGCGATTGGCGTACATGGATTACCTCCCAATGTGTTTCAATTGAATTAGATGGGTGACAAAATATATTTACCTGACTAAAAATAAGAAGTAATGATCATAAATCACGCCGTAATTGATACTGTTGTCACACATTGTGATAATTAAAATCAATTAGAACAGCAGCCACACTTATCAATGCGACTACCTTGTTCAATAAATAAAGAATTCAAGTTAGATCAAACTCAACTAATGAGTTATGATCTGACTTAAATTGTATGTTTATGCATCTAAAAAGTCGCTGCAGGCGGCAGGATACCGCAACAACAGTCGGTGCAGGCTTGGTCGAGCCTTCCTGCAGGCTTCCTGGAGGCCGTCGCTGATGATCAGCGCAGCGGCAGCGTGAACCAGAACGTGCTGCCGAGTCCGACCACACTCCTCACGCCGATTTCGCCACCATGGGCCTCGACGATCGCCTTGCTGATCGAAAGCCCCAGGCCGGTTCCACCGCTCCGACGCGCCGGTCCCATATCAACCTGGCTGAACGGCTGGAAGAGCTTGGGGAGGTCCGCATCTGCGATGCCGATGCCGGTATCGCGGACCTCTGTCAGCAACCGCTCGCCCTGCGGCGCGACGCGAACCGTGATACGGCCGCCGCGCGGCGAGAACTTCACGGCGTTGCCGATCAGGTTCGTCAGCACCTGGGCGACCCGATCGTAGTCGAGACAGGGCTCCGCGTGCGCTTCGATCTCAGTTGTCAGCGTCTGGTGCTTCTCCGCCGCGATGGGCGCCATCGCGCCGGTCACGTCCTCGATCAGCTGCCGGATATCGGTAGGTTCGCGATCGAGCTTGAGTTTCTCCAGGCGGAACGATGCGAGATCCAGGAGGTCGTTCACGAGGCGACCCATTCGGTCGGCGCTTTGAATGATGTTGGCCGCGTACTGGCGCTGCGGCTCCGGGAGTGGACCGGCCATGCCGCTCGCCATCAGGGTCGCGAAGCCCTTCATCGCGTTGAGGGGCGTGCGCAGCTCGTGGCTCACGATCGACAGGAACTCGTCTTTGTGGCGGTCCAGGCGCCTGAGCTCATCGTTGGCGTTCCGGAGCGTTTCCACGGAATCCCCGACGCGCGCCGCCATCGTGTTGAACGCCCGGGCGACGTGCCCGAACTCGTCGTCTCGCGCGATGGGCACGCGCGCATCGAGCCTGCCTGCCCCCATGGCATTCGCGGCGGCCTCCAGGCTCTCGAGCGGGCCAAGCACGCGCCGGCCGGTCGCGAGCGCGAGGATGAGCGCGGTCGGGATCGTGACGAGGGCAGCGATGAGCATAGCGAGTTTGATCAAGTTCTCGGTGGCATTCACCTCGTCATGGTGCGCGTCGATTTGCCTGCGCCGGCGGGCGATCAACTCGTCGAGCAAGGGCAGCCAGCGGGCCTTCAACGCCCGACCTTCCGTCAGGTGCAGCCGCTGGGCGGCGACAACATTTCCATGAGCGATCAAGGCGTCGATCTGGCTCGCGTAACGCTGGTACGACTCGCCCAGCATCGTGATTTCGGCAACCAGGGCGTCGTCGAGCGGCGAGCCATGGCGAGCGACCTCGGCGAGGGTTCGCTCGTAGGCCCGCGCAAGCGCAGGTGCCGAGTTTTCCCGGCCCCAGGATTTGGCGTCGATCTTCGGCGCGAGAAGGCGGCCGCGCGTGAGGATGATCTCCTGGTCGGCCAATGTACGCAGGCGATAAGCGGCCTCGATCATGGCGAACCCTTCGAAGAACTCCATGTCCTCGGTCCTGCTCATGTGGTGGATGCCCCAGGTGCCGAGGCCCATCATGCTCGCGAGCGCCAGGACCTGGAAGCCCAACGAGGCGATGATCATGGAACGCGCGCTGGAAAAGGTCCTCGTGTGGGTCATCGTGCCCCTCCGGGCCGCCGGGGCGGGCGGGACTTGCCACCAGCCTCGCCTGGACTGAACATGGGCCCATGCGAATCCTCATCGTCGACGACGACGACATGACCCACCAACTCGTCACCGCCGTGGTCCGCGTGTTGGGCGACCACCAGATCGACCGCGCGATGGACGCGATGGAGGGTCTCGAACTCGCTCGCCGGACCACGCCGGATCTCGTCATTTCGGACATCAACATGCCGGAAATGGACGGGCTGGCGTTCGTCGAGCACCTGAGAAAGGTGCCGGAGTTGGCTTACGTGCCCATCTTGCTGCTCACGGCGCGCGCACGAACGGAAGACAAGTATGAGGGCTTCCTGCGCGGCGCCGACGATTACATGACGAAGCCCTTCGACGTTATGGAACTCCAACTGCGCATCAAGGCCCTGCTCCGGCGAGCCGCCGGCGCAGGTGGCACGACCGCCAAGGCGGAGCCGCCCTTGACGGTGGGTCGGATCGCGGTGAACCTCCGACGATCGTCGCTGAAGGTCGGGGAGACCGAAGTACGGCTCACGACGTCGGAGCTCGCTATCTTGCGCGATCTCGTCGAGCACGCCGACGAGCGCGTGGCGCCCGAGGAACTGCTGACTCGCGCCCTCGACTACCCGCCGCGGGTCGGCAACCCCCAGACCATCCACAGCCACATGCGAAACATCCGGGCCAAGCTCCGACAGGCGGGGCTCGACCCGGGGTTCCTGACGTCGTCGCACCAGGGCTACATGCTCATCAGCACGCCCTGATACCGCCAGAGCACGCCCTGATACCGCCAGCGGCGTTGGAGAGGTCCTGACCCCGTAGCCGGGCGAGGCAAGCGGTGCCGGAGATTGGCGGGCGAGTCGTTGCAACATGGGTGGCCTCATGGTGCCTGATCCGCCCACGCGGATCCAGGGGTTTCTGGCAAGCCGCGATCGGCGCCACGCCGCTCGGATGCCTCCCGTCTGCAGCCTCTCTGCAGGCGATCTCCCGGATGACCTCAGGCCAGGGCGGACGGGGGCATGCGACCATGATTGGTCTCCACCGACCCTGAGGAGGAGCCCCATGCGTCCGATGACCCTTGCGACCCGGCTCGCGCTCGGCTATGTGGCGGCGATCGCCGCCCTCGTCACCGTCGTCGCGATCACGCTCGTAAGCTTCCAGGCCGCTCGCACGCAGACTTCAGCGGTCCATGACAATCACATTCCCAGCATCGATGCCGCCAAACGTCTGCTCGTACGCCTCGAGCGTATGGAAAATGCCGAATTCATGTACTTCGTCCCGAACCAGGAGATAAAGGCCTGGACCACCCGATTCGATCAGGACGCGCGAGAGTTCGATCAAGCCTTCGTCGACGCCGAAGTCGTGTCCCATTCGTCCGAAGAGATCGCGCTCTACGCCGAGATGGGCCGCCACTACGGCGCGTTCATTCACGTCGACGCCCGGATGCGCCGACTGCTTGCGGCCGGTCGGTCCAACGATGCGCGGAACCTGAATGCCACTGAGTCACTTGAGGCGATCAGCGACCTCCGCGAGGCCGCACGAAGATTCTACGCGCTCAACCTCGCGGAGTCCGCACGCGCCCGCGCGGCCGCCGACGATGCCCTCGGGCGTATGGCCGGCGCCGCGCTGTCCGTCGGCGCCATCGGTGTGCTGGCCGCCCTTGGGCTTTGGCGCCGAGCGACGCGGGCGCTCGTGGAGCCCGTCCAGGCGCTCCGGCACGCGAGCGAGCAGCTGGCCACCGGGAATTTCGTGAGGGTCGAGCACCCGGCGGCGGCGCGAACTGTCGAGCTCGCATCTCTCGAGGCCGCCTTCAATCGGATGGCCGCCGAGTCGCAGGGGGCCCGCGAGACCCTGGAGCACGAGGTCGCGGCGCAAACCATCGACTTGCGCGACGCCAACCAGCAGCTCGAATTACTCGTAGACGAGCTCCGCTCGCTCGACCGCATGAAATCCAATTTGCTCGCGGTCGTGAGTCACGAGCTCCTCACGCCGATCAACATCATCATGGGTTTCGCGGACCTGCTCGACGACGACCCGGCTGGCCAGCTGACGTCGGCGCAACGGGAGGCCGTGAGAGAAATCCTCGCCGGGTCCGAGCGGCTCGCACGCATGGTCCGCAACACGCTACTTTACGCCCGCCTCGAGAGCGGGGGGATCACGCTGGTCGGTACCGCCTGCCCGCCCGACGACATGCTGGCGTCTGCGGCTGCGCGAGCCGCGACGGCCGCCGCGAACGCTGGCACGCAGCTTGCCTGGACCGCGGAAGCCGACATGCCTGCCGCGTGGACGGATCCCGAGCGCCTCGCCCAGGTGCTCGACGAGTTGATCGACAACGCCGTAAAATTCGCCGGCGCGGGTGGTCATGTTTCGGTGACCGCCGCCGCCGAGTCAGGCGAAATCGCCTTCGAGGTCAAGGATGACGGGCCCGGGATTCCAGCGGAAATGTTGGCGCGGATCTTCCAACCATTCTTCCAAAAGGATCTCACGAGCACGCGAGTGCATGGTGGACTCGGACTCGGGCTCGCCATCGCCCACCGCCTGGTCGCCAAGATGGGCGGGATGCTGATGGTGGCCTCGAAGCCGGGCGAGGGGGCAACGTTCCGGTTCACTGTCCCGCGCATGGGGCGGCCTGCGCATCCTCGCCCACGTGAAACGGCCGACGCCGACATCTGAACAGGCCATTTGCTCGACCGCTGGCGCGGCCTGGCCGGCCCGGTATGATCGACGCGGAGGGATCCCGCTTGGCGTTCTCGCACCTGCTCGCGAGCCTCGTGATCATCTACCTGGCGGCCCAGCTCGGCGCCGAGCTGGCCGAGCGGCTGCGCGTGCCTGCGGTGCTGGGCCAGCTGGTCGGCGGTCTCGTCGTCGGGATGAGCGGGTTCGCGTTGCTCGATCCACAGGCCGAGCCGATCCACCTGCTGGCCGAGGTGGGCGTGATCTTGCTGCTCTTCGAGGTCGGGCTCGAGACCCATATCGACGAGCTGACCCGCGTGCGAGGCCAGGCGCTCGTCGTCGCGACGATCGGCGCTATCGTCCCGTTTACGCTGGGACTGGGCGTGGCGCTCGCCTTCGGCCTGTCGCCGTTGGCCGCGGCGTTCGTCGGCGCAGGCCTTTCGGCGACCAGCATCGGCATCAGCGCCCGCGTGCTCGCCGAGCAGTGCATGCTCACCTCCCCCGTCGGGACGATCATCCTCGGCGCCGCGTTGATCGACGACGTGATGGGGGTGACGCTGCTCTCCGTGCTGGGTGAGCTCGCGCGCGATGACCTGATGGGCGCAGCTCCGATGGTGCTGACGCTCGTCGCCTCGTTGGGATTCCTGGTGCTGGTGATCGCCTTCGGCCGACCGGCCGCCGTCGCGCTGGTCGGCGTGATGTCGAGCGCGCGATCACGCGGGACCTGGTTCCTGGGCTTCCTGGCTTTCGCGTTCGCGCTGGCATGGTTGGCCGAAACTGCGGGCTCAGCCGCGCTGATCGGGGCGTTCGCAGCCGGGGTGCTGATTCAGTACGCGAGCCCCGGCGAATCGCTCGAGAACCAGCTGCGGCCTGTGGCCGACGTTTTTACGCCGATCTTCTTCGTGTCGGTAGGCGCGTCCATCAATCTCGCCAGCCTGTCGCCCCTCGACCCCGCGGCGTGGCTCATGATCGGGTTCACGCTGGCGCTGGTCGTCGTCGCCACGATCGGCAAGCTCCTCGCCGGCTTCGGGGCACGCTTGCCGGCGCCCGATCGGCTGCTGGTGGGGATCGGCATGTTGCCTCGCGGCGAAGTGGGCCTCGTCTTCGCGGGGCTGGGGCTCTCGACCGGGGCGCTGGCGCCGGGCGTCCACGCCGGGCTGATCGCCGCGATTGGCATCACCACGTTCGTTGCGCCGCTCTGGCTACGCGGAGAGCTCCTCCGGCGAAGGCCCGAGCTGGTAACGATCTCGCCCGCCGAAGCGGCGGACAAATCGCCATCGCAAGCGCCACACGCTTAATGGCCGGCGCCGCGCTCGGCAAGCGCTTCATCGATTTCGGCAATCAGGTCGGACGTCGCGTCGTCTTCCACGACACCCGCGAGCTGCGCCTCCCTGAGCGCATTCCGTGCGGCCCGGAACGCGAGGCCATAAGCCTTGGCCTCGTTCGAGGAGCGCAGGGCCTCGTCTGAAAGGTGCAGATCGGCGATCGCCGCCTCCGCCGCCGCGACCCGGTCGCGGAAATCGGCGGCCACCGAGGACGCCACAGGCGCGGGCAGCGCCCCGCGCGCCGTCTGGCGGTCGATCTCGTCCAGAGCGGACTGCCATGCCAGGCGTGCGGCGCTGAGGCGCCGGTAGGCCTCGTCTTTCACCTCGGCGGCGGCAAGCCCGAGGCGAGCGGCCAACCTCCCGACCGTGAGGCCCTGCACGAGCAGCGAGAAGAGCACCACGCCGAAGGTCATCGCGACCAGCTCGGCGCGATAGGGCAGATCCTTTGGCAGGCCAAGCACGAGTGCCATCGAGAGCGCGCCGCGCAGGCCGCCCCAGACGAGCAGGTGGCGCCAAGCGAGCGGCACAGGCGCGCCCACCCGGCCGAGCGCCGGCGCCACCAGGTAAACCGCCGCCGCGCGCCCCGCCAGCACGATCGCGCAAGCGCCGATCACCAGCGGGAGCTTGGTCCACCAGGCGCCGTAGGCCGCCTCGATGCCGACGAGCAGGAAGACGAGCGAGTTGCCGGCGAACGCCGCGTACTCCCAAAACGAGGTGACGGCGAGGCGGGTGGTCGGCGACATGCCGGTGCGCATGCCCCAGTTGCCCACCACGAGCCCCGCCGAGACCACGGCCACGACGCCTGAGACGTGCACCGCTTCGGCGCACAGGTAGGCGCCGAAGGCGACGACCGTCGTCAGGGTGATTTCGAGCAGGTGGTCGTTGAAGGCATGCGTCACCCACGACGCGAGCGCGCCGACGAGCATGCCGATCCCGGCGCCGCCCAGCACCACCAGGAGAAAGCGCGCGATGCCCTCCAACGGGCCCAGCGCGCCGCCCATGGCGATGGCGAGCAGGACGGAGAACAGCACGACGGCGACGCCGTCGTTGAACAGGCTCTCGGCCTCGACGATGAGGCCGAGCCGATGGTCGACGCCCAGCCGTTTGAGGATCGCCATCACCGAGATCGGGTCGGTGGGCGCCATCAGCGCGCCGAACACCAGGGCGATGGCCAGCGGCAGGCCGAGCAACCAGGCGGCGAGGCCGCCCGAGACGAGCGTGGCGATCAGCGTGCCGAGCAGCGCGAAGGCCGCGATCGGCTTCCAGTCTGCCCGCAGCGCGTCGACACGCAGGTTGATCGCCGCCTCGAAGAGCAGCGGCGGCAGGAAGATCGTGAAGAGGACGTGCGGATCGAGGTGCGCCTGCGGCAGTAGCCTTGGGGCGCCGATCACGAGCCCGACCACGACCAGCCCGAGCGCGTACGGCATGCGGAAGCGTTGCGTCACCATCGCCACCGCGGACGCGACGAGCATCAGCCAGAAGATCTGGGTGACGTCGAGGCCGGTCGGTGCCGGTGCGACCACGGCCGGCGCGACGCCGACGTGGGCGCCGCTCGTCGGGGCGGCGGGGGCGATTTCGCTCAAATTGACAGCCTCATGGCGCGACCCGCTCTGGCTCCGCACCGACCGCGAGCGGCAGGCCGGCCGCCGCCCGGCGCACGAGCCAGGGGGCCGGCCTATAACGCTCGCCGAAGGCCTCGCGCAGGGCCTGCAGCAGCCCGACCACGCGCGCCGGGCCGATCAGGTCGCCCCAGGCCAGCGGGCCGTGCGGGTAGCCGGTGCCGAGCCGCATGGCGAGGTCGATCTCGTCGGGGGTAGCCACGCCGGCCTCGACCGCGAAGGCGGCCTCGTTGACGAGCATGGCGAGGGTGCGCGGGACCACCAGGCCGGGCAGATCGGGCACGAAGACGGCGTCACGGCCGAGGGCGGCGATCGCCCCCGCGGCGGCCGCCCGCGCCCCATCCTGGGCGTCTTCCGGCAGCGCCACCTCGATGCCCGTCGCGTCGTCCTGGTAGCCTGCCCAGGTGCCGACCCGCCAGGCCGTGCGACCGGTGGCCGACTCGATCTCGAGCGCGCTCGCCGCGAGATCGTCGCTCGCGATCCAGGCGGCCGGCGGCAAGACTTCAGCGAGGCGGGTGCGCCGCTCCACGCGCTCGGCGACCGAGGCCCAGCCGAGCTCGAAGGCGCCGTCGACGCCATCGAGCGGCTCGTTCAGCGGGCTGTCGCCGAGCACCTGGACGCGGTGGCCGGCCGCCGCGTAGCGCGAGGCCCAGGCTGCGACCAGCGAGGCCGTCCCCATGAACACCAGGCTGAGCTTCGCGCCTCGCGACGCGGGCGGCCAGGCGGCCGGCACCGGCTCGTCGCCATAGCTGTAAAATCCGCGGCCGGCCTTGCGGCCCAGTCGCCCGGCATCGACCATTCGACGCTGCAGGGGATGCGGCCGGAAACGTGGCTCGTCGTAGTATGCCCGCCAGACCGACTCGGTGACCGCCAGGTTCACGTCGATGCCGATCAGATCCATGAGCGCGAACGGCCCCATCTTGAAGCCGGCGACGAGCGTCAGCGCGCGGTCCACCGTCGAGGGCGTCGCCCCGTGATCGCCCACCAGACGCAGCGCCTCGCCGTAATAAGGCCTGGCGACCCGGTTGACGACGAAGCCCGGCGTGTCCGCGGCCATCACGGGCGTCTTGCCCAGCGCTTCGGCGAGTGAGCGCGCGCGGTCGGCGGCGGCGTCCGAGGTCGCCTCGCCGCGGATCACTTCGACCAGCGCCATGAGCGGCGCCGGGTTGAAGAAATGCAGGCCCACGACCCGCTCGGGCCGAAGGAGCGAACCCGCGATCGCCGTGACCGGCAGCGAGCTCGTATTGGTCGCGAGCAGGGCCGTCGGCGCGACCACCGCCTCGAGGAGCGCGAAGAGCTCGCGCTTGAGCGCGAGGTCTTCCGGCACGGCTTCGATCACCACGTCGGCGTCGGCGAGGTCTTCGAGCACCGTCGTCGGCAGCAGGCGGGTCAGGGCGGCCTCCCGATCGTGGGGCGCCAGCCGGCCCTTCTCGACCGACTTGTCGAGGCCCTTCACGATGGCCTGCCGGGCCTTGTCCAGGCCCGCTTCGGCCACGTCGTAGAGCCTCGTCCGGAAGCCGCGCTCGAGCGCCACCTGCGCGATGCCGGCCCCCATGGTGCCGGCGCCGATGACGCCGATCGTCGACTCGCTCATCCCGGCGGGCTAGGCGGAGGCGCCGCCCTGTTCCCAGGGCGCGTTCCAGGTCGGCAGCGTGAGGCCCCACTGGGCACTCAGGCCGGCGACCTCGTCGTGGAAGGCCTGGCGGACCGCGTCGTTGTCGCGGACCTTGAGGCCGAATTGGCGGTAACGCGCGTTCCGGCGCGAGCCGGGGCGCCCGAAGATGTTCATCGTCCGGATGTACCACTTGTCGAGCGCCGCCTGGAGCTCGGGCTTCGTCGCGGGGTTCTCCGCGAGCTTCTTGACCCAGTAGTTGCCATGCGCGACGTGGACCATTTCCTCCTTGAAGATCTTCTCGATCTCGCGGGACCAGGGCCCGTAGCTGCACTGCCGCACGTCCTCGAGCTGGTGCCCGGCGCCGCGGTCCATGCAGAAGTTGAACATGATGAAGTCGTACCAGGTGTCGATCGGGTAATAGAAGATGTTCACGCGCTTGTCGCCGCCCAGGCGCTGGTCGCCGATGTTGCTGATCGCGTCGGTGGGCCGGCTGGTGTAGTCGTGCTGCGCGATGTGGGCCTCGATGTCGACGCCCAGGCGCTCGAGCAGGTTGTACATCGCGAGCGCATGACGCATCTCGTCGCGCACGATGTTCGAGACCGCGAACTTCTCCTCGATGGTCGGCGCCTTCTGGATCCACGGCACGTAACCGTAGCAGCCGGCGAGCTCCGAGTCGGCCTGCATCGTCATCAAGTTGACGAGGTCGGCCTTGTACGCGTCGGACATCTCCTCCGCTTTTTCGATCTTCTGACCGGCCTCGATCTTCGCCATCATTTGGCGTTCAAGTTCTTCAGTGGTCTGCATCTACTTGGTCCCTTCTCAACCGGGGCTCCGACCAACAGCCATTGGTGGTCGATTCGAGCCGCAGGCGCTACTGGCCAGTGTAAACCGGCAGCCGCTTCTCCGTAAAGGCGCTGACGCCCTCGCGGTAGTCGTCCGAACGGCCCGCCAGCTCTTGCATCTGGGCTTCCCAGCCGAGCACCGTGTCGAGGTCCTCGTCCATGGCCTTGTTGAGCGCCCGCTTCGCGAGTGCCATCGCGCGCGTCGGGCCCTTCGCGAGCTTCTCGCCCCACTCCTTCACCAGCGCGGGGAAGGCGTCGGGCTCGGCCACCCGATTCACCAGCCCCCAGCGCTCGGCGTCGGCGGCATCGAGCTTGTCGCCCGTGAAGAGCAGCTCGGTCGCGCGGCCGAGGCCGATCAGCCGCGGCAGGAAGAACGAGGCGCCGGTGTCGGGGGCGGCGCCGATGCGCACGAAGGCCTGCACGAAGCTGGCCTTGGTGGAGGCCAGGCGCAGGTCGCAGGCGAGCGCGATCGAGCAGCCGGCGCCGGCCGCCACGCCGTTCACCGCCGCGATCACGGGCTTCTCCATGGTGCGAATGAGCCGGATGATCGGGTTGTAGCGATCGCGCACCGAGTCGCCCAGGTGCAAGGCCTGATCGAAGCCGGCGACGTTGCGGCTGCCGAGGTCCTGGCCCGCGCAGAAGGCCCGGCCCGCGCCCGTGATCACCACGCAGCGGACCTCGGCATCCCTGGCGGCCCGCTTGAGCGCCTCGAGCAACTCGGCCGACATCTGGTCGTTGAAGGCGTTGTAGACGTCCTGCCGATCGAAGGTGATGGTGCCGACGTTTTCGGCCACCTCGTAGCGGATGGACGTGAAGCCCTTGTCAGCCACGGTTACCTGCCCTTCCAAAGTGGCGCGCGCTTCTGCACGAAGGCGGCCATGCCCTCCTTCTGGTCTTCCGACGAGAAGAGCAGGTAGAACGCCTGCCGCTCGCGCTGGAGCCCCTGGGAGAGCGTCGTCTCGTCGATGTCGCGCACGAGTTGTTTCGCGAGGCGCACCGCGACGGGTGCCTTGGCGGCGATCGCCTGGGCCAGCTTCACGGCCTCCTCGAGGCACAGCTCCACCGGCACCACGCGGTTGACCAGCCCCGTGCGCAGGGCTTCGGCCGCACCGATCGACTCGCCCGTGAGCACGAGCTCCATCGCGCGGCGGGTGCCGAGGGCCCGCGCCAGGCGCTGGGTGCCGCCGGCGCCCGGGATCACGCCGATGTTGATCTCGGGCTGGCCGAACTGTGCCGTTTCGGAGGCCACGATCATGTCACAGGCCATCGCGAGCTCGCAGCCGCCGCCAAGGCAGAAGCCGCTCACCGCAGCGATCACCGGCTTGGTCACGGCCCCGATCGCGTCCCACTGGGCGAGGTAAGGGCTCGCGAGCAGGTCGACCGGCCCCATGTCCGCGAGCTCCTTGATGTCCGCGCCGGCCGCGAAGGCCCGCGCGTCGCCCGTCAGCACCATGGCGCCGACGTCGGCGTCCGCGTCGAACGCATTCAGCGCGGCCACGACCTCCCGCACGAGCGCCAGCGAGAGCGCGTTGAGCGCCTTCGGCCGGTTGAGCTGCACGACGCCGACGCGCCCCTCGCGCCGGGCGATCACGTGCTCGTATTCGGCGAGTCTCTGCACGGTAGCGCCCATGCTAGATGTTCACGGCCTGGGGCTCGAGCACTTCGGCGAAGTAGCCCGTGAAGATGTCCTTCGCGAACGCCCGCGCGTCCTTCGCGGTGGCGCCGCCGGCCTCGCTCATGAGCGAGTCCATCATGACCTTCTGGTCCTGGAAGTACATCTCGGACATCAGGTAGAGGTCCGACTCGCCGCGCGGCGTGCCCGTGAAGCGCGAGACCTCCATCTTGAGGAGGTTCGGGACCTGGTGGCAGAGCGGCGTGTGCACCTCCTGGAAGTGCTTGTCGAACGCGGCCTTGTCGGCGGGTTGCTTGTACAGCGCGACGAACTTCACCATCGGCGGATCTCCTCTCGCATGGGCCGCCAGGCCGCACGCCATCGTGCGTCCCGGGCCGGGCCGGGATCATAACAGAAGCGAGCGGGAGTTGGCACCCCGCGGGCCGCTCAGTCGCCCAGATCGCCAGGCAGCGACACGCGTTCCGGCGTCGGCGGGCCCTGCAGGTAGATTTGCGCGGCCAGCCACAACACGGCCGCGAGGGCGCCCGGGTCCGGGCCGGGGCCTGGCTGGGCTGGCACATGGCGCGCGATGAAGTCGTCCAGCAGGCGGCGCGCCTGCAAGTAGGCGCCGCCCGCGAGCTCGCGCCGGATCGCCCAGTACGCCGTTCCCGCGTCGGGCACGCCGGCGCCGGAGGCCAGCGGCGTCCGGCCGGCCGGCTCCTCGCGCAGGCCGAGCGCCACGTCCCAGCCGGGCGGGGCGCCGGGTGCCGTGGCGAGGCGCGCCGCCGCGGCTTCGGCGCCCGTGCTCCACGCGGCGGCGTCGCCCTCGAGCATCAGGTCGTCGGCGAGGGCGATCGCCCCGCGCAGCCCGGCCACCGCCGCGAGGTCATGGGCAATCGATCCGGTGCTGGCCGCGAGCGCGTCCGCGGCCGCGGCCAGCCCTTCCCAGTGCGGCATCCAGGCGAACGGATCGAGCAGGCCCGTGAGGTTGCCGGTCGCGAGCGCGTCGAGCAGCCACCCGGCGCGGGCCCGGTCGTCGGGCGAGGCGGGGTCGGGTCGCCAGGTCGTGAGCAAGGCGGCGAGCTCGGACTCATGGCCCCAGGCCGCGAGCACGGGCCCCGCCAACGCCCGCCACGGCGACTCGAAGAGCGGCGGCGTGCCGGGCCCGAAGTCGGCGCCCGCGTGCGGCGCCCAGGCCTTGATCAGCGCCAGCAGGCGCAGCACGTGATCGCGCTGCACGCCCTGGAACGGGCATTGCCGGCCCCAGCGGAGCCAGTAATCGTAGGTGCCGTCGAGATCCCACTCGGGCTCCGAGGTCGTCGCTTCCGCCACGTCGGGGTCGGCATCGTCGAACCAGGTCAGCAAGAAGGCCTGGCGCTGGCCCTGGGTGATCACGAAATGGCCGTCGACCGAGCCGTCGGGGCGCAGCACCACTTCGCCAGCGGTCTGCAGCACCAGCGCCATGCCGCCGGCCACGAACAGCAGGCCGTTCGAATCCTCGATGATCTCGGGAAGCAGGCCGCCCGGCCGCGGCGCGAGGCGAAAGGCGAAGGCCACCTCGCCCTCGATGCCTTCCACGAGCCGCGCGACGCGCCGGACGTGCAGGCGCGGCTCGCCCACCTCGTTGCCGGCGCCGGCCCGCACCGGCATGAAGTCGATCACGTTGGCGCGGCCGCCCGGCGTGGTCCAGCCGGTGCGCAGCACCGGCGTCTCGCCGACGTACTCGCGCGTGGCCGTGGCCTCGCCCGCAGGCGCGAGCGCGAAGACCGCCGCGGCGTCGGCGCCTGCATCGAAGACGGTGGCACCGTCCGCGTTCGGGAAGGCCAGCCATTCGATCGCCCCGTCGGCGCCGACCAGCGCGACGGTGCGGGTGTCGCCGAGCGCGGCGGCCGGCCGCGCGGCCTGTACGGTGAGCGTCAGTTCGCCATCCATCGCGGGCCATTGTACACCTCCGGCGCCCCCACGGACGGCCCGCGATCGCACCGGCGCTCGTCCGGCACGGTCGGCGCAGGCCGCATGCTAAAATTGCCCCCGCCGACCGGCGAACCAGGAGGTCCCGATGCCGCTTCACACCCGCTTGACCGTCTCAGCCGCCGCGGCGCTCGCGATCGCCCTCGGCGGCTGCGCGACCCTGCTCCAGCAGGCCCAGGACCACCACGGCGGACGCGAGCTCGCCCGGGCCACGGCCGACCTCGGCGGAGACGGCATCACGGGCAAAGCGACGCTCATCGAGCTGGAGAACGACGACGGCCGCGCCGTCCGCGTGATCCTCGAGATCCAGGGCGATCCGGCCAAGCTCGCGCCGGGCCGCCACGGCGTCCACCTGCACGCCGTGGGCGAGTGCACGGCGCCCTTCACCTCGGCCGGCGGCCACTTCGACCCCGGCCCGGCGGGCAACCCGGATCCGGACCTGAACCACCCGTACCACCTGGGCGACCTGCCAAACTTGGTGATCGATGAGCGTGGCCATGGCCGCCTCGACGCCTGGACGACGCGCGTCACGGTCTCGGACGGCCCGCTCACGCTCTTCGACGCCGACGGCAGCGCGATCATCATCCACAAGAACCCGGACCAGGGGATCTCGGGGCCCGCCAAGTCCGGCGTGAGCGGCGGTCCGCGCCTCGCCTGCGGGGTGCTCCGCCGCTAGCGAGATGGAGCAGCCGCGCCTATCCAGCCCGCCGCAGGGCTTATCGGCCTCCGCGCGCGGCGGCGTTATCGCAGCCCCGCTGCGTGCGCCGCCCGACCCCAGTCGGCGCTGGCGCGTGCTGCGTCGCGGCGCGCGCATCCTCTGGGTCGCCGCGCAGTTCTGGATCTACCAACGCCTCGACGCCCGCGCGGCCGCCAGTGAAACCCCGGAAGCGCGGCGCGCCCACGAGTCGGCGCGGGCACGCTGGCTCAAGGATCAGTTCGTGACGCTCGGCCCGACGTTCATCAAGATCGGCCAGACGCTCTCGACGCGGGTCGATCTGCTGCCTTTGACCTACGTCGACGAGATGGCGGTGTTGCAGGACAAGATCCCGCCGTTCGACACGCGGCTCGCCAGGCGCTTCATCGAGGAAGAGCTGGGCCGTCCGGTCGACGCGCTCTACCGAGACTTCCCGGCGGCACCCATGGCCGCGGCGAGCCTCGGACAGGTCTACCGCACCTGGCTTCGCGAGACGGGCGAGGAGGTCGCCGTGAAGGTCCAGCGACCCGACCTGCTCGAAATCTTCGCGGTGGACCTCAGCGTGCTGCGGACGATGGCCGCCTGGGCCGAGCGGCGCGTCGAATGGCTGGCCGACGTCCAGCTCGTCGACATCCTCGACGAGTTCGACCGCAAGCTCCACGAGGAGATCGACTACCTCCGCGAAGCCGACAACGCCGACCGCTTCCGCGCGAACTTCGAGGATTTCCCGGGCGTGGCCGTGCCGCGCATGTACCGCCCCTATTCGTCCCGGCGCGTGCTGACGATGGAATTCATGCACGGCTCGAAGGTCACGAACGTCGAGGACCTGCGGGCGATGGGCGTGGATCCGCCCACGCTGGTGAAGCACGCCGTGAACGTCAACCTCAAGCAGTTGCTCGAGGATGGCTTTTACCACGCCGACCTGCACCCGGGTAACATTCTGGTCGACCGCGACAAGCGTCTGATCCTGGTGGACTTCGGCCTGATCGGCGAGATTCCGCGGCAGATGCGCGCGCAGATGGTCGAGGCATTCCTGCACATCGTCGACAACGACATCGACGGCCTGATGGAGGATCTCGTGCTGCTCGGTTTCATCCGCCCGGGCCAGGATCCCGTGCCGCTGAAGCCCACGCTGCAGTGGGTGATCGAGGCCTCTCAGGCGCCGCTCGAGAAGCGCCCGACCTTCAAGGAGATGACGGATCCGCTCGCGGACATCTTCTACCGTTACCACCTGCGCGTGCCGGTCTCGTTCTCGTTCATCATCCGCACGTTGATCTCCCTGGAGGGGATCGGGCTGATGCTCGACCCCTCCTTCCATTCCTTCGACGTGGCGATCCCGTATGCGGCCAAGCTATTGCTTTCGGAAGGCGGTCGGGACATCCGCGAGCGGCTGATGGACGAGCTGTTCCAGCCGGAGGGGCTCAACTGGGATCGGCTCTTCGAGCTCGTGACGCTCGCCCGCCGCGACCCCGGCTTCAAGCTCGGCGAGGTGGTCGAGCTCGCCGTGGCGTGGGTCGTGTCGCCCGAGGGGCGCTCGGTACGCGAGCGCTTCATGGACGAGCTGTTGGGCGACGACGCGATCCCCTGGGGCCACATCGAGGACCTGGTGGTGATCGCCCAGCAGGACCCGCACTTCGACCTGATGACCGTAGCGCGGCCGTTGATCAACTACTTGCTGACGCCCGAGGCGAGTATGTTCCGGCAGCGGCTGCTCTGGAAGATCGGCAAGGATCTGATGACGGGCCGCATCGGCGAGTGGACGGGCATCTACGGCGTCATCCGCGCGCTGCTGTGACGATCGCCCGCTAGTCGTCCCCGGCATTTTCACCGCTGTGGCCGTGGCTCTCGCCGGCGTCGGCCGAGCCGTGGTCATGCGCGGTTCCGGACGCCCCTGCACCCTGCTCGGTTTGCCCGGTCGCCCCGGATTGGCCTTGCCCGCCGCCGTGCTCGCCGGACGAGCCCTGCCCGTGCGCGCCGCCGTCGCCGCCATCGCCGTTCGGCGACCCTGCCTGGTTCGGCGACTCCGCCTGGCCCGGCCGGCCCGCGCCGGAAGTGGCGTCGTCGCTCGGGGAAGGCGAGGTCGCCACCGGATCGCCGGTCGCGATCTCCTTCGCCGAGCTGGTCTCGGGCACGGCTTCCGCTCTGGGACGGGCGCGGCGGCCATTGCCGTTGTGACGGCGGCGAGGCTTCGGAGCGCCGCCGGCGCTCGCCGAATTGACGTTGCCGCCGCCGGCAGGCTCACCTCCGGCGGCGTCCGGCTCGCCGGTGGTGCCCGACTCGCCCGTGGTGCCCGGCGGGCGCGCAGCCGGACCACCCGCCGTCCGGGCTTCGACGTCCACCTTCATCGCTGGGCGCCGGGCCTCGGCCGCGGCCCGGACGGCGGGCGACGCGGCCAGCAGGTCGTCCGCGGCTGCGTCCCAGGCGCCGGCCTCGGCGATCGCCGCCACCTGGCCTTCATCGAGCGTGGCGTGCGCGGCCGCCATGGCGGCCGCGTAGTCGTCCCGCCCGAGTGACGCCAGCGGACCGCCGCGGCGCGCGGCCATCGTCACCAGCGTCGAGGCGACGCTCAGCTCGGTCTCGCCGCGATCGTCGGCCACCCGCGCGATCGCCTCGAACACGCGCGTCGCGCCGCTCGCCGTGGCGACGCGCGCCGTGACCACGACCGTCGCGCCGACCGGCACGCCCTGCAGCCGGAACCCGCCGGTGGCGTCGGTGCGCACGGGCGCGACGCCCACGAGCGGCGAGCCGTCCTCGAAGACGGCCATCACGACTGCGCCCTGCAGGCCTCGCGCCCCGGCCGCCATCAGCCCGCGCGCCGCGAGGTTGCCTCCGCCCGCCGCCACGAGGGCCGAGCCGTTGTGGCTCAAGATGGTTCCGGCGTCGACGCCGATGAGATTGCCCGCGCCGGCCGCGACGATGCCCGCCGGTGCCACGAGTCGGCCATACAGCTCGCCGGCGCGCGAGGCCGCGGGTGGCACCACGGGCGGCGCTGCGAGCGTCCCGCGGTCAGGCCCGACCAGCGTGCCGCCGTTCGGGCCGATGATCGAAGCCCCGTCGGGTCCAACCATGCGCGCGGCGCCCAGGGGCTCGCCGTCGAGCCGGTAAGCGGCGACGTCGGTGAGGTAGGTCGCCGTGACAGGGAAGGGCGAACAGCCCGAGACGGCAATCGCCGCGGCCAAATGGCCAAGCGGACGCAGCGGCAAGCGCATGGATGAAGTCCTCGAGCAACGGCACGACCCGGGGGGGGCCGAAGGGCGGCGTGTGTTTCGAGCTTGGAGGACGCGCGAAAGGGGGCACGCTGCGTCCGCTGTGGTCGTCAAACGACCGTAACGGAAACGTAACGAAATCGCTTTGTGCGAACCGGCCGACAACGTTCGGCCATGGCCGAAACGAAATCGCGGAGATGCGTGCAATGAGCGTCGATCAATCAGACAGGCGTGCCAGGCTGCCAGGTCCGATGCGGTGGCGCGCGAGCGGTTCGTAGCGCGCGCCCGTAGGGCCGAGGTGCGAGCGATAGAGCACGGCCTCTGCCACGCGCCAGGCCACGGGCGGCAAGGTGATGGCAGCGATCGCCCGCCCCGCCGCGGCGGGGTCGGCCGGCTCGCGCGCGAGGGTGAGGTGCGGCTTGAAGGCACGGGCCTCGGGCGGGCGCCCGAGCGCGCGGAGGGCCTCGCCCAGCGCGCCATGCAGGGCGGCGAGCCCGGCCAGGTCACCGCCGACGCCGGCCCAGAGGACGCGCGCGCGCGCCGGCGAAGGAAACGCCCCGATCGGCGCGAGCGCCAAGTTGAAAGGCACGGCCGCCGCGGCGCACCTGGCGAGCGCGGCGTCGATCGCACCCACGTCGGCCTCGGCCACCTCGCCCAGGAAGTGCAACGTGAGGTGCGTGCCGGCGAGGTTCGACCAACTGCGGCAAGCGATCGACCCACGCAGCGCGTGTTGGGCATCTGCGAGGACCGTGAGCGCCTCGGCGCTCGGATCGACAGCGATGAACAGCCGCACCATCGTCCTCCCGGCCGCGTGCCCCCGTCTGAGCAAGCGGGTACCATGTCAACCAAGCCTTGCGAGAAATCCGCGCCGGCGCAGGCGCCGTACCTCAGGTGTACCGCCAGCCGAGGAGGAGATCCATGTCCGCCCCCACCAACATCGCACGTCACCTCACCCACTCCAAGGCCCTCGACCTCACGGGCATCGATTTCGACGACGTGCCGAACCACCCGCTACGCGACGACGAGATCCGCATCCTGACCTACTTCATGGATGTGGAGTCGAACACGATCGTCTACCTCAAGGAGCTGCTCAGCACGCCGGCGATCGACGTGCCCGAAATCCAGGCCTTCTTGAGCTGCTGGGTCTACGAGGAGTACTTCCACGGCCATGCGATCAGGCGCTTCCTCAACGCCTACGGCGTGCCCGTCTCCGAGGATCGCCCCGCCGAGGTCAAGCAGGGCAAGAACTTCCTGTTCCGCCTGCGGACGCTAGGCCAGACCTTGCTCGCGCGCTGGGCAGGCATGCGCTTCGTCGGCGTCCACATGGCCTGGGGCGCGGCCAACGAGCTCGCGACGGCGGAAGGCTACCTGCGCATCATGTCGAAGACCAACCACCCGATCCTGCATGAGTTGCTCGCGCGCATCATGAAAGACGAGCGCCGACACTTCGCCTTCTACTACAAGGAAGCGGCCGATCGGATGGCCGACCCGAAGACCGCGCAGCTCGTCTCGACGCTGATCCGGCGCTTCTTCGAGCCCGTCGGCGCCGACATCCGATCGCTCGAGGAGGTCGACGCGGTCGGCCTCATGCTCTTCGACGACGAAGAGGGCATGGCCATCGTGCGGAAGATCGACGAGAAAATCGCCGCGTTGCCCGGACTCGACGGCTGGCGCGGCTATGAGACCTGCATGGGGCGCAGCAGAGTCCGCTTCGGCCGATCGCTCGGCGTGATTGGCCAGGGCCAGGTCGTGTCGCCCCGTCTGGCCTAGCAGCCTTCGCTTGCCCTCTTTACGCGCGGATACAACACTTCACGCTTCGTAAACACTGAAAACCCGGATCGCGAGAGCGATCCGGGTATTTATTCTCTTGTGGGACGAGACCCCACCAGAACAGGAGATTTCCATGACGATGCTCACCGCCAACCAGACCCGCAAGATTGCGCTGGCCCACATGGCCCTCTCGATCGCGCTCGTGACCTTCGGCGCCGTCGTCGGCGGCTAGCCGCCGAACCGCGTCAGGAGCGCCGCACGCCCGCGAGTTCGGGCACCTCGAGCGGCTCCTCACGCAGGAAGACGACGTATAGAGCGTTCGTCGTCGTGCGGCCCAGGGCCTGGACCACCGCGCCGAGTACGGCGCCCGCGACCAGGAACGCCACCATCCAGACCGCGCCCGCGTTCATCGGATCGAAACCGGTCGCGACTGCCAGCAACCGTGCCTGCGGCAGGGCCAGGAACGCGAGGCCGAGCACGCCGCCGGCGAGCATCGCCCAGTACCAGCGCCCCTTGCCCATGATCAGGGAGTAGGTGGCGCCCACCAGCGCCCCGACCAGCAGGTAGTGATACCCGTAGCCCAGCGCCACGGCCGTCGTCGTCGGCATGATGCCGATGGGCTCGCGGGCCAGGTGCTGACCGATCAGCGGCACCCAGTCCGGCGCGCCCTTCACCAGCCAGGCGAAGGGCAGGCGGACGAGGTCGAACGCGGCGACCGCTGCCACGCCGCCGATCAGGCCGGCCGTGAAGCGGTTGAACAGCGCCGGGTGGCGGCTCACCAGGTAATACTCGACCACCGCCAGCGCCAACATGGCAGGCAGCGTCGCCCAGCGCGTCCAGGTCGGCAGCTCCACGGCCAGGTGCCAGGCGGTCAGGAAGCCGATGGTGGGCACCAGGCACAGCACGGCTGCCGCGCACGTGGCGAGCCCCGTGGGCAGGTCCCAGCGGAAGGCCGGCGCGCGCTCGTTTCGGGTCATGTCGGCTGTTCTCCTCGGGCGAAAGGCAGTGGGGCGCCTTGCTCACGGATGTAAAGAAATCATACGAACGCCCCAACGTAGCAGGCCAGACGGGTTCCCATCAACCCCCGCCCGCTCGAAACGCGATGACGCCCGCCCGTCGCTTGGCCCAGGGCCGTGTCGGCGCTAAGGTCGTCCCGGACGGCATTGCCGCGATGGAGGTGCAGCATGGACCCGAGGAGGTTCGGTCTCGAATTCCGCTCGTCGATGCCGGCGCTCATCGCGGAGCCGGTAGCGCCTGGGCAGCTCGTCTACGACGAGGGCGTCTTCGTCTGCGTCGCCTGCGGCTTGCCGGGCAGCGAGGTCAGCCTGCTGCCCGGCGAAGAAACGCCCGAATGCCCGAGCTGCGGCGAGGACGCGCGCTGGGTGAAGACCTGATTCAGCCCTGGACCTGGCCGACACCGAGCTGCCGATCGAGCCAGGTGGTGAGCTCCGCCTCCACCTCGGCCGCGCAGGTGGCGAGGTCATGGTCCGCATCCGGGAAGTAAACGATGCGCTTCGGCTCGGCGGCCTTCGCGATCAAGTCGCGCGAGGCTTGCGTGGGCGCGACCCGATCGCCCGTGCCATGCAGGATCAACAGCGGGCGGTCGAGCCCCGCCGCGGCCTTGGCAGGCACCGCCCGCGGCGCGAGCAGCGCGACGGCTGCGACCGTGTCGAAGCGGCGCGCCACTTCGAGCGCGCCGACGGCGCCGAGGCCCCAGCCGACCGGGACGATGCGCGAGACCTCGAGCCGCTGGAGCAGGTACGCCGCCACCAGGGCGTCCAGGCCGTCCTGGATCGGGTCTGCGGCCAGGCGGTACTGCACCCGCAGCGAGCCGACGCCCTGCGCCTGGAAGGCCACGGCGAGGCGGTCGTAGAGACCGTTCGCAGGCGAGTCGAAGCCGCCTACGGCGTCGCCCAGCCACAGGATTGCGCTGCCACCTTTGGCGCCTTCATACCAGCGGCTCTCGACGATGCCGTTGCTGGTGTCCAACACCGCAGGGCGGAAGGCGCCGACCTGGTGCATCATGGTGACGCCGCGGAGTGAGAGGGTCTGGGCTTCGGACAACGGGGGGCCTCCGGTGGCGGGTGCTAGGCGCCCGTGCCCCGCGCCGCCTCCAGCAGCCAGGCGATCGCCGCGAACCGGCGCACCGCCTCAGGGTCCCAGGCGCCCTCGAGCGCGTCCCATTCTCCCACCACGAGCCACGGACCGTCCAGCGGCACGTCCCAGGCCGAGGCGAGCCGCTTCGCGGCCGCCTCGCGCATCCCATGGAGGCCGTCGGCGCTGGTGAAGAGCGGCCGCTCGCGAAGCCGCCAGCGATCCGGCCCAGCCGGCACGAAGCCGGTGCCCGAGAACCGCGCGGCCAGGGCCGGACGGTCGCGCTGGACGTAGGCTGTGAGCGCAGGACCACGGTCGTCGTTGCCGGCGTGCAGGAACATTTCGCGCGGCGTTGCGCCCGGCGCCGGCCGTACCTCGAGCTGCAGCGCCGCATCGCCCCGCCGCACCCAGACCAGGCCACAGGCCGTGGGATCGACCGTGCCGACGCAGGTCAGGCGCGCGTCGGCGACCGGCGCCAGCGGCACCTCGCGCGCGCCGCGCACGCCCTCGAAGAGCGCGAAGGCGGCCGCCTGGGCGATGGTACGTACATCGGTCCTGTGGCGCATGGGACCTCCTGCCGGAAATCGAACCACGTTATGTAATCCGGGCTATCACAATACATGGTTTCCCGATCGCCGACAAGGAAAAAAATCCGGTGATCCCTCGGGGGATCACCGGCGGCGCGTCTTGCGGCTGTCGCGCACGTAGGTCGCGACGTTCAGGAGATCGACGTAGGTGTACTGGTGCTCCGTCATGTCTTGCTTGGCCATCAGCGCCTCGACGAGCACCGCAAGCTCGCCGTCGGGGACGTCCCACTCGCGGCCGCGGTCGAAGTACTTCACGTTGGGCGGGTCCCGGTAGAGCACGAACGTGCCGAGCCCCAAGGTCATCACGAGCTCCGAGCCGCCTTGAGAGCGACCGACCCGCGTGATCGTGCCGGGATTCTCCTGGTCCGGCCATTGCGGCCCGGCGGCCCGCGTGACCGGCTTGCGCGGCAGCGGCTTGGGCGCCGCGGCCTGGCCCTGGGCGGCCGAAGCGCGCTTGAGGCGGCCGGAGCGAGCCTGCAGCTCGAAGGAGGCCACGTTCAGCAGATCGACGTAACTCAAAGCGAATTCGCCCGGGTTGCGTTTTTCCATCAAACAGCCGAACAGGTGGCGCAGCTCGACGGTGGGGATTTCGGCGACGTTGCCATGGCGGAAGTAGCAGATCGTGGGCGTCTCGCGATCCACGAGGAACGATCCGAGCCCGAGCGACATGATCAGCTCCCGGCCATCCGGCGCGCGGCCGACATGGGTGATCGTCGCGGGGTTCATCTGGTCCGGATCGACGGCACGGCCGCCGCCGACCGGCGGCAGGACCGCCGGCCCACGCGGCGGGCGGCGGCGTGGCTCGGCCGCCTGAGGCGCCTGGCCTCCGCTGCCGAAGATGCCCTTCACGAAGTCGAACAGGTTGTTCTTGGCCATCGGGCCCGTGTGCCTCCGGGGGCCTGCGGCCACCTTTATGGCTTATACCCGCACCGCGGCTGGACCGGTTAACCAAAACTTAATTTGCCTGGTCGAGGAAGCGTACGTAAAATAATGTCATACCTAACCGGGAAGCTTGACTAGCGCAAATTTGCCGTCAGCTATCCACTGGTTAGGTTTTTTTTTGGCCATTTTTTCATCGCCCCGACCGCTCGCCGCGGTCGGGGCGATCCCGTCATGCCTGGTCGGGGCTGCCATGCGGGCGTTTACGCGGCCGGCGGCGGGCGCCTATAACTGGTGAAGTGGGGGGAACTGGGAGGGACGCCATGCGGGCACCACCGCCGCTGCCTGGGCTGCCGATTGGACGGGGTGAAGTCTGGCGCCAGCCGGCCGCCCGCACGCTGCTGCTGGCGCTCGCCGCCTTCGGCCTCTTGCCGCTCGCCGGGCTCGCCACGGTCGCTGCGGGGGTTGTTTCGCCGGCGAACTACGTCGCCGGCGCCGTGCTGCCCGCGATCGCCCTGGTGACAGGCGGCTTCGCGATCGCCGCCTTCCGCCAGCACCACCTGCTCGTGCGCGCCGCGGTCGGGATGACCGCGGGTTGGCTGGGGGTGCTGTCCTACGACGCGCTGATCGCGCTGTTGCAAGCGATCGGACCCGGCCATGGCCCGGCGCTGGTGTGGGCCGGCGTCGAGCTGCCGCCCGGCACCCACGCGCTCGACGTCTTGCTGCCCACCTACGCGCACCACTGGCTCGCCACGGGCGCGCTCTGGGGCATGACCTACGCGCTCGTCGCCGGCAAGGCGCATTGGGGCTGGGGCCTGGTTTACGGCGCGGCCCTCTGGGTGACGGTCCTCGCCATGGCCCTCGTGCTGCCCCTCGGCTCGGCGGTGATCGCGGCGCTCGATTTCGGTCGCGCGGCCCTGCTCCTGGCCGGGCACCTCACGTTCGGCGCGGTGCTGGGCGCTGCGAACATGGTGCTGCAGCCGCTCCCGCCGCTGAACGCCAAGATCGTGTTCCTGCGCGATTACGCCGCCGAGCGCGATCGGCTGCGGCGCTAGCGCTAGATCTCGAGGCTCGGCTCAGGGCTGCCCAGCTGGTGGCTCACGTAGCGTGCGAGGACGAACAGGTAGTCGGAGAGACGGTTCACGTACACCACGATCAGCGGATCGAGCGGCTCCTCGCGCCCCACCGCGACGATCAGGCGCTCGCCCCGCCGCGCCACCGTGCGCGCGACGTGGAGCGCCGCGCCCGCCGGGTGCCCGCCTGGCAGCACGAAGGTCGTGAGCGGCGGCAACCCTGCCTCCATCGCGTCGATCGCGGCCTCGAGCCGCGTGACGTCGGCCTCGTCGATGCGCCAGGCGGGCGGCTGATCGCCGACCGTGGCGAGCTGCGCGCCGAGGCAGAAGAGGTCGCGCTGGGACTGCCGCACCTGGGTCACGGCGGCGTCGAGGCCGGCCTCGGCCGGCAGCAGCGCCAGGGCCAGGCCCAGGTGGGCGTTGAGCTCATCGAGCGTGCCGTAAGCCTCCAGGCGCGGGGCGTCCTTGGGCACGCGTCCGCCACGGTAGAGCGAGGTCTCGCCCTTGTCGCCGGTCTTGGTGTAGATGCGCATCTCGGACTCCTCAATAGTTCAGGAAGACGGCCTCGGTGCCCACGCCGTGGCGAGCCAGCGCCGCCTTCACGCCCTCGACCATCGCCGGCATGCCGCAGACGAAGGCCGCGGTGTTGGCAGGGTCCACCGGGTGGGCCGCCAGCGCCTCTTGCACGTATCCCTCGGCGAAGCCCGCGTCGCCGCGCGCCTCCTCCTGGCTGAGCACCCGCACGACCGAAATGCCCTCGGCCCGCCAGGCCTCGGCCTCTTCCCGGTAGGCGAGGTGGGCGCGCGTGCGTCCGCCCTGGAAGAGCGTGACGCCCGCATATTCGGCCCGGTGCGCGGCGAGCCACCAGATCAGCGAGCGGATCGGCGAGATGCCCGAGCCGACGGCGAAGAGCAGCACGTCCTTGCCGGCATGATCCTGCACCGGGAAGCCGCGGCCCTGGGCGAGCGACATCTCGACCCGATCGCCGGGGGCCAGCGCGAGCAGCGCCCCGACAACATCGCCCGGGCCACCTTTCACGAGAAGGTCGAGCATCGGTGAGCCTGGCCGCGAGGCGAGCGCGAACAAGGCTGGCGGGCTGTCAGGCTCACCCACCCGAACGGCCACGTACTGGCCAGGGCGGGTGAAGCTCGCGGCCACGCCGGGGTCGTCCGGCTCGAAGGTGAGGCCGACGAGGTCGACGGCCTCGGCCCAACGGCGGCGCAACGTGACGGGATACAGCGTCTGGAGGCTCATGGGCCGTTCAAGGTACTCCGCGCCCGCGGAGGCGTCAAGGCCGCCGTTCCTTTCGCCACACCCCAGGGCTGACGCCGGCGGCGCGCGCGAAGGTGTCCGCGAAGTGGGCCGGGGTCGCGAAGCCCACCGCTTCCCCCACGAACGCGATCGGCAGCCCGGTTGTCTCGAGCAGCTCGCGCGCCGCGCGCAGGCGCACCTCGATCAAGAACCGCCGCGGCGACGTGCCGACCGCCGCCTTGAAGCAGCGCTCGAAGTGCCGGGGGCTCATCGCGAGGTCGGCCGCCAGGCCTTCCACCGTGAGCGGCGTGGCGTAGTCGCGCAGGATCCGATCCACCGCCTGCAGCACGCGACGCGTCCGCTCGTCGTCGGCCGCGTCGACCGGCCTGGGGCCCGCCAGCGCGCGCGCCAGATACAGCGCCAGCGCCTCGCGGCCGATCGTGAGCAGTCGCGCCGTCTCAGGCCCCGGCCGGTCGACCTCCTCGGCGAGCGCGCGGGCCATCAGCCACGCGCCGGGTGCCCGCACGACGGCGGGCGAGGTGAGCGGCACGGGCCAACCCGCAGGCGCGTCCAGCGCCAGGAACTCGAGTTCGCCGTCGAGGTAGGTGAAGCCGTGGGCGACGTCCGCAGGCAGGATCACGGCCTGCTCGGGCCCGAGCACATGCTCCTGCGCCGTGGCCGGGATCGAGACGCGCATGCGACCCACCAGCGGCAGTACCACCTGCACGAAGGCGTGCGTGTGGGCGGCCGCCGAGAACCCCGCGTAGGCCCCGTGCCAGAGCGCGAACGGCGGCTCCTCGACCCCGCGGTGGAAGCGGGGCCGGGCGCGGATGTATGAGGCCCGCTCGAACGAGCCGGCACCTTCGCTCTTCAGGCGCAACCACCGGGCCGGGCCGCGACCTCGGCGGGGTCCACCGCGGCCGCGCCGTCGGGTGACCACCGGAAGTTCGGCTTGCGGGCGGCGGTGGTTTCGTCGATCCGGCCCACAGGCGCGAAGTGGGGCGCGCTGGTCACGAGCGCAGGCTCCGACGCGACCTCGGCGGCGATCGCCTTCATCGCCGCCACGAAGGCGTCGAGCGTTTCCTTGCTCTCGGTCTCGGTCGGCTCGATCATGATCGCCTCGGGCACCACGAGCGGGAAGTAGATGGTGGGCGGGTGGTAGCCGTAGTCGATCAGGCGTTTGGCGATGGCGAGCGTATTCGCACCGGCCTTCTTCTGCCACTCGCCGGACAGCACGAACTCATGCATGCAGACCTGGTTGTAAGGCAGCTTGTAGGTGTCCATCAGCTTCACGCGCAGGTAGTTCGCGTTCAACACGGCATCCTCGCTGGCCTGGCGCAGGCCGTCGCCACCCATCGTGAGGATGTAGGTCAACGCGCGCACGAGCATGCCGAAGTTGCCGTAGTAGGCCTTCACGCGGCCGATCGAGCGCGGCCGATCGAACGACAACGTGTAGCGCCCGCCGTCCTGCTCGACCATCGGCGTGGGCAGGTAGGGCTCGAGCGCCTTCGAGACGCCCACCGGGCCCGAACCCGGGCCGCCGCCGCCGTGCGGCGTGGTCATGGTCTTGTGGAGGTTCAGGTGGACGACGTCGAAGCCCATGTCGCCGGGCCGCACCAGGCCCATGATCGCGTTGAAGTTCGCCCCGTCGTAATAGAGCAGGCCACCCGCCTCGTGCACCGTGCGCGCGAGGTCGCGGATCTGTTCTTCGAAGAGCCCGAGCGTGTTCGGGTTGGTCAGCATGATGCCGGCCGTGCGCTCGGAGACCGCGCCACGCAACGCTTCGAGGTCTACCTGACCGCGTTCGTTCGAGGGCACTGTGATGACCTTGTAGCCGGCCAGGGCCGCCGTCGCGGGGTTCGTGCCATGGGCCGAGTCCGGCACGATGATTTCGGTGCGCGCCTTGTCGCCCCGGTCTTCATGGTAGGCCTTGATCATCAGGATGCCGGTCAGCTCGCCATGGGCGCCCGCGGCAGGCTGCAGGGTCACGCGCGCCATGCCGGTCAGCTCGGCCAGGTGCCGCTCGAGCTCCCACATGAGCGCCAGCGCGCCCTGGACGGTGCGCTCGCTCTGATAGGGATGCAGGCTCGCGAAGCCCGGCAGGCGCGCGATCAGCTCGTTCACCTTCGGGTTGTACTTCATCGTGCAAGAGCCGAGCGGGTAGAAGCCGCTGTCGATCGCGTAGTTCTTGCGCGAGATGCGCGTGAAGTGGCGCACCACCTCGGGCTCGCTCAGCTCGGGCAGCGCAAGCGCCCGCTCCCGACGCAGGTGCGCCGGAATGCTGTCTCGCCAGCCGTTGTCGGCCACGCCGGCGGCGGGCACGCGCATGCCGACCCGGCCGGGGCGGCTCTTCTCGAACAAGGTCTTCTCGACGGGCATCGCGGTCTCCTGGCAGGCCCCGGGCGGGCCCGGAACGCGGCTATGTTAACAGGGGAGCGAAGGGCCGTCTAGGCGATCGACCCACCGCACGAGCTGCCTGCGCCGGCGGTGCAGCCGAAGCAGTGCCGGCCGGTCGCGACCCGGCGGCCGGCCAGCGCCGCGGGGTCGAAGTCGAAGACCGTCATGGGGCTGCCCGTGGCATCGCGCAGCGGCAGGTCGAGCATCTGGTTGAAGTCGCAATCGTAGAGCTTGCCGTCCCAGCCCACGCTGAGCGTGTTGCGGCACATGAGGCCCGCGACCGTCGCCGGATTGAAGCCCTCGACCAGCGTATTCATATAGGCCGCCAGGTTGCCGGACGTCTCGAGCCACTCGAGAAACCGCGCGATCGGCATGTTCGCGAGCGTGATGAGGCGATCGAAGAAAACGCCATGCGCGGCCGCGAGGTCGCCTTTCCACTCGCGCTCGAGCGCCGCCTGGGAGCCCGGCAGGTAAGCGCCGGCCGGGTTCGAGACGAGCGTCAGGCGGCGTCCGGGGTCGCCCTGGCCATAGCCCACGGCGTTGAGCGCGCGCAGCGCGGCGATCGATCGCTCATAGGTGCCGTCGCCACGCTGCGCATCGGTGTTGCGCTTGCGGTGGTGGGGCAGCGAGCACACCACCTCGACCTGGTGCTCGGCGAGGAACGCCGGCAAATCATCGTAGCCGGGCTGCAACAAGATCGTGAGGTTGCAGCGGTCCATCACGTGCTTGCCGCGCGTCCGCGCGCCGGCCACCAGCTCGCGGAAGTACGGGCTCATCTCGGGTGCGCCGCCCGTCAGGTCGACCGTATGGGCCGTCGTGCGGTCGAGCGCGGCGAGGCACGCCTCGGCCGTTGCGCGGCTCATGGTCTCGCTGCGGTCGGGCCCGGCGTCCACGTGGCAGTGGCGGCAGGTCATGTTGCAGACCTTGCCGACGTTGATCTGGAAGACCTCTAGCAGGGCTGGTCGCAAAGGGCCATGGCCCGCCGCCGCGACCGCCGCGTCGAAGTCGCCGTTCGCGAGCGCGAGGCCATCGAGCAACGCACGCTGCACCGTCGGGTCGGCGAGCGGCGCGCCCCGCCGCCGCAGGCTGGTGGTGGCCTGCGTCATCTCACATCCCCACGCGGGCGGCGCAGGCACGCATCTGCATGCCGTGGACCAGGCTCGCGCCGCCGCGGATGGCGGCCGCGACATGGACCGCCTCGGTCATCTGGTCGAGATCGTAGCCCTCCTGCAGCGAGTTCTTCGTGAAGGCGTCGATGCAATAAGGGCATTGCACCGCGTGGGCGACCGCGAGCGCGATCAGCGACTTCTCGCGGACGCTCAGGGCGCCCTCGGCGAAGACCTTGCCGTAATAGGCGAAGAAGGCCTCGCCGAGCTGCGGGCTGGCCTCCGCGATTTCACCGAACGCGGCCAGGTGGGCGGGCTGGTAATAGGTCTCGGACACGGCGGCTCCATCGGCAGGCGGGCGGGCGACGCGCTGATCGTACCCCGGCGCGGCGCATGCTTGCACACGGCCGCCGTTCGGGTGATATCATGAAGGCCGGTGCCCCACCCCGACCCGATCCCGGAGGATCCGTATGCCGATCTACGAGTATCGTTGCGAGCCCTGCCAGAGCGATTTCGAGGCATTCCTCGCCACCTCGTCGGATCAGGCGGTCTGCCCGGCATGCCAGGGCACCGAGCTCCGTCGGCTCATGAGCACCTTCGCGGCGAGCGTGCCGGGCGGCCGCAAGGCTGGCGCTGGCGCCGCCACGACCGCCGCGCCCGCGCCGAAAGCGCGCGGCTGCGGCGGCGGGTGCGCCTGCCACTAGCGCGATCGGTCAGAACCGCCCGCTAGTTCGCGTAGACCTGCGTCACGACCAGGTAGCCCCCGACGCCCATGGGCAGCCGGGGGGGTTGCTTTCCGCCGACGACCGGCGCATACCCTGAGCTTGCCTGCAGGCGCACGATGCCGACGCCGAGGCGGCCGAACGTGGGACGCAGGATGTTGGCCCGGTGCCCGGGGCTGTCCATCAGCCCCTGGTGGGCGATGGCCAGGGTCGGCGCGAACGCGAGGTTCTCGCCGGCCGTGAGGAAGCCCATGCGGGCCTTGCGCAGCCGCTCGGCCACCGTCGCGCCGCCCGGGTCTTCATGGGCGAAGTAGTTGCGCGCGACCATATCCTGGCAATGGGCCCGCCCGACCTCGGCCAGCCGCCCGTCCCACCGCACCGCGGCCAGCCCGGCCTTGCGTCGTTCGGCGTTCACGAGCACGAGCATGTCTTTCTCGAGCTGAGTCGGCGCGGGCGCTGGGCGCGGCCCGGTGCCGGGTAACGCCGAGGCGATCGCCTGCAGCGTCGGATGCGTCCAAGCGTGAAGCACCGAGGCGACGGGATTCCCGGGCGGCACGCCCCCGGCGAAGGCCGTATAGAGCCAAAGGAAGCATCCCGCGCCGAGCAGCCCCCACGCGAGGCCCGGTAGCCACCCGAGCGCGCGGTCCCACAGGCCGAACTTGCCGCCGCGCAGGTCCGGCGCGAGCGCCATCGCGAGCCGCGGCACGATCAGCCAGGCCACCACCAGCGCGGCCCAGCCCGCGACGGCCTCCGGCCAGGGCACCCAGGCCGGCATGTAGTCCACCGCCGCGGGCGCGGCCACGAGGGCCAGGGCGACCGCCGCCGCAGCGCCGATCAGGCCCACGAGCCCGCGCAGGAACCCGGCGCCGACGCCCATCAGCGCATGGGTCACGAGAAAAAGCAGGATCCCGAGGTCTAACCAGGACATGGCGTCAGTTTACGCCATCGGGCGCTTAGCGCGTAGCCTGCAGATAGCTGAGCAGCTTTTCGAAGTGAGCCGGCGGCGGCGCGGTGAAGGTCATCCGCTCGCCGGTCACGGGGTGCTCGAAGCTGAGCGTCTGGGCATGAAGCGCCTGGCCGGGCAGCTTCACCGGCAGCGTCCGATCGCCGCCATAGACCGGATCGCCGACGATCGGGTGGCCGAGGTGGGCCATATGGACGCGGATCTGATGCGTGCGGCCGGTCTCGAGCGTGCACTCGACCCAGTCGTAGCCCTTGAAGCTCTCGAGCACGCGCCAGCGCGTGGCGGCCGTCCGGCCGCCCGGCACCACCGCCATCTTCTGGCGGTGAGTCGGGTGGCGCGCGATCGGCGCGTCGACCCGGCCGGCGGGCTCCGGCATGTGCCCGCCGACCACCGCCCAATAGCGGCGCTCGGCGGTCTTCGCGGCGATCTGGGCCGAAAGCCCGAGGTGCGCGCGGTCGTGCTTCGCCACGACCAGCAAGCCCGAGGTGTCCTTGTCGAGCCGGTGCACGATGCCCGGCCGCGCCACGCCGCCGATGCCCGAAAGCCCGCCCCGACAGTGGTGCAGCAGGGCGTTCACGAGCGTGCCGGACGGCGATCCCGGTGCCGGATGGACCACCATCCCGACGGGCTTGTTGATCACGATCAGGTCGTCGTCCTCGTAGACCACGTCGAGCGGGATCGGCTCAGGTTTGGCCTGGGCGTCCTCGGGCGGCGGAGGCGCGGCGACGAAGACGCGATCGCCCGTCCGCAGGCGCTGGGCCGGCTTGGCGGGGCGGTCGTTCAACCGCACCTGGCCCTCGGCGATCCAGGCCTGGACGCGCGCCCGCGAGATCCCGGCAAGCTCGGCCTGGCAAAACTGGTCGAGCCGCATGCCGGCCTCGTCGGCGGTGACGATGAAGAGATCGCCGTCCTCCGGTTCGACGGGGGACGGCGAGGGCAGGTCTTCGGATGTCATACAAGGGAAAGGGGTACGCCCGGGCGGTTGCCCGCCCGGGCGTACCGGCTTTACTTGCCCTTCTTGGCGGCCGGCTTGGCCGGCGCAGCCTTGGCTGGAGCTGCCTTGGCGGCAGGCTTCGCCGGAGCCGCCTTGGCCGGAGCGGCCTTGGCGGCAGGCTTCGCCGCAGCCTTGGCCGGGGCCGCCTTGGCAGCCGGCTTCGCCGGAGCGGCCTTGGCGGCCGGCTTCGCCGCGGCCTTGGCCGGGGCCGCCTTGGCGGCCGGCTTCGCCGGAGCGGCCTTGGCAGCCGGTTTCGCCGCAGCCTTGGCCGGAGCGGCCTTGGCAGCAGGCTTCGCCGCAGCCTTGGCCGGAGCGGCCTTGGCAGCAGGCTTCGCCGCGGCCTTGGCCGGAGCGGCCTTGGCAGCAGGCTTCGCCGCCGCCTTGGCTGGAGCTGCCTTGGCGGCAGGCTTCGCCGGAGCCGCCTTGGCCGGGGTGGCCTTGGCAGCGGGCTTCGCCGCAGCGGGAGCGGCGGGTTTGGCAGCCGTGGCCTTGGCCGGGGCGGCCTTGGTCGCAGTCTTGGTGGGCTTGGCGGGCATCTCTTCCTCCTCCGTAGTCACGTCGTCCAGCAGGAGATCCGGAAGCGGCTTTTGGGCCGGCTTCTTTTTCAACACGAAGACGCCGGGTACCGCCGTCTCCGCCAGGTCCTTGGGCAACGGAAGTGGCTTCGCCGGCTTCCGCGAACGGTCCTCGACCCGAGCCGACGCAGCCGCCGGTGCGAGAGCAGGAACGGACTTCGTTTCAGGTGCCGGCGCACGACGCACTGGCACAGGCGTCGCCACGGCGGCTGCCGCGGGCTCACGCACCGGAGCGGGCGCAGGCACCGGAGCACCTACGGCGGCCGGCGTGCGCTCGACGCGGCGGACCCGGGGAGCGGGCGCGCTCACGGTGAGCGGAGCACTCGGCTCGCCGCTGGCGACGGGTCGGGCCGCCTCGCGAGGGCCACGATCGCCGCCGAAACGGTCCCGACCGCCTTCGCGGGGGCCACGGTCGCCGCCGAAGCGATCCCGACCGCCTTCACGACCACCCTCGCGGGGGCCCCGATCACCGCCGAAACGGTCCCGGCCACCCTCACGACCACCCTCGCGGGGGCCGCGATCGCCGCCGAAGCGCTCCCGGCCACCCTCGCGGGGGGCGGCAGCACGGTCGCCGCCGAAACGGTCCCGACCACCTTCACGGGGGCCCCGATCACCGCCGAATCGGCCACGCCCGGCTTCGCGTTCGGGGGCCCGCTCTTCACGGGCGCCGCCGGTACCGAAGACGTCGACTTCCTCGACAGCACCGAAGGCATCTTCTTCACCGAAGAGCTCTTCTTCCGCGGCCACCGGACGCGGCGCGGGACGCTCGGCCCCCCGCTCGCGGCCGCCACGCTCGCGACCACCCCGCTCGCCGCGCTCGCGGCCACCCGGGGCACGCTCCACGCGACCACGGGCCGGCTCGGCCACCGCGACGGTCTCGTCGAGGATTTCCTCTTCGATCGCGAGCTCGTCGCCCGCGTGGGTCAGGATCGGGCCGACTTCGCCTTCGTCGCGGCCACGACCGCGGCGGCGGCGACGGCGACGACGGCGCCCTGCCTCGGCCTCGGCCTCGGTTTCCTCGCCGCCGGCGCTGACGCCGACTTCCTCGACGCCGAGTTCTTCCTCTTCCAGGTCTTCCATGAATTCCGCGGCCTCCTCCTCGTAATGGGTGGCGCGATCCGCGGGCGTGCCAATCGCCGCGTCGAGCAGGTGACTGGCCTTCTGGCGACCCGTGCCGCCGCATTCCGGGCACGGGACCGTGAGCTGCTCGAGCAGGTTCTGGCCCTGGCGCCGGCGCGAGACCTCGATGAGGCCATGCTCCGAGAAATTGGTGAGCTGGGGACGGCTCTTGTCCTGCTTGAGGGCCTCGTTGAAGGCCTGGAAGACCTTCTGGCGATCCTTCGGCTCGTCCATCGAGATGAAGTCGATGACCACGATGCCGCCGATGTCGCGCAATCGGAGCTGGCGGGCGATTTCGGCCGCTGCCTCGATGTTGGTTCGCAACACGGTCTCAGCGAGGGACTTGCCCTGCGTGAGGCGCCCGGAGTTGACGTCGATGACCGTTAGCGCCTCGGTGTGCTCGATGACGAGGGTTCCGCCGCTGGGCAGCCAGACTTTGGGATTGATCGCGGCGTTGAGCTCTTCGCCGATTTTGTACCGTTCCATGATGGATTGCGCTCCCTTGTGAAGTTGGACGTTATCGGCGAGCTCGGGCATCCACCCTTCGAGGATCTCGCGCGCTTTGTGGTAGCCGGCCTGAGAATCTACGACGATCTTGGTGACGTCGCCCGTGAGCGCGTCGCGCAGCACCCTGTGGATGAGGTCGCTGTCGCGGTGGAGCAGCGCCGGTGGCTCGACGATCTGAATCTGGTGCAAGATGTCCGCCCAGATTTCGATCAGTTCGTCGATGTCCTGACGCAGTTCCTCTTCGCTTCGGCCAATCGCCTCGGTGCGGACGATCAGCCCGTGGCCGGGATCCTTGAGGTCGAGAGTGACACGGCGCAGCCGCTCGCGCTCGGCGTTGTCGGTGATGCGCCGCGAAATCGACACGCGATTGTCGTGGGGCACAAGCACCAAAAACCGGCCGGGAATTGTCAGCCGGCCGGTGAGTCGTGCGCCCTTGTGACCGGTGGGCGCCTTGGCGATCTGGACCAGGATGCGATCGCGAACCTTGATCGTTGGCTTTTTCGGAGGGGCTAGTTTACGCGGCGTCTGCATCGCGGGCAAATCGGCCACGTGGATGAAACCGTTGCGATCCTGTCCGATGTTGACGAACGCCGCCTCGATCCCGGGAACGACGGCGTCGACTTGACCCCATACGATGTCCCCGACCAGCTGGTCGCCGTGCCGAAGGAAGAACTCCTGGGCACGGCCGTTTTCAAACACCACAGCCAGGTCGTTCGCTTCGCTGATGATGATTTCTTTTTTGATTTTAGAGGTTTTCCTCATTCGAAACGCTTGCTGGAATGGAGCGGCGATGCGGGGAGTGACTGAGGTGAGAAGCGTTCGTGCAAATGGCGCTTCGGACCTGTCGGCCCTCTAACGACGCTCGATCGCGGGCGCGGTTCTGGTCAGACGAGACGCCGCGCCCGCGGCGGGACCGGGTGTGAATCATCGGAATGTTCCCGGTTCGTACGGCCGTCGGCGGGACATGCGGGCTCCGCGAATCATCAGGGGAGCGCCTGCACGACGCCGCGCCGGGCGGCACGTTCAAGTTTTCATTCCGTGTAAACCTTTTGCGATTCGCTACGAATTTGAAATCGCCGCGAACCTGTTCGCACGCTGAGTAGTATACCACGACGCCCGCTCGCCGCAACCTGCTCGCGTCGCGAGGTCAAACCCGGCGAGGTCGGGCACCGACCTCGCCGTCGCGCACCTTTCCGGCTGACGAGCGCAGGTACTCACAAACAAGCTCGTTGAATCGGTCCGGCGCGTCGAAGATCACGCCATGCGCGCCCTCCTCCACGATGGCGAGGTGCGCGTCCGGCAGGGCAGTCGCGAGCCTGCGCGCCTCGCGGAGCGGCACGACGGGATCGCGCCGGCCCCACACGACGAGCGCGGGCGCCTCGATTTGAGGCAGGATCCGCAACAAATCGGGCGATCGGCTGCGAAGCGCGGTCTGCAGCATGCGCCAAGGCCGCGCCTGCCAGTAAGCGCGCAACAACACGGGCATGAAGCTCGGCGGCTCACGCAGGCCATCCAGCAACAGGCGCCCGACGCGGCGCACGAGGCTCGCGCGCGGGGCCGCGCCGGTCGACCCGGCGAGCACCATGCGCCGCACGAGGGCGGGATGCCGGTGGGCCAGCCACAGCACCACCTCGCCGCCGAGCGAATGGCCGGCGAAGTCGGCGCGGCGGATCCCGGCGGCCTGGCACCAGGCCGCGAGCAGGTCGGCGAGGCGATCGGGCGGCAAGGTCGCCGCCGGCTTGTCGCTCTCGCCGAAGCCCGGCAGATCGACGGCGTACACGCGGGCGCAGCCGGCGAGCGCGTCCACGTTGCGCGACCAACTCGCGGCCGACGTGCCGAGGCCGTGTACGAGCACGAGCGGGTCGCCTGTGCCCATCACGGTCGCACGGAGGACCAACCCCTCGACTTCGATCGCCAACCGCGCAGGCCTCGACCCATCGCGACTTTCGCCGCCATTCGCCTTCATCGATCGGTTTTACACCCCGCGGTCCCGCGGCCAAACGGGCGGCCGAGCACGGCGCGGCATGGTAGAATCCTCCACTCTCAGCCATCGTGCCCCAGGAGATACGCCCCATGTTGAATTCCGTCGTCCTCGTCGGCCGCGCTGGCGCCGATCCCGAGATCAAGTACTTCGAGAGCGGTCGCGCCAAGACCACTTTCAACATCGCCGTCGACCGCCCCGTGAAGCGCACGGAAGGCGTCGATACCACCGACTGGTTCCGCATCGAGCTGTGGGGCAAGCCCGCCGAAATCGCGGCGGAGTATGTGAAAAAGGGCAAGCTGATCGGCATCGTCGGCCGCCTGGAGTTCCAGCGCTGGACCGATGCGGGCGGCCAGAAGCACGAGATGCCGGTGATCGCGGCGAACGAGATGCGCCTGCTCGGCTCGAAGTCCGAGAGCGGCGGCGGCGAGCGCGGTGGCTGGGGTGGCGGTCGCAGCGGCGGCGGCCAAGACGACGGCGGCTTCTAGGCAGCCCGCCGGCGGGTCGCGATGGCACACCGTCCCAACGACCCGACGCCGACGCCGGGCCCCCTGCGCACCGGCATCCTCGCCGACGATCTGACCGGCGCCGCCGACACGTCGTTGCAATTCCTCGCGCCGGACGCCGGCGTCTGGATCGTGCCGGCACTCGGCGATCGCGTCGCGGTCCCGCCGGCGAGCACCGCGCTGGCCGTCAACACCGACAGCCGCAACGTCTCGCCGTCCCAGGCCGCGAGCGCGGTCGAGGCGGGCTGCCGATTCCTGGTGGCTGCCGGTTGCCGGCGGTTCTACAAGAAGATCGACTCGACGCTGCGCGGCAACCTCGCGATCGAGATCCTGCAGGCGCTCTCCGCGCTCCAGCTCGAGCTCGCCGTGGTCGCGCCGGCCTTCCCGCAGGCAGGTCGCATCACCGTCGGCGGCTACCAGCTGGTCGACGGCGTGCCGGTGCAGGTCAGCGAATACGGCCGCGACCCCCTCGCGCCCGTCGCCGATTCGCACCTGCCCACCCTGCTCGCGGCCGGGGGCGTCGGCGAGGTCGAGCACCTCTCGCTAAAGGAAGTCATGGGCGGACCCGAACGCGTGGCGACGGCACTCGTGCGCGCGATCGCCGGCCGCAAGCGCGTGCTGGTGGCCGACGCGGCCCGACCGGAGGATCTCCAGGCGATCGCCCGAGGGATGGCGCTCACACCGTTCCGGCTGCTGCCGGTCGGCTCCGCGGGGCTCGCCAAGGCCATGCAGCCGCACCATGTCCTCGACATCGCGCCAGTGAGTGGCCAGCGCCCGGTGCTGGTCGGGGTGCGGCCGCCCGTGCTCGTGGTGGCCGGCTCGCTCAACGCGGTCACGACCCGCCAGGTCGAGCTGTTGGCGCGCCACGCCCGCCTCGTCGTGCTCGACGTCGAGGGCCTGTTGCTGGCCGGCTCGCCGGCGATCGAGCGGGTGGTCCTCGCGATCCGTCCGCTGCTACTCTCCGGGCAGGACGTGGTCCTCGCGACCGGCGAGGGGGCGGATCCCGCCCGAAAGGCGCGGGCCCTCGGGCGCGACCTGGCGATGGGCGCGGTCCAGATCGGCCAGCACGTCGCCGCCGCGCTGGGCGAGGTGGTGGTGCGCCTGCTCGACGGCCAGCCGCCCACGACGATCGCCGGGCTGGTCCTGGCCGGCGGCGAGACCGCGACCGCCGTGTGTCGCGCGCTCGGCGCGCCGCCGCTGCGCGTCGTCGGCGAGCCGCTGCCCGCCATTCCGCTCCTGCGCGCCGAGCTCGGGGCGGGCGCGCCGGGGCTCCCCGGTGGGGTGTTGCGCCTGGTCACCAAGTCTGGCGGCTTCGGTGCCCCGGATGCGCTCACCAGGCTCGTCGAGCGCCTCAAACGGGACGATGGTCTGGCGGTTTCGTAACGGCGGGGGATCGTGGTAAGGTGTCCATCGGTTTCGCCGGCCCGCGCGGCCTCAATTGAAAAGGACGGACTTCGCGACCATGCGCATCCTGATGCTCTCCTGGGAGTACCCCCCGCGCATCGTCGGCGGCATCGCCCGCCACGTGGAAGAGATTTCGGAGGCGCTCGTCGCGCAGGGACACGAAGTCCACGTCGTGACGGCGGATCACCCCGGCACGTTCGAGCGGGAGACGGTCAACGGCGTCCACTTGCACCGCGTGAAAAACTGGTCCTTCGACCCACCGGATTTCCTGTCGTGGGTGCTCCAGCTCCAACATGGCATGGTCGCGTACGCGCTCGAAGCGCACCGTGTGACACCCTTCGACATCGTGCACGCGCACGATTGGCTCACGGCCCATGCCGGCATCACGCTCAAGAAGGGTCTCGGCATCCCGCTGATCGCCACCATCCACGCCACGGAGGCCGGGCGCAACCGCGGCAACCTCGCGAGCGAATTCTCGAAGTTCGTGAACCAGATGGAGTGGCGGCTGTGCTTCGAGGCCTGGCGCGTGATCGTGTGCAGCGGCTACATGTGGCACGAGGCCAAGGCGGCCTTCGGCGTGCCCGACGACAAGCTCGACGTCGTGCCGAACGGCGTGAAATTCTCCAAGTTCGAGCGCACGATGAGCAAGGCCGAGCGCGCCGAGTTCCGCCGGCGATACGTGGCCGATGGCCAGAAGCTGGTCTTTTTCGTCGGCCGCATGACGCCCGAAAAGGGCGCTCAGGTGCTGCTCGAGGCCATGCCCAAGGTGCTCGCCGAGTTCCACGACGCGCGCTTCGTGATCGTCGGCAAGGGCGGGTTCTTGCCCGACCTCAAGCGCCGCGCCCATGAGCTCGGCGTTTCAGCCTATGTGAACTTCACGGGCTTCGTCTCGGACGAGGACCTCTTGAAGCTCTACCAGGTGATCGACGTGGCGGTCTTCCCGAGCCTTTACGAGCCGTTCGGCATCGTGGCGCTCGAGGGCATGGCGGCTGAAGTGCCGGTCGTGGTCGCGGACACGGGCGGCCTCGGCAGCATCGTCGAGCACGCCAAGAGCGGCATCACGACCTTCACGGGCGACGCCGGCTCGCTCGCGTGGGGCATCCTCGAGGTGCTGAAGAACCCCGACTACGCGCAATGGCTCGCCACCAACGGCCGCAAGCGCGTGGTGGAGGTCTTCAACTGGGAGAAGATCGCCTCGCAGACCGCGGTCATTTACGAGCGTATCGCGCGCGAGAGCGGCGGCGAAGCGCCCGCGGAACCGGCAACGCCCGGCGCGAAGGGCAAGAAGCCCGCGGCGAAGCGGTAGCAATCGGAATCGGATTCAGAGAAGAAGACGGAGGAAAGCAATGAAAGCTGTCCTGATGGCAGGGGGCTCGGGCACACGGCTGCGGCCGCTCACCTGCGACATTCCCAAGCCGATGGTTCCGATGCTCAACAAGCCGATGGCGGAGCACATCATCAACCTGCTTCGGCGGCATGGCTTCGACGACGTCTTCATCACGCTCTATTACCTGCCCCACGTCATCCAGAACTATTTCGGCGACGGCCACGAGTTCGGCGTCAACATCAGCTACGCGGTCGAGGAGAAGATGCCCCTCGGCACGGCGGGCTGCGTCAAGGCGATCGAGGACGTGCTCGGCGATGAGACCTTCATCGTCATCTCGGGCGACTCGCTGACGGACATCGATCTGCAGCAGGCCGTGGCGTTCCACAAGAGCAAGGGCTCGAAGGCCACGATCGTGCTCAAGCGGGTCACGAACCCGCTCGATTTCGGCGTCGTCATCACCGATCAGGACGGCCGCATCGAGCGGTTCCTCGAGAAGCCCTCGATGTCCGAAGTCTTCTCCGACACCATCAACACGGGCACCTACGTGCTCGAGCCCGAAGTGCTGGCCTTGCTGCCGCCCGACAAGGAGGTCGACTTCTCGAAGGACCTCTTCCCGTTGCTGCTCGAGCGCAAGGACCCGATGTACGGCTATGTGGCCGAGGGCTATTGGGAAGACGTCGGCAACCTCCAGAGCTACCGCCAGGCGCACTACGACATCCTCGACGGCAAGGTGAAGCTCGAACTGCCCTACACCAAGCGCGAGGGCGACATCTGGGTCGGCGAGGGCACGATCATCTCGCCCAGCGCCCGCGTCACCGGTCCGGTGGTGATCGGCCACAACTGCCAGATTGGCCCCGGCGTCACGATCACGCCCGGCACCGTGCTCGGCGACAACGTGATCGTCGGCGAGGGCAGCTCGCTCAAGCGCCCGATCGTCTGGAACAACGTCTACATCGGCGAGGAAGCGCAGCTGCGCGGCTGCGTGATCGGCAAGAACTCGAGCATCAAGCGCGGCGCCAACATCCTCGAGGGCGCGATCGTCGCCAACGAGTGCAACGTCGGCGAGAACGCCCAGATCCGCCCCGAGGTGAAGGTCTGGCCGAACAAGGTCATCGAGGCCGGCGCCACGCTCACGAGCTCCCTCATCTGGGGCTCGCAGGCCCAGCGCACGCTCTTCGGCGCCACCGGCGTCGAAGGGTTGGTCAACATCGAAATCACGCCGGAGTTCGCCGTGAAGCTGGGCGCCAGCTATGGCGCCACACTTCCGCTGGGCAGCTCGGTCACGGTCAGCCGCGACGCCACGCCGGCGAGCCGCATGATCAACCGCGGCCTCATCTCGGGCCTCCTCTCGGTGGGCGTGAACGTGCACAACCTGGAGTCCACCAGCCTGCCCATCACGCGCTTCCACCTGCCCGAGCTGAATGCCCGCGGCGGCGTGCACATCCGGCTCTCGGCCGACTCCGAGAACGAGGTCGTGATGGAGTTCCTCGACGGCAAGGGGATGTCGATCTCGAAGGCCGAGGAGAAGAAGATCGAGTCGAACTTCTTCAAGGAAGACTTCCGCCGCGTGGGCCTCATGGACATCGGCAACATCTCGTTCCCGGCCCGCGTGATGGAACACTATTCCACAGGCTTCATGAAGGCGATCGACCCGGAGATGCTGCGCAAGCAGCGCCCCAAGATCGTCATCGACTACGCGAACTCGTTCACGAACGTCATGCTGCCGAGCCTGCTCGGCCGCATGGGCGCCGAGACGGTCGTGCTGAACGCCCACATGGCGAGCCAGCCGCCCAACCCGCGCCAGCGGGAGGAGCTGCGCCAGCAGCTCGCCAACATCGTGACGGCGCTCAAGGCCACGTTCGGCGTGCAGATCGACGACAACGCCGAGCGCATCCACCTGATCGACCCGCGCGGCCGCATCATCAGCAACACCCAGCTGCTGGTGCTGATGGTGCGCCTGGTGGGCATGCTCAAGCCCGGCGGCAAGATCGTCGTGCCCGTGAGCGCGCCTTCGGTGGTCGAGCAGGTGGCCAGCGAGTCCGGCAGCACCGTGATCCGCACCAAGGTGAACTCGCGGGCGCTCATGGAAGCGGCCCGTGGCGAGGGCGTGGTGATGGCTGCGAACCTCGACGGGAAGTTCATCTTCCCAGAAATGCACCCGGGCTACGACGCGATGCTCTCGACCGGCAACATCGCCCAGGCGCTCGCCGCCTCGGGTCAGTCGCTGTCCGAGCTGGTCGACGGCCTGCCGGAGTTCCACCACCTCCACGAGGCCGTCACCTGCGCCTGGGAACAGAAGGGCACGGTCATGCGCGTGTTGGTCGAGCAGAGCAAGCACGGCAAGACCGAGCTGATCGACGGCGTGAAGGTCTTCCAGGGCGGCGGCTGGGCGCTCGTGCTGCCCGACCCGGTCGACCCGGTCGTGCACCTCTACGCCGACGCCCCTACGGCCATGCAGGCGGACCAGCTGATCGAGGACTACACGGGCATGATCCGGAAGCTCACCAGCCCTGAAGAGGCGCTGGTTTAGCGTAAAACGAAAACGAGGCCCGGCGCGAATCGCGCCGGGCCTCGTTTTTCAGTTCACTTGACACGCCCATGCTAAAGGGTTAGATTGGGTTAGCACTCTTGGTATGAGAGTGCTAAGCAGCGAATGCCATGTCCCTAACATCACGCCAACAAGCCATTTTGAAGGCCATCGTCGAGGACTACATCCTGACCGCTGAGCCGGTCGGATCGCGGGTACTCGCGAAGAAATTCGACTTCGGCCTGTCGCCGGCCACGCTGCGCAATGAGATGGCCGACCTCGAGGACGAGGGCCTGCTCCGCCAGCCCCACACCTCGGCCGGCCGTATCCCGTCAGACCTCGGCTACCGCGTCTTCGTCGACGTGCTGATGGAGCGCGGCGGCGACCTGCCGCCGGCCGAGCAGCGCGTGCTCGAGCGGTTCACGTTCGACGCGCGGGACCTCTTCGACATTTTGCAGCAGACCGCCAAGGTCACGGCGGTGCTCGCGCAGTGTACGGCAATCGTTCGCGCGCCGCGCACGCATGTCGCCAAGATCCATTTCCTGCAGCTCATCCCGCTCGGTCCGCGCGACATGATGGTCGTGATCCTGACCGATCAGGGTGCGACCATCAACAGCCTGGTCATGCTCCCCACCGAGATGTCCGAGGGCGAGCTCGGCGTGCTGAGCTCGTTCCTCAATCAGCACCTGCGTGGACAGCCGCTCGACGGGCTCACCGGCAAGGTGGTGGCGAAGATGCTCGAGGAGATGCGGCATTACGAGGACGTCATCCACGCGCTCATGCAACGGCTCGTGACCACGAACGACTCGGGTGAGCGCGTGTTCGTCTCGAACGCGAGTTTCCTCGCCCAGCAGCCGGAATTCGACGACAGCGCCAAGATCCGCTCGTTGCTCTGCCTGCTGGAGCGCGAGCAGACGCTCGCGGGCGTGCTCTCGGTGCTGGGCGGCGGCGAGGTACCCACGGGCGCAAGGGCGGGCGCGCACATAGCGATCGGCCGTGAGAACCCGCTGCCGGACCTGCACGCCTGCAGCACCGTCACGGCGACGTATTCGATCGGCGGCCAGGCCTTCGGCGAAATCAGCGTGATGGGCCCGACCCGCCTGGGCTACCCCCGGGCGGTCGTGGCGGTCGAAACCATGGCTCGCCACCTTTCAAGCACGTTGACACGCCTGTTCGGCTTCCGCGCCACCTGAGCGGTGGCGGGTGCAAGGTGATCGGACATGATAAACTGACGTACTTCCAGGAAAGGCCTGATTCACAGCACACTCGAGGGGGACGTTTCGTGAGCACCGAGGAAGAAATCCAGTCGACCATTGAACCGGCGCCGGAAGCAGCGGCGGCCAAGCTAGATTCGCCGGAGGCCGAAGGGCCCGCCGTGGCGAGCGATGCTGGCAACGTTGTGGCGCGCCTGAAAGAGCTCGAGGTCCATTACGCGGCCAAGGACGAGGCTTTCCAGGATATGGAAAACCAGTACCGTCGTCTGGCCGCCGATTTCGACAATTTCCGCCGCCGTCAACAACAGGAGCGCGAGGCGCTGATCAAGACCGCCGGCGAGCGCATTCTCGAGCGATTCCTCGAGATCCTCGACAACTTCGAGCGTGCCCTGCAAGCCGGCGAGAAGGCCACCGACCCGCAAACGGTCGTGACGGGCGTGAGCCTGATTTACCGCCAGCTCTCGGATTTCCTCGGCAAGGAAGGCGTCACCCCGATGGACGCCAAGGGCCAGCCGTTCGATCCCAACATGCACGAGGCCGTCATCCAGGAACAGGCCGACGACGTGCCCGATCAAACCGTCCTGGAAGAGTTCCGCAAGGGCTATCTGCTCAACGGCCGCGTCCTGCGGCACGCGATGGTCAAGATCGCCGACAACCCTACAATTCCCGCAATCCAGCCCACGGCCGCCGGCACCACCGGTGGCGAAGCCTCGGGCGAGCCGGCCAATTCGCAATCGGCGCAATAACGTAAGGAGTCTGAACATATGAGCAAGGTGATCGGTATCGATCTGGGCACCACCAACTCTTGCGTGTGCGTGCTCGAAGGCGGCAAGCCGGTGGTCATCCCGAATGCGGAAGGCAACCGGACGACCCCGTCGGTCGTCGGCTTCACCAAGACCGGCGAACGCCTCGTCGGCCAGGTCGCGAAGCGCCAGGCCATCACGAATCCGGAGAACACGATCTTCTCCATCAAGCGGTTCATCGGCCGCAGCTGGGACGACACCACCGAAGAGCGCACCAAGGTGCCCTACAAGGTCGTCCAGGGTGCAGGCGCCGCGCCCACGGTGCAGATCGGCGCTGAGACCTTCACGCCCCAGCAGATTTCGGCGATCATCCTCCAGAAGCTGAAGGCGGACGCCGAGGCCTACCTGGGCTCGAAGGTCACCAAGGCCGTCATCACCTGCCCCGCGTACTTCAACGACGCGCAGCGCCAGGCGACCAAGGACGCCGGCACGATCGCGGGCCTCGAAGTCCTGCGCATCATCAACGAGCCGACCGCCTCGGCGCTGGCCTACGGCGCCGACAAGGGTCACGATCACACGATCATCGTATATGACCTCGGCGGCGGCACGTTCGACGTGTCGATCCTCGAGCTCGGCGACGGCGTGTTCGAGGTCAAGGCGACCAGTGGCAACAACCACCTGGGCGGCGACGATTTCGACAACCTGATCATGGACTGGCTGATTTCCGAGTTCAAGAAGCAGGAAACCATCGATCTCTCGAAGGACAAGATGGCCCTGCAGCGCCTCAAGGAGGCCGCCGAGAAGGCGAAAATCGAGCTGTCGGCGACCGTGACCACGGAGATCAACCTTCCATTCATCACAGCCGACGCTTCCGGCCCCAAGCACCTGAACCTCAACCTGTCGCGCGCCAAGTTCGATGAGATGACGCAGGGCCTGGTCGAGGCCTCGATGGGCCCCGTGCGCCAGGCGATGGCGGACTCGGGCCTCAAGCCCGACCAGATCGACAAGGTGCTGCTGGTCGGCGGCTCGACCCGCATCCCGGCGGTCCAGGACGCGATCCGGAAGTACCTCGGCAAGGAGCCGGACAAGTCGGTCAACCCCGACGAGGCCGTCGCCCTCGGCGCGGCCATCCAGGCCGGCGTGCTCGCGGGCGAGAAGAAGGACCTGCTCCTGCTCGACGTCACGCCGCTCTCGCTCGGCATCGAGACGCTCGGCGGCGTGTTCACGAAGCTGATCGAGCGTAACACCACGATCCCGACCTCCAAGACCCAGACGTTCTCGACGGCGGCCGACGGCCAGACGTCGGTCGAAGTCCACGTCCTGCAGGGCGAGCGTGAAATGGCGGGCGACAACAAGACGCTCGGCAAGTTCCAGCTCACTGGCATCCCGCCGGCGCCCCGTGGCATCCCGCAGATCGACGTCACCTTCGATATCGACGCGAACGGCATCGTGCACGTCTCGGCCCGTGACAAGGCGACCGCCAACGAGCAGAAGATCTCGATCACCAACACCGGCGGCCTCTCGAAGGCCGACATCGAGAAGATGAAGGTGGAAGCCGACAAGTTCGCCGACGAAGACAAGAAGCGTCGCGAAATCGTCGAGCTCAAGAACCTGGCCGACGCCGCCGTCTACACGGCCGAGAAGACCCTCCGCGATACCGCGGACAAGGTCGACAACGAGCACCGCGAGAAGATCACCCACGCGATCGGCGAGTTGCGCAAGGCCGGCGAGGGCACGGACCCCGTCGAGATCCAATCGAAGGTCGACGCGCTGAACGCGACGGTCTACGCGCTCTCGGCGCAGCTCTACTCGCAGGGTTCGTCCGCTCCTTCGGGCGGCCCCCAGCAGCCCGCCGGCGACGGCAACCAGCCGCCGGGCGGCGAGGGCGGCTCGGGTGGTGACGACAACGTGGTCGACGCGGACTACGAAGAAGTCAAGTAACGACATCCGAAGGGGCCCCGGCAACATCCGGGGCCCCTCTCCTAGACCGGTGAACCATGAAAGCGGATTATTACGAGCTCCTCGGCCTCCAAAAAGGGGCCAGCGAGGATGAGGTCAAGAAGGCCTATCGCAAGCTGGCGCGCAAGTTCCACCCCGATGTGAACAAGGAAACGGGCGCCGAGGACAAGTTCAAGGAAATCACGGAGGCCTACGAGGTCCTCAGCGACGCGCAGAAGCGTGCCGCCTACGACCAATTCGGCCATGCAGGCCCCGGGTTCGGCGGCTTCGGCGGCTTCGAAGGCGGCGGCTTCGGCGGCGGCGGATTCGAGGGCGGTTTCGGCGGCCTGGGCGACATCTTCGAGGCCTTCTTCGGTGGCGCTCAGGGAGGCAGGCAGCGGCGTCGCGGACCCGAGCGCGGCGCGGACCTGCGCCTCGACCTCGACATCACCTTCCGCGACGCGATCTTCGGCGCCGAGAAGACGATCGACATCAACCACCTCGAGACGTGTGGCTCGTGCTTCGGCACCGGCGCCAAGGAAGGCTCGCAGATCAGCCGCTGCGCGACCTGCAAGGGCCAGGGCCAGGTGCAGCAGATGACGCGGACGCCCTTCGGCCAGTTCGCACAAATCACGACCTGCCCGCGCTGCAAGGGCGAGGGCCAGACGATCGACCAGCCTTGCCCGTCCTGCAAGGGCGACGGCAAGAAGAGCGTCAACAAGCAGCTCAAGGTGAAGATTCCGGGCGGCGTCGACACCGGCGCGCGCCTGCGCGTCACCGGCGAGGGCGACGCGGGCAGCCGCAACGGCCCGCCTGGCGACCTGTTCATCGTGTTGCATGTCGGATCGGACAAGACGTTCCAGCGCCGTGACACGGAGCTCTTTCAGTCGTTTCCGATATCATTCGGTCAGGCCGCCCTCGGGGCGGAGGTCGAGGTGCCGACGCTCGAAGAGTCCCAAAAGCTGAAAATCCCGGCCGGCACGCAGACCGGCACGATCTTCACGATCAAGGGCCAAGGCGTCCCGCACCTCAATGCCCCGAACCGCCGAGGCGACATGCACGTGGAGGTCTACGTGCAGGTGCCTACCCAGCTCACGTCCGAGGAATCCGACCTGCTCGAGCGCCTCGAGGAGCTGCGGACGGGCAAGCATGACAAGCTCAAAGGGTCCGGGCTGCTTGACGGCATCAAGAAGGCCTTCGGAGGCTAGATAAGATCATGATGACGCCCTGGGAATGGGTCGAGACGCTCAAGGCCGACGTCGACGCCATCTGGGAGAAGGATCCGGCGGCCAAGCACTGGCTGGAGGTCCTCACCAGCTACCCCGGTCTGCATGCGCTGATCGGGCACCGCGTCGCCCATGACCTCCATGAGGCCGGCCTGCCGGTGCTGCCGCGCTTCATCTCGCATGTGAACCGGTTCATCACCGGCATCGAGATCCACCCAGGCGCGAAGATCGGCAAGGGCGTCTTCATCGACCACGGCATGGGTGTCGTGATCGGCGAGACCGCCGAGGTGGGTGACGGTTGCCTGATCTACCAGGGGGTCACGCTGGGCGGCACCAGCCTCGAGGCCGTGAAGCGCCACCCGACGCTCGGCAAGAACGTCGTGCTGGGGTCCGGGGCAAAGGTGCTGGGAGCCTTCGAGGTGGGTGAAGGCTCCTTCATCGGCTCGGGGTCGGTGGTGACCAGGGCCGTGCCGCCCCATGCCACCGTCGTCGGCATCCCGGGCAAGGTCGCGGCGATTTGCGGCGAGAAGGTCCAGACGCAGGAAGCCCACGAGACGCTGCCGGACCCGGTCATGAACATGTTCGCGACCATGCAGGACCGCCTCAGCCAGCTCGAGGCCGAGGTGGACCGGCTGCGCCAGGAAAACCGCGAGCTGCGCCAGGGACGCTGACCCGCAGGGGTTTACATTTCGGTCAGCGGCTCGATGCCCAGGCACTGCAGCCCGGCCGTGAGCTGGTGCCGCACGGCCGCGCAGAGCGCGAGCCGGCTGTCGCGCGTCGCGCCCTCGGCCTTGAGCACCGGGCAGTTGGTGTAGAAGCCGCTGTACGCCCGCGCGAGGGTCAGGAGGTACTCGCAAAGGATGCTCGGCGTGCAGGACTCGGCCGTCTTCGCGAGCACCTCCTCGAACCGCGTCAGCTGGCGCGCCAGCGTGAGCTCTTCTTCCGTCTCGAGCAGCACCCGCGCGGGCGGTGCCCAATGGGTGTCGAGCTTGCGGAAGATCGAATGGATGCGGGCGAGGGTGTACTGGAGGTAGGGCCCGGTGTCGCCCTCGAAGCTGATCATCTTCGCGAGGTCGAACTTGTAGTCGGTGTTGCGGTTCTGCGAGAGATCCGCGAACTTGATCGCGCCGATGCCGACGGCGCGCGCGATCTGGTGGCAACGCTCGTCGCTCAGCTCCGGGCGGCCTTCGCGCACGAGCGTGTACGCGGCGTCGATGCCATCCTGCAACAACTGGCGCAGGCTCGGCGTGTCGCCGGAGCGGGTCTTCAGGGGCTTGCCCTCGGCGTTCATGATCGAGCCGAACGCGATGTGCTCGAATGTCACGCCGGTCACGCCCATGCGGCGGGCGGTCGCGAAGAGCTGCTTGAAGTGCAGCGCCTGGCGGCGATCGACGAAGTAGAGGATGCGGTCCGGCTTCCACTCCCGCATCCGGTGCTCGATCGTGGCCAAATCGGTCGTCGAGTAGAGGAAGGCGCCGTCCTGCTTGCGCACGATGAACGGGTTGTCCTCGAGCTCCTTGTCGCCCTCGAAGTAGACCACCAGCGCGCCTTGATCCACGCGCGCGATGCCGTCCTGCTCGAGGCGCGCCACGATCCCCGCGAGCTGCGGGTTGTAGAAGCTCTCGCCGAGCCAGTAATCGAAGTGGACGTCGAGCATCTCGTAGAGCTCCTCCACGTCGCGGCGGCTGATCTCCGAAAACCGGCGCCACAGGGCGAGGTTCGCCTCGTCGCCCTGATGCAGCTTGGCGAGCTCGGCGCGGCCCTCGGCGGCAAAGGCCTCGTCTTCCTTGGCGAGCGCGGAGGCGCGCTGGTAAAGCGCCTCCAGGTGGCCGATCGGGTCGGCCTTCAAGGCCTCGTCGTCCGCCCAGCGCCGGAAGGCGACGATCAATAGGCCGTACTGCGTGCCCCAATCACCCACGTGGTTGTCGCGCACGGTGCCGTGGCCGAGGAACGCCAGGATGCGCGCCATCGCGTCGCCGATGATCGTCGAGCGGAGGTGGCCGACATGCAGGCGCTTGGCCACGTTCGGGCTCGAATAATCCAACACCACCGACTCAGGCCGCGCCGCCACGCCCGCGCCGCCACGCTCGCTGCCTGCCGCGATCGCGACGTAGCGCCCCAGGAACTCGGTGGAAAGGCGGAAGTTCAGGAAGCCGGGACCCGCAATCTCGGGCGCGAGGGCGAACTTCTCGTAGGCGATCGCGCCGGCGAGCCGCGTCGCGACCTCGCGCGGGTTGGCCTTGAGCGCCTTGGCCAGCGCCATCGCGACGTTCGACTGGTAGTCACCGTGGCGGGCATCGCCGGTGCGGGCGATGAGGGGGTCATGGGCCTGGCCGAATTCGGCTTGAAGGGCCTGGCTGACGGCGTCTGCGACGATGCTGTGGACGTTCATGGTTGGCTCGGCAGGGGGTGGGAAGATGCCCCATGCTCGCGCATGGCGGCCGATGAGGCAAGCAGGGCGTTTGCTATAATGATATCCCCCGGCCGCCAATGGCCGGGATTTCCCCATTACCTTCGATGGAGCCCGCATGTTACGCGTCTACAACAGCCTGACCAAGCAAGTCGAGGGGTTCGAGCCTCTCGCCCCCGGCAAGGTCTCGATGTACGTGTGCGGCCCCACCGTCTACGGCCTTCTGCACATCGGCAACGGGCGCACCTTCATGTTCTGGGACATCGCGCGGCGCTATTTCGAGCACCGCGGCTTCACCGTCACGTACGTCCAGAACTTCACGGACATCGACGACAAGATCATCAACCGGGCCAACGAGGAAGGCCTTTCGGCCGCCGAGGTGGCCGAGAAGTACACCCGCGCTTACTTCGAGGACATGGATGCGTTCGGCGTGCGCCGTGCGACGCATTACCCGAAGGCCACCGAGGCCGTGTCCGGGATGATCGCCCACATCGAGGGCTTGATCGCGAAGGGGATGGCCTACGCGGTGGACGGCGACGTTTACTTCCGCGTGAAGACCTTCCCGGCCTACGGCAAGCTGTCCGGCCGCACCGTCGAGGACAACGCGGCGGGCGCTTCGGGGCGCGTGGACGTCGACGCGCGGAAGGAAGATCCGACCGACTTCGCGCTCTGGAAGGCGGCCAAGCCCGGCGAGCCGTCCTGGGAGAGCCCGTGGGGCCTGGGCCGGCCCGGCTGGCACATCGAGTGCTCGGCGATGGTGCGCGAGATCCTCGGCGACACGATCGACGTCCACGCGGGCGGCAAGGACCTCAAGTTCCCGCACCACGAGAACGAAATCGCGCAGTCGGAGGGCCTCACCGAGAAGCCCTTCGTCCGCTACTGGATGCACACCGGCTTCCTCAACTTCGAGACCGAGAAGATGAGCAAGTCGCTGGGCAACGTCCGCACGACGCGGGACGTCGTGTCGGTCTACGGCGCCCAGGCGGTGCGGTATTTCATGTTGCAGACGAAGTATCGCAGCGACCTGGACTTCTCCGACGAGGCCATCAGGGCGGCCGAAAAGGGCCTGATGAGCCTGCGTGAGCAGCTCGCGCGGCTGGAGGCCGAAGCCACAGGCTCGGCCGAGGGCGAGGCGCTGGCCGTGCAGGTCCGTGAGGGCTTCAACGCGGCCATGGACAATGACCTCGGCACGCCGGAGGCCGTGGCCCACTTCTACGTGATGGCCGACGAGCTGCGCCGCAAGCGCAACGAGCATGATCCGCGACCGGCGATCGCGGAGATGCGTCACCTGGCGGATCGGGTGCTCGGCATCGACCTGTCGGCCCCGCCGGAGGTGCAGACGATCGGGCTCGACGACAAGACCGCCCAGCTATTGGCCATCCTCATCGACGTCCGCAAGGAGGCCAAGGCGCAGAAGAATTGGGCGCTGGCCGACATCATCCGCAACCGCCTTGCCGAGCTCGACATCCGAATCGTCGACCAGAAAGACGGCACGACGACCTGGGAGGTCGTGTCGAAAGTGCCGGTCTAGCCTATGCTAACAGGACGCGAGGCGACGGGCCCGGTTGGGGTGCCGGCCTGGTCTCAGGCCCCGGTGCGCGCGCTCGCGTACATGGGCGACGCCGTCTACGAGCTGCACGTGCGCGAGCGTACGCTCAGGCTCGCCACGGGCCAGGTCGACGCCCTGCACCGCGCGACGGTCGCGCATGTGAGCGCGGCCGGCCAGGCGGCGCTCGCGACCAGGCTCCTGCCGTTCCTCACCGAAGAGGAGCTGGGCGTGTTCAAGCGCGCCCGCAACCACAAGGGCGGCGGCGCGCGTCATGCGTCGGCCCAACATTACCGGCTAAGCACGGCCATCGAAGCCGTGCTCGGCTACCTTTACCTCAAGCCCGATCGCGAGCGGCTCGACGCCTTGCTCGCGCTCGCGGACAGCTATTTGGAGGAGAAATCCCATGCCGAGTGATCGCGGCCGCAAGGGCCCAGGCCCGAACAAGGGCGGCAAACCGGGCGCCAAGCCCGCGAGGAGTGGCGCCAAGCCTGATGGCCGGGGCGCCAAGCCGGAGTCCAGGGGCCCAGGGCGGCCCGACCGGCGGGGTCCTGCGGGCTGGGGCGGCGACGCCCCGCGCGGCGGGCGGACGGCCGCGGCCGGCGGCTCGCGCTTCGGCACCGGTGGCCAGCCGCGCTCCACCGCGAGTTCGGGCCTCGGGCAGGCGGCGGACGTCGGCAAGCCTCCGCGGAGCGCCGAGAAGACCGGCCCGTCAAAGGCCGAGAAGCGGGTAGCGGAAGCGACCCGCGGGGCCAAGCCGTTCCCCGACGAGCGGGGAGCGAAGCCGTCCGCGCGCGGCGGCGCGAAGCCGGCTGGCCGACCGGGTGCGAAGCCGGCCGGGCGCGATGAGCGTCCGGCGCGCCCCGCCCGGGGTCCGGTCGGCGAGCGCCCTGCGCGCGGTCCCGTCGGCGAGCGCCCCGCGCGCCCGCCGCGCGTGGCGGCCGGCCCCGCCCGGGACCGCGCCGAGCAGCCGGGGAGCGACGAGCTCGAGCTCGAGACGCCGGAAACGCGCGAAGCCGATATCGTCTACGGCCGCCATCCGGCGATCGCCGCCCTCGAGTCTGACCGACCGGTCAACAAGGTGTGGCTGCTCAAGGATCTCAAGAACCAGGAGCTGGTCGGGAAGGTGCGCCTGCTCGCGAAAGAGAAGGGCGCGACCGTCCAGTACGTCGAGCGGCCCAAGCTCGACGCGTTGACCCTCGACGCCAACCACCAGGGCATCGTCGTCTCGATCGCCTCGGCCACCTACATCGATCTCGACGAGGCGATCACAGCCGCGCTCGCGAAGCCGAACCCGGCGATCCTGGTGCTCGACGGCATCGAAGACCCGCACAACCTCGGGGCGCTGATCCGCACCGCGGAAGGCGCGGACTTCGCGGCGGTGGTGATCCCCGGGCGCCGCGCCGTGGGCCTCACGCCGACGGTCGCCAAGGCTTCGGCGGGCGCCGTGGACCGCGTGCCGGTGGCGCGCGTGATCAACCTCGCGCAAGCGCTCCAGACGCTCAAGAAAGCCGGGTTCTGGCTGGTCGGCGCCGATGCCGGCGGCGAAAAGCTTCCCTACGAGCTGGACCTGACCCAGCCGCTGGTCCTCGTGATCGGCGGCGAGGGCAAGGGGCTGTCGCGCCTGCTCGCGGAGCGTTGCGACGTCCGCGTGCACCTGCCGCTCGGGGGGGAGCTCGAGAGCCTGAACGCCTCCGTCGCGGGCGCCCTGATCATGTACGAGGCTGTGCGCCAGCGCTGGGCGGCCGGCGAGGCCAAGGCCTAACTGAATGAGGGCGGCGCCCGGGCCGCGCTGGCCGTTCTGGATTGCGCTCGCGATCGGCGTGGCGGGGTTCGGCGCCTTCTGGCGCTGGGCCCAGCCGGAGGTGCCGCGCGCCGGCAAGCTGTACGTGGCCGACCCGTTCGACGACCGCCTCGTGGTGGTGGACCTCGCGAGCGGCAAGGCCGGCAAGGCGATCAAGGTGGGGCGGCTGCCTCACCAGCTCGCGCTGGCGCCCGACAAGCGGCTGTACGTGGCCGAGGCGGGCTCGCAGAGCATCAGCGTCATCGACACCCGCCGTGACGCCGTCGTGCACCAGCGCATCGTCGGCGAGGCGCCCGCCAACGCCGCGCACCAGAAGAAGGGCATGAAGCTCGTCCAGGAGGCCAACAGCTGCAAGGCTTGCCATGGGATGCGCGTCGTCGGCACGCTGCCCGCCAGCGTCGCGATCGGCCTCGACGGCAAGGATCTGTGGATCACCGAGACGCGCGCCCGCCGGGTCAGCCGCCTGAGCCCCGCCGAGCTGAACACGCGCGACCAGGTCGCGATGCTCGGCGGCGAGCTGACGCCGAGCCAGGTGATCGTTCACCCGAAGAGTGGCGACCTCTACGTCGCGGCGCGCACGTACAAGGGCGACATGCCCACCGGGCCGACCGGGCCGAACCTCAAGATCAGCGCCGATCCGGAGCATGCGGCAGCCAGCGGCGTCAGCGCGCTGACCGCCTTCGACTCCGTGCTGCACACGGTGAAGGGCCGCCTCGAGCTGCCGTTCGCCGGCGCCTACGCGGGCGTGTTCGCGCCCGATGGCCAGGAGCTCTACCTCGCCTGCCGGGGCGCCGACCGCATCGCCGTGATCGGGCTCGCGCCGCTGCGCATCTTGCGCGCCTACTCGGTCTCGCCGGGGCCTGCGGGCATCGCGCTGGCCGACAAGGACACGCTGGTGGTCGCGAGCTTCAACACCGACCCCGGGGTCGTGCAGTTCCTCGATCGCAAGAACGGCCAGGTGCGCCAGGTGCTCAGCGTCCCGGCGAACCCCGCCGCGCTTGCGGTGCACCCCACGACCGGCCAGATTTACGTGGGCTGCGCGGGGTCCGACCTGGTGCTCGAGATCGATCCGCGTACGCGCACGGTCGTCCGCAAGCTGGACGTGAACGCCCATGCGAGCGGGCTCGCGGTGGTCGACTGACCCCCTCATTGTGACGGGCGTACCCGACGGGCGAGCTCCAACTCCCTAGGATAGGTACCGGAATTGACCCTAATTCCGACACCCCCCTGCGAGAGTTGCACGAAAGGGAACCCCCATGTCCCCCACCCAGGCGGCCCCCAAGGCGCCGAAGCTCGCCGAGCCCCAGTTCCTGGCCGATCCCAGTCAGCTCGCCGTTTACACCGAGCTGCCCTTCAGCCTGACGCCGAACCCGCGCTACCTCTACGTGGGCACGCAGCACAGGTCGGCGATCGCCAAGAGCCTCTACCTCGTCGAGCACCGCCAGGGCCTCACCGTCATCTTCGGTGACGTGGGCATGGGCAAGACCACCGTCGGACGCCACCTCCTGCACCACTTCCTCGACTACCCCGAGAAGTTCACGGTGGCCTACCTGCCGAACCCGTCCTACCCGTCCGAACACCAATTCCTGGTCTCGATCTGCGCGGAGTTCGGCATCCTGCCGGCGCGCAGCAAGCAGGCAACGCTCGCGCGGCTCAACGACTTCTTCACGCAGGCGTACCTGGCGGGCAAGATCGTCACGATCCTCATCGACGAGGCGCAGCTGCTCAAAGGCCCGCAGTTCGAGCTGCTCCGCCAGCTGCTGAACTTCGAGACCGACGACCACAAGCTCGTCCAGATCGTGCTGTTCGGCCAGAACGAGCTGCGCGCCAAGCTCAAGCCCAAGAAGGCGCTGTGTTCGCGCATCGTGACGCGCTCGACGCTCGAGCCGCTCGACCTTGCGGACACCGAGGGCATGATCAGGTTCCGCCTCCAGGTGGCGGGCTGCCACGCGACAATGTTCACGCCGGCCGCGATCCAGCGCGTCTACGAGGCCAGCGGCGGCGTGCCGCGTGAGATCAACAAGTTGTGCCTGTCGGCCTTCACGCTGGCTTCCTTCGAGGGCGCCTCCACCGTCGACCTCGACCTCATCGACCAGGCCATCGCGGAGGTCGGCGCATGACCACCACCTCACCTTCCCGTGGCTCCTTCGCGGCCATGTACGAGGCCAGCCGCGGCCTGAGCCATGACGTCGCGCCCCGCCAGCTCCGGCTGGCCCAGCTGGAGCCCAACCCGAACCAGCCGCGTCAAACCATGCACGCCGAGACCATCGAGGAGCTGGCCGCCAGCATCCGCGTGCACGGCCTGCTCCAGCCCATTTTGGTGCGCCCGCATCCCACGGGCGTGCCCAACAAGTTCCAAATCGTCGCGGGCGAGCGCCGCTGGCGTGCGTGCCAGGCCGCCGGCCTCGACGCCGTGCCCGTGGTCATCCGCACGCTCGACGACGCCGCGGCCCGCCAGGTGTCGCTGATCGAGAACCTCCAGCGCGAGGACATCACCCCGCTCGAAGAGGCGGTGGTGCTCAAGCAGATCCTCGACGAGACCGGCCTCTCGCACCGCGAGGTGGGCGAACGCATCGGCAAGACGAAGGCCTACGTGGAGCAGCGCGTGCGTTTGCTGCGCTACCCCGACGAGGTGCGGCTGGCGCTCGGCCGGAAGCCCTCGGCGGCGGACGCCGGCCCGTTCACTCCCGGCCATGCCAAGGCCGTCGTGCAAATCGGCGACGCGGCGACGCGGGCCATGCTCATCGCCGAGATCGAGCGCAAGGGGCTGACGGTGCGGGACGCCGAGAAGCGCGTCCATCAGGCGTTGGCGAAGGCCGAGCGGGTCGTTCAGCAGGCGCCTGTGGCCGCGGAGGGAGCTGTGGCGATCGCCGACCTGGCGGTGGCCCGGTTGTTGCAGGGTGCCATGAACGCGGGCGCGAGCACCCTCGATCGTGACGCCTTGCGGCGCGCGCTCCGTGCGGACCTGGCGAGCCTGTAGTTCGCCCCACTCCCGAAAAGCCAGGGGCGGGGAACCGGCGAGCGACTCGCTCTGTGGTTCCCCGCCCCCGTCATGTCGTTCGGTCAGGCGCCGTCGCTGATCAGCAACTCCGCCTGCAGCAAGGCATACGCCGTCTCGAGCGCCTCGAGCATGCCGTCGCGGAAGCCCTCGGCATACGGCTCCGCCGCACGGGCGCCCTTCTTGCCGGCGACCTCCTGGCCCTCGGCCAGCTGTTCCGACATCAAATCTTCTATCTCGCCGAGCACCGCACCAAGCGCGTCGCGCAGGCGTTCCAGCTCGTGCTGGACACGGCCGGCGTCTTCCGCGGCGTCCGTGGTGCGCCCCTTGCCAGGCAGCACGCGGAAGCGCGTGACGTTGGGCGCGACGGCCGCATCGCCTTCAGCAGGACCGGGCAGGACTTCGAGGCGGGGCAGACGGGGCGCCTCGCCGCCGTCGAGGCCGCGGCCATGCAGCAGGAGCTCGTTCAGCACGTCGCTGGTGGAGCCGCCGCGCTCGCGCGCCAGGGTGTCGAGGCGCCCGATGGCATCGGGGACGAGCCGGAAGGTCTTGAGCTCCCGTCGGGCCCCGCTCTTCGCAGGTCTCCCGCCCGCATGCTTATTCATGATGGATTGGGTTTCCTTCCACACACACCGCGATCACTCGGCACGGGCACGGCGCATAGCATCCGGCCGTTGAAGTTCACGCATAGCATACAACACCGTTTCGAGAATTTGTCCAAGAACTCCCGAAATTTTGAGCGTTCGCGCCCGATCACTTGATAATCGGGGCCACGAATTCATCCAGTACGAGGATATCGAGTTCGCCTGCGAGTTGCTTCAATGCGACCTCGACGGTGATAAGCAATTCTGCGCCTTCGACCTTCGCGGTAGCGGCCTGGATGGCCGCCGCCTCGGTGAGGCCCCAGCGGCCCTGGTAGCTCGCTGCACGCTCGGCGACCGCCAGCGTGACCGGCGCGAGGGCCAGGTTCGGAAAGGTCGGCAACAGGAACGCGAGCTCCTGAATCGTCGCCTCGTCGTGGGCCCGGTTCGGTTCCACCAACAGCTCCATCAAGGTGAGGACCGAGGTGACCGCCGTCAGGCGACCGGACTCGACCCGCTCGAACAGAATCAGCCCGAGCGGTCCCCGGCGTGGATCCCCACGCAAGTAGGCCTCGAAAGTCCCGCGGTCGAAGGCGACCTTCCGGAGCCCGGACAACCGGTGTGTGAACGCGTCCTGGCGCATCGCTCAGCTCGCTCCACCACCCGCCTTCCATCGGCCGTAAAGATGGCGGGCGTAGCTGGCCGGCCTGCGGAACAGCTTGATCGCCTGCCCCTCCACCGTGCCCACCAGCTCGTCGCCGGGCTGGAGGTCGAGTTGCTCGCGCAGCCCCTTCGGGATGACCAGTTGGAACTTCGAGCTGATTTTGATGGGCGTGAGGTTCTTCCCGTCGGGCTGCATAGTAAGACAGTAAATCAGTTTGTCTTACGTTTTGCAAGCTTCGCGCACACTTTTTCAGAATTCAAGCAGCATTTCTTTTACGTAAGACATTTTGCATTTTCGTAAGACTGGCTACAATAGAGGGATGGCCGACCAGCAAGCGGAAGCTCCCCTCCTCCTCCTCGTCGCCCGCGCGGCCGCATACGCCGCCGAGGCGCACGTGAAGCAGAAGCGCAAAGCCGGCGACGAGCCCTACATCAACCACCCGCTGCGCGTGGCCCAGATGGCGGCCGAGGCCGGGCTCGGTGCCGAGGCGATCGCCGCCGCCTTGCTCCATGACGTCGTCGAAGACACCGACCGCACGCTCGAGGACCTCGCCGCGCAGTTTCCGCCGCGGGTGGTCGACCTGGTGAACCGGCTGACCAAGTGGTGGCCGGACGACGCGGCGGCCGAGGTCAAGCGCGAAGGCAACCCCGTCTATTACGGCGCCATTTGCGAGGAGCCCGACGCCCTGGCGGTGAAGCTGCTCGATCGCGCTGACAACCTCTGGAGCATGGTGCGGATGCTCCCCCGGGCACGCAGCTGGGCCGCGAAGTATCACCGCAAGAGCCTGGAAGAGGTGGCCCCGCTCGCCGGGGTCTGCACGAACGCCTGGGCGATCCGGGTGTTCGAGGACGCCGCGGCGGCGCTCGCCGCGGCGCTCGACGAGAAGGGAGCTGCTGAATGAACATCGCAATCACCTACTGCGGCGTTTGAAACTACGAACCCATGGCGACCCGGGTGGCCGCCGAGGTGAAGGCCGCGCTTGGCATCGAGGCCACGCTCGTGCGCGGCAGCGGCGGCGTGTTTCAAGTTCGTAAGGACGGCGCGGTGGTCTACGACAAGGCCGACCTGCACCGGTTCCCGGAAGACGGCGAGGTGACGCGCCTGCTGCGCTGAACGCTCAGGCGTGGCGCTCGCGAAGCGCCAGGGCCAGCCCCGCCCAGACCAGCAGCACCAGCGCGAGGCCGAGCGGCCCGCCGAGCGGGTAGCCGCCGCCCGTCAGCCAGTTCGTCGCGGGCGGGTAGGTGAGGAGCTTGAAGCGATCCGCCAAGAGGAAGATCGTGACCCAACCCGAATGCAGCCCGACGGAGAGCCAGATCGAGCGGGTGCGCAGCGCGGCCCAGGCGAGCAGCAGGCCCGCCAGGAAGAGGCCGGTGAACGGCAGCACCACCTGGTGCCAGACCAGGTCGAAGCGCAGGAAGTGCACGAGCGCATACAGCCAGGCGCTGCCCGCCATGGCGATCGACGTGTCGAAGCCGCGGCGCAGCGTCTGCAGCACGAAGCCGCGAAACAGCAGCTCCTCGGACGCGGCGAAGAATAATGCAGTGCCCACCACGGCGGCGATCGACCCGCCCGGTGTGGCAGCCCAGGCAGCCGCGCTCCATTCGAGCAGGCCGGCCGCGACCTCCGAGGCCAGCAGCGCGCCCAGGGAGACGACGCCCACCAGCGCGCCCAGCGCCACACGGGCGAGCGCCAGGCCTTCCCCGGCCAGGCCGAGCGCGCGCAGCGACTCGCCTTGCATGTTCCGCCAGGTCCACAACGCGCCGCCCAGCAGGATCAGGTACGTGCCAACCAGGTACAGGTTGTGCGCGAGCGGGAAGCGCGCCGGCTCGCGGAACGCTTCGAGGCCCGGTCGCAGCAGGATCAACAGCACCACGCACCAGGCCGCCGAGGCCAGCACGGCGCCGCCCAGCCAAAGGCCGATGCGGGCCGCCGGAGAAAGGCGACGGAAGCGCCGAGCGAGCGACGGCCGGGCCGGGGCGAGGACAAGGGTGGATGAATGCGCGACCATAGTTGGGCCCGATTCTACCGATAGCACCGCAGGCAGGCAACCACCGCCCGGTGCCGGTGACATAACACTCTCGTTGTGCAAATCAGCCAAAAACCTTTGCCACACGGGGCAGGACGCCCCCTTTGTGCATGACGTAATATTTTTACAAAAGTTAACGGGCTGCCGGCCGTTTTGGAGAGGGAGGTGTCTGATGGCGCAAATCCGCATCCAGCCAAAGCCTGAGGCCCCTACGCCGCGCGCGGCGGTCCTCGCCACGTTGCCGATCGCCCTGCTGTTGGGCGCCGGCCTCGCCACCACGCTCGTGCTCGAGAACGGCCGCCAGGCCCCGGATCAAGCCGTCACCACCGTCGCGCCCGCGGCCACCGGCATCTGGGAATGGGCGTCGCGCACCTGGCTCGGCGCGAAGCCGCTCGACGCCGGCGGTCGCGCCTGGGTGCTCGCTGAGCATCCGCCGGTCACCTGGTTCGATGAGTATGAAATGGCCGCGGTCGGCGCGTCGGGCGGCTGGACGCTCTACGCCAACCGTGCTCGCGGCCTCCCGGCGCTCTCGGGCATGGCCGGTCCATATGACCGGCTCTACGTCCGCACAGCACCGGGCGCGTATGCCCCGCTCCGCTGGCGCGACGTCCCGGCCCGCTGATCCCGTCCCCGGGCTCGCACAGGAGGAACTCCCGATGAAGGCGAATTCGGACCTCATCCCCTTTGACGAGCTGAGCGCCTATGAGCTCGCGCCAGGCGCCGCCGACCCGATGCGCTACGCGGTGCTCGGTCGCAACGACTTCGTCTTCGGCCGCGTCCGGCGGCTGATCGCGAGCTCGGCGCGCGGCGAGATCGTTTACCTCGTCGTCGGCACGGCGCCGTCGAACTTCAAGGACGGCCGTGGCGAGGAACGCCTCGTGCCGCTGGCCTGGGCCGAGCTGAACCTCCTGCGCCGCCAGGTGCGCCTGCCCCAGCTCTCGCCCCTGGCGTTTCGGCGGCTGCCGATCTACCACCCCGGCGCCGCGCTTCCCACCGAAATCCCCTTCCCGACCCCGCGGCCCGACGAAGTCGAATTCTGGGACATTGCATGACGGGTTTTGAGTTTTGAGTTTTGGGTTTCGGGCTTGAGGTGGCACCCTCGACCACGGCAGCCGCCGGTGTTCCGCGCGAACTCAATTCTCAAAACTCAAAACTCAGAACCCCGAAGGCAGGGTATGCTGGTCGTATGAGCCAGCTGGACGACGTCGCAGGCGTCCCAATCACCGATCCGGTCTACCGCTTCCCCTGGTCGACGCTGGAAGCCATCGTCGAGGGCCGCTCGGCCATCGACCTCGAGGGCCTGCGCGTCGGCACGCGCGGCGACGCATTCGATTTCATCCGTGCCTATGGCCTCGATGCCGACGACCCGCTCGACCGGCCGGAGTTCGAGGCGATCAGCGAACGGGCGGCCTACTTCATCGAAAACGTCTTGCTGCCCTGGGAAGGCCTGGACGCGCTGCCTGCCGGGCTCCCGCGCGCGTTTCCTGACTTGCTGCTCGTCGCCTCGACGCCCGACCATCCCCTGCGCGACTGGGCCTGCTCGTTCCTCAAGGTCAGCCACGCGGTGGCCCATGCGCGTTACTCGCAGGATCCCGACCTCCTCGCGGCCGCCCGGCAGCAAATCTTCGAGCGCTTTTCGGCGCACCTCAAGGTGGGCAGCAGCCGGATCATCGTGAGCGACGGCGAGCAGACGATCCCGCTGGTGCGCTGCGACTTCAAGGCCGAGAAGCCCTGGGAGAGCCTGGTTCTCAAGCTGCTGCACAAGATCGACAACGTGGCGCAAGAGGTCTACGACCACCTCGGCGTCCGCTTCGTCACGCCCGACAAGGCCTTTGCCCTTTTGCTGCTCAAGTACCTGCGCGCGAACAATGTTTTCGCCTTCCCCAACGTGAAGCCCAGCCGCTCGATCAACACGCTGCTCGACCTGCCGGACTTCCGCGCCGGCTTCGAAGAGCTCGAGGAGGCGTACCACCAGGGCGAGCTGACCTTCAAGGAGTTCACGCAAGGCGTCCACCGCCTCGGCGAGGTCCCGACGCGGGAACACGAGCGCAATCCGCACAGCGCGTCGACTTACCAGACGATGCAGTTCACGGCCCGCGCGCTCGTCAGGGTCGTGCGGGGCGGCGCGATCACGCGGGCCTTCGTGCCGTTCGAGGTCCAGATCATGGACGAGGCCGCCTACCAGTCCAGCCAGGCGGGCGCGGCGGCCCACCAGGCATACCGCGTGCGCCAACGCCTCGCGGTCTGCCGGCGCGTGTTCACCTGGCACGCGCCCGTCCCCAGCTGACCCGCCCGCCGCGCGAGTCTATGGTATGCTGTGGCAGATTTTTTTCGACCTAGAAGGAGACACAGCATGTTGCGCAAAGTCCTTCTCGTTGCCGCGCTGAGCTTTGCCGTCGCAGCATGCGACGGTGGTTCCGAGAACAAGGAACAGCCCGCGGGCGAGACCAACACCACCACCACGACCACCACCACCACGACGACGGCGTCGACTGCCGCCGACACCACGACCGCGGCCTCGCCGGCCACCGTGGCGGCGGCGAGCGCCGTGGCCGCGTCGCCCGTCGCAGCGGCCTCCGCACCGGCAGCTGCCGCCACGCCCGGCAAGGACGACGGCAAGGCCATCTCGACCGACGCCAAGACCAAGACGGCGAGCGGCCTCAAGTACACCGTCATGCAGATGGGCAAGAAGGAAGCGAAGGTCGCCAAGGCTGGCGACACCGTTTCGGTCCACTACACCGGCTGGCTGCCGGACGGCAAGAAATTCGACTCCTCGCTGGATCGCAACCAGCCCTTCGAGTTCCCGCTCGGCCAGGGCCATGTGATCAAGGGCTGGGACGAGGGCGTCGCCGGCATGAAGATCGGTGAGAAGCGCAAGCTCGTGATCCCACCCGATCTCGGGTACGGCGATCGCGGCGCCGGCGGCGGCGAAATCCCGCCGAACTCGACGCTGATCTTCGAGGTCGAGCTGCTCGATCTCAAGTAGGTGCGCCTCCTCAAGGCAATAGGCGGTGCCCTCGCGGGCGCCGCCTTCATCCTCGGTACACCCGATTCCGCGCTCGCCTGGGGGCCGCTCACCCATGGCGCCGCCGCCCAGCGGGCCTTCGGGGTCCTCGTGACCCGCCAGCCCTGGCTGGCGCCGCACCGCGAAGCTTTTTTGTGGGGAGCGTTGGCCGCCGACCTCCAGGAAGCGCCAGGCGCCAGCCACCTCACCGTCGCGCGGACCCACAGCAAGGGCACGCTCGACGCCCTCTGGCGCGAGGCCCAGCACGCCGGCGCCGGCTCGCGGGCCTTCGTGCTGGGCTGGTCCGTGCACGTCGCGGCCGACGAGGCCCGGCCGGACTGGCTCGCCCATGGCGCGCACGGCGCCGCGATCCGGGCGGCGATCGCCGACGCCGGCCTGCCGCCCCCGCCCGCGACCGAAACCGCCGCGAACGACGCCCTCATCGACCTCGCCGTCGATGCAGCGGCCCTGCCGGCCACGGGCGGCCTGTTGCGCGAGCTGGCCCAGGCGGCCTGGCACCACGCGGGGACACCCGCCGGCGCGCCGCTCATGGGCCTCGTGTCGCGCGTGCTCGGCGTCGACGAGCCGACCTACATCGCGATGGCGGGCCTGACGGCCGCGATGAGCGCGCGCGGTACCGACCGCTACCTGCTGGAACGCGCTCGCTTCGGGCGCGTGGAACGCTGGCTCGAGCCGGCCCGCAGCGCCGCCGCCCGCGGCGCGGTCGGCGACCTGCGCCCCGTGCTCACCCGGCTTGCCGAGCGTGGCGTCGAGCGGGCTACGCGTATTATGGGGACGCCCTCCAAGCCCTGACGCGCTACAATGCCGTCATGACGATCCACCGCCTGATCTTCGTCGCCCTGCTCGCCACCGCCACCCCCGCGCTCGCGGCCGGCGAGGCCTTGCCACTGTCACCGCCCTACCTCCAAAACGGCCAGGTCGGGGCCACGACGCTCGTATGGCGTCACGCGCCCGCCGCGCCCGCGACGGTGACCTGGTGGGGCGTGGATGGCGGCGCGAAGCGCCAGGCGCAGCGTCCTGCCGCGTTCCAGCACGAGGCGGTGCTGGACGGGCTCACGCCCGGCGCACGCTATCGCTGGCAGGTCCGCCAGGGCACGGCGAGCTGGGAAGGCACCTTCCTCGCCAACCGGGGGCCCGCGTCCGACCACGTGCGCTTCGCGGTGGTCGGCGACCTCGGCAGCGGCAACCAGGCGGAATATGACGTGGTCCGTGGCGTCCAGGCCTGGGAGCCGGAGTTCGTCGTCGCGCCCGGCGACATCGTTTATAACAGCGGCGCCTACGAGGACTACGGCCCGCGTTTCTTCGTGCCGTATGCGCCCCTGCTGGGCTCGGTGCCTTTCTATCCGGCGCTGGGCAACCACGACGTGCGCACGGCGGACGGCGCGCCGTACCTGGAGGCCTTCGCGTTGCCGAAGGAGCCTGGCGGCGAGCGCTGGTACACCTTCAGCCATGGCCCCGCCCAGCTCTGGTGCCTCGACTCGACCCGGCCGTTGGGGCCCGGCTCGCCGCAATACGAGTGGCTCGCACGCGACGGCGCGGCGAGCGAGGCACGCTGGAAGATCGCGTTTTTCCACCACCCGCCGTTCTCGAGCGGCCTGCACGGCTCGAGCGGCCCGATCCAGCGGGACCTCGTGCCGCTCTTCGCGCGCCTGGGCTTCGACCTCGTGCTGACTGGCCATGACCACCACTACGAACGCATCCGCCCGCAAGGCGGCGTCACGTACGTGGTGACGGGCGGCGGTGGCGGCATGCTCTACCGCGCCGGGGGCGCTCCGTGGACCGCCGCGGTCAGGACCGAGCACCACTTCGTGGGCGTGACCATCGCAGGGGACACCCTGGCGCTGCGGGCGATCGGCGAGCGCGGACGGGTCCTCGACGCGCACGCGCTACGTGCGCGGCGGTGATCACCTCCCACCCCGCAACCGGGAAGAAAGCCTAAGCGCCTTCGCCCATCTCGGCCAACCGCCCCTGCGAGGCGGCCATGACCGTTTTCATCACATTGATTCGCCCGTACCCATAGTCCGGGTGGTACTCGCCGCCACCGAGCCGGTCGGCGCAGCGCTGGATCAGCCCCTTCACCTCATGCGGGCGCAGGTTCGGCCGCAGCGAGCGCACCAGCGCCGCGAGGCCCGAGACATGCGGCGCGGCGGCCGAGGTGCCGCCGAAGGTGCCGTAGAGGCGGCCCTGGGCGCGCGGGAAGGTGGTGAGGACGCCGTCCGACGGCGCCGTGACCGAAATGAAGTTGCCGGTGGGCGAGCAGGCCGCCTTGCGGTCGTGGCGGTCCGTGCCACCGGCCGCGAGCAGGCCGCGGAAGTCCCAGAGCACCGACCAGGTGCCTGGAAAGGGCGGCGGGCTCACGGCGGGGCCCGCGGCGCACACGACCACCACGTTGTGCTTGAGCGCGAAGCGGATGGCGTCGGCCATGTCTTCGAGCGTCTCGTCGGTCAGGCCATGCTCCCACTGCACCACGCCCACGCTCGCGTTGATCACGCTCGCGCCCTCGCGGACGGCCCAGCGGATGCCCTGGGCGATGTGGTGGGCGGCCACGGCGCCGGTGCCCGGGTGGTTCACCTTGACCGGCAGGATCTTGCATTCGGGGCAAACGCCCGCGAAGCCACGGCCGTTGTTGCCGCGGGCCGCGATCAGGCCGGCGACGGCTGTGCCGTGGCCGTTGTCGTCGTGCGCCGGTCGGTTCGGGTGCACGATGTTGAAGCCGCGCAACACGCGCCCGGCGAGCTCGGGGTGGTCCGGGTCCACGCCCGAGTCGACCACCGCGACCACGAGGTCGCGATCGCCCCGCGTGACGCTCCAGGCCTGCGGGGCCTCGATGCGGCGCAGCGACCACTGCCAGCGCTGATTGGCCTGATCATCCATAAGGATTCGATATCCTCTCCAGCCCGGCCCGTCACCAATCGACCAGGCACCGATCTTCCAGGGTTCCATGGTCGGGCCGCAGGCGCCGATGCGTCAGTGACACAACGTACATAACGCCGGGTCACAGCGCCCAAGCGACGCTTTCAACTATTCTACCCGGTAGACTCGGCTGCCTGCCTTATTTTTCCATGAAGGCCCGCACGGCCGCCACTATTCACGCCACGCGCCGCCCGCAATCAGCCCAGGATCGCGCGCAACACCGCGTCGGTGTCGGCCAGATCTGCGAAGACGTGGTCGGGTCCGTGGGCCGCGAGCTCGTCGACCCCGAAAGGGCCGGTGGCGACCGCGATCGATCGCACGCCGAGCGTCCGCCCGCAGGCCACGTCGTGTTCCGTGTCGCCGATGATGACGATTTCCTTGCCGAAGTGGCGGTGGCCGCTCGCGGCCTCGGCGCGCGCGACCGCGATCGCCGGCAGCTCGTGCCGGTCGCCATGGTCGCTGCCGAAGGCGCCGAACTGGAAACGCCCACCGAGGCCGAAGTGCGCGAGCTTGATCGCGGCGCCGCGCTCGAGGTTCCCTGTGAGCAACGCCAGCGTGGCGCGCGGCTCCATGGCCAGGGCGTCGAGCAAGGGCCCGATGCCTGGCATCAGGCGGGCCCGTGGCGAGCGCGGCAGCTCCTCCGCGAGGTAGGCCAGGTACTTCTCGAACATCGCGGGAAGCCGCGCCTCGATCACCGTGGCCGCCCAGCCCAGCGGGCCGAGCACCTCGAAGGCGATCTGGGGATCGGTCTTGCCGCCGAACGGGTGATCGGCGAGCGAGCCGACCGGCCCGTAGACCTCCTCCATCGCCCGGGCGACGGCCGTGCGGCCGGCACCGGCCGCGGTGAGCAGGGTGCCATCGATATCGAAAAGGACGAGGCGACGGGGCATGGGAACCTTCTGGAACGGGGGACGAGCATGGATTCTACACTTCGCGGCGCATGACGTAAAATGAAGGGATGGTGGAACGGGATAGCAGCTTCGAGGCCGTGCTCGCCCAGGTCGAACGCGGCCTGGGGGGCGATCGTGGTGCGGCGCCGCCGTTGCCGGCGATCGGCGAGGCCATCGGCACCTTCCGCGACGCGCTGGCAGGCGCCGACAACCTGGGCGGCACCGGGGACGACCGCGACGTCTACGTCTTGCTCGACCGCCTGGTCGCGTCGGTGCGCGCGGCGTATCCCGGCGTGCGCTGCGGCGCCGGCTGTAGCGGCTGCTGCGACTCCTCGACGGCCATCTTCGACGTCTGGCCGGAAGAGTGGGCGCGGATCGAGACGCACATCGCCACGCGCTGGTCGCCCGAGCGCCGGACGGCCTTCAAGGCGCGCTTCGACGCGGAGCACGGCCACCGCGTGCGCAGCTACCGCCTGCTCGGCGCGATCAAGCACTTCGAGCCGATCGCGGACCGCTACTGGGCGAAAGAGGGCTATCGCTGCCCGTTTCTCGAAGACGGCAGGTGTTCGATCTACGAGGCGCGGCCGCTGGCCTGCCGGATGTACGGCTACTTCGCCATTCGCGGGCGGTGGCTCGCCGAGCCCTCCGTCTACGGCTGCCGCATGCAGGCCGACTACTTCAGCGACGTGCGCGACAGCGGCGGCCTGCACCTGCCGTCGGTCAACGCCGTCACGGTCCGCGTGGCGAAGCTGACCCGGGTGCCACGGTGGCGCCGCAGCGCCTCAGCCACCGGATCGAGCGCCGCCGGCTTCGACGTGAAGGGGCGCCAGCGCATCCTGCCGCTCTGGATCGCCGGCCGTTGGCCGGCCGCGGCCGACCCGCCGTGACCGCCGTCGTTGTGCCGCGTGCCGCCGGAGCGCTATGATTCCGGCATGAGCAGCGACGAGGCCGCCGTCACGGACCGTCCCGCGCCCGTGCCGGCCCAGCCGCCGGCCAGCGCGGCGCCGGCCGTGCGTCCGCGGCGCCGGCAG